>NZ_JAHUWW010000002.1:0-1028734 GCF_019218805.1 Acidovorax sp. sif0632 | reverse complement strand
GCGCACTGGCAAGATCCCTTCGGGCGAATTCAGCGCCATGTAATTTGCACGGCAGGTGCTGCGGTCGGCACGCCGACGCAGTCTCATGCTCAAAAGCCGAGGCCCCTCACGGGGCCTCGGCTTTTTTTGCGTTTGAGGAACGCCCCCAACAACGGTCAAGGAATCAGCGTCACGCCCGTTTTGGCTTGCAGGGCATCAAACGTCACGCCCGGAGCCAGTTCCACCACCTTCAGGCCTTGGGGGGTGACGTCCATCACCGCCAGGTCGGTGATGATGCGGTCGACCACGCCCACGCCCGTCAGCGGCAGCGTGCACTGGGGCAGGATCTTCAGGTCTTCGGTGCCGTCCTTCTTCTTGGCAACGTGTTCCATGAGCACGATCACGCGCTTGACACCCGCCACCAGGTCCATCGCGCCGCCCATGCCCTTGACCATCTTCCCGGGGATCATCCAGTTGGCCAGATCGCCCTTTTCGCTGACCTGCATGGCGCCCAGGATGGACAGGTTGATCTTGCCGCCACGGATCATGGCAAAGCTGTCATGGCTGCCAAAGATGGACGAGCCCTTGATGGTGGTCACGGTCTGCTTGCCAGCGTTGATCAGGTCCGCATCCACCTCATCTTCGTTGGGGAACGGGCCGATGCCAAGCATGCCGTTTTCGGACTGCAGCCACACTTCCTTGTCGGCGGGCACGAAATTGGCCACCAGCGTAGGGATGCCAATACCCAGATTCACGTAAAAGCCGTCTTCGAGCTCATGGGCGGCACGCGCCGCCATTTGGTCTTGACTCCACGACATATGTATTTCTCCAGCTTGTTCGGTGACGGCAGGCTTGCACGCCTGCTTTTCGATAAACGCAGGCTTAAACGCCCGCCTTCTCAGTGATGGTGCGCTTTTCGATGCGCTTTTCCGGGTTCGGGTTGTGCACGATGCGGTGCACATAGATGCCGGGCAGATGGATCTGGTCCGGCACCATGGCACCGGTTTCCACCACCTCTTCCACTTCAACGATGCAGACCTTGCCGGCCATGGCAGCGGCAGGATTGAAGTTACGGGCCGTCAGACGGAACTGCAGGTTGCCCGACTTGTCGGCGCGGTGCGCCTTGACCAGCGCCACCTCGGGCACGAGCGAGCGTTCCATCACATAGGTTTCGCCGTCGAACTCGCGCAGTTCCTTGCCCTCGGCCACGATGGTGCCCACACCGGTCTTGGTAAAGAAAGCAGGAATGCCCGCGCCGCCTGCACGCAGCTTCTCGGCCAGCGTGCCCTGGGGCGTGAACTCCAGCTCCAGCTCGCCGGCAAGGTATTGGCGCTCGAACTCCTTGTTTTCGCCCACGTAGGACGAAATCATCTTCTTGATCTGGCGGGTTTCCAGCAGCTTGCCCAAGCCAAAGCCATCCACACCTGCGTTGTTGGAAATCACGGTGAGGTTCTTGACGCCGGAATCGCGCAAGGCGTCGATCAGCGCTTCAGGGATGCCACACAAACCGAAACCACCCACAGCCATGAGCTGGCCGTCTGCAACCACGCCCTTGAGGGCCTCAGCTGCGGAGGGGAATAACTTGTTCACCACGATCTCCTTGTGAATTTGGATGCGCTACGATACTACGTACCCGATTAAGTAGTATCCCGTAAAGACTTGCACTATGGACGTTGCCAATGGACGTTGATTACCGACTCGCTTTTGACATGGCCCCCGTGGGCCTAGTGCTGTCGCGCAACCGCACCATGGTCGATTGCAACCGGCATGTGTGCGAGATGTTCGGCGCCTCGCGCGAGGTGCTCATCGGTCAGTCGTTCCAGATACTTTATCCAAGCGCCGACGAATACGAGCGCCTTGGGGCGCACATGGAACCTATTCTGAACGCCAAGGGCCACTACGCCGACAACCGCATCATGAAGCGTGCCAACGGTGAGGTCTTCTGGTGCCATGTGTCAGGCCGTGCACTCAACCGAGATGCCCCGCATGAATCAGGCATCTGGAGCTTTGAAGACCTGAGTTCGCAACGCCCCGTGAAGGCCGAGTTGACAGGCCGCGAACGCGAGGTGGCCGCGCGCCTGTTGGAGGGACTGACTTCCAAGGAGATCGGCCGGGCCCTGGAGATCAGCCACCGCACGGTGGAGATTTACCGGGCACGCCTCATGCGCAAGTACAACGCATCCACCGCTGCCGACCTAGTACACAAATTGCTCGCTGGTTGAGCCCTACTTCGGGCCGTCGATCACGTCAGCAGCTGTGCGAAAAGCCTCGACTGCCGTCGGCAGGCCGCAGTAGATGCTGGCGTGCAGCAACACTTCCTGGATCTCTGCCGCTGTAGCGCCGTTGTTGAGCGCGCCGCGCACGTGGCCCTTAAGCTCATGCTGCTTGCCCAGCGCGGTAAGAAACGCCACCGTGATCAAGCTGCGCGTCTTCATGTCCAGCCCCGGCCGCTGCCATACATCGCCCCAGGCATTGCGGGTGATGAACTCCTGGATCGGCTGGGTGAACGCCGTGGCATTGCCAAAGGCATTGGCGACAAAGTCCTCGCCCATGACCTGCTTGCGTGTGGCCAGACCTTTTTCGAAGTCCTTGGTGGATGGGAGTTGTTGTGTCATGCGGGCTCTCCGGTTCAGTTGGGGCCGCCATCGTAGCCGCAGCGCCTGCACGAAAAACACAAAGCCACCTGCCATACCCCGTGAAGGGCCAGGCAGGTGGCTTTGTCAAAGTGCTGAGCCCCAGGTTTACGCTGCCGCGAGATCAAAGCGATCCAGGTTCATCACCTTGGTCCAGGCGCGGGCGAAGTCCTGCACAAACACGGCCTGGGCATCGCTGCTGGCATAGACCTCGGCCAGCGCACGGAGAACGGAATTCGAGCCAAACACGAGGTCGACCACGGTGCCGGTCCATTTCTTGGCGCCTGTGCTGCGGTCCACCCCTTCCAGCACACCGGTTGCGCTCGCTGACTTCTGCCATTGGGTGCGCATGTCGAGCAGGTTCACAAAGAAGTCATTGCTCAACGTTTCCGGGCGCTGCGTGAAAGCTCCGTGAGGCGCCTGGCCCATGTTGGCACCCAGTACCCGCAAACCGCCGACCAGCACCGTCATCTCTGGCGCAGTCAAGGTCAGCTGGTTCGCGCGGTCGATCAGCAGTTCGGCCACAGCGCCCTCCAGCCCGGGGCGCACGTAGTTGCGAAAGCCATCGGCCACGGGCTCCATCACTTCGAACGATGGCACATCGGTTTGCTCCTGCGAGGCGTCGGTGCGGCCGGGGGTGAAAGGCACGGTCACGTCCTGCCCGCCTCGCTTCGCGGCAGCCTCCACAGCGGCGCCACCGGCCAGCACGATGAGGTCGGCCAGCGAGATTTTCTTGCCGCCCGTCTGCTCGGCGTTGAACGCGCGCTGGATGGCTTCGAGCTGGCCCAGCACCTTGGCCAGTTGTGCAGGCTGGTTTACGTCCCAGTCCTTCTGCGGAGCCAGACGAATGCGCGCCCCATTGGCTCCGCCGCGCTTGTCGCCGCCTCGGAAAGTTGAGGCAGAAGCCCAGGCCGTCGATACCAGCTCAGAGATCGAGAGGCCCGACGCCAACACCTTGGACTTGAGTGCCGTGATGTCTTGTTCGTTGACCAGAGCATGGTCCACTGCAGGAACAGGGTCTTGCCAGACCAGCACTTCGGCGGGCACTTCAGGGCCCAGGTAGCGTGCACGCGGCCCCATGTCGCGGTGTGTGAGCTTGAACCAGGCGCGCGCAAATGCGTCGGCAAACTGCTCAGGGTGCTCCAGGAAGCGGCGCGAGATCTTCTCGTAAGCCGGATCAAACCGCAGCGACAGGTCGGTGGTGAGCATCGTGGGTACCAGCTTCTTCGACGCATCGTGCGCGTGTGGAATCGTGGCCTCGGCACCTTTGGCCGTCCACTGGTGGGCACCGGCCGGGCTCTTGGTCAGCTCCCACTCAAAGCCGAACAGGTTTTCGAAGAAGTTGTTGCTCCACTTCGTGGGCGTGGTGGTCCAGGTGACTTCCAGGCCGCTGGTGATGGTGTCGCCGCCCTTGCCAGAACCATGGCTGCTCTTCCAGCCCAGGCCCTGCTCCTCGATGCCTGCGCCTTCGGGCTCCTTGCCCACCAGCGCGGCATCGCCCGCGCCATGGGTCTTGCCAAAGGTATGGCCACCCGCGATGAGCGCCACGGTTTCTTCATCGTCCATCGCCATGCGGGCAAAGGTGTCGCGGATGTCGCGCGCTGCGGCCAGGGGGTCAGGGTTGCCGTTCGGGCCTTCGGGGTTCACGTAGATCAGGCCCATCTGCACGGCGGCCAGGGGCTTGGCCAGGTCGCGCTCGCCGCTGTAGCGCTTATCGCCGCCGAGCCATGTGGTCTCTGCGCCCCAGTACACGTTTTCATCGGGTTCCCACACGTCGGGGCGACCACCGGCAAAGCCGAAGGTCTTGAAGCCCATGGACTCCAGTGCCACGTTGCCGGTCAAGATCATCAGGTCGGCCCACGAGATCTTGCGGCCGTACTTCTGCTTGATGGGCCAGAGCAGGCGGCGTGCCTTGTCCAGATTGGCGTTGTCGGGCCAGCTATTGAGCGGCGCAAACCGCTGCTGCCCTGCCCCGGCGCCGCCACGTCCGTCCGCCAGGCGGTAGGTTCCGGCGCTGTGCCAGGCCATGCGCACAAACAATGGCCCGTAGTGGCCAAAGTCTGCGGGCCACCAGTCCTGCGAATCGGTCATCAATGCATGCAGGTCGGCCTTTACGGCAGCAAGGTCCAGGCTCTTGAATTCTTTTGCGTAATCGAAGCCGTCGCCCATGGGATCGGTGAGCGGGGAGTTCTGGTTCAGGGGACGGATATTGAGCTGGTCTGGCCACCAGTCGGCATTGCCACGGCCCTTGGGCGCGGCAGCCTTGGTGTGGTCAAACGGGCACTTGTTGGTCTCTTGTGTCATGAGGCACTCCTGTTGGCGTTGGTGATCAGCCGATGTTATGGAGTGCATTTCCTTATGAAAAGGCAATAGTTTTGATTAATTCAATAGTTTTTCTCTAATTTCGGCAAATGCAGCGGACTACCGACCTCCTTGCACCCACACGTATCGAACAGCACCGAGCGGACCCAGCGATGCCCCGGCGAGCGGTGGGTGCGTTCATGCCAAGCAGCAGTTTTAACGAAGCCAGGTATGGCCACTGGTGGCTCCAGCACAACCAGCCCGCGTGCATCAGCTACCACCCGCTGGGGCACCACCGCGATCAGGTCGCTATTGCGCAGGATCTCCGGCAGCACCAGAAAGCTGGTGATCGACAGCACCACCCGGCGCGACCGGCCCAGGCGTGCCAGCACCTCGTCCGTCACGCCGCAGAAGCTGCCGCCCGTGTACGAGATGAGCGCATGGTCCAGCGCGCAGAAGCGGTCCAGCGACAGCGCGCCGCCTTTCGCATCCGGGTGCCCGGCGCGCATCACGCACACGTAGCGCTCGTCAAACAGGTGACGGGCATACAGGTCGGGCGCCGTGTTCTCGGGGCTGATCAGGGCCAGATCGATATCGCCCCGCTCCAGCCGCTCGTACACCGGCAGATGCTGGGCCGGCACCACGGCCACACGCACGCCGGGCGCGCGGCGACGCAGCATGGCCAGGAATGGCACCACCACCGCCTGCAACGCATAGTCGGTGGATGCGAGCTGCACCGTCATCTGCGCCGTGGCAGGGTCAAAGACCTGAGGTTGCAGCAGCGACTCGATCCCACCCAGCAGTTCCTTGACCGGCGCGGCCAGCTCCTGTGCGCGCAGCGTGGGCGTAATGCCACGCTGTGTACGCACGAATAGCGGGTCATCGAAGCTTTCGCGCAGCCGGGTCAGCATGCCGCTCACCGCAGGCTGGGTGAGCGACAGGCGCTGGGCGGCGCGGGTTACGCTGCGTTCGTCGAGCAAGGCATCCAGTGCCTTGAGCAGGTTCAGGTCCATGGCCCTGATATCAATTGCCATGATTTCAGAAATAAGAACTATCGATTTGGTTTATGGCTGCATCGTACCCACCATCTTCACTCTGCGTGGCCGTGGTGTCTTTGCCCCCGCCCTCAGACCGAAATTCCTTTTCTATTTAACCGACAAGAAAGCAAGCTGCATGTCTGCCCTGTTCACACCGTTCCAGCTCAAAAGCGTCACCCTGCGCAACCGCATCGCGATCCCGCCGATGTGCCAGTACAGCGCGGTGGATGGCTTCACCAATGAATGGCACCAGGCGCATTACGCCGGTCTCGCTCGCGGCGGCGCAGGCCTGGTGATTGTCGAGGCCACGGGCGTATCGCCCGAAGGCCGCATCACCCCGGCCTGCACAGGCCTTTGGAACGACCAGCACGTCGAAGGCATGGGCCGCATCGCCGCCAGCATCAAGGCCGCTGGCGCCGTGCCCGGCATCCAGATCGCCCACGCAGGCCGCAAGGCCAGCGCCCAACGCCCCTGGGAAGGCGATGACCACATTCCCGAGAACGACGCGCGTGCCTGGCAGCCGATAGCACCGTCCGCCATTGCTTACGGCGGCAGTCTGCCCCGGGTACCCCAGGCCATGACACTGCAAGACATTGCCCGCGTGCAGGCCGACTTTGTGGCCGCCGCACGTCGCGCACTGGCCGCAGGGTTCGAGTGGCTGGAACTGCACTTTGCCCACGGCTACCTGGCGCAGAGCTTCTTCTCGCCCCACAGCAACCAGCGCACCGACCAGTACGGCGGCAGCTTTGACAACCGCGCGCGCTTTCTGCTGGAAACCGTGGAGGCCGTGCGCAAGGTGTGGCCCGCGCACCTGCCACTCACGGCACGCTTCGGAGTCATCGAATACGACGGACGCGACGAGGAAACCGTGGCCGAGTCCATTGAGCTGGTGCGCCAGATGCGCGAACGTGGCTTGGATATGGTCAACGTCAGCGCGAACTTCGTGATTGCCGAGACGCAGATTCCCTGGGCAACCCCCGCCTTCCTGGCCCCGGTCGCACAGCGCGTGCGCAGCGAAGCCGACCTGCCCGTGGCCTCGTCGTGGGGCATCGATGACCCGAAAATCGCTGAACGTGCAGTGGCCGACGGCCAGATGGATCTGGTGATGATCGGCCGCGCCCACCTGTCCAATCCGCACTACACATACCACCTGGCGCAGGTGCTGGGCGTGCAAAAGCCTGAATGGAACACGCTGCCCGCGCCCTACGCGCACTGGCTGTCGCGCTATCGCGGCGCCGCAAAGGTCGCTGCAGCCCAGTAAAGCTCTGAAAACGCCCTTGCCCTTTGGCCCGACATTCAGTCCGGGGTCGAGCGGTGCAGGGGTAGCCCCGGCGCATCCAGCCGTGCGTGCAGGATGTGGCCGTGGGTCGAATCGGTCACGAACACCGTTTGTCCTCCCTGCCCGCCATAAGCCAGATTTGTGGTGGAGGCTCCGGCCGGCCCCCGCAGCACCAGCACGGGCTCGGCCCGGTGGTTGAGCACCCACACATAACCCAGGCCCGGGTTGGCCACCAACAGGCGCCCCGCCCCATCCACCGCAAGCCCATCGGGGCCGCTCGGGCCATACGACGTGAAGAACTGCCCCACCTTGGCCACGCTGCCATCGGGCAGCAGCGGCACGCGCCACACGCAGTTGCCACGTGTGGCGGCCAGGTACAGCACGCGGCCGTCGGGCGACAGGGCCACGCCATTGGGGCTGGGCACGTTGGCCAGCAACAGGTCGAGCTGGCCATTGGGGCGCAGCCGGTACAAGCGCCCGCTCGGGTCGTGCAGGCCGCTCTGGCCCTGGTCGGTGAAGTACAGGTTGCCGTCGGCGTCGAAGATCAAATCGTTCACGCCCTTGAAGCGTTCGCTGTTGCGGCGCTCCAGGTACGGCGTGACCCTGCCGGTCGCGATATCGAGCCGCATCAACCCGTTCTTGTAGTCGGTGATGAGCAGCGTGCCCGCATCCATGAACTTCATCCCATTGGGCTCGCCGTCGTACTCGGCCACCAGCATCCACGCGCCCTGCGGGTCGATGCGGAAGATGCGGCCCCAGGGGATGTCGGTCACGTACAGGTTGCCCATGCCGTCGAACACCGGGCCTTCGAGGAACGAATCGGTGACAGTGCCGCCCCGGTTGGCATCGGCCCAGGCGCTGCGCTCGGGGCGGCGGAAAGTGTCGGGCATAGAGCTGAAAAACGCCAGCTCGCGGAGCTCGGGGGATTGCAGCAGAAACATGGAAGAGGCTTTCGTTGTCAGGAGGTGGTGCCGAAACCATACAGCCGCGCCGGGTTGTCCACCAGGATACGGTCCATCGCGGCATCCGAGCCCGCCCAGGCGCGCAGCAGGTCCACCAGGCCGGCATCGTTCACGGTGCCCGGCGCCTCGGTGGTGTGGGGCCAGTCGCTGCCCCACACCAGGTGATTGGGGGCTACCCGCACCAGGGCTTGCCCCAGCGGCAGGGTGTCGGCGTAGCTGGGGCCCTGCACGGCAGAGCGCATGTAGGCACCCGAGAGCTTGACCCAGGTGTTGCCCCCGTCCAGCAAGCGGCGCAGCACGCCAAAGGCTTGGGCCGATGGACCTTCGGCCGGATCGATGCGCCCCAGGTGGTCGATGACCAGCGGCACCGGCAGCGCCTGCAGCACAGGCGCCAGCGCCATGATCTGCTCCGGGTGCGCGAACACCTGGATGTGCCAGCCACCGCAGTCCGCATGCCGTGCCACCTTGCCCGCCAGCGTGCTCAGCATCTGCGCCGTGGTGGTGCCCCACGATTGGGGTGAGACAAAGTTGACCCGCAGCCCGCACACGCGGCGCGCGGCCAGCCGGGCCAGCTCTGCATCGCTCACGCTGGGGTCCACCACGGCCACGCCGCGTGCGTCGTCACCCAGCTGGTCCAGCGCATCCAGCGTGCAGGCGTTGTCAGTGCCGTAGGTGGATGGCGTGACCACCACCGTGCGTGTGCTGCCCAGGCGCTGCTGCAGCTGCCGATAGGCGGCCACGGGCGCATCGGGCGGCGTGCGCGGCCAGTGGGCAGACGGTGCAAAACGTGCATCGAAGATGTGCATGTGGCTGTCGCACGCGCCGGGCGGCAGCAGGCGCTGCGGGCGGTTCAGGCCCACCGAGTGCGGCACGGGCGTGGTCAGCGCGGGCAAAGGCATGGCTCAGTCGAGTTTGATGTTGCCCTTCTTCACCACCTCGCCCCACTTGCTGTCTTCCTTCTTGAGGAAGGCAGCAAACTCTGCAGGCGTGGAACCGATGGGCTGGGCGCCCAGGTCGGCCAGGCGCTGTTTCACTTCGTCTTCCTTCAGCACCTCTTGCAGGGCCTGCTGCAGTTTGGTGGCCACGTCGGCAGGTACGCCCGCAGGCAGAAACACGCCGTTCCACTCATAGGCCTCGTAGCCGGGGATGGCCGCCTCGGCCACCGTGGGCACGTCGGGCAGGCGCCTGGAACGCTCGGGCGCCGACACGGCCAGCGCGCGCAGCTTGCCGCCCGCCACATGCGGGTAGGTGGCGGCCACGGTGCCGAACATGAAGTCCACCTGGCCCGCGATCACGTCGGTGATGGCGGGGCCGCCGCTCTTGTAGGGCACGTGCACCATGTCCAGGCCCAGCTTCTGGGCCATCAGCTCCGCCGCCAGGCGCTGCACCGTGCCGCTGCCGCCCGAGGCAAAGTTGATCTTGCCAGGCTGGGCCTTGGCCTTGGCGATCAGCTCGCCCAAATTCTTGTAAGGCGCATCGGCCTTCACGATGAGCACATTGGGCGCCAGCAGCACCAGCGACAGTGGCTGCAGCGCGGTGCTGGCATACGGCATCTTGGGGAACAGGTGCGGGTTGATGGAGTGCGGCGTGGCGTCGTACAGCATGGTGTAGCCATCCGCCGATGCCTTGGCCACAAAACTCGCGCCAATGGTGCCACTGGCGCCCGCCTTGTTGTCCACAATCACGCTGCCGCCCAGCTTGGCGCCCAGGCGGGTGGCCACCACGCGGGCCACCGCATCGGCCGCGCCGCCAGGGGCGTAGGGCACGACGAGGGTGATGGGCCGCTCGGGGAAGGCGGCGTGGGCCAGGCCTGCAGCCAGGGCGCAGGCGGCGATCAAGGGTTTGAGAAAACGCAACATGAAGTCTCCTTAACTATTCAATCCATGAAGAACAACCAGGTATCGCTGGCCCATGGCCTGCGAAACTGGCGCTGACAAAGCGCAGGCAGCCATGCAAGGGCCACCCCGCCGCACTGGCTGCGTCCCCCTTCCCGCATCGCGCAGCGAGGCGAGAGAGGGGGGAAGGCGCAAAGCGCCTCAGGGGGGTCAATCCACTTTCAGATCAAGCTCGCGTGCAATCTGCGTATAGGCGGCCACTTCGCGGCCGACCTGGCTGGCAAGCGCCGCGCCGCAGGTGGCATCGGCGTCCAGCCCCAGGCCGCGCAACTTGTCGTTGGCCGCAGGGCTTTGCACAAATTCCCTGGCCACGCGCTCCAGCTGCTGGGCAATGGCGTCGTCCAGGCCCGCCGGGGCCAGCAGGCCATACCAGGCGTCGGCCGAATACTTGCCGCCACCGGCCTCGGCAAACGTGGCCACGTCGGGCAGCAGCGACGACCGCTTGGGCGATGCCACGGCCAGCGCGGTGAGCTTGCCGCTCTTGATCTGCGGCAGCACCGAGCCCAGCGTGGCAAACGAGCTGTCGAGCTGGCCGCCCACCAGGTCCGTGACCACTGGCGCGGCGCCCTTGTAGGGCACGTGGTTCAGCTGCAGGCTGTTGGCGCGGGCAAACATCTCGGTGGCAAAGTGGCCTGAGCTGCCCACGCCCGCCGTGCCTGCGGACAGACGCCCCGGCTCCTTGCGCGCACGGGCCATGTACTCAGCCAGCGACTTCACCGGCAGGGCCTGCCCCACCACCAGCACCGTGGGGCTGGTGGCCACGGTGCACAGCGGCTTGAACGACTTCACCGCATCGAACTTCACCCGCCCGGCGTACAGCCCAGGGATCATGGTGTGGTTGGTGGCGCCAAACAGCAGCGTGTAGCCGTCGGCGGGCGCGCTGGCCACCGCCTGGGCGGCCAGGATGGTGTTGGCGCCGGGCTTGTTGTCCACCACAAAGGGCTGGCCCAGCGCGCGGCTGGCGTGGTCGGCAAACGCGCGTGCCACCACGTCGGTGGGGCCGCCTGCGGCAAAACCCACCACCAGCTTGACGGGCTTGTGGGGGAACGCAGTTTGCGCCCCTGCTGCGCTACATGCTATACAAATAATAGCTATCAGCGCATGATGGACGCGCGCGGAGGCCGTTTTTCTTCTCAAAATAGTGTGCATGTCTTTGTCTCCATGGGCCGAGGCGCCCTGCCCCGTGCCTTTTTTCTCTTTGCTTTCAGGAAGGGGGCTGGCGTCAGGCCGCAGCCATCGCTGCGCCAGGCACCCGGGCCAGCACGGCCAGCAGGTTCTGCGCCGCGCCCACGCCCATGTTCACGTAGGCGTCACTGGTCACGCCGCCGATGTGGGGGCTGAGGATGAAGTGCTTCTCGCCCTGGAAGGGATGGCCCGCCACCATCGGCTCGACCGCAAAACTGTCCAGCCCCGCCGCCATCACCTGGCCCGAGCGCACGGCATCCAGCAGCGCAGCCTCGTCGATCAGGCCGCCACGCGCCGTGTTCACCACGATCACGCCGCGCTTGCATTGCGCCAGCGTGGTGGCGTTCACCATGCCCCGGTTCTCGTCGGTCAGCGGGCAGTGCAGAGACACGGCATCGGCTTCGCGCCAGATCGTCTCCAGGCACACACTCTGCACATAGTCCGGCAGGCTCTTCGCAAACGGGTCAAAGCCGATCACTCGCATGCCCAGGGCGTCGGCCATCTTGGCAAACCGCAGGCCGATGGCGCCCAGGCCCACCAGGCCCACGGTGCGGCCACCCAGCTCCAGGCTTTTGTGCGTGGCTTTGTCCCAGTGGCCCGCGTGCATGCGCGCGTCGAGCTGCACCACCGATTTGGCGCAGGCCAGCAGCAGCGCCAGCGCCTGCTCGGCCACGGCCGCAGCGTTGGCGCCTACGGCGGCCACCACCTCAATGCCCCGGGCCTTGGCCGCCACCTTGTCGATGGTGTCGGTGCCACTGCCGTGCTTGGAGATGACCTTGAGCGCCGGGGCCGCGTCCATCACCACAGCGCCCACCTTGCCGTAGCGCACGATGATGGCCACGGGGTTGTGCGCACCGCACAGGGCCACCATGTCCTCTTCGGTCGGCGTCTTGCCTGCGTAGACGATGTCGTAGCCCGTGAGCAGGTCCAGGGCTTGCTGCGCCAGATCGGCGCCGGTGACGATGATGGTTTGGCTCACAGCGATTCCCCTTCCTTCAGCACGCCAGCAGCGCGCAGCGCGGCAGGCAGCCATTTCGATGCGGTGTCGCCGCGTGCAATGGCTTCGATGCGGGCGGCTTCGTCGGCCACCTTCTTGTCGGCCAGGGCCAGCATGGCGGGGGCTTTTTCGCGCTCGATGACGACCACGCCATCGGCGTCGCCCACGACCAGGTCACCCGCGTTCACCACGGCACCACCGGCGCAGATGGGGTGGTTGATGCGGCCGGGCACGTACTTGGTGGGTCCAGCGGGGTTGAAGCCCGCGCTGAACACGGGGAAGTCCAGCTCCAGAATTTCCAGCTTGTCGCGGATGGCGGCGTCCACGATCACGCCCGCCAGGCCGCGCTTCTTGCAAGCGCTGAGCATCAGCGTGCCCATCAGCGCCGCCGTCTGGTCGCCCTTGCCGTCGATCACGAGCACGTCACCGGGCTGGGCCAGGGCAATGGCGGCGTGGATCATGAGGTTGTCGCCGGGGCGCACTTCCACGGTGAAGGCAGGGCCTGCCACCTTCATGGACTGGTGCACGGGCGCCACGCGGCCATGCATGGTGCCGCGGCGGCCTGCCACGTCGGCCAGGATGGCGGCCTGGTAGGTGGCGGCTTTTTGCACTACGTCGGCGCTCACGCGGTCGATGGTGCGGATGATTTCAGGGAGTTGGCTCATGGGGAATCCTTGGAAAGAACGCGGAGATGCTGGGGAGCGAATGGGCGCGGCTGACTGGGATGCGCGTGCAAGGCGCCCATGCCGCAGCGCAACCAGCCCCGGACTCAGCAGCTGGCGAAGTGCAGACGAAATGCGAAGGTGAAGAAGTGGGGCGGGCAGATACGCGGGACAAACCGCCCCCCCAGCGTGAGCCCGTCAGTCCAGGCTGGCGCCGGAGTCCTTGACGATCTTGGCCCAGCGCGGCACTTCGGCTTTGAGCAGCGCGCTGAACTGCTCGGCGGTGCCGCCCAGCACATCGCCGCCTTCGGAGCGCAGCTTGTCGGCCACATCGGGCTGCTGCAGGGCCGCGTTGATGGCCTTGTTGAGCTGCGCCAGGATGGGTGTGGGCGTACCGGCAGGGGCCAGGATGCCGAACCAGGTCACGGCCTCAAAGCCCTTGTAGCCCGACTCGGCCAGCGTGGGCACATCCGGCAGTTGCGGCGAGCGCTTGGCCGAGGTGATGGCAATCACCTTGAGCTTGCCGTTGCGCACCTGGCCCAGCAGCGTGGGCACCGACGACATGTACAGGTCGATCTGCCCGCCCACCAGGTCCGTCATGGCCTGGGCCGCGCCCTTGTAGGGGATGTGGCGCAGCTTGATGTCGGCGGCGTTTTCGGCCAGCTCCCCGGCCAGGTGGGCCACGGTGCCGTTGCCCGAATAGCCCAGCGTGAGCGCATCGGGCTTGCCCTTGGCGGCCGCCACCACATCGGCGTAGCTCTTGAAGGGTGAGTTGATGGGCGCAGCCATCACGATGGGCGAGGACGAGACGAGCGCCACGGGCACCAGGTCCTTGAGCGGGTCGTACGGTAGCTTGGGGTACAGCGTGGGGTTGATGGCCAGGTTGCTGGTCTGGCCAATGACGAGCGTGTAGCCGTCGGCGGGTGACTTGGCGGCGGCGTCCACCCCCAGGTTGCCGCCCGCGCCGGGGCGGTTGTCCACGATCACGTTCCACTTGTTCTGGTCCGTGAGCTTTTGCGCCACGGTGCGCGCAATCATGTCGGTGCCGCCGCCGGGCGGGAACGGCACGATGAGGCGGATGGGTTTGCTGGGGTAAGCGGCCTGCGCCAGAGCGGCCCCGGTGGGTGCGGCTGCGGCCGCAAAGCCCAGGAAGGCAGCGCACAGAGAGCGCGAAAGCGAAGTGAAGGCGGTCATGAATTTGTCTCCGTTGTGGTGGTTCGTCACGCCGGTCTGCAGGGCCTTTGTTGTGATCCGTGTTCTGGTCCGGCGCCGTGGGTGCGACTGTACGCAGACGTTTCAACCCATACAATGCAGTTGCGCACCATGAAACGAATTGCACCATGAGCAACCACCCCGCCAAGCCCTCCCAACCCCTCGCCCCCGCGCCCCGTCCCATGGCTCCGGCAGATGTAGAACCCGGTGGTGGTGTCATCGCCGTCACACGTGCCCTGCAGGTGCTGGAAGCCTTTGCACTGGGCGAATCCAGCCTGCCCCTGGCCGAGCTGAGCCGCCGCTGCGGCCTGCACAAGACCACGGTGCTGCGCCTCGCGCGCACGCTGGCGCAGTCGGGTTTCATGGTGCAGCGCGAGGATGGCGACTGGCGCCTGGGCCCGGCGGCAGGCTGGCTGGGCGCACGCTACCAGGCCGGTTTTGACGTGCAGAACGTGCTGGAGCCCGCGCTGCGCGAGCTGACCCTTGCCACGGGCGAAAGCGCCGCGTTTTATGTGCGCGAAGGCAATGTGCGGACCTGCCTTGTGCGTGTGGAAGGCCCGCAGGCGCTGCGCCACCACGCACGCATGGGCGAAGGCCTGCCGCTGGACAAAGGATCGCCGGGCCGTGTGATCCTGGCGTTTTCGGGCGAGCCGGGCAAGGCCTATGAAGAGATCCGAAAAAAGGGCTACCACTGGTCGATTGGCGAGCGCGAACAGGGCGTGGCCACGGTGTCGGCGCCGGTGTTTGGCATGCACTGGCGGCTGATGGGCTCGGTGTGTATTTCGGGCCCAGCCTCGCGCCTGCCGGCCGAAAAGCTCGAAGCGCTGGCGCAGACAGTGATGGCTGCGGCCACCCAGTTGTCGTATGCGCTGGCGGGCAATTCGGCCGCGCCCGCACAAAGCCCTGTACGAGCCACCCAGTGGCATCCGTGATACTTGCCCCGCAACCTCAACTCACAAAAACCACAGGAGACCGCCGTGAGCCGCTACCCTTTTCCCGACCTGAACACCCTGCCCGAAGACATCCGCGCACGCATCGTGGAAGTGCAGGAGAAGGCGGGCTTCATCCCCAACGTGTTCCTGGCCTTTGCGCGCCGCCCGGCCGAGTGGCGAGCGTTCTTCGCGTACCACGATGCACTCATGCTGAAAGAAGAAGGCAGCCTGACCAAGGGCGAGCGCGAGATGATCGTCACTACCACCAGCGCGGCCAACCAGTGCCTGTATTGCGTGGTGGCGCACGGCGCGATCCTGCGCATCTATGAAAAGAAACCCCTCATCGCCGACCAGGTGGCCGTGAACTACCGCAAGGCCGACATCAGCCCGCGCCAGCGCGCCATGCTCGACTTTGCGATGAAGGTCTGCCTTGACGCACACGAAGTCGAGGACGCCGACTTTGTGGCCCTGCACGCCCATGGTTTTGACGACGAGGACATCTGGGACATCGCGGCCATCACTGCGTTCTTTGGCCTGAGCAACCGCATGGCCAGCTTTGCGGGCATGCAGCCCAACCCAGAGTTTTACTTGATGGGACGGGTGCCCAAGCAGAAGTAAGTGCCCTGGCGCATTTACTATCAATCTAATAGCTACTAGCGCTTAACCAATAAGCGCTAGATCCCAATTTCACTCAAATTCAATCCGCAGAGACCAGCGCCCGCATCCAGTCCGGCAAGGGCGCTGCCTTCTGCTGCGGGAAGTCCACCCAGATGGTGGTGGCGCCACCTGCCGCGCAAATCACGCCGGGCTGGTCCACGCGCTCCATCGTGCCCCAGGTCTCAAACGTGGTGCGGCCCGGGTCGCTCACGTAGAGCTTGAGCAGCACGTCTGCCGGGTATTCGAGCTGCTTGTAGAAATTGCAGAACGCATTGACGATGACCGGCCCCTGGCCGCGCGGATCGGGGTTGCAGCCCACGGACACCATCCACTCGATGCGGGCCGTCTCCAGGTATCTGAAATACACCGTGTTATTGACATGGCCCATAGCGTCCATGTCGCCCCAGCGCACGGGGAAGCGCATTTCAAAAACCCGCTTCTTGACTTCCGGGATTTCAATCTTCATGGCTTCGCACACCCGAGGGATCAGACCCCAAAGCCGTCATCGGCAGCAATCACCGCACCATTGATGAAATGGCTCTGGTCGCTGGCCAGCATCACCAGCAGCGCATCCAGGTCTTGCGCGTTGCCCACGCGCTTGCGGGGCAGCATGTCGATGAGCTTCTTGCCCTGCTCGGTCTGCCAGTGGTGGTGATTGATTTCCGTGTCGATGTAGCCCGGGCAGATCGCATTCACGTTGATGCCGAACCTGCCCCATTCGATGGCCATGGCCTTGGTCATCTGCACCACGGCGGCCTTGCTCATGCAATAGGCGCCGATCTGCGGCAACACCTTGAGGCCCGCCATCGAGGCAATGTTGATGATGCGCCCGCCCGTGAAGCTGCCCGGCGCCGCGCCGCGCGAGCGGGCCAGCATGCGCTTGCCCACCTCTTGCGCCACAAAGAAGGCGCCCTTCACGTTGGTGTCGAAGATGAAGTCGTAGTCCTCGGGCGTCACGTCCTGGATGCGCTGCGTGGTGCTCACGCCCGAGTTGTTCACCAGAATGTCGATGGAGCCCATTTCGGTCTCGGCATGGGCCACGGCGGACTTGATGGAGTCGTGGTCGGTCACATCGAGTTCGATCACATGGGCATCACCGCCCTCGCCTTCGATGCGCGCACGCAGCTCCTTGAGCTTTTCCACGCGGCGGCTGGCCAGCACGACGCCTGCGCCCGCGCGGGCCAACGTGCGGGCAAACTGAGCGCCCAGGCCGCTGGAGGCGCCCGTGATGAAGGCCACGCGGCCGGACAAGTCGATGCTGTATGCCATTTAGAGTCTCCCTACTGATCAAAATAGAACGGTCGTTCGATTGTCCATATTCCGTGAATACAATCAGTCGCCAGACAGACAGGGCGCGGTCGGCGCTCTGTAGAAAATAATCCATTATCAAACGCCCGACGAGAAGCCCATGACCAACGAAGAAATCCTCGCCCAATACGGCCCCCGCGAATCCATGGAATACGACGTGGTGGTCGTTGGCGGCGGCCCTGGCGGCCTTGCCACTGCGATCCGCCTGAAGCAACTGGCGGCCGAAAAAGGCCAGGACGTCTCGGTCGTGGTGCTCGAAAAAGGCTCCGAGCCCGGTGCGCACATCCTGTCGGGCGCCATCATGGATCCCAAGGCCCTCACCGAGCTGATCCCCGACTGGAAAAAGCGCGGCGCGCCCCTGAACCAGCCCGTCACCGACGACGCCTACATCTTCCTGTCTGAAAAATCGGGCTTTCGCGTGCCCAACATGTTCCTGCCACCGTTTGCGCAGAACCATGGCAACTACATCATCAGCCTGGGCAACCTGACCAAGTGGCTGGGCGAGCAGGCAGAGGCCCTGGGCGTGGAAATCTTCCCCGGCTTTACCGCCGCAGAGGTCCTCTACAACGACAACGGCTCCGTCAAGGGTGTGGCCACGGGCAATCTGGGCATCGGCAAGGACGGCGAGCCCACCGAGAACTTCCAGCTCGGTATGGAGCTGCTGGGCAAATACACCGTGTTTGCCGAAGGCGCACGCGGCCACCTGGGCAAGCAGCTGATTGCCAAGTACCAGCTCGACAAGGACCGCGACCCGCAGAGCTTTGGCATTGGCGTGAAGGAACTCTGGGAAATCGACCCCAAGAAGCACCAGCCCGGCTTTGTGATGCACACCGCTGGCTGGCCCATGGAGAACGACACCTACGGCGGCGCCTTCCTGTACCACCTGGAGGGCAACAAAGTCGCCGTCGGTTTTGTGACCGGCCTGGGCTACCAGAACCCCTACCTCAGCCCGTTTGAAGAATTCCAGCGCTGGAAGACGCACCCGAACGTCCGCTATTACTTCGAAAACGAAAAAGGCGAAATCACGGCCAAGCGCCTGTCGTACGGCGCGCGCGCCATCAACGCCAGCGGCATCAACGCCCTGCCCAAGACCGTGTTCCCGGGTGGCGCACTGGTGGGCTGCAATGCGGGCTACCTGAACGTGGGCCGCATCAAGGGCAGCCACGCCGCCATCAAGACCGGCATGCTGGCCGCTGAAGCCGCCTACGACGCCGTGGTGGCTGGCCGCCAGCACGACGAGCTGACAGCCTACCCAGAAGCCTTTGAAAAGAGCTGGCTGCACACCGAACTGAACAAGGACCGCAACTTCAAGAACTGGTTCAAGTACGGCCTGACCACGGCCACGCTGATGAACGGTTTCGAACAATTTGTGCTGCGCGGCCACATCCCCTGGACGTTGCACCGCGACAAGCCCGACCACGCGTACCTCAAGCCTGCGGCCGAGTGCAAACCCATCGTCTACCCCAAGCCCGATGGCAAGCTCACGTTCGACCGCCTCTCCAGCGTGTTCATCAGCAACACCAACCATGAAGAGAACCAGCCCGCCCACCTGACGCTCAAGGACGCGAGCGTGCCGGTCAACATCAACCTGGCCAAGTACGCGGGCCCCGAGGCGCGCTATTGCCCGGCGGGCGTTTACGAGTTCGTGCCCGACACCACCAAAGGCGGTGATGCCCAGCGTCTGCAGATCAATGCGCAGAACTGCGTGCACTGCAAGACCTGCGACATCAAGGACCCCACGCAGAACATCGTGTGGGTCACCCCTGAAGGCGGCGGCGGTCCGAACTATGCAGGCATGTGAGCACCATCAAAATTCATAGCACCTAGTGCTTAAAGGGCCTGCGCTGCAGGCCCTTTTTTATTGATGTATCTGGCACTGGCGCTCACGCGGCTGCCCGCGTGAGTTGAAACTGCCCCATCGCACCCGCCAGCCGGTTGGCCTGGTCCTTGAGACTCTGGGCCGCTGCGGCGCCCTGCTCCACCAGCGCGGCGTTCTGCTGCGTCATGTGGTCGAGTTGGTCCACCGCCTGGCTCACCTGGCCGATCTGCGTGCTCTGCTCGCTGCTGGCCTCGTTGATCTCGGACATCAGCGTGGTCACCCGCTCCACGCTCTGCACGATGTCGCCCATGGTGGAACCTGCGGTGACCACCAGCCGGGCGCCGTCACTCACCTTGTCTACGCTGGTGGAGATCAGCGCCTTGATCTCGCGCGCCGCATTGGCACTGCGCCCTGCGAGGCCCCGCACTTCGCTGGCCACCACGGCAAAGCCGCGCCCCTGTTCGCCCGCGCGGGCGGCCTCCACGGCGGCGTTCAGTGCCAGGATATTCGTCTGGAACGCAATGCCATCAATGATGCCAACGATGTCGGCGATCTTCTTGCTACTGGCGTTGATCTCTTCCATGGTCTTGACCACCTGGCTGACCACTTCGCCGCCTTTGCTGGCCACTTCGGTGGCGTTCAGCGCCAGGGCATTGGCCTGGCGCGTGCTGTCGGCATTGGCGGCCACCATCTGCGCCAGCTGCGCAATGCTGGCCGCCGTCTGCTGCAGGTTGCTGGCGGCATGCTCGGTGCGCATGCTCAGGTCAGTGTTGCCCGCGGCCACCTCAGAGCTGGCCACATGGATGGATTCGCCCGAGTCACGCACCTCGGTCACCACGTAGTGCAGCGACTCGACCATCTTGTCCAGCGCCGTGAGCAGCTGGCCAATCTCGTCGGTGCGCTGGGTTTGCATGCGCACCGTCAGGTCGCCCCGCGCCACCAGATCCGCCGCTTCGCAGGCCTGGCGCAGCGGCAGCACGATGGAGCGCCGCAGCAGCCAGCCAAACAGCGCCGACAGCGCCACCACCACCAGCACCGCCACAGCACTGACCCATTGCGCACGGGACGCGTCGGTAATCATGCTGTCACCCGCTTTCAGGGATGACTGCTCGGAGGCTGCGAGCAACTGGTCAATGGAGCGCAGGTACTGGGTCAACGCAGCAGCGTGTTCCTGCAACTCCTTCTGGCTGATGATCTTGGCTTCGAGGGCGTTTTGCACCAGCGCATCCCGCAACACTGCATATTTCTGGCGTTGCTCCTGGGCTTCGGTCCACAGCGGCCCGGCGCTCTCGCTGGAGGACGCCTTGGCCATCGCTTCTTCAATGCGCTTGCGCATCGCGTCTTCAGCGGCGATTTGGCTGCGCATCTCAGCCACCAGCGGGAACACGTCGGACGACAACGTGGCGCGCAATGCAATCTGGCCGATATAGACAGACTGCGTTTTCCAGTCCCGCACCGTGCGCTCAATGGGCAGCTGCTCTGCAGTCAGCAGCGTAGCCTGGCGGCTGGTGTCCTGGCCCGTCAGCCAGGTGGTGGCGCCGAGCAAGGCCACCGCGAAGCCCAGAATGCCAAAGCTGGCCGCCAGCTTCTGCCCCACGCTGAGGGTGCGGCTGCGCCGCGCAGGCTCTGGGCTCTGGGCGGCAGAGTCTGTTGTGGCACGGCTGACATCCGCGTGTACAGGTGCGGCGGAGAAGGTGGCGCCGCCAAGCGCCCCGGAAGTGGCTGGCAAGTAGTTCATGAGCGTTCTCCTGGTTCATTTCCCGCACCATGCGGGGGTGGAAACCAGTGGTGGCAAGCGCTGTGCCCAGTGTGTCCCCGCAGGTACAACGCACACAGCACATGCCCCACTGGGGTCAGCGGCCCATCACGTCACGACGTGACACATTCGCCAAAGCCGCCACCGCCGGGGGTAGCGATCTCGAACACATCGCCAGGCTCCATCAGTGCCGCGCCGATATGGCCCAGCTCTTCCACCTGGCCGTTGGCACGCAGCACGCGGTTGGCGCCGGGTCGGCCCGGCTGGCCGCCTGCCATGCCAAAGGCGGGGTTCAGGCGCCCGTTGGACAAAATGCTGGCCGTCATCGCCTCCAGAAAGCGCACGCGCCGCACGCCACCATCACCACCCGCCCAGCGGCCTGCCCCGCCGGACCCGCGCTGGATCTCGTAGCTGTCGAGCACCACGGGGAAGCGGAACTCCAGCACCTCGGGGTCGGTCAGGCGCGAATTGGTCATGTGCGTCTGGACCACGCTGGTGCCGTCAAACCCGCGCACCGTGCGGCCCGAAGCATCGAACACCGCACCGGCACCGCTGCCGCCGGCAATGGTTTCGTAGTACTGGTACTGCGCATTGCCAAAGGTGAAGTTGTTCATGGTGGGCTGGCTGCCCGCCATCACGCCCAAGGCGCCGAACAGCGCATTGGTGATGCAGGTGGAGGTCTCCACATTGCCCGCCACCACCGAGGCCGGCGGGTTGGGGTTGAGCATGGAGCCCTGCGGGATGATGACCTGCAGGGGTTTCAAGCACCCGGCATTGAGCGGAATGTCATCGTCGACCAGCGTGCGGAACACATACAGCACCGCCGCCATGCACACAGCACGCGGGGCGTTGAAGTTGTTGGTCTGCTGCGCACTGGTGCCTGCAAAGTCGATCACCGCGCTGCGCTCGGCCACATTGACCTTGACCGACACGCTGATCTGCGCGCCGTTGTCCAACTTCAGGGTGAACTGCCCGTCTTTGAGCTGCGTGATCACGCGGCGCACCGACTCTTCCGCGTTGTCCTGCACATGGCGCATGTAGGCCTGCACGACATCCAGGCCAAACTGCCCCACCATCTTCGAGAGTTCCTGCACACCCTTCTCGTTGGCAGCGATTTGCGCGCGCAGATCGGCCAGGTTCTGCTGGGGATTTCGGCTGGGGTATGGCGTGGTGCCGCCACCCGTCGTCAGCAGGCTGCGCACCTCTTCTTCCAGAAAGATGCCACGGTCCACCAGCTTCACGTTGTTGATCTGCACACCCTCTTCGTCGATGCGCGTGGAGAACGGTGGCATCGAGCCCGGCGTGGTGCCACCGATGTCGGCATGGTGGCCCCGGCTTCCCACATAAAACGTGGGCTCGTTGCCCTCGGCCACATACACCGGGGTGATCACGGTCACATCGGGCAGATGGGTGCCGCCATGGTACGGGTCGTTGAGCATGTACACATCGCCCGGGTGCATCTTCCCCGCGTTCTCGCGGATCACGGTCTTGATGCTCTCACCCATGGAACCCAGGTGCACGGGCATGTGCGGCGCGTTGGCGATCAGGTTGCCCGTGGCATCGAAGAGCGCACAGCTGAAGTCCAGGCGCTCCTTGATGTTGACCGAGTAGGCCGTGTTCTGCAGCTGCAGGCCCATCTGCTCAGCGATGTTCATGAACAGGTTGTTGAACACCTCCAGCAGCACCGGGTCCACCGTGGTGCCTGCGGCGTACTGCACCTTGCGCGCGGTGACGCGGTCCAGCACCAGGTGGTCCAGGTCCGTGAGGCGCGCAGACCAGCCGGGCTCCACCACGGTGGTGGTGTTCTTCTCGGCAATGATGGCGGGGCCTGGGATCACGTCGCCAGGGTGCAGGTCCTCGCGCACCACCAGGGCGGCATCGTGCCATGCGCTGCCCGAGTACATCTTCACCGTCTCGCGCTGTGGGTGCTTGCGGTGCGGATGCACGGGAAGGCGCGGCTCGGCGGGGGCATCGCCCGCAATCATGGCCTCGACCGACACGGCCTCCACCACCAGACCCTTGCCTACCATCAGGAAGGCAAAACGCTGGCGATAGGCAGATTCGAAAGCGGCCTGGATGCTGGCCATGTCGCCAAACGGCACCACCAGGGCCGAATCGGTGCCTTCGTAGCGCACGTGCACGTTGTGGCGCACCTGCACCGGGTTGGCGCTGACCTGCTGGCGCTCCAGCTCGGCCTGGGCCGCAGAGCCCAGTGCGTCCAGGCGTTCCGCAATCAGCGGCAGCGATGCGGCGGCCAGCGGCATCTCCACCGCCTGTTCGCGGATCACCGTCTGGTCCGCCAGACCCATGCCATAAGCACTGAGCACGCCCGCCAGCGGGTGCACAAACACACGCGACATGCCCAAGGCGTCGGCCACCAGGCAGGCATGCTGGCCGCCCGCGCCACCAAAACACTGCAGCGTGTAGCGCGTCACGTCGTAGCCGCGTGCCACGCTGATCTTCTTGATGGCGTTGGCCATCTGCTGCACAGCGATCTGGATGAAGCCTTCGGCCACTTCTTCGGGCTTGCGCTGGGTCTGCGCAGCAATTTCTTCAAAGCGGGCACGCACCGCATCGGCGTCCAGTGTTTCGTTGGCGGCGGGGCCAAACACGCTGGGGAAGTAACGCGGCTGCACCTTGCCCACCATCACGTTGGCATCGGTCACTGCCAGCGGGCCGCCACGGCGGTAGCTCACCGGGCCTGGGTTGGCGCCTGCGCTTTCGGGGCCCACTCGGAAACGGGCACCGTCGTAGGCCAATACCGAGCCGCCGCCAGCCGCCACCGTGTGGATGCTCATCATGGGGGCGCGCATGCGCACACCGGCGACGTGGGTTTCGAACTCGCGCTCGAACGCACCGGCGTAGTGACTTACATCCGTGGACGTTCCGCCCATGTCAAAGCCGATGACCTTTTCATGCCCGGCCAGGCCCGCCGTGCGCGCCATGCCTACGATGCCACCTGCGGGCCCCGACAGAATCGCATCCTTGCCCTGGAAGGTACCCGCATCGGTGAGGCCCCCCGAAGACTGCATGAAGAACAGCTTGACGCCCGGCATCTCGCTGGCGACCTGCTCCACATAGCGGCGCAGGATGGGTGAGAGGTAAGCATCCACCACGGTGGTGTCGCCCCGGCTCACGAACTTCATCATCGGGCTGGTTTCGTGCGAGGTGCTGATCTGCGTGAAGCCCACCTCTTTGGCGATGCGCTGAGCCGCCTGTTCATGCTGGGTGTAGCGGTAGCCGTGCATGAACACAATGGCCACGCTGCGCAGACCACGTCCGTAGGCGGCCAGCAGGTCGCCGCGCAGGCTGGGTTCGTCCAGTGCCTGCAGCACATCGCCATGGGCGCCCACCCGTTCGCACGCTTCGATCACCTCGGTGTACAAAAGCTCGGGCAACTGGATGTGGCGATCGAACAAGCGGGGGCGGTTCTGGTAGGCAATACGCAGCGCGTCGCGAAAGCCGCGCGTGGTCACCAGCAGCGTGGGCTCGCCCTTGCGCTCCAGCAATGCGTTGGTGGCCACGGTGGTGCCCATCTTCACGCACTCCACCAGCGCGGGTGTGACGGGCTCGCCAGGCTTCAAACCCAGCAGGTGGCGGATGCCCGCCACGGCGGCGTCCTTGTACTGCTCGGGGTTTTCGGACAGCAGCTTGTGGGTGGTCAGCGAGCCATCGGGCCGCTTGGCCACGATGTCGGTGAATGTGCCCCCACGGTCAATCCAGAACTGCCAGCGGGGAATGTGGGTGGTGGGTGCAAGTTGTGTCATGGTGTGATGGTTTGCAAAGTGAAATGAAAGGGTTCGGTGCTCGCTCAGGCCGCCAGGGCCAGAGGCGAGCGGGCCGGGGAGCGCGGCGCGCGAGCCAGTGCCTCCAGCACCGCGCGCACAGAAGGAATGGAGGGCGCTGTGACCATGGCCTTGTCCGCTCCGCACCAGGGGCGGCTCAGTGCAGCGATCCAGGGCATCACGACATGGATGTCCGAGGGCGGCAGGGTCTGCATGCTGTCCACCACAATGCTCAGCTCCTGCGCCAGGCGCGAGCCCGGTGCAAAGCGCCAGTGGTACTGGCCGCAACCCAGGCGCACCGCGCGGCTGTCTTTTTCGGTCATGGCCACGAGCCAGGGGCAGTGAAACTCCGCACACGCAGGATCGGGAGGATCGGCCAGACAGAAGCTGTACACGTTTTCATAAGTGCGGCCAAAGCGGCGTACCAGGGTTTCGGCAATGGCGTCGCGGCCGTGGGCCACCGGCGGAAAGTCCATGTCGCCCTGCCGCACGTCCATGCGCAGCAGCGCGCCGCCGGCAAAGGCCCGCTCGATCAGGTGAGGCCGGTTGCCATCCTTGGCCAGCAGATACATCTCGATGGTGTCGGAAGGGGTTTGCATGGTGATTCCTTGGTGATGCCAACAATGCAATGGCCTAGCGCTGCGTGTAGTACGGGATGAAGAGCTGGTTGGCCTCGCTCCCCACGGACCGCACCCATTCGCGGGAAAACCGTTCGCCCAGGCGTTTGAGTTCGGAGTCCAGCACCGCGGTGGGGGGCTCGACCTTGATGCCTTTGCGCTGCAGTTCGATCACCGACTCCTCGGCCACGGCGGCGCTCATCGCCCAGCCCCGTTTTTCGGCGTCTGCTGCAGCCTGGCTCACTGCCTGGCGCACCGGGGCGGGCAGTGCGTCAAACGCCTGCTGGTTCACAAAGACGATGTTCTTGGGGAACCAGGCGTTGATACCGTAGTACTGCTTGATCTGGCCCCAGACCTGGTTTTCCACTCCGGTCAAGGCCGATGTGATCATCGAATCCAGCTTTCCGGCCGCCAGGGCCTGATTGACCTCGACCATGGGCACATCCACGGGCGTGGCGCCCAGCAGCTCGGCAATACGCACCGTGCCCGGGTTGTAGGTGCGCATGCGGGTTCCCTTGAAATCCACCGACGAACGCACCGGGACCGTGGTGAACAGCCCCTGCGGAGGCCACGGCACGGCGTACAAGGCTTTGAGCCCCTTGCGCGCCATGTGCACTTCGATCAACGGTCGCTGCACATCCCACATGCGCCGTGCGTCGGCATAGCTGCGGACCACAAAAGGCACGGAATCGCCACCTGCCATGGGGATCTCGCGCACCAGGCTCGTCATGATGGTTTCGCCCGCCTGGGCCTTGCCGTCCTGCACCGCCTGAGGAATCTCAGCCAGTTTGAACAAGGCGTTGTTGGCATGCACTTCAATGCGCAATGCACCGGCTGAAGCACGCTCCACGTCCTGCGCAAACTGGACGATATTGCGCGTGTGGAACGACTCCGCCCGGTAGCCCGTGGCCAGCTTCCACTGGGTTTGGGCGTGCAGCACCGGGGCCACGGCAAGCGCGGCCAACAACACGATGGTCTTCATGGTGAGCTCCTGTACGGATTTTTCGGCGAGGGGTGCTGCGGGGTCAGCCCTGCATCTGGCGTGGCAGCCAGAGCACGACGTCGGGCACGAAATACGTCAGGATGACCGCAACGATCATCAGTGCGAACAAAGGCAGTGCAGTGCGGGCGATCCAGGTAACTTCGCGGCGCGTCATGCCCTGCAGCACAAAGAGGTTGAAGCCCACCGGCGGCGTGATCTGCGCCATCTCCACCACCAACACGATGAAGATGCCGAACCACACCAGGTCAAAGCCTGCAGCTTCCACCGTGGGCAGCAGCACCGCGATGGTCAGCACCACCATGGAGATGCCATCCAGGAAGCAGCCCAGCAGGATGAAAAACACGATGAGCAGCAGCATCAGCGCAAAGGGCGACAGGTGCAGGGCGCCGATGAACTCGGCCAGGTGGCGTGGCAGGCCGATGAAGCCCATGGCCAGTGTGAGGAACGCGGCGCCCGCCAGGATGAGGCCGATCATGCAGTACACGCGGCAGGCAGCGACCAGCCCGTCCTTGAAGCGCGCCCAATCGAGTGATCCCTCAATCTTCGCCAGAATCAGCGACCCGCCCACACCCAGCGCCGCGGCCTCGGTGGCGGTGGCAATACCGCTGTAGATGGCGCCCAGCACCACCACGATGAGCGACACCACAGGGATCAGGTGGCGCGACGCATAGAGCTTCTGCACAAAGCTCAGGCGGGCATCAGGCGCTGGCACCTTGTCCTTGTTAAACAAGGCCCACACGACGATGTAGCCCATGAACAGGGCTGCCAGCATCAGACCTGGAATCACGCCGGCCAGGAACAGCTTGGAGATCGACACATTGGCCGCCACGCCATAGACGATCATGATGATCGACGGCGGGATCAGCAGGCCCAGCGTGCCTGCGCCAGCCAGTGTGCCCACCGAGATGTCTTCGGGATAGCCACGCTGCTTGAGTTCGGGCAGCGTGATCTTGCCGATGGTCGCGCAAGTGGCCGCCGATGAGCCCGAGATGGCAGCGAAGATGGTGCAGCCCACCACGTTCACATGCAACAGGCGGCCGGGCAGACGGTCCAGCCAGGGCGCCAGGCCTTTGAACATGCTGCTCGACAGCTTGCTGCGAAACAGTATCTCGCCCATCCAGAGGAATAGCGGCAAGGCCGTGAGCGTCCAGCTGGAGGTAGACCCCCAGATGGTCAGCATCATGCTGTCACCCACGGGGCGGCTGGTAAAAAGCTCCATACCGACCAGCGCCACCGCAAGCAGTGACAGGCCGATCCACAAACCCGAACCGAGCACTGCAAAGAGCACCACGATCAGGCCAAAGGCAATGATGACGTCCATGTTGATTTCTCCTGCAGGGGGTTACTCGGAACGGGCCGATTCAGACACGGCCATGAAGGCCACGCCCTGAAAGCGCAGGATGAGCGCATGGGCAAACGACAGCGCAAAGCCGATGCAGCCCATGGCCATGCTGATCTGGGGAATCCACAGCGGCGAAGCATCGGCCGCAGGCGAAATGTCGTGCGTGACGTAGGAAATCCACACCGAGCGCACTGCGTAGCAGGCGATATAGGCCGTGAGCACCAGTGCACTGGACAGGCAGAACCATTCAAAGGCGCCGCGCCAGCGTGACGGCAGCCGGTCGAGCAACAGGGTCACCCGGATGTGGTCTCCGTTTTGCAATGTGCCGGGCAATGCAAAGAACAGCGCTGCGGCGATGGCGTAGCCTGCATACGCGTCGAGACCGTCGATGTTGACGTGAATGACCTCGCGGGCAAACACGCCCAGCGTGACTGCGGCGAACGCAGCCAGCATGGACAGGCAGGACAGCAACATCAGCAGCCTGTAGAAATTTCGGACGAGTTTGTCCATGGCGTACTCCGGTAACGCTTGAAAAAAATGAGGGGGAGTGGCGACGAAAGAACTGGGCAGCATGCGCCTGTGCTACCCCGGCCCCACTGCGGGGGCCCGGAAAACGCCAGTTACTTCTTGCGGTAGGCGTCGATGATGGCCTGCCCCTCAGGTCCGGCAGACTTGATCCAGTCGGCCGTCATGGATTCGCCAATGCTTGCGAGTTCCTTCTTGATGCTGTCGCTGGGCTCGGCCACGGTCATGCCTTTGGCGCCCAGCTCTTTGATGAACTCCTTGTCCACGCGCTCGCTTGTGGCCCAGCCGCGCTCTTCAGCGGCGGCCGCAGCCTTCAGCACAGCATCCTGCAAAGGCTTGTCCAGGGCATCAAACGCCTTCTGGTTCACCACGGTGGCATTGCGCGGCAGCCACGCGCTGACGGGATAGAAGTGCTTCACCTGCTCATACAGCTTGGATTCCACGCCGCTGGCACTGGACGTCAGGAAGTTCTGCACGGTGTTGGTAGCCAGAGCCTGGCCCAGCTCCGACAGCTGGATCGTCACCGGCTGCGCCTTGAGCAGTTGCGCAATGCGCGTGGTGGCGGGGTTGTAAGCCCGCATCTTGGTGCCTGCGAAGTCCGCGGGCGTACTCACGGGCTTGAGCGAGTAGAGCGACTGGCCAGGCCATGGCACGGTGAACAGCACCCTCACGCCCTGCGCAGCGAGCAGCTTTTCCTGCGCAGGCTTGGCGGCCAGATAAAGGCGCTTGGAATCGGCATAGCTGGTGGCCAGGAATGGAATCGAATCCACCCCAAACAGCGGGTTTTCGTTGGTAGCGCCCGAAAGGATGAACTCGGCCGAGGGCACCTGGCCAGTTTGCACCGCACGCTTGATTTCGTTGGCCTTGTACAGCGAGCCACCGGGGTGCAACACGATCTTGAGCTTGCCACCCGTGAGCTGATCCACCTCGTTGGCGAACTGCTGCACGTTCTGCGTCTGGAAGCTGTTGGCGCCATAGCCCGTGGGCAGGTCCCACTTGATCTGGGCCTGGGCGGCGCAGACGCTGAGGACTGCGGACAAACAAATTGTGATTTTCTTCATGGTGGAACTCCTTGTTGAAAGCGGATCAGAAACTGGCAAGTTGGTGGTTGAGAAGGTCGGTGACCAGCATGCAGCCCGGTGCATGCGTGATGCAGAACGCGGGTTGGGCATTCAAGATGGCCGATTGCGGGGTGACGCCGCAGGCCCAGAAAACAGGGATTTCGCCCGGCATCAGCGCTACGGCGTCGCCGTAGTCGGGATGGGCCAGATCGGCGATGCCGATCAGGGCCGGGTCACCGATGTGCACAGGTGCTCCATGCACATTGGGAAAACGCGATGTCACCTGCACGGCACGGATCACATCCGCTGCAGGCATGGGACGCATGGTCACCACCATGGCACCGCCAAAAGGGCCGGCCGGCTCGGTTTGCACGTTGGTGCGGAACATGGCCACATTCTTGCCTTCGTCGATGTGGCGCAGGCGGATGCCTGCCTCGATCAATGCGGACTCGAACGAAAACGAACAGCCCAGGATGAAGGTGACCAGGTCCGGACGCCAGAGGCTGGCAATGTCCGCCACCTCCTCCGACATTTCACCGTGGCGCCAGATGCGGTACAGCGGCACATCACTGCGTATGTCGATGTCCTTGCCCAGCGAAGGCAGGGTGAACTGGCCGGGCTCGCTGACCGCCAGCACGGGGCAAGGCTTGGGATTGCGCTGGCAAAACCGCAGAAAGTCACTGGCAAGCACCTCAGGCAGGATGACCACGTTGCCTTGCACATGGCCGTCTGCGAGACCGCTGGTGTGTGATGTCCACAGGCCCTTGCGGATGGTGTCGCGAACGTGGTTCGGATTGCTGGTGCCCTCAGGGCCAAACACCGCGAGCGAATTTTCTTGAGCTAAGTCCACCGTATTTCCTTGCATTGAGAAAAGTCAATTGCATGACGTTGGACGGATTGTGTTGGGGTGTAACTGCGCTGGCAAATTCAAAAAATTTCTCTTAGCTCATCGATTTTTTCGATGCACTTCATTGGGGCGAAGCAAACCAATTTGGTGCTCAGGGTTAACCCTTGGACTTCTATTTAGGGTTAACCCGAACCCTAGAAAGGAGAATTTGCACACGCGCAGCCGCACCGAACTGCGCATGTCGATTCAATGCGAAGTCCTCGGGGCTGCGCCGTGAAGGCAGACAGCGCAACCGCAGTGCGCGCAGCGGAAAAAGGAGCGTGCGTGGTCCCCGCGCTCAGGCGCGGGCCTTGCGGGGCCTGGGCTCTGGGGCTTGCTGCGCTTCGATGAAGCTGAGCGCCGAACGCACGATCGCCTCCATCGCGGGCGAAGACGGGTCTTCGCGGTAGCTCACGTGAATGGGCAGCGGACGCAGCGCAATGTCGCAGGCCAGCGCACGAAGATCCGGGAATGCCAGCATCCTCTGCACCGCCAGGCGCGGCAGCGTGGCAACGCCAAAACCGCCCTGCACCAGCTGCACCATGGCAGAGATTGAGGAAATGGTGTGCACGCAGCGCGGCTCCACCTGCGCCTGGCGCAGCGTGTCCAACAGGTACACATGGGGCTGAGAACCGCGCTGAAAGGTCAGGATGTCGGTGCCGGCAAAGTCTTCCGATGCATAGCGCCGCTTGCGGTGGATCTTGCTGTTGCCGACGAACACCATCTCCATCGGCGTCAGCGCCTGGCTGCGAATGCCTTCGGCCGATGCGGGCAAGGCCGCAAACACGGCATCCAGCGTGCCCCGGCGGATCTGATCCAGCAGCACCGGCGTGGATTCGACCGTGAGCTCCAGCTCCAGCAGCGGGTTGTCCTTGCGCAGTTGTTCCACCCAGGGGATGAGCCACGAGTGGAGTACCGACTCAATGGCGCCCAGGCGAATCGACACTTCCAGCGGGCCGCCCGAGCCCATCTCGGCCTTGAGCTGGCGTTGCAGCTCCAGCATCCGCTTGGCGTACGTCAGAAAGCGCGTGCCCGCCACTGTGAGCTTGAAATGTTTGTCGCGCCGGTCCAGCAGCAGCACGCCCAGTTCTTCCTCCAGCGCCGCCACGCGGCTTGACATGGCCGACTGCGTCAGAAAGAGCTTTTCCGCTGCGCGCGTCACGCTCTTGAGGGAGGCCACCCAGTAAAAGGCTTCGACAAAACGCAGGTTCATGGTGGTGGTTCTCCGGCCTTGCTGGCACGTTGCAAGCTCCTTGGCGGTGCACCGTGGTGGTGCAACATCCCCCAAGCCAGCGCCGAAAGGCGTGGCCATTCTGCCGTTGATCCGCGTGTTCCACAGCCTTTGAACCGCAAAAACAGAGCATCGCCGGGTTTCCTCGATGCCTGCGCAATGGAGTTGCGAACGGATGCAATGCTATTAAAACAATAGCAGCCAACCATTTACAGATAAGCGCTAGAGTCCATTTTCATGCAAGATCACCCCACAAACAGGGGTAGATCGGCCTTCTTGAGCGTGCGCAGCACGAAGCTGGAGCGGCTGTGCCGGATGCCTTTGATCTTGTAGAGCTTCTCACGCAGCAAGCGCTCGTAGTCGCGCGTGTCCTTCACGACGATGCGCAGCAGGTAGTCGTAGTCGCCCGACACCAGGTGCGCCTCGATCACCTCGGGAATGCTGGCGAGTGTTTCGCCAAATTTTTCGAGCGTGTTGTCGGAATGGCTGTCGAGCGTGACCTGCACCAGCACCGTGTCGGCCAGGTCCAGCGACTGCGGGTTGATGCGCACGGTATAGCCCTGGATCACACCCGCCTCTTCCATCTTCTTGATGCGGCCCCAGCAGGGCGATGCGCTCAGGCCCACGGCCTGCCCGATCTCTTGCAGGCTGGCGCGGGCGTTGCCTTGCAGCACAGCGAGAATTTTTTTATCCAGTCGATCCATCGGCTGGATTATTCACCAATCTTCGCCAACACAGAAAATTATTCTGCGATTCACTCCATTTGGAGCGAATTCAGCAAATTCATCTCATCCGCCCCGCGCATACTTCTTCCATCAAGGCGCTCTTACCGGAGCGCACAAACTGACAAGGCCCCGGCTGGTTACCGCCAGCACGGGGCCCTTGGCATTTTTTGGCGTCGCCCATGGCCGCCAGAAGCGTCTTGGCTAGCGCCCTGGTGGGTAGTTAATAAGCACGCTTACCAGCACAAACCCCGATGCCTGCGTCGATGCTGCACCGCCATAATTTGGCAGAGGCTGGGGTCCGCTCTGCAAGGAGCAACCGTGCATCCCCACCAACCCAGCCCACCATTAACAGGAGACAGCATGCAACTGACCAAACTCGTCGTCGGCCTGAGCCTTGCGCTCGGCTTTGTGGCCACCGCTGCCGCGCAGACCACCATGCGCATCAGCATCTCGACAGCCCAGAATTCCCACCAGGGGATTGCCATCGACACGTTTGCCAAGGAAGTCGAAAAGCGCACGGCCGGCCGCTACAAGGTGCAGACGTTCTACAACGGCGCCCTGGGTGGCGAGCGCGAGTCGATTGAAGCCGTGCAGCTGGGCACGCAAGAGCTGGCGTTCAGCTCCACGGGGCCCATCCCCAACTTTGTTCCTGAAACCAAGATCCTGGACGTGCCTTTCCTGTTCCGCGACAAGGCGCATGCCCGTGCGGTGCTGGACGGCCCCATCGGCCAGGAGATGCTGACCAAGTTCGACAGCAAGGGCTTCAAAGCCCTGGCCTGGGCCGAGAACGGCTTTCGCCACATGACCAACAGCAAGCGCTCGGTGAACACGCCCGAGGACCTCAAGGGCCTGAAGATGCGCACGATGGAGAACCCCGTGCACATCGCCGCGTACAAGGGCTTTGGCATCATCACCACGCCCATGGCCTTCCCCGAAGTGTTCACGGCCCTGCAACAAGGCACTGTGGACGGCCAAGAGAACCCGCTGCCCGTGATCATCTCGGCCAAGTTCGACCAGGTGCAAAAGCACCTGACACTGACCGGCCACGTGTATTCCCCCGCCATCTTCGTGATGAACAAGGGCGCTTTCGAGAAGCTGTCGACCGCGGACAAACAGGCCTTCATCGACGCCGCCAAGGAAGGCACCAAGGCCAACCGGGCCCGCGTGGATGAAGACGACGCCAAGGGTGTGGCCGACCTGCGCGCCAAGGGCATGACGGTGGTGGACAACCCCGACAAGTCCAAGTTTGTGGCCGCACTGGCCCCCGTAAATGCCGAATTCGAAAAACAGTTCGGCAAGGCCACGCTCGACAAGATCCGCGACTTCAAGTGATGCCCGCGCTACTATCGTTGTAGTAGCAACCAACGCCCGTAGCGCAAGCGCTATCGGGCGTTTTTGCTCCCGCCCCAGGCTTCTTGCCTGATTGCTTACCGTGTTGTTCCCCCTGTTGTTTCAACTGCCCATGGCTGGCACTGCCCCATGAAAAATGCTTTTCTCACCTTTGAGCGATGGACCACGTTCATCGCCATGCTGGGGGCCTGCGCCATGCTGGCCCTGTCTGCCTCGCTGGGCATGTTCCAGATCCTCATGCGCTTTGTGCTGGAGCAGCCTGCCGAATGGACGGAAGTGCTGATCCGCTTCAGCCTGATCTGGATGGTGTTCCTCGCCATCCCCGCCGCCTTCCGCCAGGGCGCGATGGTCAGCGTGGATGTGCTTTACCGCTGGAGCCCTCCCGCCCTGCGGCGGGTGCTGGACTGGGTGGTCGCGTTGGCAGCCCTGGCGCTGATCGGCATCGTCATCTGGTACGGCTGGGACTACGCTCAACGTGGTGGCGTGCAGAGCATGGCGGGGCTGGAATCCGTCTCCATGTTCTGGGCCTACCTGGCCATGCCCGTCGGCGGCCTGTTCTGCACTGTCGGCATCATCGGCAATCTCATCGACCCCCTGCGCATGGAACTGGAGACCGCCCAATGAGCATGGTCATGATTTCAACGATGGTGATTTGCTTTGCACTCACCATTTCGGTGGCCGTGTCCATCGGCCTCGCCTCCATCCTGGGCATCCAGGCATCCAACGCCAACATGCTGATCTCGGTGAAGGAGATGTTCGCCTCGATCAACAAGTTTCCGCTGGCGGCCATCCCCTTCTTCATCCTCGCGGGCAACCTCATGGAGACCGGTGGCATCTCGCGCCGCCTGGTGGAGTTTGCCAAGAGCATCGTGGGCGGCGTGCAGGGCGGCCTGCCCATGACCTGCGTGCTCACCTGCATGATCTTCGCGGCCGTGTCGGGCTCGTCGGTGGCCACCACGTTTGCGATTGGTGCCATCCTGATCCCCGCGCTCATCAAGCATGGCTACCCCACCAGCTATGCGGCTGCGCTGCAGGCCACAAGTGCCGAGCTGGGTGTGATCATTCCGCCCTCAATCCCGATGATCCTGTACGGCGTGAGCGCCGAAGTGTCCATTGGCGAGCTGTTCATCGCGGGCTTTGGCCCGGGCCTGCTGATCAGCGGTGCGCTGATGCTCTTCGTATGGGCGTATTGCAAGTACAAGGGCTGGGGCAAGAACGACGGCGATGGCCGCATGCCGTTTGGCAAGGCCACGCTGCAGGCAGGCTGGGCGCTGCTCATGCCTGTGATCATCCTGGGCGGCATCTACGGCGGCGTGTTCACCCCCACCGAGGCATCGGCCGTGGCCGTGTTCTACGCGCTTATCGTGGGGGTGGTGATCTACCGCGAGATCCGCATCAAGGACCTGTTCGCCATCCTGCGCAAGTCGGCCATCTCGTCGGCGGTGATCATGTTCATCATTGCCAATGCCGGGCTGTTTGCGTTCCTCATCACACGTGCCGGGGTGCCCGATGCCATCGGCCGCTGGCTCGAAGCCGTGCTGCAGTCCCCTGCCCTGTTCCTGCTGGGGGTGAATGCGGCGCTGTTCGTGATCGGCATGTTCATCGAGACCAGCGCCGCCATCATCGTGCTGGCGCCCATCCTCGCGCCCGTGGCCATGCACTTCGGCATCGACCCGGTGCATTTCGGGCTGATCATGGTGGTGAACCTGGCGCTGGGCATGATCACCCCGCCTTTTGGAGTGAATCTGTTTGCGGCCTGCACGGTGGCCAGAATCTCGCTGGACCGCATCATCAAGCACTTACTGCCTTTTGTTTGTGTGATCCTGGTTTGCCTGATGATCATCACGTACATACCCTCGATCTCACTCGCTCTCCGAGATCTGGTCTACGCAAAGTAGTTAGAATCGTTAGGTCAGGAGAGAGTGCCTAGCCCCACAGGCCACCGCACCGCCGAAGGCGCAGGCAGCAGCCGAACGCTCAGGCAAAAGGACTGACAACCGCCCGCAGTGATGCGGGCGTTCCCTTGCTGGAGAGAGATGGCCCACCGCACCCGCGTGTCGAGGCCATCCACCGAAGGAGCAAACCGCACGGCCAGCCAGGGCGCTGCGGTGAATCTCTCAGGTAAAGCGGACAGCAGGGCAAATCCCGTGGCCACCTTGTGGCTGCGGCCCTCATTTGCCCCGGAGTTCCGCCATGTCAGCCACCGCCCCCCTGCTTACCACGCCCCTGAACGCCCTGCACATCGAGCTGGGCGCCCGCATGGTGCCGTTCGCCGGCTACTCCATGCCCGTGCAATACCCCGCTGGGCTGATGGCCGAACACCAGCACACGCGCAGCGCGGCGGGCTTATTTGACGTCTCGCACATGGGCCAGCTCAAGCTGGTCGGCCCTGACGCCGCAGCGGCGTTTGAAACCCTGATGCCGGTGGACGTGATCGACCTGCCCGTGGGCAAACAGCGCTACGGGCTGCTGCTCACTGACGAAGGCACGGTCATCGATGACCTGATGTTCTTCAACCAAGGCGTGGTGGATGGCGAGCCCACGCTGTTCGTGATCGTGAACGGTGCTTGCAAGGTGGGCGACATTGCGCACATCACGGCCCGCATCGGCCAGCGCTGCAAGGTGGTGCCCATGCCCGACCACGCCCTGCTCGCTCTGCAAGGCCCGCGGGCCGTCACCGCCCTCGCCCGCCTCGCGCCCGGCGTGGAAAAGCTGGTGTTCATGACGGGCGGCGATTTTTCCATTGCAGGCTGCGACTGTTTTGTGACCCGCAGCGGCTACACCGGTGAAGACGGTTTTGAAATCTCGGTGCCCGCTGCGCAGGCCGACACCCTGGCCCGCGCCCTGCTTGCTCAGCCCGAGGTCAAACCCATCGGCCTGGGCGCCCGCAACTCGCTGCGGCTCGAAGCGGGCCTGTGCCTGTATGGCAACGACATCGACACCACCACCACGCCGCCTGAAGCCGCGCTGAACTGGGCCATCCAGAAGGTGCGTCGCACGGGAGGCGCCCGCGCAGGGGGTTTCCCCGGAGCAGACAAGGTGCTCGCGCAGATCGACAACCCCGCCAGCCTGCAGCGCAAGCGCGTTGGCCTCGTCGCACTGGAGCGTGTGCCCGTGCGCGAACACACCGAATTACAGAGCGAAGACGGCCAGAAGATTGGCGAAGTGACCAGCGGCCTGCTGGGCCCCACGGTGAACGAACCCGTGGCCATGGGCTATGTCACACCCGCCTTCGCCGCCATCGGCACGCGGGTGAACGCCATCGTGCGCGGCAAGGCCGTGCCCATGGAAGTGCGTGCCATGCCCTTTACCCCCGCGCGCTACTACCGCGGCTGACCGTCTGAAACTGCGCCAGCCCGGCTACAGTCTTGGCTGGCATCGGCACTTTTGTTTGTTTTTCCCCTTTTTTCTGGAGCCCCCATGACCGTCAAGTTTTCCAAGGATCACGAGTGGATCGACATCTCCGACCACGAAGCCGCCACCGTGGGCATCACGGTACACGCCCAGGACGCGCTGGGCGATGTGGTGTTTGTGGACCTGCCCGAAGTCGGCAAGACCTTCAACCAGGGTGAAGTCGCCGGCGTGGTGGAGTCCGTCAAAGCCGCCGCCGACGTGTACATGCCCGTCAGCGGCGAAATCGTCGAGGTGAACGAAGCCCTGCGCGCCGACCCCTCGCTGGCCAACACCGACCCGCTGGGCGCTGGCTGGTTCTTCAAGGTCCACGTGACCGACATGATGCAATTCGACGCGCTCATGGACGAACCTGCGTACGCAGAGTTCGCCAAGAACGCCTGATCTCCGGATCTTTTGTTCCCCGAGGCCCGGCGCCCTGCCGGGCCAATGTGCCTCCTTGTTGTCCCACGCCGCCGCCGATGACCACCCTCGCCCCCCTGCCCACGCTCGCAGCGCTTGAAAACGCCACCGAATTCCTGCCACGCCACATCGGCATCGATGCGGCCGATGAAGCGCACATGCTGTCGGTGATTGGCGAGGCCTCGCGCCGCGCCCTCATCGACTCCATCGTCCCGCGCTCCATCGCACGCAGCAGCGCGATGGACCTGCCCCTGCCGATCACGGAAGCGGCGGCGCTGGCCGAACTCAAGGCGATGGCATCGAAGAACCAGGTCCTGAAGAGCTTCATCGGACAGGGCTACTACGGCACCCACACACCGGGCGTCATCCTGCGCAACATCCTGGAGAACCCCGCCTGGTACACGGCCTACACGCCGTACCAGGCCGAAATCTCGCAAGGCCGCATGGAGGCGCTGGTCAATTTTCAGACCATGGTCTGCGATCTGACCGGCATGCCGATTGCCAATGCGTCGATGCTGGACGAAGCCACGGCCGCCGCTGAGGCGATGACGCTGGCCAAGCGCTCCGTCAAGAGCAAAAGCAATGTGTTTGTGGTGGCCGGTGATGCCCACCCGCAAACCATCGAAGTGATCCAGACCCGTGCCAAGCCCCTCAATATCGAAGTGGTGCTGGCCAACTCCGCCGCCGAATGGGATGCAGCGCTGAATGGCGAGTATTTCGCCGTGCTTGCCCAGTACCCTGCCACCAGCGGCCGCATTGATGACCTGCGCGCCGACGTGGAAAAGGCGCATGCCAAACAGGCGGCCTTCATCGCAGCGGCCGACCTCCTGGCCCTCACGCTGATCACCCCGCCCGGTGAATGGGGTGCCGACATCGTCGTGGGCACCACGCAGCGCTTCGGCATGCCCATGGGCGCGGGTGGCCCGCACGCTGCCTACATGGCCTGCCGCGACGAGTTCAAGCGCAGCCTGCCCGGCCGCCTGGTGGGCGTGAGCGTGGATACACATGGCAAGCCCGCCTACCGCCTGGCCCTGCAAACGCGCGAGCAGCACATCCGCCGCGAAAAGGCCACGTCCAACATCTGCACCGCGCAGGTGTTGCCCGCCGTGATCGCCAGCATGTACGCCGTGTACCATGGCCCCGATGGGCTCAAGCGCATTGCACAGCGTGTGGCCAGCTACACCGCCATTCTGGCCAAGGGGCTCACCCAACTGGGCGCACCGGTGCGCCCGCAGGCGTGTTTTGATACGCTGACGCTCAAAACCGATGGCGCTACTAAATCCATAGCTGCTCGCGCAGTACAGCTGGGCGCCAACCTGCGAATTTATTTCGAAAACTACCTGTGCATCTCGCTGGACGAGACCACCACGCGCGCCGACATCGAGCTGCTGTGGAAGGTGTTCGCCGCGGATGGCCAGGCGCTGCCCACGTTTGACGCCTTCGAGAAGGGTGTAGAGCCGCTGATCCCCACCGAACTGCGCCGCGCCAGCAAGTACCTGACTCATCCGGTGTTCAACACCCACCACTCCGAAACCGGCATGCTGCGCTACATCCGCCAGCTGTCTGACAAGGACCTGGCGTTGGACCGCAGCATGATCCCGCTGGGCAGCTGCACCATGAAGCTCAATGCCACGAGTGAGATGATCCCCATCACCTGGCCCGAATTCGCCAACGTGCACCCCTTCGCACCCGCTGACCAGTTGCAAGGCTACAAGGAGCTGGACGAACAACTGCGCGCCTGGCTGTGCCAGGCCACGGGCTACGCAGGCATCAGCCTGCAGCCCAACGCCGGATCGCAAGGCGAATACGCGGGCCTGCTGGCCATCAAGGCATACCACGAGGCCCAGGGCCACGGCCACCGCAACATCTGCCTGATCCCCAGCAGCGCACACGGCACCAACCCCGCCAGCGCCCAGATGGTGGGCATGCAGGTGGTAGTGACCGCCTGCGACGCCAACGGCAACGTGGACATGGCCGACCTGCAGGCCAAGTGCGAACAGCACAGTGCCAACCTGGCCTGCATCATGATCACCTACCCCAGCACGCACGGCGTGTTCGAAACGCAGGTGAAGGAGCTGTGCGCCCTGGTGCACAGCCACGGCGGCCGGGTGTATGTGGACGGCGCCAACATGAACGCCCTGGTCGGCGTGGCAGCCCCTGGCGAGTTCGGCGGCGACGTGAGCCACCTGAATCTGCACAAGACCTTCTGCATTCCGCACGGCGGTGGCGGCCCCGGCGTAGGTCCCGTGTGTGTGGTGGCCGATCTGGTGCCCTACCTGCCTGGTCATGCTACGGCCGGTGTGGCCGGCGGCGTGGGTGCCGTGTCGGCAGCGCCTCTGGGCAATGCCGCCGTGCTGCCCATCAGCTGGATGTACTGCCGCATGATGGGCGCCGAAGGCCTGCAGGCCGCGACCGAAACCGCCATCCTCTCGGCCAACTACATCAGTGCACGCCTCAAGGATCACTACCCCACGCTGTACGCGAGTGCCAATGGCCACGTGGCGCACGAGTGCATCCTGGACCTGCGCGGCCTCAAGGACACCAGCGGCGTGATGGCTGAGGATGTCGCCAAGCGCCTGATCGACTACGGCTTCCACGCGCCCACGCTGAGCTTCCCCGTGCCCAACACGCTGATGGTGGAGCCCACCGAGAGCGAAACGCTGTTCGAGATCGACCGCTTCATCGACGCGATGATTGCCATCCGCGAAGAGATCCGCCAGATCGAATCCGGCGCCTGGCCGCAGGACAACAACCCGCTGAAGAACGCGCCGCACACGGCCGAGAGTCTGCTGGGCAGCGAATGGGCTCGCCCTTACGCCCGCGAAGCCGCCGCTTACCCGGTGGCCGCCCTGCGCCAGGCCAAGTACTGGTCGCCTGTTGGCCGCGTGGACAACGTATGGGGTGACCGCAATCTGAGCTGCAGCTGCATCCCGGTGTCTGACTACGCCTGAGACACCTGAATTGCCTGAACGCAGTGACCTCGACCACCAGCGCCTGCACTGTCTGCCAGCCGCCTGCGCTGGACGCGCTGGTCCGGTCTGAACCTGCCCTGGCCGCTCTGTGGCAGGCCCTGCCTCGCCGTCAGTTCGGCGCAGGCACGCTGCTGCAGCCCGCGGGCGAGACCAGCACGCGCTGCTGGCAGGTGCGCAGCGGTGTGGTTCGGCTGTTTTACCTGAACGAACAAGGTACCGAACGCAACCGGTCGTTTCACGGCACCGGCAGCTGGGTGGCTGGCAACCTGCCGCCTCTGGCGCTGCCCAGCCCTTATGCCATCGAGGCCCTGGCACCGGTAGAGGCTGTGGAGCTGACCTATGCCACCTTGCAGCAGTGGCAACGCAGCTTTGCCCACATCGGCCCCTTGCTGGAAGAGGCCCTGGGCTATGTGTTTCAGCAGCACGCACAGCGCGAAGCCGAGTTGTTGAGCCACCCGCCCGAGGTGCGCTACCAATCTTTTCTCGCTACACACGGTGATTTGACGCCCCACCTGCCGCAGCACCATGTGGCCAGCTACCTGGGCATCTCGCCGGTATCGCTATCACGCATCCGGGCACGGCTGGGCATGCTGGAAGCGTCACGCGGCGTTTGAGAATATTCAGCGTTCCTGTGGCCACGCGCTGACCGTGCGATCCCGCCCTGGCATCACCACCTGGGGCAATTTTTCCTTGTCCATGACGGCGTCACCTGCCACCAACCCGTTCAGATGCAGCAGGTGCGCGGTGATGCCGTACACCTCGTTATCGGTCAGGCTCTTGGGCGCGTGCATCGGCATGCCCCGGCGCACATAGTCGAACACCGTCGTGGCATAAGGCCACATCGCGCCCACCGACAACACCTGCAGCGGGTACTTGCGCACGCGCAGGGGGCGCAGCGGGTCGCTCCAGCCGATAAAACCATATGTGCCCGCCAGCCGTGCGGCAGGCCCTTCGATGCCCTGTGCGCCGTGGCAGGCGGCACAGTGCATGGCATACAGCCGCGCGCCCTGCTCCACGCTGCCCCGGCCCGGTGGCAGATTGCGGCCGTTGGGGAAGACGGTGATGGCATAGCGATCGATGTCGGCAGGCGAGAGCGGCTGGCCTAAGCCGATGACAACTGGCGGCGCTGCTGGTGCAGTAGCCGCAGCGGATGGCGTCTGGGCTTCGCTGGCTCTGCCTGCACTCAGCAGTCCCACCACCATCGCCACGGCCACGCCCCGCCGCAGGGTGGCGCGTCCTGCGGGCAGCAACTGGCTGCACAGGTCTTCACGCATAGACGTTCTCCACGCGGCCATCGGCCTGCACGCGCCAGGCCTGCACCGCGTTGTAGTGGTTGAACGAGTGCATGGCATAGCGCCGCTTCCATTCACTGCGCAGTGGCTGTGTACGACCATGCTCGTCCGTGGCGCGGCTCATCAGGTCGGCCTTGCGGCCGTTCCACTGCCAGGGCAGCGTGAAGCGCGTAAAGGCCCGGTCCAGTACCGGGCCGTGCAGCTGCGCCGCAGCCCAGGTGCGACCTCCGTCCACGGACACATCCACACGCGCTATGCGCCCCCGGCCCGACCAGGCCAGACCAGTGATTTCGCAAAACCCATGGGGCTCAGGCAAACGCTGCTGGCCGGAGGGGTGCGTGATCACCGACTTCACCTCCATGTGGAACGCGAAGCGCTCGATCCGTCCATCGGCCAGCACTTGCGTGTACAGACCCGACTCGTCCTTGGTGTAGGCGGGCGCGTCGGTCACTTCGAGCCGGTGCAGCCATTTCACGTTGACGTTGCCCTCCCAGCCCGGCATGAACAGGCGCATGGGGTAGCCCTGTGAAGGCCGCAGCCGCTCTCCGTTCTGGTACAGCGCCACCATGCCGTGCTCCAGCAAGGCCTTCAGGGGCAGGCTGCGGCTGTGCGATCCACCGTCGGCGCCTTCGGCCACCACCCACTGGGCACTGTCCTTCACCCCCGCTTCGTTCAGCAGATAGGCCAGCGGCACGCCCGTCCACTCCGAACACGACACCTCGCCCGCAATCTCGCCCAGCGTCTGGTCCAGAGCCGTGGGCGATAGCGCGTTGGCGGCTGAGTTGCCCGCGCATTCCAGAAAATGCACGCGGCTGACCATGGGGTAGCGCAGCAGGCGTTCCAAGTCAAAGCGCAGCGGTTTGTGCACCAGCCCATGCACCTTCAGTGTGTGGCGCTCCGGCGCAATGTCGGGCACGCCGTTGTGGTGCACGGCAAAGTGCAGGCCGCTGGGGGTGATGATGCCGCGCTGGTGCTGCAACGGCGTGCGCCACACCGGAAAGCCTGCCGCAGTGGACAAGGTCCGCTCCACCTGCGCCTCCTGTGCTGCGGGCAGGCCGTACGGCAGATCGGCCCCACCGGGGCGGGTCATCGCATCGGGCAAGCGGGCGGCCAGTGGCTGTGGCGGCGCTGCCTGCGCCGCCGCCATACCCACGCCCCCCGTCGCAAGCCCCCCCAAAAAAGTCCTCCGAGCCAGTCCGCTGTGGCCGTTGAATGAACGCATCCGTCATCTCCGCAAAAACAAGCACTCGGCTCCCATTGGCCGCAGCTGCAGTGTTGCCATCCGCATGCCGCTGCGCATTAACGTTGGTTAACGCGCCCACAGTGGATTGGCACCAGCCAAGGCGCCAAGCCCTTTACACTGGCGCGCCGCTCGCAGCCCAACCATTGCTGACGAGCAAAATGGCGTTCTGACTTTTCCCCCTTTCTTTTTTGTTTCAAGGACTCCCCGTGCGCATTTCTTCCGCCCTTGTGCTCATTGGCCTTCTGGCTGCCCCCTTTGCCTCTGCCCAGGCCGCAGGCCCCGTCACCACGGCCAGTGGCCTGGTTTATGAATCGCTCAAGGACGGCACCGGCGATTCGCCCAAGGCCACCGACACCGTCAAGGTGCACTACAAAGGCATGTTTCTGGACGGCAAGGAGTTCGACAGCTCCTACAAGCGCGGCGAGCCGACGTCGTTCCCGCTCAACGGCGTGATCCCCTGCTGGACCGAAGGCGTGCAACGCATGAAGCCGGGTGGCAAGGCCAAGCTGACCTGCCCCCCCTCCATCGCTTACGGCGCCCGGGGAGCCGGTGGCGTGATCCCACCCAATGCCACGCTCAACTTCGAGATCGAACTCATCTCCATCGGCCGCTGACCCCATGCTGCTCAAGGTCGGTGATCTCGCGCGGCGCACCGGCCTGACGGTGCGCACGCTTCACCACTATGACGAGATCGGGCTGCTCAAGCCTTCAGGCCGGTCCGAGGCGGGCTACCGCCTCTACAGCCAGGCCGATGTGCAGCGACTGCACGGCATCCAGACCATGCGCCAGATGGGCCTGGCGCTCAGCGACATCGGGGCGCTGCTGGCGGGTGACGGCATGGCCCCCGAACGCATCATCGGGCAGCAGATCCGCTCGCTGGACCAGCAAATCGCGCAGGCCACCGAACTGCGCGGACGCCTGACCATGCTGAGGGACGGCCTGATGGCCGGTGCCGAGCCAGACATGGGCAACTGGCTGGAGGCCCTGGCGCTGATGACGACCTATGGCAAGTATTTCAGCTCGGCCGAACTCAAGCACATCTTTCAGAACTGGAACCTCATTGAGGCTGACTGGCTGATCGTCAAAGACCTGGTGCGCAGTGCCATGGACCGCCAACTGGCACCCGACACACCCGAGGTGCAGGCGCTGGCCTACCGCTGGATGGCGCTCATGCTGCACTGGATGAAGGGCGATCTGGACCTGCTGGAGCGCTGGGGCCATATGTTCCGCACCGAACCCAGCACCCAGGGGCGCAACCACGCACCGCCGGGTGAAATGATCGAGTACATCGAAACGGCCATCAAGCTGCGCATGGCGCTGCTGGAAAAGTACCTGACCCGCAACGATCTGCGCACACTGGGCCATGTGCCCCATACCGACTGGGCAGCGCTGGAGCAGGACGTTCAGCAGCTTCTGGCCCGCGCCCTTCCTCCCCACCACCCCGATGCGGTGGCTGCCGCTTTGCGCTGGAACGCACTGTTCGACACACTCACGCGGCGCAGCCCCGAGTTGCGCCAAAAGCTGCTTATGGCCTCCGCCAATGAACCGCTGCTGCAGGCAGGCTCGCCCCTGAGTGCTCCCGTGCGCGCCTATCTGCAGGCAGCGCTGGCGCACGCAATGCCAGCACCTGCGGCTGCTGTGGTATCCCCACACCGCTGACAACAGCACCGCCCCAAAAAGTCAGAAAAGTGCTTGACCCTCACGCAACGTGAGGCTTCACAGTCGGTCCCTATGAATGGACCGACTCACACCCCAGAATCCGCCGCCCCGGGCCGCAAACTGCATGCCCTGGACAATCTGCGCGCCGCCATGATGTGGCTGGGCATCGTGCTGCATGTTTCGGTCATTTACATGAGCCGGCCGTCTCCCCTGCCCTGGCACGACGATTTGTCCACGTCGGTGGCCGACTTGCTGGTGGCGGTGATCCATGCGTTCCGCATGCCCCTGTTTTTTATCCTGGCCGGTTTTTTTGTGTCGGCACTGGTGCAGCACCGAGGGCTGGCGGGCATGGTGCGCAACCGGCTGCGCCGCCTGGGCCTGCCTTTTGTGGTGTTCTGGCCGCCCTTGTTGGCGGTCAGCACCCTGCTGGGCCTGTTGTTCCTGCACCGCATGGCCCATGGCACCTGGGGCGTAGACCGCAGCCTGCTGCCCCACGGCCCCAACGTACCCAAAGGCCCACCGACCATGCACCTGTGGTTTCTGTGGATGCTGCTGTGGCTGGCCGTGTTCACGCCTGTGGTGTGGGCTGCGGCACGTGCGCTGCCTGGCGGCGTGCAAAAAGCCCTGGGGCGCTTCGCCGCCTGGCTGGGCGGTTCGGCCCTGGGCGTTGTGGCGCTCACCCTTCCACTCGCCTGGATCGGCGCCCACTACGACCACGGAATCGTCACGCCCAGCGGTTCCTTTCTGCCTCCCTTGGCGGAATGGCTCCACAACGGGCTTTTCTACGGATTCGGGCTGTGCCTGTACACGCAGCGCAGGGACTTGATGGTGCGCTACGCAAGGCATTGGCCCGTGCTGGCGGGCCTGGGGCTCGTTTGCTTCCTGATCACTGCATTCTTGTCGGAAGTGCTGGCCCAGCCTGAGGCTTCGGCCTTTGCTCTGGTCCTGGTCACCGGTGCCTTCACCGAGATCCTGGCCGAGCCCGTCTCTGCCACCCGGCACCTGCAGTTCTGGATGGCACTGGCTTACAACGCCGCGTCCTGGTTGTGGAGCTTTGCGCTGATCGGACTCTTTCTGCGCCACGTCGGCCAGCCCCGTGCCTGGCTGGCCTACCTGGCCGACAGCTCGTACTGGGTGTACCTCGTGCACCTGCCGCTGACGATTGGTTTTGGCGCGCTGCTGTATGGCGTGCCGATTCCCGTCCTGGCCAAGATGGCTCTCAACGTGCTGGCCACCACGGCCCTGTGCCTGGCCAGCTACCACCTGTGCGTGCGATTCACCGCCGTGAGCCAGTGGCTCAACGGGCGCCGGCACACCCGCAAATCTTTTGGAGACTCTGTTCATGCGACCTGAAATGCCCCATCACCCTTCGCCCCCCCACCCAAAGAGCGCCCCCCAGGACCCGCGCGCCGCGCTGTTCAAGGACCCCAACTTTCGCTGGATGACGAGCGGCTCCTTCCTGTCCATGCTGGGCGACCAGTTCACGCTGATTGCACTGCCCTGGCTGGTGCTGCAGATGACGGGCGACACCCTGGTGCTGGGCACCGTGCTGGCCCTCATCAGCGTGCCGCGCGCACTGTTCATCCTGATCGGCGGTGCACTGGTAGACCGCCACTCGCCCAAGCAGGTGCTGATGATCACCAAATACATCAACCTGGTGCTGCTGGCCGTGCTGGCGGGGCTGGTGCTTGCAGGCACCCTGACGCTGTGGATGGTGTATGCGCTGTCGCTGGGCATTGGCCTGGCCACGGCCTTCAGCATTCCTGCTGGCACGGCCATGATGCCGCACGTGGTGGCGCGCTCGCAGTTGCAGGCCGCCAACGGCATCAGCCTGGGCCTGCGCCAGCTGACCATGTTCCTTGGGCCCCTGCTGGCAGGGCTGCTCATTGCGCTGTTTGGTGCGGGCGACGCAGTCAAAGAAGTCGCCAGTGCACCGGCCCATGCCAACGCCACCGGCATCGGCCTGGCCTTCGCGCTGGATGCCCTGAGCTTTGCGGTGTCCGCCTGGACGCTGTCCAAGGTGCAGACCCATGCAGGCAACTCGGCCCCGGCTGCCGCACCCCAGGCGGTGCTGGCATCGGTGGCGCAGGGCCTCGTTCACTTCTGGCGCGATGGAGAACTGCGCACCTGCTTTCTCTACTGGAGCGCCATCGCCCTGTTCATCATGGGCCCCATCCACATCGCCATCCCCGTGCTGGCCAGCAGCACGCCAGCGCTGGGCGCGGCCGCGTTCGGCACCATGGTGGGCGCCCATGGCGCGGGCACGCTCCTGGGCATGGTGGTGTCGGGCATGTTGCCGAGGCTGCGTTTTGGCAGCCTGGGCATGACCATCCTGGCGTTCGACGCCATCATCGGTGTACTGTTCATGCCTCTGGGGCTGATCACGGCCGTGTGGCAGGGTGCAACGCTGATGCTGGTCATCGGCCTGCTCGGCGGCTTCATGCAGGTGAGCGTGTTCACCTGGATCCAGCAACGTGTGCCACCGGCCCTGATTGGCCGGGCGATGAGCCTGTTCATGTTCATCTTCATGGGCCTGGCCCCCATCTCCGCAGCCATCACGGGCTGGGTGATGAAAAGCATCACGCTGACCCAGCTGTTTGCGGCCAGCGGAGGTACGCTGGTGGTGCTGGCCGCGCTGGCTTTTGTACTGACGCCCATGCGCCGCGTGACGGATGCAGCACCCGCCACACGCTGAGGCTCCCCACGCAAAAAAGGCTGGACCACCGTCCAGCCTTTTTTTGTGCCTTAGGAGGAGATCCTCAGACTTCAGTCACGAACTGCTCGCGGGGGCGGCGCACCTTCTTCAGGTTCACCAGCCAGTCGCCTTCATCGGCGCGGTAACCCAGCGGCAGGATCGACACGCTGCGCAGGCCACGTGCCCGAAGGCCCAGGATCTCATCGAGCGCGTTGGGGTCAAAGCCTTCCATGGGGGTGGAGTCCACCTCTTCAAACGCAGCGGCAATCAGTGCGGCACTCATGCCAATGTAGGCTTGGCGGGCTGCGTGCTGGAAGTTCACCTCGGCATCGCGCTGGGGGTAGCTGTTCAGCAGCATCTGGCGGTAGTTTTCCCAGCCTTCGTTCTTGAAGCCACGCTGGTCATTGGTCAGATCGAACATCATGTTGATGCGGTCGGCCGTGTAGTTGTCCCATGCAGCAAACACCAGCAGGTGCGAGCCGTCGGTGATCTGGGCCTGGTTCCAGGCGATGGGCTGGATCTTGGCGCGCACAGCGGGATCGGTCACCACGATGATTTCAAAGGGCTGCAGGCCACTGGAGGTGGGCGCCAGGCGCGCGGCTTCGAGAATGCGCTCCACCTTCTCCTGCGGAACCGCCTTGGCGGGGTTCATCTTCTTGGCGGCATAGCGCCATTGCAGTTTGTTCAGCAGGGGTTGGGCAAGGGAGGTGTCGTCGATGGGGTTCATGGCAAAAATTCCTGACAGTCAGTAGCGATCGGGTTGGATCCAAAAAATGCGGGATGGTGGAACTGTAGGGATCCGAATCTCCTTCGGTAAGCCCCGTGAGAGAAAAGGATTGTTCGCAATTGATCAACAATCGCCCCTTGAAAGAGGCGCTGAAGCCGTTCACCCCGGTCTCTGCGTGTACGAGCCCCCGGGGCCTGCAGGATCCGCAGGCTTGCGGGCGTACACTCGTGGCCATGCTTTCTGGCCCACAGCATTGCGCAGCGCGCGCACTTTCCTCGCGCCAAAACCCCTGGCCGCGCCCCTCCCATGAGTGAACCCGACCTGTCGTTTCTGGACCCTGCGGGGCGGCAGCCCGCTCCCACAGGTCACGCGCCCGGGACACCCACCCCGCGTGCCACGCCCCCCAGCACAGGAGCCGAGGGCCTGGTGGCTGAGCTGCGCGCCTACCAGGCAGAGCTGGAGAGCCAGAACAAGGTCCTGCGCTACAGCCAGACCGTGGCGGAAAGCGCCTACGAACGCTTCGAGACCCTGTTTGCCAGTGTGCCGCTGGCCCTCATGGTGGTGGACGAACACGACATGGTGGTGCAGGCCAACTCGATGGCGCACCGCTCGTTCCAGCCCACCGAACGCGACCGCCCGCTCACGGCACTGATGCCCTTTGTGCGCCCGCAGGACGCCCGGCGCGTGCGCGAGGCCTTCGCGCTGGCGCAGGACCTGGGCCGCAGCGAGGTCAAGGAGGTCGTTTTTTCCATCAATGCAGATACGCCCATCACGGGCGACCTGCACATCGCGCACATTGAGGCCCCGCAAAGCAGTGGTCCCCCCCTGTCGCAGTTTCTGTGTGCAGTGATCGACCAAGGCCCACTGCTGGCCGAGCGCCAGGCGCTACAGCACAGCGCCATCACCCTGCAGCAGCGCAACGAACAGATCCGCGCCAGTGAGAAGCGGCTGGAGGCCATCATCAACTCCGCGCTGGACGCCATCATTTGCGTGGACCAGCACCAGCGCATCACCGTGTTCAACCCTACGGCGGCAGCGCTGTTCCAGTGCAGCGCCAGCGACGCGCTGGGCAGTACGCTGGACCGCTTTTTGCCCGATGCGGCGCAGGCGCTGGCGTTTGCCCAGCTCACCACCCAGGCCCTGCTGGGCGAGATGACGGCGTTGACCGCCAGCGGCAAGGAACTGGCGGTAGAGGTGAGCGTGTCGTTCGAGCGCCATGCCGAGGGCGAAACCACCACCGTGTTCGCCCGCGACCTGACCGGCCGCAAGAAGGCCGAGGCGCACCGCAGCGAGCTGGAAGCCCAGCTGCGCGAGTCGCACAAGATGCAGGCCGTGGGCACCATGGCGGGCGGCATTGCTCACGACTTCAACAACATCCTGGGCGCGATCCTGGGCAATGTCGAACTGGCCAAGGCCGACTGTGCAGCAGGTTCGCCCGTGCTGGAAAGCCTGATGGAGATCGACAAGGCCGGTCGGCGTGCGCGCGACCTGGTGCGCCAGATCCTCACCTTCAGCCGCAACGAGCCACCGCAGCGCTCCGCAGTGTCGTTGGCCGAAGTGGTGCACGACACCGAACGCCTGCTGCGCGTCACCCTGCCCCCCGCCATCGAGCTGCACATGCAGTTGCAAGCAGGCCTGCCCCCCGTGCTGGCCGATGCCACGCAGGTCGAGCAGGCCCTGCTCAACCTGTGCACCAATGCGGTTCACGCCATCCAGAGCCAAGGCACCGAGCGCGGCAGCATCCATGTGGAAGCCGCTGCCGTGCAGCCCGACCAGCGCCTGAGCGAACGGCTGGGCCTGGCCCCCGTGGACTATGTCGCACTGACCGTGCGCGACAGTGGCCCCGGCATGGACGCTGCCACGCTGGAACGCATCTTCGAGCCCTTCTTCACCACCAAGCCCGTGGGCCAGGGCACAGGCCTCGGCCTGGCGGTGGTGCACGGCGTGATGCGCACACATGAAGGCGGCGTGGACGTGCACAGTGCCCCCGGCCAGGGCAGCCGGTTCACGTTGTACTTTCCGGTCGCCCACAGCGCGGCGCAAAGCACCCTGGATGCGCAGCCCACTCAAGCGGTGCAGGCCGCACCAGCATCCTCCGCACCCTCGACGCCTCCCGCCACCGATACCCCCGGCAGCGCACCGCGCAAGAAGCACCACGTGATGTACGTGGACGATGACCAGGCCCTGGTGTTTCTGGTTCAGCGCCTGCTGCGCCGCCGGGGCTATGAGGTCAGCGGCTACACCGACCCGCACGAGGCCACTGCCGCGCTTCGCGCTGCCCCGCAGGCCTTTGACCTGCTGGTCACCGACTACAACATGCCCGGCTTCTGTGGAGTGGACCTGGTGCGCGAAGCCCGCCTGATCCGCCCCGACCTGCCCGTGGCCCTGGCCTCGGGCTACGTCACGGCCGAAATCGAACAGGCTGCGCTGGCCGAAGGCGCGCAGGCATTGATTCACAAGCCCAACGACGTGGAAGAGCTTTGCGCCACCGTGCAGCGCCTGGTGGGCGGCGACAGCCATGCCGCAGGCTGAAACCAGCGCGCTGGCTGCGGACACTGCTGGCCTACCCGCCCCGGTGGCACTGCATGAGGATGCCGACCTGCTCGTGCTCTGCAAGCCCTCAGGCCTGCTGTGCATACCAGGGCGCGGCCCCGACAAGCAAGACTGTCTGAGTGCCCGCGCTCAGCAGCACTGGCCCGGCGCACTCATCGTGCACCGGCTGGACCAGGCCACCTCAGGCCTGGTGCTCATGGCCCGGCATGCCGATGTACAACGGCGCCTGAGCCTGGCGTTCGAACAGCGGCAGATTCACAAGCGCTACGTCGCGATCGTGCAAGGCCTGGTGGCCGAACCGCCCGGCTCCTGGGCAGACATCCATCTGCCCATCGCTGCCGACTGGGAGCGACGCCCCCTGCGCGTGATTGATGCAGAGCACGGCAAGCCCAGCCACACCCGCTGGCGCCCCCTGGACCACAACACGGCGGCAGGAACCACGCGGGTCGAGCTCGAACCCGTCACTGGCCGCACGCACCAACTGCGCGTGCATCTGGCCGCCCTGGGCCACCCGATCCTGGGAGACGCGCTGTACGCCAATGCCGCCACCCAGGCCCAGGCGCCACGCCTGCTGCTGCATGCCGGGGAACTGGCCTTGGCCCACCCCACCACCGGGCAGGCCATGCGGTGGGCGCTGGCAGCTGATTTTTGAAGGTTTTTGCCACCCAGCGCTTGAAGGGTGTCATCTACAGCTATATTTTTAATAGCAAACCATACTCAATGACTGGGCAGCAGGGCCGTCACCGAATGGCTCAATTGCTCCTGCCAGGGCAAAGCGTCCACCACCGTGGACAGCAGTTCCAGGTTCTTGTGCCACCCGGTGTCGTTGCCCGTGGAATACACCAGCATCACGTTGCTGCGGGGCTGGCCCAGCCGTGCCCAGGCAAAGGGCCGTTGCGCTGTCCAGAGACTGATGTGCCAGTCCCAGCCAATGGAAACCACGGGGCAGGACGCGCTCACCCATTCGGTATAGCCGCTGATGGTGGTTTCGCAGCCGCACACTGCGGTGCGCGGCACCACCAGGTCCAGGTCTACCGCTGACATCAGATGGTGGATGGGCAGGGACAGCAACTCGTCAATCGACAGGCGCAGCAGGCCATCCGGCGACACCTGCATGGCGTTCACGCCCGCTCCCCACAGGCCGCCCAGGTTGCGGCCCATCCCAGCTTGGTGCGGTCTGGCTGTGCGCAAGGGCCTACAGCGCCCCCGGGCCGCTGCATCAGCCCAGCAACCCCAGCATGGCGGCACGCACGGTGGCAGCCGTCTTGTTGGTGGTTTGCAGTTTGGTCACGGCATTCTTGACGTGGAAGTTCACGGTGTTTTCCGACACATCCAGCAGCGAGGAGATGTCGGCAGAGGTCTTGCCGTCGGCGGTCCATTTGAGCACCTCGATTTCTCTGGCCGTCAGATGCGGCTGCATCTCTTCGGCCTGGCGTGTCGTAAAGATGCGCGACAGGATCAGGTGCGCAATGTGCGCCAGCCAGCGCATCTTCATCTCGCTGTGGGCAATCTCGTCGGGTGTCAGGGCATCGGACGAACGCGCCAGCGTCAGCATGCCGCGCACCCCGCCCCCATCAATGCACGATTGCGCCCATCCAAAGCGCAGGCCAAACGATCGCGCGTCCTCCCAGAAATCCTGGGCTGATGCAAACACGTCGTCTGACCAGACCAGCGGGGTCTGCTTGCGGCACCCATGCTGCACCGTGGGGTCCACCTGCACATAGCCCTGCTGCACATACCGCTCCTGCCAGGCCGGCGGGTAGTTGTTCAAGAAAATGGTCTTTGGGTTGGACAGGGGCATGGGTACCCGCAGGCCATAGGCGCAGTACTCAAACCCTAAAGCGTGCGCAGCAAGCTCGATTTTGCAAAAAACCTCTTGCTCAGACTGCGCGCGGTCCATCACCCCCAAAAGATCTTCTTGCCAGCTTGTCATAGGACTCCAACACCGAGCACCACCCCACAGAGACTGACCATCCGCATGCGAATTACGCACCATCAACCGCCGTTACGTTTTTCCACATTCTGGCGGCATTGAAGCCCTTTGGCGAGTTGATTTTGAGAGGGACGGGGTCAGGCAACACCTACCAGAGTTGGTAGTTACAAATATTTTCGGGTGATTTTCTAATGGGGAAAACTCATGAGGGAATCTCCGATGCGCATCACCTCTGGCTGCTCTGCGGAACTGCGTCCACCACTGATGACCCGCATGGCCCGGTACCGGCACCGCGTTTTTGTGGAAAAACTGGGCTGGCAGCTGCACTGCCGCGATGCCCTGGAGCTGGACCAGTTCGACCGGGACGACACCGTCTACGTCATCGCCCAGAACGAAGACGGCGAGGTCATCGGCACCGCCCGGCTTCTACCCACCACCCGCCCCTACCTGCTGGCCGAGGTGTTTCCGCAACTGCTCAACGGTGCCCCGGCCCCCGACGCGCCGGAGGTGTGGGAGCTGTCCCGCTTTGCATCCATGGATTTTTCAGGCCCCACGGGCTCTGCGCTCGACCAGTTCTCCTCGCCCATCACCACCGGCCTGCTGCAGGCGGCCAGCCGGTGCGCCATGGCCCACGGAGCCCAGCGCATGGTCACTGTCTCGCCACTGGGGGTGGAGCGCCTGCTGCGCCGCACGGGTTTTGAATCGCATCGCCTGGGCCCGCCCACCGTGGTCCAGGGCCATCCGCTTTTTGCCTGCTCCATTCGGTGCAAGTGACAACACGAAACCGCCTGCTGACACGCTCGCCGCCCACAGCCTTTGCCTGACATGCCCATCCCGCAGCCTTCCTCGCTCCAGCACCCGGCCCAGGGCCCGACCCCTGCGGCTGCGGCTGCCTCTCCAGGCCTGACGCCCCACGGCCTGCGGGTGGTGATCCCGCATGCCGGACGGGTGACAGGTCCCCTGCGCGAGGACCTGCTGCAGCAGCGCCCCGTCACCCTCTGGCTCACCGGCCTGAGCGGCGCGGGCAAGTCCACCCTGGCCTATGCGCTGGAGGAAGAACTGCATGGGCTCGGGTTTGCGAGTTTTGTGCTGGACGGAGACAACCTGCGGCACCGGCTCAACCGCGACCTCGGTTTCAGCGCCGCCGAGCGCTCGGAAAACATTCGGCGCGTGGCCGAAGTCGCCGCCCTCATGAACGACGCCGGGCTGATGGTGTTCACCGCACTCATCTCTCCCCAGCGCAGCGACCGTGCCATGGCCCGTGCGCTCATCGGAGAACACCGCTTTCTGGAGGTGCATGTGAGCACCCCGCTCAACGTGTGCGAGGGCCGCGATCCCAAGGGCCTGTACACCCTGGCGCGAGCGGGGCACATCCCACAGTTCACAGGGGTTTCCGCCCCCTACGAGGCACCCGAATCGCCTGATTTCAGCATCGACACCGCCCACCTGAGCCTGCCCGATGCCTGCGCCCAGGTGCTCGCGCTCCTGCGCCAGCGCGGGTACATCCGCTAGGGCTGTCTTTTTTGCACGTTTCTTTCCATGTCTACCGACCACGCCCCAGTCTCCGCCCCGGCGCCAGCCCCCACGGCCCATGGGGTGCACGCCTATGACCTCTTCAACGGTGATGCCGACGGGCTGTGTGCCCTGCACCAGCTGCGCCTGGTAGAGCCCCGCGACAGCTTTCTTATCAGCGGGGTGAAACGGGACATTGCCCTGTTCGACCAGCTGCCCTCGGGGCGGCCACTGCAGGTGACGGCGCTCGACATCTCGTGGGACCGCAACGCGCAGGGTGTGTGCCGGGTTCTCAATGGCGGCGGCAACGTGACTTATTTCGACCACCACAGCGCAAAAACCCTTTTTCGCCACCCGCAGCTCACCGCCCACATTGACACCGGCCTGGACGTCTGCACCAGCATCCTGGTAGACCGCCACCTGGGCGGCGTTTTGCGCCAGTGGGCCATCGTGGCGGCCTACGGTGACAACCTGGACGCCGTGGCCGACCGCATGGCGCGCGAGCATGGCTGCACGGCGGCCACACGCGGTGCGCTGGCGCAGCTGGGCTACCTGCTCAACTACAACGCCTATGGCGAAAGCCGCGAAGACCTGCACTTTTGCCCCGTGCAGCTGTACCGGTCACTCCATCGCTTTGAAAGCCCGCTCGACTTCATGGCCAAGGCCTACGAATTCCGCCGCCTGCAAGAAGGCCATGCCAGCGACCAGCAGGCCGTGCAGGACCTGGCCCCCTACACCGCCAACGACAGGGCCACCGTGTACGTGCTGCCCGACCGCGCATGGGCCCGGCGTCTGTGCGGCACCCTGGCCAACCAGCTGGTGGCGCGCAACAACGGGCGTTCGGTCGTCGTGCTCACGCCCCGTTCGGACGGCGACTTTCTGGTCAACCTGCGCATCGGCAGCGCCAGCGCCAGCCGTGCCGACATTTTCTGCAGCCGCTACCCGGCGGGTGGCGGTCGCCATGGCGCGGGCGGCATCGACCGGCTGCCCGACCAGGATATGGATCGCTTCATCAACGAGTTCTTCGCGCACCTGGAGTCAGACACACCATGAACCAGCCAACCCGCACTACACGCCCGCTTCCGCTGTTGATGATTCCGCTGCGGCGCTGCGGCAGCCATGCACTGCGCCTGCGCCTGAACGCCAGCCCACAGTTCCACTCCCCCTACCCCCTGCACATCGTGGACTTCATGCCCCTGGTGCCGCTGTATGGCGACCTGCGCGATGACAGCGCGTACCGGCAGATGGTCAAGGACGTGGTGGGACTGCAGCAATCCAGCATGGTGAAGTGGCCGGGGGTGCATTTCGACGCCGAGGAGATCTTCACCGCGCTGAAGAACGAACCCCGCAGCGTGCACCGCATTGTGTGGGAGCTGCTGCTGCGCAGCGCGGAGCAGCACGGAGCCAGCGTGGCCATGGACAAGTCGCTCGACAGCGTCCACTACGCCCACGACCTGATGGCCCTGTTTCCGGAAATGCGTTTTCTGAACGTGGTCCGCGACCCCCGGGCGCAGGTGGCTTCGATGAACCGGGCGATCATTCACGACTTCGACACCACACTCAACGCCCTGGCCTGGGTCAAGGCCCACGCCACAGGCCGCGCACTGGCATTGCGCTACCCGGACCGCGTGCTCACCATCCGCTACGAAGACTTCCTGGGCGACCAGGAACACACGCTGCGGCGCATCTGCCAGTTCATCGGCATCGAGTTCCTGCCGCAGATGCTGGACATCGCGGCATCGCAAGAGGCGCAAGACCTGTCCCGCATGTCCGCCCTGTGGGAGTCCAACTGCTTTGCCCCACTGCCAGCCAACAAGGACAAGTTCAAGACCCAGCTACAGCCCCATGAGATCGAGACCATCGAAAGCCTAGCGTGGGAAACCATGCACTACTACGGCTACGAATGCATGACCGAGGCCCAGGCCCTGCCCCCCACGCCCGTGGTGCTGGCGCAGTGCCACCAGCAGTCAGAAAAACGGCGCGTCGAGGCCTGGGAGCAGTTGCTGCGCAGTGCGCCGCGCGACTATGCGGCCCGCCGCGTGCGGGCCGACTACCTGGAGCGCGTGCGCCACCGCCTTCAAAGCACCAGCTCCCTGGAAACCGGGGCAGCGGCCTTGTCCTGACCAGCGCGGCAAACCAACCTGGTCCACAGGCACCCGACCCCAGCCCCCTTCACACACCTTCGCCACTGCACCCTCAAGGAACCGCCATGCGCATCAAAGACCTGAAACTGGGCATTCGACTTGGAGTGGCATTCGGGCTGCTGCTACTGATTACCATGGTCATCGCTGTACTCGGCGTCATGAGCGTGACCGCCCTGCAGCACAGCAATGAGCACATTGCCACCTCGGAACTCAAGCGCCAGGGCATCGTGCACCAGTGGCAGACCGACATCCAGATGAACTGGTTGCGCACCGAAGCCTTCCTCAAAGCCAACGACGCCCAGTACGCCGGCAAGCTCAAGAAAGACATGTCTGCCGTGGTCGAGGTGCAAAGCAAGCGCATGCAGGAGGTGCGCAGCTACCTGTTGTCCGGCAAGGAAATGCAGCTTTACGACCAGGCTATTGCCGCGCGCGATGCCTACCGCGTCAAGCGCACCGAACTCGTCAAAGCCAAGGAGGCGGGACAGGACGTGGCCGCGCAGGCCGATACCGTGCTCGCGCCCGTCTTTCAGAGCTACGCGGCCGTGCTGCAAGAGCTAACCCACACGCTGGACGAAGGCGTGGCCAGCACACTGAAGGACACCACGCGCAAGGCCGAGGCCAGCACCGCCTGGGTGAGCGGCAGCACCGTGCTGGCCATCCTGGTGGGGTTGTTCCTGGCATGGTGGACCACCCGCTCCATCACCGCCCCTGTGCGGCAGGCCGTACAGGCCACCACGGCCATCGCGGCGGGTGACCTGGCCACTCCCATCCCCCTGGGGGCCAAGGACGAGCCGGGCCAGTTGCTCACCGAGCTGGCACACATGCGTGCCAAGCTGGCCGACATCGTGGCCAACGTGCGGCAAAGCGCCGAAAGCGTCTCCACCGCCAGTGCAGAAATCTCGCAGGGCAACCACGACCTCTCGGCCCGCACCGAACGCCAGGCCAGCGCGCTGCAGCAAACCGCTGCTTCCATGGAGGAGCTGGGCTCGACCGTGAAGCAGAACTCCGACAGCGCCCAGCAAGCCAACAAGCTCGCCCGCAATGCCAACGACGTGGCCGTGCAGGGTGGCGAAGTGGTGGCCCAGGTGGTGGAGACCATGAAGGGCATCAACGACAGCTCCAAGAAAATTGCCGACATCATCAGCGTGATCGACGGCATCGCCTTTCAGACCAACATCCTGGCACTGAACGCCGCCGTGGAAGCCGCGCGTGCGGGCGAGCAGGGCCGGGGCTTTGCCGTGGTGGCCACCGAAGTGCGGGGGCTGGCGGGCCGGTCGGCCGAAGCTGCCAAGGAGATCAAGGAACTCATCTCGGCCAGCGTGAGCCGCGTGGACCAAGGCACGGCCCTGGTCGACAAGGCCGGGCAGACGATGACGGATGTTGTCCAGTCGATCCGGCGTGTGACGGACATCATGAGCGAGATCAGTGCCGCCAGCGCCGAGCAGAGCGACGGCGTGGGCCAAGTAGGTGAAGCCGTGATGCAGATGGACCAGGCCACGCAACAGAACGCAGCCCTGGTCGAAGAAATGGCCGCCGCCGCCAGCAGCATGAAGAGCCAGGCCCTGGATCTCGTCCAGCTGGTCTCGGTGTTCCAGTTGGATACAGCGGGCAGCAGCCCCCCCCTGCCAGCCGCGAGCCGGGCGCCCACACCGCCGACCCACACGGCCCACCCAGCCCTGGCACCGGTTGCGCGCGTCAGCGCGCCCCGCGCCATCGCTGCAGCCTGAGGCGCCGCAAGGCAAGGCGATGGTTCAGGGCCTTTTGAGGCCCTGGCGCATGATGGTTCTCATTGTTAGCTATACAAAATATAGCAATCAAGACCGCCTCCCGGCGCGACCAACGAACCTACCCTTGCACCGGCCTCGACATCGCCCACTGCACCGCAAGAATGCTGGCCAGCACCACCAGCATGCCCCCCAGCGCCACCCCTGTCATGGCCTGCCCCAGCAACACCCAGCCCAGCAGCACGGCCGTGACCGGACTCAGCAGCCCTAGCGACGACACCGCCACCGACGGCAACCGCGCAATGCCACGAAACCACAGCGCGTAGGCCAACAGGGCACCAGCCAGACTCAGATAGACATAACCGCCTACCTGCGCAGCCGAGAGCGCGGGCAGCGGCGGGTCGACCACCCAGGCCACGGGCGCCAGCATGATGCCGCCCGCCAGCAGCTGCCAGCCCGTGAATGCCAGCACCGGCAGGTCCGACCGCCAGCGCCGCGACCAGAACGTGCCCGCTGCCATGCACACTGTGCCCACCAGCGCCGCAGCCACGCCCACCATGTCCCACCGCGCCCCCGGCGACAGCAGCAGCGCCGCCATGCCCAGCACGCCCAGGGCACCCGCCGCCAACGCCATGCCGGGCGGGCGCCGATGGTCCAGCGCCCAGACCAGCCCCATCACCACCAGCGGACCTATGGCGCCCACCACAGCCGCCACGCCCCCCGGCAACCGGTAGGCCGCCACAAACAGCAGCGCCTGGAAGACCCCGATGTTCAGCGCCGACAGCACCAGCAGGCGCCGCCACCCCACCCAATCGCCCCACGCCGGCCAACGGCGGCACCACAACACCAGCAGCAGGCCTGCAGGCAGCGTGCGCAGCAGCGCCGCAGTGAAGGGCCGGTCGGGCGGCAACAGCTCGGTGGTGACGATGTAGGTAGAGCCCCAGATCACCGGACCCAGGGCCGTGGTGAGCGCATCCAGCCAGGAAGAGGTACGGTGGTTTTGCATGGCAATCTATCTTCAATTCAAGATAAATAATCCTACCACGCCTGTGCCCTACAATCTTGAATTCAAGATAATTTCATCACCAACACCATGGCCACCCAACGCCAACCCGACGCCGTGGACGCCATCCTGGCCCAGTGGCACCGTGAGCGCCCCGACCTGGACGTGAGCCCCATGGGCCCCATCGGCCGCATCAAACGCTGCGCCGCGCTGTTGCAGCGCAGGCTCGACGAGACCTTTGCCGAATTCGGCCTGAGCTATTGGGAGTTCGACGTGCTGGCCACGCTGCGCCGCAGCGGCGCTCCCCACTGCCTGGCACCGACCACGCTGTTTTCCACGCTCATGGTCACCTCGGGCACCATGACGCACCGCATGGGCAAGCTCGAAGCCCAGGGCTGGATCACCCGCCGGCCCAACCCCGACGACGCGCGCAGCTCGCTGGTACAGCTCACGCCCGAGGGGTTGGCACTGATCGACCGCGCCGTGGAAGCCCATGTGGCCAACGAGCACCGCATCCTGGCGCCACTGAAGGCCGCCGACCTCGCGGCACTTGACGCCCGGCTGGCACTGCTGCTGGCGGCGCTTGAGTCGCCCACAGGGCAGTAATTACCCCCGGCCATGGGTACTGCGCAGTAACATGGCGGGATGCCCCAAAACCACCTCACCATCCTCACCGGCGCATCGCGCGGCATGGGCCTGGCCATGGCCCAGCAGCTTTTGAAAAGCGGCAACACCCTGGTCTGCATCGCGCGCAGCACCAACGCCGACCTGGCCATCGAAGCGAAAGCGGCAGGTGTCACCATCGAACAGTGGCAGCAAGACCTGTCGCAGGGCGAACAGGCCGCCCACAAGCTGCAGGCCTGGCTGCAGGCGCAAGGCCCGCAGGCATTTGCCAGCGCCACGCTGATCAACAACGCGGGCATGATTCCGCAGATTGCACCGCTGTCACACAGCAATGTGGACGACCTGGCCACCGCCCTGCGTGTGGGGCTGGAGGCGCCCATGCAACTGACCGCCGCCTTCCTGGGTGCAACGGACAGCTGGACGGTGCCCCGCAAGGTGCTCAACATCTCCTCGGGCCTGGGCCGCCGGGCCATGGCCTCGCAGGCCGCCTACTGCGCGGCCAAGGCCGGCATGGACCACTTCACGCGCTGCGTGGCGCTGGACGAGGCCCTCAAGCCCCACGGTGCCAAGGTATGCTCGCTGGCGCCTGGTGTGATCGACACCGACATGCAGGTCCAGCTGCGCGGCGCCGACCCGGCCGCCTTCCCGGACCGCCAGAATTTCGCCAACCTCAAGACGGGTGGCCAACTCACATCGCCCACCGACGCCGCTATCCGCGTGCTCGCCTGGCTGGAACGCGCAGACTTTGGCACCAACCCGGTGGCCGATGTCAGAGATGCCTAAAGCCCCGAAACTCCTGTTTTTATAGCTGCTCGCGCTTTCTGGATAAGCGCTAGCGGCCAATTTAGCCTCAAATTCATCTGAAAGGACCTCCCCATGACCCGTGAAGTCGTCGTCGTCAGCGCAGTGCGCACCGCCATTGGCACCTTTGGTGGCAGCCTCAAGGACGTGCCTCCTACCGAACTGGGCGCACTCGTGGTGCGCGAATCGCTTGCACGTGCCAACGTGGAAGGCAAGGACGTGGGCCACGTGGTATTTGGCCATGTGGTCAACACCGAGCCCAAGGACATGTACCTGTCGCGCGTTGCCGCCATCAATGGTGGCTGCGGCGAAGGTACGCCTGCTTTCAACGTGAACCGCCTGTGTGGCTCGGGCCTGCAGGCCATCGTCAACGCCAGCCAGTCCATCCTGCTGGGCGACACCGACGTGGCGATTGGCGCCGGCGCTGAAAACATGAGCCGCGTGCCCTTTGCCAGCCTGAACATGCGCTGGGGCGCCCGCATGGGCGACACCAAGATGGTGGACATGATGATCGGCGCTCTGCACGACCCTTTCCACAACATCCACATGGGTGTGACGGCCGAGAACATTGCCGCCAAATGGGGCATCACGCGTGAAGACCAGGACAAGCTGGCGGTGGAAAGCCACAACCGCGCCGAACGCGCCACGCAAAACGGCGTGTTCAAAGACCAGATCGTCCCCGTCACGCTCAAGAGCAAAAAGGGCGACGTGTTGTACGCCACCGACGAGCACTTCCGCCCCGGCGCCACGATGGACGACCTGGCCAAGCTCAAGCCCGTGTTCATCAAGGAAAACGGCACGGTGACGGCCGGCAACGCCTCGGGTATCAACGACGCCGCCGCCGCCGTGGTGCTGATGGAAGCCGGTGCCGCCAAGGCCCGTGGCGCCAAGCCCCTGGCACGCCTGGTGGCCTACGCCCACGCAGGTGTAGACCCCAAGTACATGGGCATCGGCCCCGTGCCAGCCACGCAGCTGGCACTGAAAAAGGCGGGCCTCACCGTCAACGACCTGGACGTGATCGAAGCCAACGAGGCTTTTGCCGCCCAGGCCTGCGCAGTGACCAAGGACCTGGGCCTGGACCCTGCCAAGGTCAACCCCAATGGCTCGGGTATTTCGCTGGGCCACCCTATTGGCGCCACCGGCGCGCTCATCACCGTGAAGGCCATCCACGAGCTGCAACGCATCCAGGGCCGCTACGCGCTGGTGACCATGTGCATCGGCGGCGGCCAGGGCATTGCAGCGATTTTTGAACGCATCTGACCTCCCTGCGGGTGGGAACACTGCCATCGCCACCCGCGATGCTGCCCCCCGCCATTGGCAAGGCGGGCGCCTCCGGTCATCAGCGATCATTGGCGCCCGCTGACCCAGATCAGCCAGGTGGCGTGTGCCCAGCCACCGCCTGCACATTCCATGAACCGACGGAGACAAACCACACCATGATTCGCACCCTGCTTTCCTTCACCGCGATCGCTTTTGCCGTGGGCACCACCGCGCACGCCCAGGCACCCGCACCGGCTGCGGCCTACCCCACCAAGCCCATCCGCCTGATCGTGCCCTTCCCGCCCGGCGGCGGCACCGACATTCTCTCGCGCCTGGTGGCCAACAAGCTCACCGAAAGCGCCAAGTGGACCGTGGTGGCCGACAACAAGGCCGGCGCGGGCGGCACCATCGGCATTGGCGAAGCTGTCAAGGCCGCGCCCACGGGCTATGACCTGGTGATGGGCCAGAAGGACAACCTCGTGATCGGCCCCTGGCTGTACAAAAACCTGCCCTGGGACCCCACCAAGGACCTGACCGCCATCGCCCACGTGGCCTACACGCCCGTGGTCATCGCCACCAGCGTCAACTCCAAGTACAAAACGCTGGCCGACGTGGTGGCCGCCGCCAAGGCCTCGCCCGGCACCATCACCTATGGCTCGCCCGGCAACGGCACGTCCATCCACCTGGCGGGTGACCTGTTCGAGAAGGCCGCAGGCGTCAAGCTGAGCCACATCCCGTACAAAGGATCGAACCCCGCGTTGATGGATGCGCTGGCGGGCAACGTGGACCTGCTGGTCTCGTCCCTGCCCTCGGCCATGGGCCAGATCAAGGCAGGCAAGCTGCGCCCGCTGGCCGTCACGTCGGCCAAGCGCAGCTCGTCGCTGCCCGAAGTGCCCACCGTGGCCGAGTCGGGCTTCAAGGACTTTGATGTGAGCACCTGGTACGGCGTGTTTGCCCCAGCCGGTACACCCGCCGCCGTGGTGACCACCGTGAACGCTGAAATCAACAAGCTGCTGGCCACGCCCGACATGAAGGCCGCCATCCAGGCCCAGGGCGCCGAGCCCGAAGCCATGTCGCCCGCACAGTTTGGCACCCTGCTCAAGACCGACTACGCCAAGTGGAAGGGCATCGTGGAAGCCTCCGGCGCAAAGATTGAGTGACGCCCTGAGGCGCTTCGCGCCTTCCCCCTGAAGGGGGACGCACCCGGTGGCCTGGCGGAGCCAGATCCACGGGTGCACTGGCGAGGGGCGTGCCTGTTCCACGAGCTGTGGGATGCGGATGCGCAGCGTTATCGAGAACTGCCATGAAAAACGGCCCCGTAAGGAGCCGTTTTTTTAAGGAGCAACGCCCTCAGTCGCGCACCACCAGCACGGGGATGTGCACTACACCCAGCACGCGCTGCGTGACGCTGCCCAGCACCAGCTTTTCAAGGCCGCGCCGACCGTGGGAACCCATCACGATGAGGTCGGCGCCCGTGCTCTCCAGCGCGCGCAGGATGCCGTCGTGCACGGCATGGCCCTCGCCCACCACGGTGGTCACAGCCACACCGGCTTCGGCCATGGCTTTGCGCGTGGCTTCCAGGGCCGCGTTGGCTTCGGAGGTAGCAGCATTGATGTACTGCGCCTGGCCATACGCAAAATCGGCCCCCACGCCGGTGAAGGGATAGGGGTCTACGACGTAGACCGCCGTCACGGCGCTGCCAAAGGTCTTGGCCAGCCCGGCCGCCTTGGACACGGCCAGCATCGAGGTGTTGGAACCATCGACTGGAACCAGAATGTGCTTGAACATGGTGCTTCTCCTTGGGTTGATAGGTGAGTCAAGCTTGTGGCCCGACTTCTTGAACCAGAGTGTGAACCGCCACCATACCCCGCATCTTGATTCGCATCAAATCGGCTGCACACATGCGCTGCTGCAGGCGCTTGTGTTCAGGCTGCCGGGGTCTGCCCCACCACGTCCGCCCCCTGAAAGTTGCCTCGGCGGCAGGTGACCACCAGGGTGTCGCGGTACCCGCCTTCGGCCAACGGCTGAATAGGGGTGGACTCGTGGATCATGCGGGCATCGTCCAGCAGCAGCAAAGACCACGGCTCGGTCAGCGTAAAGCGCTGGCCGCTCGGGCCTGCGGCCTCGAACACGCGCGTCTCGCCGCCCTTGACGCCCTCGCGCCCCACCAGGAAGACGGCCACCAAGTCCACGCCATCGCGGTGCGCCCCCTCGGGCGTGGGCCGGCCAATGCCGTCGGTGGTGTCGATGCGGAACTGGTGCGCCTCGATGAACCAGGGCACGGGCGCCTCGGACGGAGCAAACACGGCATCGGACACCCCGGCCAGCGCAGCCAGCAGCTGCTGCCACACCGGCTGGGCCACGGTGGCAACCTCCATGGGCGCAAACCAGCGCTCCATGCCGCCATGCAGCGCGTTGTATTCCACAGGTTGCCAGTGCGCCCGGTGTGGTGCCTGCTGCAGTTGCCCGCCCTGCACCACAAAACACGCATGGCGGCGGCGCCGGTAGCGGCCACCGTCCTTCAGAAAATCATCGGGCGGCAACGCCGCCCAGTCGCCACTCAGGGCCATCAGCGACGAAAGACCGCAGCCCACCCAGCGGGCCACATCGGCAGGCGACAGAACGGCGTAGCCCGCCTTGCGGAGCTGGCTCGCCACATCGGAGGGAGCCGTGAACGGAGGAGAAAAAGTGACTTGGGCCATAGAAGCCCGAGCTTAACCGCTGGCGCCGCAGGTCTTCTGCGGTGGCTCAAGCAAGGTGCGGCAGGGCCTGCCACCTGCGTGGCACCCCGCAGCACTGCGATATCGGCCTTCCCCCTCAGCCGTTAGCCGCTCGCCGTTAGCCTTCAATCGCGGTTGCCGTGGCCCTTGCCGTTGCCATGGCCGCGCCCCCGGTCATGGTCACGGTCGTGCTTGCCACCGTGGCGGTGGTCGTCGTCCCAGCGGCGGTCATCGCGGCCGTGGGCACGGGGTGGAGGGCCACGGCGTGGTGGTGGCTCCTGCACAAAATACACCGGCTGGTTACAGGCGTTGTAGCGGCCACAGTGTTTGCCCCAGTTCTTGGCATGGCCGGGCGGCACATACAGGTAGATGGGTGCCCGTGGCACCACCACTGCCGGGCGGTGGATGATGACCGGCTCGGCGTAGATCAGCGGCGGCGGTGGCGCATTGCCGATGTTGATGCGGCCGTACACGCCGGGCGCCAGTTCGCCGCCCACGGTGGCGTTGACATAGGCCTGCGCGTGGGCGCCGCCAGCGGCTGCCAGCAGCAGCGCGGCCATCGCGCCAGACAGGAGAAGACGGAGTGAGTGCATCGTGGTCATGGTGGTGTTTTTCATGGGGGACTCCTTGCTTTTGCCAACCGGAGCCGCCACCCGTTGGGCGGCTGCGGTAGGCTGGCCCTGGTTTGTAACAAGGCCTGCCACACCCTACACCGCGCAGGGTGCACAGGATGTAAGGAAATGGCGACAGAACCCCTTGCCGGCCTCGCAGGGGTCAATTTTACAAGCAAAATTTGCTTCTAGCGCTTACCTATCAAGCGCTAGCAGCTATCAAAACAGAAGCACCCTCCAACAACAGACGGCCCTACACCACCGCCCCTGCCGGCGCCTCCCGCAGTGCGCTGGCAGGTCCGGGCCGCCCAAACAGGTAGCCCTGCCACATGTGGCAGCCCAGGCTGGCCAGCATGTCGCGCTGCTCGCAGGTTTCCACGCCTTCGGCAATCACGCCCAGGTCCAGGCTCTGGGCCAGGGTGACGATGGTGCGGGCAATGCTGGCATCGTTGGCGTCGGTGAGCAGGTCGCGCACAAAACTCTGGTCGATCTTGAGCTGGTCCAGCGGCAGGCGTTTGAGGTAGCTCAGGGACGAGTACCCGGTGCCGAAGTCGTCGAGCGAAAACCCCAGGCCCAGCGCCCGCAGCGTGGTCATGCGCTCGATCGTGTCCTCCACGTCGTCAAGCAGCAGGGTCTCGGTCAGCTCCAGCTTCAGGCGCTGCGGGTTGGCCCCCGTCTCTTCAAGCACGCCCAGCACCTCGTCCACAAAGTGCGGGTGGCGGAACTGGCGCGCGCTCACGTTGACGGCCAAGGTCCAGGGGGCGGTGGCCGGGTCTTTTTCCCACTCCACCAGCTGCAGACAGGCAGTGCGCAATATCCACGCCCCCAGCGGCACGATGAGGCCCGAGGCCTCGGCCACCGGAATGAACTCGGCCGGCGACACCAGCCCCCGCTGCGGGTGCTGCCAGCGCACCAGCGCCTCGGCCCCCACCATGCCGTGGGCTTGGCTGATCTGGGCCTGGTAGTGCAGCAGGAACTGGCCGTCACGCAAGGCCTCGCGCATCCCGGACTCCAGGGCCGTGCGCGCCGTGACGGCGGCCTGTGTGCGCGGATCAAAGAACCGCATCGTGTTGCGCCCGGCACCCTTGGCCTGGTACATGGCCATGTCGCCCCGCTTGAGCAGTTCGTCCACTGAGCCCTGCGCATCGGCATACAGCGCCACGCCGATGCTGCACGAGCTGTGGTACGTGTGCCCCCCAAGCGGATAGCCTTGCGCCAATGCGAGCAGCACCGCGCGCCCCACGGTTTCTGCCTGGGCAGCGGCCTCGTGGGCCTGTGGGCTCAGCCCCTCGATCAGCAGCACAAATTCGTCGCCCCCCAGCCGCGCCACGGTGTCGCCGCTGCGCACACAGCCGCCCAGGCGGGCCGCCACCTGGCGCAAGAGCTGGTCACCAAACTCGTGGCCCTGCGTATCGTTCAGATCCTTGAAGTTGTCCAGGTCCACAAACAGCAGCGCCCCGCCCGCACCGGAGCGCGCCGAGGTGGCCAGGCTGTGCTGCAGACGGTCGTTCATGAGGCGGCGGTTGGGCAGACCGGTGAGCGGGTCGTAGAACGCGAGCAGACGGATCTCCTCCTCGGCCGCCTTGCGGTGCGAGATGTCGGTCAGCGTGCCCACATAGTGCGTGACCTCGCCTTGTGCAGAACGCACAGCCGTCACCGTGATCCACGCGGGGTACACCTCGCCGTTCTTGCGCCGGTTCCACACTTCGCCCTGCCAGGCACCGGTGCTGCGCAGTGCACTGTGCAGGCCTTCGTAAAACTGCGCATCGTGGCGGCCAGACTGCAGCAATGCGGGGGTCTGGCCCACGAGCTCCTCCACCGTATACCCCGTGAGGCGTGCATACGACTGGTTGGCCTTGAGGATGCGCTGGTCCGGCCCCGTAACCACCATGCCCTCGAAGGACTCGAACACGGACGCCGCGATCCGCAGCGACTCCTCGGCCCGGCGGCGCTCGGTGATGTCGGTGGAGATGCCGCACAGCGCGTGGATGCTGCCGTCGGGCAGGCGAAGGGGAATCTTGACCGACAGGTAGGCACGGGTCACGCCATCGGCCAGGTGGGTATTGACCTCTTCCACCTCCAGCCGCTCGCCGTGCTCCAGCACGCGCCGGTCGTTCTCCTGAATCTGTACGGCAGTGGCCTGGTCAAAAAAAGCCGTGTCGTCCTGCCCCACCACCTCGCTCGCGGGCCGCCCGAACAGCTCCAGGATATGGTGGTTCGCATACTGGTAACGATAGTCCCGCCCCTTGATGTAGATGAAGGCACCCACACTGTCGAGGATGGCCGCCAGCTTCTGCTCGCTGACCTGAAGGTGGCGTGTGCGCTCCTGCACCTTGCGCTGCAGCACCACGGCCGAGAGTGCGGCCAGCAGCCCGAACAACGCCAGCCCCGCCACACCCCACCACGCCCAGGGGGGAATGCGCGCGCCCTGCTCCTGTCCGCCCCAGCGGCGCAGAACCTGGGTGTATTGCGTGTCGGCACCGCTGCGCCAGTCCTGCACTGATCGATCAATGGCATCCAGCACATCGGCGTTGCGTCCGAGGCCGGTGGCAAAGTACAAGGTGGCGGGCTGGAACACGATGCCCGAATCCGCCAGCCCATACTGGGCCGCATGAAAGTTGCCGAACAGGTGGTTGGCAATCACCGCATCCGCATCGCCATTCTGTACAAATTCGAAAGCCTCGGTCAGTGTGGACGCGTCGATCAGCAGCACCGCGATTCCAAAACTGTCCATCATGCTCTGGAAGGTTGCGCGCTGCACCGAGCCCTTGAGCACCGCCACACGCTTGCCCGCCAGGTCGAACATCGACTGGATGGAACTGCCCCGCGCGCGGTAGACCTGCGACCAGCTGTGCAGCACAGGCGAGGCGTGAAAGTCGAACAGCCGCTCGCGCTCGCGGGTGCGGGCGACGTCGGGCATCAGGTCAATCTGCCCGGCTGCCAGCGCATCCAGACAGTCCTGCCAATCGCAGGGCACATAGCGCAGTGTCCATTGCTCTCGGGTGGCCACCAGCTGAAGCAGGTCCACAAAGATGCCTGAGGGCTTGCCCTCCGCGTTCACAAACACCTTGGGTTCGTTGGAGTACACCCCCACGCGCAGTTCGCGCGGAGCCGCCATCGCAACGCCACATGCCCACAGCAACGCCAACAGCACTGCCCATCGCAGCCAGCCGACGCAATGGCTCCCGAACCGGTACACGCATGGACTCACAGCTTGGCCCTATCGAAATCAGGGAAATAAGACCCATGGTAACGAAAGCTTGCAAAAACATCCAAATGCAATCTGCCACCGCCGGGCTTGGAGTAGCATGTGCCCACCCCCGCTTCGCCCAGGAGACAGCGATGCCCCACGAACGCCGCCACTTTGTCCGCGTCGGCTTTGACGCACCGGCCCTGCTGACCACATCCACCGACGCATTCAGCGTGCATGTGCTGGACCTGTCCCTCAAAGGCGCGTTGATCATGGTGCCCGCGCAGGCCGACCTGGAGCTGGGCATGCTCTGCCAGCTGACCATTCCCCTGGCCGAAACCGGCAACCACATCGCCATGTCCACCGAAGTCGCGCATACCGAAGGCCTGCACACCGGCCTGCTGTGCCGGGGCATCGATCTGGACAGCGTGACCCACCTGCGCCGCCTGATCGAACTGCAATTGGGCGACCCCGCCTTGCTGGAGCGGGATCTGGGCGAGCTGACGCTGGCTACGCCATCCCACTGACCCGGCGCATGGAAAAAGGGCTACCGATGGCAGCCCCTGATTCCGATTCCCGGCCTGGCCACACGCCCATGGGCCACAGCCACAGCCACAGCAACTGCTACTGCTACTGCCCCTACTGAGCCTCCTGCTCCTGCAGCGCCCGCCACATCACCTTGCCACTGCCACTCTTGGGCAACGCCGCCACAAACTGCACAATGCGCGGCACCTTGTAGACCGCCATGTTCTCGCGGCACCAATCGATGATCTGCTGCTCGGTCGTGTCCTGGTGCGTGGCGCGCAGCACCACTACCGCCTTGACCGTCTCGCCCCGGTAGCTGTCTTTCGCGGCGATGATGCAGGCCTCCTGGATGGCCGGGTGGCGGAACATCAGCGCCTCCACCTCGGCGGGCCATACCTTGAAACCGCTCGCGTTGATCATGCGCTTGAGCCGGTCGGTCAAAAAGAAATAGCCGTCCTCGTCCATGCGCCCCAAGTCCCCCGAACGGAAGAACCGCTTGCCCTCGAACTCGATGAAGGCCGAGGCCGTGGCATCCGGCCGCTTCCAGTAACCCTCGAACACCTCGGGGCCATGGATGATGATCTCGCCCTGCTCGCCCACAGGCAGCTCCTGCAGCGTGTCGGGGTCGATCACCCGCGCGTCGGTGCTCATGAACGGAATGCCCAGGCACTGCTGCTTGGGGTGGTCGGGCGGGTTGGCGTGCGACGGAGCAGCTGTCTCGGTCAGGCCATAGCCCTCGGAATACCGCAGGCCATACTGCTCCAGCAAGCGCTGCGCCACGGCCTGCGGCATGGCGGCTCCACCACCACCGATATAGGCCAGGCTGGACAGGTCATAGCTGGCAAAGTTCGGGCTGCCCAGCAGGTCGATGACCATGGTGGGAATGTTGGTCCAGGTGGTGACCTGGTAGCGCGATATGAGGCGCCCGGCCAGGTCGCGGTCCCACCGGGGCATGATGACCAGCGTGGCGCCGCAGTAGATCGACGTGTGCATCACGCTCACCATGCCGGTGATGTGGAACATGGGCACCACCGCCAGCGTCACATTGTCGGCTGACCCATTGCCCCACAGGCTGGCGGCCACCGTGTTGTGCATGATGCTTTTGTGCAGGTGCATACAGCCCTTGGGCAGACCGGTGGTGCCACTGGTGTAGGGCAGCAGCGCCAGGTCGGCTGGGCCTACCGACAGGGCGGGTGGCGCTTCCGCACAGGCCAGGGCGTCCGTCCAGGCGTGGACCTGCCCGCCCTCCAGCGCAGGCAAGGGGTGGCGCGTGCCCAGCCAGTCCATCCAAGCCTCGGGCGGCGCATCCATGCCGGTCACGGCCACGTCGAACGCATCCGAAAACTGTGTGACCACCAGGTGCGCCAGGCGCTCACCAGGAACCAACGCATTGCTGGCCTTGGCCATCTCGGGGGCCAGGTCACCGGTGGTGATCGCCACCTTGGTGTCGGGATCGGTGATGTAGTGCTTGAGCTCCTCGGCCCGGTTCATGGGGTTGACCGGCACCACCACCGCATTGGCCCGCAGGATGGCGAAATGCGCCATCACCAGCTGCGGGCAGTTCTGCATGCACAGCACCACACGGTCGCCGCGCTGCACGCCCAGCTGGGCCAGCCGCGCGGCCAGGCGCTCCGCGCCTTCCATCAATTGCCGATAGCTGACCGTGGTCCCAAAAAACACCAGCGCCGCCTTGTCGGGGTAGCGGCGTGCATTGGTGGACAGGTTGTCCCACAGCGAGGTGGACGGCAGGGTGATGGACTTGGGCAGCCGGCGGGGCCAGAACTTGTAGTGAGCGCGCATGGAGCAGGGATTCCTTTGAAGAACACAGCCTAGTTCGCATGGTGCCCCACGGCATTGGGGATGGCACTGATGCTGCGTCGCGCATGTGACGCCGAGGTACCGGTCGCACGCGGCGCAGTGACCACAGGCTGGGGGCACAGCGCCAGCGCTTCTGGTGCGGCTGTGATCGAGATGTGTCGGCTACCATCGTCGCCACGCCGCTTGTTCCTCCTACCTACCAAGACTCGACGACATGCTGACCCTCGTCTACTACGCCCTGGTGCTCGCGGTCGGTTACTTCTTTTACCGGTACGGACAGAAGTTGCTCAACCAGGGCTTGCGCGACGAGAACGATGAGTTCACCAAACCACCTGTCGGGCCCATCGGCTTCTTGCTCGTTGCCGGTTTGGGTTGCTACCTTTTGTTCGAAGCCCTGCGCGCAGTGGTGCTGCGCGAAATTCCCTGCGTTGGAAAGGGCTGCGCCGGGCAGGTCTACACCCTGGCAGAGCATTCCGGCCAGTACTGGGCCAACCTGTTTTTTGTGGTGTGGTTGGTGCTCGCCCTGGGCTACACGATGTACGTGACGATCAAGATCTGGACCAGGGGGTAAGGCGCAGGCCTCCACCCCGGCCATCAGCTATTGACCTGCGCCCACAGCTTGTCCAACCGCTTCACGCTCACCGGCTGGGGCGTGCGCAGTTCTTGCGCAAAGAAGCTCACGCGCAGTTCCTCCAGCAGCCAGCGCAGCTCTTGCATGCGCGCATCCACCGCGCCCTTGCGCTCGGCCACCAGGCGCCAGTAGCGCTGCTCTTGCGGGCGCAGCTCGGCCAGCTTGGCAGCGTCACGGGCGGGGTCGGCGCGGTATTTATCAAGCCGCAGCGTGATGGCTTTGAGGTAGCGGGCGTAGTGGGCCAGTTGCGTCCACGGGGCCACGGCAATGAAGTTCTTGGGCACCAGGCGCTGCAGCTGCTGCAGTGCGTCCGCTGTGGCTTCGGGGGCGTTTTTGGTGTCCTTGATCTTGCGGGCGGCGGCTGCGTATTCAGTGAGGATGGTGGCAGCCAGGCGCGCCACCTCATTGGCGATCAACGTGAGGCGCCCCCTGCCCTCTTCTACGCGGCGTTTGAAGGCAACTTCGTCGGTCGGCAGCGGGTCGAGCAAAAAGGCCCGGTCCAGCGCCACGTCGATGATCTGGGTGCGCAGCTCTTCTTGTGTACCCAGGGGCATGTAGGCCACGGCCATCTTCTGCAGGTCGGGGATGTTTTTTTCCAGGTACTTGAGGGCGTCCTTGATCTGCAGCGCAAACAGGCGGCGCAGGCCCGCGCGGTGTTTGGCGGCGGCGACTTCGGGCTCGTCAAAAACCTCGATGGTCACAGCGTCGCCGCCGTCGATGAGTGCCGGAAAGCCGATCAGCGTCTGCCCGGCCTTTTTGATCTCCATCAGCTCGGGCAGCTCGCCAAACGTCCAGGTGGTGTAGCGCTGCCCTGCGGGGGTCGATGGGGTGACGCTCGCAGGTTTCGCGGGCGCGGGCGCTGCCCCCTTTACTCCTGATTTAGTAGCTGCTTGCGCTTTACCATCAAGCGCTGGAGGCATTTTTGACTCATTTTTTTCACTCTCTGCCGCCCCGCCACCGAGCTTGAGCCCTGCCAGCGCCTGGAATGCGCCACGCGCCTTGGCGCCCCATTCGGCCTTGAGCGCGCCCAGGTTGCGGCCGTGGCCCAGCTGGCGGCCGTGCTCATCCACCACGCGGAAGTTCATGAACAGGTGGGGGCTGAGCATGTCGAGCTTGAAGTCCGCCCGCTTCACATCCAGCGAGGTTTCGTCGCGCACCTGCTTGAGCAACACATCAGTGAGGCTACCGGTGCCAAAACGTTCGGGCGTGCCCAGCAGCGCGGCCAGACGGGTGGCGGACTCGGGCAGCGGCACAAAGCGGCTGCGTGGGCGCTGCGGCAGGCTTTTGAGCAGCGCCTGGATCTTGTCCTTGAGCATGCCCGGCACCAGCCATTCACAGCGCTCGTCGCTCACCTGGTTGAGCACGAAGAGCGGAATGGTCACGGTGATGCCGTCGCGCGCATCGCCGGGCTCGTGCAGGTAGCTGGCGGCGCAGTCCACACCACCGAGGCGCACGGTGCGTGGGAAGGCATTGGTGGTGATGCCTGCGGCCTCGTGGCGCATCAGTTCTTCGCGGGTGAGCTTGAGCAGATCAGGCTGTTTTTTACTTTCTTCGCGGTACCACGCCTCAAAGCTGTGGCCGCTGCATACCTCGGGCGGCAGCTGCTGGTCGTAGAAGGCGTAGATGAGTTCGTCGTCCACCAGCACGTCCTGGCGGCGGGACTTGTGCTCCAGCTCTTCGACCTTGGCAATGAGCTTCTGGTTGGCGGCCAGGAAGGGCAGCTTGGTCTCCCAGTTGCCACCCACCAGCGCCTCGCGGATGAACACCTCGCGCGCAGCGTGCGGGTCTACCTTGCCGAAGTTCACGCGGCGGTTGTTGTAGACCACGATGCCGTAGAGCGTGGCGCGCTCCAGAGCCACCACTTCCGCAGACTTTTTCTCCCAGTGCGGGTCAAGCAGCTGCTTGCGCAGCACATGCCCGCCAATCTGCTCCAGCCACTGCGGCTCGATGGCCGCGATGCCCCGGCCAAACAGACGCGTGGTTTCCACCAGTTCCGAAGCCACGATCCAGCGGCCGGGCTTCTTGTTCAGGTGCGCGCCCGGGTGCTTGTAGAACTTGATGCCGCGCGCGCCCAGGTACCAGTCTTCCTCGTCGCTCTTGGCGCCCACGTTGCCCAGCAGCCCGGCAAGCATCGACAGGTGCAGCTGCTCATAGCTGGCGGGCTGGGTGTTGATCTGCCACTTGTGCTCGGTGACCACCGTGAGCAGCTGGGTGTGGATGTCGCGCCACTCGCGCAGGCGGCGGATGCTGATGAAGTTCTGGCGCAGCAGCTGCTCGTACTGGCGGTTGCTGAGTTTGTGAGTCGCAGCGGGGACGGCGGCGGGTACAGCAGCAGGCGCTGCGGCAGGACTGCCCCCGCCACTGCGCTGCGCCACCGGCAAGCAGGCCTGCGAAGGCGCCTTCTGCGCGGCCATGGCCTTTTGCGCACGGGCCGATGGCAGGCTGGGCGCTCCGCCCCGCGCTTCGTTGATCCACTTCCACAGCTTGAGGTAGCCGCTGAACTCGCTCTTGTCGTCGTCGAACTTGGCGTGCGCCTGGTCGGCCTGCTGCTGCGCCTCCATGGGACGGTCGCGCACGTCCTGCACGCTCAGGGCGCTGGCAATCACCAGCACTTCATCAAGCGCCTTGCGGTCGCGCGCCTCGATGATCATGCGGCCCACGCGCGGGTCCAGCGGCAGGCGCGACAGTTCCACGCCCATGGGGGTCAGCTCGTTGGCGTCATCCACCGCACCCAGTTCAGCAAGCAGCTGGTAGCCGTCGGCAATCGCGCGGCCCGAAGGCGCCTCGATGAAGGGGAACTGCGTCACGTCGCCCAGGTGCAGCGACTTCATGCGCAGGATGACGCCTGCCAGCGATGACCGCAGGATTTCGGGGTCGGTAAAACGGGGGCGGCCATTGAAACCGGCCTCGTCATACAGGCGAATGCAGATGCCGTTGGCCACTCGGCCGCAGCGGCCAGCACGCTGGTTGGCGGCTGCCTGGCTGACGGGCTCGACCAGCAACTGCTCGACTTTGCTACGGAAAGAATAGCGCTTCACGCGCGCTGTTCCTGCGTCAATGACGTACCGCACGCCTGGTACGGTGAGCGAAGTCTCGGCCACGTTGGTAGCCAGCACGATGCGGCGGCCCGTGTGGCCGTCAAAGATGCGGTCCTGCTCCGCCTGGGACAAACGCGCGAACAGCGGCAGCACCTCGGCATTGCGCATCACGGGCTGGTGCGACAGGTGCTTGCGCAGGTGGTCGGCCGCTTCGCGGATCTCCCGCTCGCCGGGCAAAAACACCAGGATGTCACCGGCCGCATTGCCTTGCCACAGCTCGTCGACGCCATCGGCAATGGCCTCGTTCAGGCCGTAGTCGCGGCTTTCTTCAAACGGGCGATAGCGCTGCTCCACCGGGAAGGTGCGGCCCGACACCATGATGACGGGGGCCGGGCCCTTGGCCGACTCAAAGTGCTTGGCAAACCGGTCCGCATCAATCGTGGCCGAGGTAACGATGACCTTCAGATCAGGCCTGCGCGGCAGGATCTGGCGGATGTAGCCCAGCAGGAAGTCGATGTTGAGGCTGCGTTCGTGCGCCTCGTCAATGATGATGGTGTCGTAGTTTTTCAGCAGCGGGTCGGTCTGCGTCTCGGCCAGCAAGATACCGTCGGTCATGAGCTTGACGGAGGCATCGCGGGAGAGGCGGTCCTGGAACCGTACCTTGAAGCCCACCACATCACCCAGCGGCGTGTTCAGCTCTTCGGCAATGCGCTTGGCCACGCTGCTGGCCGCAATGCGGCGCGGCTGGGTGTGGCCGATGAGCTGGCCCTTGGTGCCTGGCCTGGCGTTGCACTTGCCTCGGCCCAGCGCCAGTGCAATCTTGGGCAACTGCGTGGTCTTGCCTGAGCCCGTTTCGCCGCACACGATGATGACCTGGTGCTTCTTGATGGCCTCCATGATCTCTTCGCGCTTGCCCGATACGGGCAGGGACTCAGGAAAGGTGATGCGCAGCGGCGCAGTGCGCGGGGCGGTTGGCAAGGGGTGGGGAGGCGCGGATTCGGTCATGGAGGGCTGCATTATCCGAGCCGGGCGTTGGCCGCGTGCAACACGGGCCATGCGCGCGGTTGCCAGCCCGGGTGCGGGGCTTCCACAATCGCGCCTCGACTGGCGATGCCTCCGCGGCCAATGCCCCCAGGAATACCGAATGCCCCGACAGCCATCCGCCCAGAACCTTGTTGATCAGCCCCGCCTTTTTCCTGCATCGCGCCGTGGTTGGCTGACCTGGGCGGGCACCAGCGCGATGGCTTCGCTGCTGCCCGGTTGTGGTGGCAGCAGCACTGCATCTCCCACCCTCACAACGACCATTGCCTGGGGGTGCAAGGAAATTCGCGAAGCCATGCAAAGCAGCAAGATGCGGGCGGCCTCCGTGGCACTGCTGTACAACGACCACATCGTCTGGCAAGAGGCCTTCGGTGCGCTGGATGCAAACGCCACCACGCCCGCAACGCCCGACACACGCTTTAACGTCGGCTCCGTCAGCAAGGTGCTCGCGGCGCTGGCCATCATGGTGCTGGTAGACCGCAGGCTGGTGCAGTTGGATGCTCCGGTGGTGGGCTACCTGCCGCAGTTCGCGATGCTGTCGCCGGGCTACCGCGAGATCACCGTCCGGCACCTGCTGAGCCATGCCTCGGGGTTGCCCGGCACCTACCTGCACAACATGTTTGCCTTTGCGCCGCTGCCGGGCTATGCCGCCGAGGTGGAGGCAGCGATGGCCAATGTGCACCTCAAGCACGCCCCCGGCACCATGGCGGTGTATTGCAACGACGGTTTCACGCTGATCGAGCGCATCGTGCTGGCCGTCACCGGGCAAACCTACCCGGCGTTTGTGCAGTCCGCCCTTCTCAACCCGCTGGGCATGGCCCGATCAGGCTATACGCTGCAGCCATTGCCACCGGGCAGCTTTGCCCCCGGCAGCATCAACGACGCGCCGCAGGGCCAGGAATTCGTGATGGGCTACGCCACGGGCGGGCTGTGCACCACACCCGGCGACATGATGAAGCTGGCCGCGATGCTCATCCAGGGCGGCGAGCACGATGGCCAGCGCATCGTGTCGAAAACCAGCGTGGCCGAGATGGGCAGGATTCAGAACCAGGGCATGCACCCCGGCCTCACCCCCGACTGGCAGTCGGGCCTGGGCTGGGACAGTGCGCGGCACCCGGGCTTGAATGCTGCGGGCGTGCTCGCGTGGCAAAAGAGCGGCGGCACCATGTTTTATTCCAGCGACTTCTGCGTGCTGCCCCAGGCGGGCATGGCGGTCATGATCACCGGCAACGCCGCCAGCTTCAAGCCGGGCCCGATTGCCGAGGGCATTGCGCTGCGCGCCTTGCAGGAGACAGGGCAATTGCGTGTACTGCCGCCCCGGGTCTCGACCGCCGCCCCCGCCATGGCCACCGCATCTTCCAGCGCGGTGGATGCCCTGCTCGGCATCTATGGCAACTATTCCGCGCCCATCAAAGCCGTCTCGCCCGATCGCCAACAGGTTGACCTGTGGTCGTGGAACCCAAAACTGCTGGACTGGAAAAACCTGAGCACCGGGCTTCGCCTGCGCAGCGATGGCTGGTGGTGGTCAGACGCCCAGCCTGGCACCCACTACCGCTGGGAGCAGTCCGAAGGCCGCCGCTACCTCCTTGCGCGCGAGGCCGCCACGGCGGGGCACTACTGGATCACCGTGCCCATCGGCCAACAGATGCCGCCCGCACCCGGCCCCCTTGCCGCCCCCTGGACTGCGCGGCTCGACAGCAACTGGCTGCTGACCAACGAAGCACCCACATCCATTCCGCTGGCCATTGGCGTGGGGGCCTCCAGACTTCGGGAGCTGCCCGAACTGCCCGGCTACCTGTTCTGGGACGAGAGCCAGTTCCTGCTGCCCTTGTCGGCGGACCGGGCCGGCATGACCGTGCAGGTGCCGCTCAACGCGGGCCGTGATCTGGTGGAACTCGTGGTGCAGACGCGCGACAAGGAAGAATGGATACACGCGGCTGGTTGGATCTACCGGCGCCAAGCCTGAAAACTGCGCTGTTCATCCCCCACCGCACTGTTCTTTTCAAGCGACAAATTCAGCCGATTGCGGCGCCTTCGGCTTGCCAAGCGCCGGGGGCATCGCCACAATTCGCGCTTCTTTCAGGCCGCGCCCGCCGCAACGGCAGCCCCTGAAAACACTGGAGGTCACCACCATGTTTGTTCCCTTGTTCGCTCCCGCCTGACCACAGTCCACCGCCCCGGCTGGACTGTGCATTCACAGCAAGTCCAGCCACGGCAAGCGCGTTCCTGCATCCATTCATTGCAGCGCACCACAAGCCCTGGCTCCATTGCCGGGGTTTTTTGTTTGTGGAGTGCACATGAGTGCCAAAAAACTGTCTCGGGCCTTCGCCCAGGGCGAGCTTAAAAAGCTGCGCCGCATGAAGGCGCCCCTGGTGTTGAAGCTCGAAGCCTCGGGCCCGCCCCGAAATCCTGTGGCCGCCGCGCTGGCCCAACGCAGCCTGTCCAGTGCGGCAGGCAAGCACATCCGAACCCGTGGCGCCCAGCGCCGTGCGGACAACGTCGCCCTGCGCAAGGCGATCCAGACATCCCGCTTCACCGAAAGCGACTGATACAAAACGATTGAAAACCATGGACCTTTCTACCCTTCAAGAAACCACGCCGCGCGAGCGGCACACACCGGGCGCTGCCCACCGGGAGCTGCTGGCCGAGCGGCAGCAGGTGCTGGCACAGGCCGCAGCGCAGCTCAAGGCCGAGCTTTTTGGCATCGACGACGTGATCGACCGCGTGATCGATGCCATCCGCGCCTGGTACGTATTGCCCCAGCTCATCACCCGCCCCGTCATCGTCTGCCTGTGGGGCCTGACGGGCACGGGCAAGACGCAGCTCACGCGGCGCCTGGCGCAGCTGCTGGGCTTTTACGACCGTTTTGTCGAAGTGCAGATGGACGGCTTCAGCCACGGCGCGAGCTACCGCAGCTCTTCCATCTCGGGCATGCTGGGCGACTCCGGCATCCACGAGGGCGCACCGGGCATGCTGGTGCTGGACGAGTTCCAGCGCTTTCGCACAGTGAGCACGAAGGGCGAGGAGGTCAAGGTAGAGCGCTACCAGGATGTGTGGACGCTGCTGTCCGACGGGCGCCTGCCGCCCGCTTTGAGTGCGCTGACCAACATCGAGCGCAAGCTGGCCGACGCGCACTACGAAGCCGAGCGCGCCGACGACAACGAGGAGGAGCGCGCCGGCAAGAAACCCTACCGCTTTCAGCTCGACGCCTGGGACGCGCAGGAACTCAAGCGCATGCTCAAGCTGCAAGAGCCACTTGCCGAGATCATGCAGTGGCCTCCCGCACAGGTGCAGGCCCTGTTCACACGGTTCCAGCAGTCGCTTTCGTCCTGGGAGACCGACTACAGCAAGCTGCTGGTGTTCGTCTGCGGCAACCTCGACGAGATGTACCACGAGACCGCGCAGCGCGTGGAAGACTGCGACACCGATGCCGACATCTTCCACCGCCTCACGCGCAAGCTCTCCCTCATCGATGTGAAGAAGGCGCTCAGCGAACGCTTCAAGCCTGAGCAGATCGCGCGGCTGGGCAACGAGCATGTGATCTACCCATCGTTCAACAAGGCCACCTACGAGCAGCTCATCCGCAACCTGTGTGCGCGGTATTGCGACGACATTGCCGCCCAGTGCGGCGTGCGCTTTGCCATCGGGCAGGACGTGCACGATGAACTGTATGCCAACGCGGTGTTTCCGGCCCAGGGCACGCGGCCGCTGTTCTCGTCGGTGCACGCCATCCTGAGCGCCAATTTGGTCAACGCCGCGCTCTGGGTGCTGGAACAGCAGCTGCCCCTGGCGCAGGACTTTGGCATCACGCTGGCGACCGACAAGCGCCATCTGGTGGTCCTGGGCGCTAGCGCCCAAGACATTGAGCAGCAGGCGCAATTTGCGGTGACGCTGGAGCTCAACCGCCTCAAGCAGCGCGCCAATGCCGACTTCCGCGCACTGCTGGCCGTGCACGAAGCAGGCCACGGGCTGGTCTACTGTCTGCTGTTCGGCCAGGCCCCGCAGGAGGTGAAGATCAACATCGCCTCGTTCGAGGGCGGCTACAACAGCTTTGCGGGCCTGAAGGTCACAACGCGGCAGAACGCGCTCGACATGATGTGCGTGGGTCTGGCGGGCCGCGTGGCCGAGGAGCTGGTGTTTGGTGAAATGGCCTGCACGACCGGCGCGGAGCAGGACTACAAGCAGGTCACGGCCGAGGCTGCGCGCTTCATCCGCCACCATGGATTTGGCACGCGACTGTCCCGCACCGACGTCACGGTGGAGCTGGACAACCACCTCAACACCGACGTGGAACCCAGCAACGCCGCCATCGAGGAACTGCTGCAGTCCCAATACCAGCGCGCCAGCGCCCTGCTGGGCCAGTACCGGGGTGCCCTCACCCGCCTGGTAGAGGCCCTGCTGGACCACGGCATGATCGCCCAGCCCGAGATGCAGGCGCTGATGGCTCAAAGTGGCGTGGCCATTGCGGTGGCAGCCCAGACGGGGCCTGACGAAGCTTTGATCCTGGAGCCCTTTGCGGCCCGGCTGGCGGCGTTTCGGCAACAAACCGGGGGCCAGGCTGCAACTGCCCCAGACAGCGAAAGCCCTGCATGCTTATGATGCGCGACTTGGCGGCCCTGCTCAGCTGCCTTTCATTGCCAGTTTTTCCGTAGCTCCAAGGCCACCCACCGCTCTCCACTGCCATGTCTGCCGTTTTCAACTTCACCTTCGTCCCCTGGTTCCGCTCGGTGGCGCCTTACATCCACAAGTTCCGCAACCAGACGTTTGTGATCGGGCTCACGGGGGAGGCCATTGCGGCCGGCAAGCTGCACAGCATTGCGCAAGACCTGGCACTGATCCAGGCCATGGGCGTAAAGATTGTTCTGGTACACGGTTTTCGCCCACAGGTGAACGAACAGCTGGCCGCCAAGGGCCATGCAGCCAAGTATTCGCATGGCATCCGCATCACCGACTCGGTGGCGCTCGATTGCGCGCAGGAGGCTGCGGGCCAGTTGCGTTATGAAATCGAGGCCGCCTTCAGCCAGGGGCTGCCCAACACGCCCATGGCGGGTGCCACCGTGCGGGTGATCTCGGGCAACTTCCTGACCGCGCGGCCCGTGGGCATCGTGGATGGGGTGGATTTTCAGCACTCGGGCCTGGTGCGCAAGGTGGACGTGGCGGGCATCCAGCGCACGCTGGACATGGGTGCGCTGGTGCTGCTGTCGCCGTTTGGCTTCTCGCCCACGGGCGAGGCTTTCAACCTGAGCATGGAGGAAGTGGCCACCAGCGTGGCCATTGAGCTGCGGGCCGACAAGCTGATCTTCTTGACCGAGGTGCAAGGCATCCGCATGTCGCCCACCGAGCCCGAGAGCGACGACAACCCCATCGACACCGAGCTGCCGCTGGCCGCCGCGCAAGCCTTGCTGGCGCAGCTACCGCCCGCACAGCAGCCCACGGACACGGGCTTTTACCTGCAGCACTGTGTGAAGGCCTGCAAGGCTGGCGTGGAGCGCAGCCACATCCTGCCGTTTGCGGTGGATGGATCACTGTTGCTGGAGGTGTATGTGCACGATGGCATCGGCACCATGGTCATTGACGAAAAGCTGGAAGAGCTGCGCGAGGCCACGATTGACGACGTGGGCGGCATCCTTCAGCTCATCGAGCCGTTTGAGAAAGACGGCACGCTGGTCAAGCGCGACCGCACCGAGATCGAACGCGACATTGCCACCTACACCATCATCGAACACGACGGTGTGATCTTTGGCTGCGCAGCGCTCTACCCCTACCCCGAGGCCAAGACGGCCGAGATGGCTGCCGTGACGGTGTCACCGCAAAGCCAGGGCACGGGCGATGGAGAAAAGCTGCTCAAGCGCATCGAGCAACGCGCGCGGCTGCAAGGGCTGGACAGTATCTTTGTGCTCACCACCCGCACCATGCACTGGTTCATCAAGCGCGGATTCCAGCCCGTGGACCCGGACTGGCTGCCCGATGCGCGCAAGCGCAAGTACAACTGGGACCGGCGCAGCCAGGTGCTGGTCAAGAAGCTCTGAACGTCTCGCGCGCCGCCGCCACGGCCCGCGCTACCTGCGCAATCGCCGCATCTCGCTGCTCGGGCTTGGCGGTAGACCGCGTGAGATAACACGTCACCAGCACCGGAGCGCCTCCAGCCGGAGGCCACATCACCGCCACATCATTGGCCGTGCCGCTGTCACTGGCAGTGCCCGTCTTGTCCCCCACCTTCCAGCCCGGCACACCCGCGCGCAGGCGCTTGTCGCCCGTGCTCGTCTCTACCAGCCAGCGCTGCAGCCAGGCGCGCGACGGGGGCGTGAGTACATCGCCCAGCACCAGCATTTGCAGGGTCTGCAGCATGGCCTGCGGCGTGGTCGTGTCGCGCGGGTCGCCCACCTTGGCTTCGTTCAACGTGGGCTCGGTGCGGTCCAGCCGTGTGATGCTGTCGCCCAGTGACCGCACAAAGGCCGTGAACCCCGCCGGGCCGCCGTGGCGCGCCAGCAGCACGTTGGCGGCGGTGTTATCGCTCAGGCTCACGGTGGCGGAGCACAGCTCGCCGACCGTCAACCCGCCCCCATCGCCCGCACGGGGGCCGCTGACGGGTGAATACGCCACCACATCGCCCGCAGCGTAGTGCACGCGGGCATCCAGTCGCTCCTTGCCCTGGTCCACCAGCGCCAGCATCCAGCCCGCCAGCACCGCCTTGAAAGTGCTGGCCATGGCAAAGCGCTCGTCCTGGCGCCAGCCCAACTGCAGGCCCGAGCCCGTGTCCAGCATGGCCACGCCCAAGCGGCCCTGGGCAGTGCGTTCGATGTTGGCGAGGGTCTCGTTCCATTCGCGGGTGGTCTTGTCGCGGTTCGCTGCGTTGCTGGTGGCCGCGCAACCCCAAAGAGGCATGGTGGCAGCCGCCGTCAAACCCAAGGAAAACTGTCGTCTTTGCATAAAAATTGGAGGTGAGTGAAGACAAGGCCTGAACGATAAAGAGCTTGAGCCCAAAGCACCATCGACAATAATTGCCGCCAGCCCCTAGAAAAACTTATGCATCTCCCGCTCAATGCCCTGCGCGCGTTCGAAGCCTCGGCGCGCCACCTCAACCTGACGCGGGCGGCCCAGGAGTTGCACGTCACGCAGACAGCGGTCAGCCAGCACATCCGCAAGCTCGAAGACCGCCTGGGCAAGCCACTGTTTCGCCGCCTGCCGCGTGGCCTGGCGTTGACGGACGAAGGGCAGGCGCTGCTGCCAGTGGTGACGGAATCGTTCTCCAACCTGGCGCGTGCCCTGGAAAAACTGGGCGACACCCGCCCGCGCGAGGTACTGACCGTGGGCGCCGTGGGCACCTTTGCCGTGGGCTGGCTGCTGCCCCGGCTGCGCGACTTTCAGCAGGCCTGCCCGTTTGTGGACCTGCGCCTGCTCACCCACAACAACCGGGTGGACATGGCGGGCGAAGGGCTGGACTATGCGATCCGCTTTGGTGACGGCGCCTGGCACGGCACCCACGCCGAACGCATCATGGACGCGCCCATGTCGGTGATGTGCACCCCGGCCCTGGCCCACGGCCTGCGCTCCGCCGCCGACCTGGCACGGCAACCGCTGCTGCGCAGCTACAGGGCGGACGAATGGGCCGCCTGGTTCGAGGCCGCAGGGGCGCCCTGCCCCGTGGTGCGCGGCGCCGTGTTCGACTCGTCCCTCACGCTGGCCGAGGCGGCGGCGCAAGGCGCCGGCATGGCGCTGCTGCCTGTGAAGATGTTCACACGCGAGCTACAGCAAGGGCGGCTGGTGCAGCCCTTTGCGCTGGAGTTGCATCGCGGTGCCTACTGGTTGACGCACTTGCAGTCGCGCAGCGAAACGACGGCCATGCAGGCGTTCCGGCAATGGCTGCAGGCCCAGGCCAGCATCCCCCTTGCGGCGGACGCTGTGGCTGAGGCTTCAGTCCAGAAAATTAAATCAAACTAGGGCCTAGCGCTTATAGATGAAGCCTTCATAGCTATAAAATATATAGCAACCTACAAAGCATGCGCCAGGAAGGGCTTCACATTCAAGACTGCGCAGCCGACCATCCCCCGCCCAGCGCCTTGTACAGCGTCACACCGTTGGTCAGGCGTGCCAGCCGGGTGCCTATGAGCGTCTGGCGCGCGCCGTACCACGAGCGCTGGGCGTCCAGCACATCGAGGTAACTGTCCACGCCCCGGTCAAACCGGGCCTGCGACATCTGCAGCACCTCGCCACTGGCTTGCACCAAGGCGTTCTGCGCCTGCAGCTGGTCACCCACGGCGCTGCGCTGGGCCAACGCATCGGCCACTTCGCGGAAGGCGGTCTGGATGGATTTTTCGTACTGCGCCACGGCAATGCCTTGTGCGGCGTTGGCGCTGTCGAAGTTCGCCTGGTTGGCCCCGCCATCAAAGATGGGCAGGCTGATCTGCGGCATGAAGCTCCAGGCGCCCGAGCCGGCCTTGAACAGGCTGGACAAATCTGCACTGCTGCTGCCCGCTGCGGCGGTGAGGCTGATGCGCGGATAAAACGCCGCCCGCGCCACGCCGATGTTGGCCGTGGCGGCCTTGAGCAGGTGTTCGGACTGCAGCAGATCGGGCCTGCGCAGCAGCAGGTCGGACGGCACACCGGCAGGCAGATCGGGCAAAGCATTCAACGTATCGCCCAACGCATCGGGCGCCAGAGCCTCGGGAACCGGCGTGCCCAGCAACAGGGCCAGGGCGTTGCGGTCTTGCGCCACCTGGCCGGTATAGCGGGCGACATCCACACGCGCGCTTTCCACGCTGGTTTGCAGCTGGCGCAGCGTGAGGGCCGAAGCGACGCCCAACGCATACCGTGTCTGGGTGAGCCGGTACGACTCGCTCTGGCTGCGCAGGGTTTCTTGTGCCAACGCCAGCCGTTCCAGGTCGGCGGCCCAGTTCAGATAGGCCGTGGTCACCTCGGCCACCAGGCTGATCTGCGTGGTGCGGCGGGCCTGCTCGGTGGCCAGAAACTGCTCCAGCGCCTGGTTGCTGAGGTTGCGCACACGGCCAAACAGGTCCAGCTCATACGCACTCACGCCCAGGTTGGCGCTGTACTGGTGGCTGGTGACGACGGTGCCCGTGCCGGACACGCTGGCTGGCGTGCGCGCTGCCGTGCCGCTGCCCGTGGCGTTCACAGTGGGCAGGGTTTGCGCGTCTTGCACGCGGTATTGCGCGCGGGCTTGCTCGATGTTGAGGACGGCCACGCGCAGGTCGCGATTGTTGGCCAGGGCCAGCTCGATCAGGCCGCGCAGCTTGGTGTCGGCAAAGAACGTGCGCCAGTCGATGTCGGCAGCAGAGCTGCTTTCAGGCGCCGCATCAGGATATGCCGCTGGCACAGGGGCGGCAGGCCGCTCGTAGGTGGGCGCCAGGTTGGCACAGCCCCCCAGCACCAAGGCAGCGGCCACCAGGGACAAAGTCAGGGAACGAGGCATCTCAATGGCCCTCCAGCAAAACAGGCGAAGTCATGGGTGCGGCACTGTCCGTGGCCCGCTTTTGGCGCCCGAACAGCTTATGCACCACCACAAAAAACAGCGGCACGAAGAAGATGGCCAGCACCGTGCCGGACACCATGCCGCCCACCACGGCCGTGCCCAGCGCGTTTTGTGCGCCAGCGCCCGCACCCTTGCTCAGCATCAGGGGCAACACGCCCAGGATGAACGCGAGCGAGGTCATCAAGATAGGCCGCAGTCGCATGCGCGCCGCCGTGATGGCCGCCTCCACCAGCGGTACGCCTTTGGCGTAAAGCTCCTTCGCAAACTCGACGATCAAGATGGCGTTCTTGGACGCCAGCCCCACCGTGGTGAGCAGCCCCACCTGAAAATAGACGTCGTTCATCTTCCAGGTCAGCACGGCCGCAGCCAGCGTGCCCAGCACACCGAGCGGCACCACCAGCAGCACCGAGAACGGAATCGACCAGCTCTCATACAACGCCGCAAGGCACAGGAAAACCACCAGGATCGACACGGCATACAGCAGCATGGCCTGGCCGCCCGCCTCGCGCTCCTGGCGCGAGACGCCGGTCCATTCAAAGCCGATGCCTGCGGGCAACTCGGCCGCATGGCGCTCGACCAGATCCAGCGCCTGGCCGCTGGACAAGGCGCCCGGCAAGGCCATGCCCAGGATTTCGACCGAAGGCACGCCGTTGTAGCGCTCCAGGCGGGGCGAGCCCGTGGTCCAGCGCGAGGTAGAGAACGCGCTGAACGGAACCATGGTGCCGCTGCTGTTGCGCACAAACCATTTGTTGATGTCTTCAGGCACCATGCGGTGCGGCGCGTCGGCCTGCAAGAACACCTTCTTCACCCGGCCCTTGTCCAGAAAGTCGTTGACGTAGCTGCTGCCCCATGCCACCGAGAAGGTGTTGTTAATGTCGGCCATCGACAAGCCGAGCGAACCCGCCTTGTGCTCGTCAATCTCCAGCCGGAACTCGGGCGCGTCTTCCATGCCGTTGGGGCGCACCGCCACCAGGCCGGGTTCTTTCATCAGCGCGCCCAGCAACTGGTTGCGCGCGGCCATGAGGGCATCGTGGCCCAGGTTGGCGCGGTCTTGCAGCATCAAATCAAACCCGCTGGCGTTGCCCAGCTCGGACACCGCAGGCGGCGCAAACGCAAACACCGAGGCATTGCGGATCTGCGACAGCGCGCCCATCGCCTTGTTGGCCACGGCCTGGGCCTTGAGACCCGGGGCCGTGCGGTCCCCCCAGGGCTTGAGCTTGACGAACGCAAAGCCGGTGTTCTGCCCGCTGCCCGCAAAGCTGAAGCCCGCCACGGTGAAGATGGCGTCCACCGCGTCCTTTTGCTCTTCCAGAAAGTGGTGCTGCACCTGGTCCAGCACCTTCACGGTGTTGCTCTGCGTGGCGCCGGGCGGCAATTGCACGATGGCAAACAGCGTGCCCTGGTCTTCATCCGGCAAGAAGCCCGCAGGGATCTTGGTGAACACAAAGCCCACGGCCACCACCACGATGGCGTAGCCCACCATCCAGCGCCCGCTGCGCTTCAGCATGCGCTGCACCACGCTCTGGTAGTCCCGGTTGCTGCGGTCAAACGCACGGTTGAAGGCGCCAAAGAAGCCCTTGGTCGCCAGGCCGTGGCCCTTTGGCACCGGCTTGAGCAGCGTGGCGCACAGCGCGGGCGTGAGGACCATGGCCACCAGCACCGACAGCGTCATGGCCGACACGATGGTGACGGTGAACTGGCGGTAGATGACGCCGGTGGAGCCCCCAAAGAACGCCATGGGTACAAACACCGCCGCCAGCACCAGGGCCACGCCCACCAGCGCGCCAGTGATCTGGCCCATGGATTTGCGCGTGGCCTCCAGCGGCGAGAGCCCCTCTTCGCTCATCACACGCTCCACGTTTTCGACCACCACAATGGCGTCGTCCACCAGCAGGCCAATGGCCAGCACCATGGCCAGCATGGTCAGCGTGTTGAGCGAATACCCAAACACCGCCAGCACACCAAACGTGCCCAGCAGCACCACCGGCACCGCAATGGTGGAGATGAGCGTGGCGCGGAAGTTCTGCAAGAACAGGTACATCACCACAAACACCAGCACCACGGCCTCGATCAATGTCTTGACCACTTCTTCGATGGAGATGCGCACGAAAGGCGTGGTGTCATACGGCTTGATGACCTTCATGCCCTGGGGGAAGAACTTGCTGAGTTCGGCCAGCTTGGCATCGACGGCCTTGACGGTGTTAAGCGCATTGGCGCCCGTGGCCAGCTTGATGGCCAGACCCGCCGCGGGTTTGCCATTGAAGCGCGCCACGGTGTCATAACTCTCACCCCCCAGCTCGATGCGCGCCACATCGCTCAAGCGCACTGCGGCGCCGCTGGCCTGGGTGCGCAGCAAGATGCCCGCAAACTCGTCAGCCGTCTTCATGCGCGTTTGCGCGGTGATGGTGGCGTTGAGCTGCTGGCTGGCGGTGGACGGCAGCCCGCCCAGTTGCCCGGCGGAGACCTGCGCGTTTTGCGCCTGGATGGCGTTTTTCACATCCAGCGGAGTGAGGTTGAAGCTGTTGAGTTTGCTGGGGTCGAGCCAGATGCGCATGGCGTATTGCGAGCCAAACAGCATGGTGTCGCCCACGCCTTCCACGCGGCTGATGGGGTCTTGCACGTTGGCCGCCACGTAGTCGGACAGGTCCGAGCCGTTGAGCTTGCCGTCTTCCGACACAAAGGCCAGCACGTTCAGGAAGTTGTTGGCCGACTTGGTCACGCGCACGCCCTGCTGCTGCACCTCTTGCGGCAGCAGCGGCGTGGCCAGGGCCAGCTTGTTTTGCACCTGCACCTGCGCGGTGTCGGGGTCGGTGCCGTTCTCAAACGTCAGCGTGATGGTCACGCTGCCCGAGGATTCGCTGGTGGAGGCGATGTAGGACAGCTTGTCCAGCCCCTTCATCTTTTGCTCGATGACCTGGGTGACAGAGTCTTCCAGCGTTTTGGAAGATGCCCCCGGATAGGTGGCCGAGATGGCGATGGCGGGGGGCGCAATGGTGGGGTATTGGGCGATGGGCAGCGTCAGCACTGCCATCACGCCGGCCAGCATCGTGATGATGGCAAGCACCCACGCGAAGATGGGGCGGTCGATGAAAAAACGGGCCATGGGAATGTCTCGCTGGGTGCTCAGTGGGAGGATGTGGCGACGGCGACGGCCGGGCCCGAAGGCTTGGCCTCGCTCGCGGTTGCTGTCTTGCGCACGGCAGGGGACTTGGATGCATCGGCTGCGGCAGGCGCAAAGGGCTGTGCCTGCACCGGCTGGCCGGGGCGCGCCTTCTGCTGGCCTTCCACCACCACCACGTCACCGGGCTTGAGGCCTTCGCTCACCAGCCACTGGTCGCCCACAGCGCGGTCGGTGGTCACCGTGCGCTGCTGCAGCTTGCCCTCAGCGTCCACCACAAAGGCGTAGGGCTTGCCGGTGGTGTCACGGCCCACGGCGGGCTGGGGCACCAGCAGGGCCTGCTCCAGCACGCCCTCTTCCAGCACGGCCCGGGCATACATGCCAGGCAGCAGTTCGGCGCGGGGGTTGGGAAACTCGGCGCGCAGGGTGACGGCGCCCGTGGTCTGGTCCACCGTCACGTCAGAGAACTGCAGCTTGCCGGGCTGCGCGTACACCGTACCGTCCTCCAGCACCAGCCGCACCTGCGCCGCGCCGCCCTTGACGGTGCCCGCGCTGACGGCCCGCTTGAGCGCCAGCAGCGTACTGGTGGACTGCGTCACGTCCACATAGATGGGATCGAGTTGCTGCACCGTTGCCAGAGCGTTGGCCTGGTTGGCCGTGACCAGCGCACCCGGCGTGACGCTGGAGCGGCCAATACGGCCCGCGATGGGTGAGGTGATGCGGGTGTAGTCCAGGTTGATGCGCTGTGTCTGCAGCGCGGCCTTGGCGGAGCTGACCTCGGCCTCGGCCTGCTGCAGCGCCGCAGAAGCGTCGTCCGCGTCCTGCTGGCTCACGGCCTTGATGGCGGCCAGCTCCTTGAACCGCCCGGCCTTGAGCCGCACGGTGACCAGGTTGGCCTCGGCCTTGGCCAGCGTGGCCTGGGCGCTGTCCACGCTGGCGCGGTAGATGGCGGGGTCGATCTGGTAGAGCAAGTCACCCGCCTTCACGTCACTGCCCTCTTTGAAGCGGCGCTGCAGCACCAGCCCGGTGATCTGCGGGCGCACCTCGGCAATCAGTGCGGGGGCAACCCGGCCGGGCAGCTCGGTGGTGAGTGCCAGGCGCTGGGGCTGCACGGTGACCACGCTGACCTGGGGAGTGCCCTGCGCGCCAGTGGTCGGAGGCTGGGGCGCCTCGCCGCAGGCGGCCAGGGCTAGCGCGGAGACAACGGCCAATACGGCCCCACGTCGGGAAGAAACAATTGGCAGACGCATGACAACACTCCTGGGCCGGGGTGCTTCACATGCCCCCTGGCGAGATTGGGAAAGGAAAGATTTGATTGATAAATGTACCGAACGGTTCGGTATTGGCGATTATCAAATTGACACTTTCCCTTTGTCAAGCAAAAATGGACTCGTAGGTACACTTAAGGAGACCGTGTGAAAGTTCGTACAGAAGCCCGCCGCGAGGCCATCCTGGAAGTTGCTTCGCAGGTTTTTGTGGAATTCGGGTTCAAGCGCGCGTCCATGATCGAAATCGTGCGCCGCCTGGGAGGCTCCAAATCCACCATCTACGGCTACTACCCCTCCAAGGAGGCGCTTTTTCAGGCCGTGACGCGTGCGGCTGGCGAAAAACAGATCCAGACGGCTTTTGATGAACTAGCCTCACCGGATGCGATTGACCGCATCGACGCAGTTCTCTCGAAGTTTGGGCAGGAGCTGGCGCAGTTCTTGTGCCGTCCGGACCTGATGGCGACCCATCGCATGGTGCTGGCCGAAGCGGGACACTCGAATGTGGGCGAGCTCTTTTATGAGGCAGGCCCCAAACAAGGGGTCTCTGACCTGGGGGCATTTTTGGGCCGCGCCATGGAAAAAGGCCGCATGCGCAAAGAAGATCCCACCGTGGCGGCCCTGCAGTTTTTTGCCTTGCTGGAAGCAGAAATCCAGTTGCGCTGGTACTACAGAGACCCGCCGCCCCTTTCTGACACGCAGATCACGGGCATCGCGCAACGGGCTGTCGCCACGTTTTCGCGGGCTTACGAATTGCAGCCCGCCCCCCCATCCGGCACAAGCAGCCCATCACCATCCACCGCGCCGAGCGGCGCTACCCCAAACGCCGAATCGCAGCCTGCGCTTGGCTGATGCAGCCAGTCGGCTCAAAGATCGAGCTGGGCGGGGTCCAGAAACTCCTGCCCGTAGCGCAAATGGACGCCTTCGCGCACAAACACCTCGAACAGGTCCGGGTCGATGTGCCCGTTGTCGCGCATCCTGCACATGATGGCAATCGCCTCTGACAAGGTCATACCACTCTTGTAGGGCCGATCAGCCGCTGTCAGCGCCTCGAAGATGTCGGCAATGCCCATCATGCGGGCCTGCAGCGACATCTGGTCACGAGTAAGGCCGCGGGGGTAGCCCTTGCCGTCCATGCGTTCGTGGTGGCCGCCCGCATACTCCGGCACGTTCTTGAGGTGTCGTGGCCAGGGCAGCGTCTCCAGCATCTTGATGGTGGCAACGATGTGGTAATTGATGGTGTCGCGCTCGGCCTGGTTCAGGGTGCCGGATCGGATGGTGAGGTTCTCCACCTCCTCGGCCGTAAGGAAGCTTGTCTGCACCCCCTGTGGGTTGCGCCAGTGCCGCATGGCGGCGATGTCACGCACGCGCTGCTGGTCCTCGGGGCGCATGGCCTCGGTGCCGGTATTGCAGCGGCGCAGAAACTCGCGGTCTTCTTCCAGTGTGTGGATTTCGTGCAGCAGGGCTTGCAGCTCCTGCCCCTCGGCACGCGCATCCACCACCGGGCGCAGCGCCAGCTGGCGGCGCAGTGCGGCCAGCTCGGCATCGCGCTTCAAGACTTCAAACCGCGTGTCCACCAGCCCAATGCGGTCGTACAGGGTCTGCAGCTTGGTGGCCTTGTCCACCACGTGCACGGGCGTGGTGATCTTGCCGCAGTCGTGCAGCAGGCCGGCCATCTTGAGTTCGTAGCGGTCCCGGTCACTCATGCGAAAGCCCGCCAGTGGCCCCTGATTGGTGGCATTCACCGCCTCGGCCAGCATCATGGTAAGGGCGGGCACCCGCTGGCAATGGCCACCGGTGTAGGGCGACTTTTCGTCAATGGCCAGGTTGATCAGGTTCACGAACGACTCGAACAGGCGCTCCAGCTGCGTGATGAGCAAGCGGTTGGTGAGGGCAATGGCAGCCTGCGAGGCCAGCGACTCGGCCAGGCCCTGGTCGGCCTCGGAGAATGTGGTGACCTCGCCGGTCTCCCAGTGCCGCGCGTTGATGAGCTGCAGCACGCCGATCAGTTCATGGTCGTGGTTCTTCATCGGCACGGTCAGAAACGACTGCGAGCGGTACCCCGTGCGCGCATCGAAACTGCGGGTGCCTGAAAAATCAAAGCCCTCGGCGCTGTACGCATCGGCAATGTTCACCGTGCGGTCGTGGATGGCGGCATACGCGGCCACCAGCGAATCGTTGGGGCTGCCATCTGCGTTGCGCAGCGGCAGGTGCGGAAAATCAATGGGCTTGCCCGTGGTGCCACCGAGGCGAATGTCCAGCGAGTCGGTGCGCAGTATCTCGAACTTGAGCGACTTCCCGTCCTCCGTCACGCTGTAGAGCGTTCCGCCGTCCGCGCCCGTGATGGCCTTGGCAGCCTCCAGAATGTTCTCCAGCAGGCGGTCGATGTTGCGCTCGCGGGAGAGCGCAGCCCCAATACCGTTGAGCTGCTCCAGGCGGCGAAACAGGTTGAGGGAGGGTTCCTGGGCCATAAAACACCTTGGGCGCATGTTGGAGACGCCTGCATCGTAACGAAAAGTGACCGCTATCATCACCCCTTCTTTTCCGCTCTCTCCCCCATTTCGTGGACTCGGTCACACCCCGCTTTCTCACTGTTGCGCTTTACCAGTTTGTCGATCTGCCCGACTGCGCCACACTGCGCGCGCCCCTGCAGACCCTGTGCGACGAGCGCGGCGTGCGCGGCATGCTGCTGCTGGCGCCCGAGGGCATCAACGGCACCATTGCGGGCGCACCCGCCGATGTGCTGGCGGTGCTCACCTGGCTGCGCAGCGATGCCCGCTTTGCGAACCTGCAGCACAAAGAAGCCCCCACCGACCGCCAACCGTTCTACCGCATGCGCGTGCGTCTCAAGCGCGAGATCGTGACCCTGGGCGTGCCCGGCCTGAACCCGGCTCGCAATGCGGGCACCTATGTGAAGCCCGAGAAATGGAACGCACTCATCGACGACCCCAGCGTGGTGGTGGTGGACACGCGCAACGACTACGAAGTTGGTATCGGCACGTTTGAACGCGCCATCAACCCCCACACCAAGAGCTTTGCCGAGTTCCCGGCCTGGGTGGCGCAGCAGTCGCAGCCCGGCGGCGTGCTGGCGGGTAACCCGCGCGTGGCCATGTTCTGCACGGGCGGCATACGGTGCGAGAAATCCACCGCCTACCTCAAATCGCAGGGCTTTGACGAGGTGTACCACTTGGAAGGCGGCATCCTCAAATACTTGGAAACCGTGCCCGAAGAAGACAGCCTGTGGCATGGCGACTGCTTCGTGTTTGACGAACGTGTGTCGGTGGGCCACGGCCTGGCTCCGGGGCACCACCAACTGTGCCGCTCTTGCCGCATGCCCCTGGGCGAGGTCGAGCTGCAGTCGCCGCATTACGTGCGCGGCGTGAGCTGCCCGTATTGCCACGGCACGCGCACACCCGAGCAGGAACGCGCGCTGGCAGAGCGGCAACGCCAGATGGACCTGGCGGATCAGCGCGGGCAAGCGCATATCGGCGCGCGGCAACCGGGCAACCGAGCGCGATTCAGCTCCAGCGACGAAAAAAATGATCGCGAGGACGACTCCGCGTGAGCGCTGCCCTGCCCGTCCTCTATTCCTTTCGTCGCTGCCCCTACGCCATGCGCGCCCGGCTGGCGCTGGCTGTCAGTGGCCAGGCCTGCGAACTGCGCGAGGTGGTGTTGCGCAACAAGCCACAGGGCCTGCTGCACGCCTCCCCCAAGGGCACTGTGCCCGTGCTGGTGCTGCCGACTGGCCAGGTGCTGGAGCAGAGCCTGGAGATCATGCTGTGGGCGCTGGCGCAGCACGACCCCGAGGGCTGGCTCATCCCCAGCCACGGCAATCTGCAGGCCATGCTGGCGCTGATTGCCGAATGCGATGGCCCGTTCAAGCAGGCGCTGGACCGGTGCAAATATCCCAGCCGCTACCCCGATGCCGACACGAATGCAGAACGCGCCCGCGCCGTGGCCTGGCTGGGGGGGCTGGAGGCGCGTCTCTGGCCGGACCAGCCCTATCTGTTCGGCACCCATGCGGCCCTGGCCGATATGGCGATTGCGCCTTTTGTACGGCAGTTTGCAGGCATTGATGCCGATTGGTGGGCCGCACAGCCCTGGCCCCGCCTGCAAGCCTGGCTGGCGCAGTGGCAGGCCAGCGATCTTTTGGCCAGCGTGATGCACAAGCTACCCGCATGGGTGGATGGGACAGAGGGCGTGCTGTTTGCGCGTCCGGCAAAGAGGCTCGCGCCTGGGGCCGACACCGCACTGCCAGACTCCGAAGGACGCTGACATGGTGGGGTCTGTTCTCGTCGGCATGCTGTGTGCTCACCTGCTGTGCTTCGCGGTGATGTTTTTGCTCATCAGCAAGCGCTTGCAGGGCAAGAAGATGGGCATGGATTTTTTTGCCATGGGCAACTTGCTGCTAGGGCTTGCCTATGTACTGCAGTTGGTGGAAGGCGGCCCGGCCTGGAGCATGATGAGCGTGGTTAACCACACCCTCACCCTGGCGGCCCCGATCACCTATGGCCTCGGGGTCATGCGGTTCTTTGGATTTCCCGCGCCGCTGTGGCGGCCGCTGGCGGCATTTGTACTCGCCTACTCCACCGCACAGGCACTGATTCAGTGGAGCTTGGGGCCGGTCGCCCGCTACGCCATGCTGTCCGGGATGTCTGCGCTGCTGTTCCTGGTCATGACGCTCGCGGCACTCTATGGTGTTCGCACATTCGCCAAGCACCTGTACCGCGAAATGGCATTTTTCGCGCTCCTGATCAGTGGCATCTGCATTCTGAACGCAATCAAGTTCATAAGGCTACTCCAGGGCGGACTGGAAGTGCTGCACATGGACAGCAGCTTTCAGATGGTGTTCTACATCTATATGTCGTCCCTGGCGACGGTGGTGCCACCCTTCATGATTTGGCTGGTGTTCCGGCGCCTGACCGATGATCTGAGCCAGATGGCGGCGCGCGATCCCATGACGCAACTGCTCAATCGCCGGGGGCTTTCAGAAGCGCTGGAGCAACACTTCAACCTCCACAACGTCGCGCCCGCTTACTTGCTGCTGCTGGACGTGGACCACTTCAAACGTATCAACGACACCTACGGACACCAGGCTGGCGACACCGTGCTGCGCCATGTTGCAGATGTGCTGCGCACCACCGTGCGCCGAGGCGACCTGACGGGCCGCATAGGAGGAGAAGAGTTTGTGGCTGTCTGCCTCGACAGTGATGATGTCGGCGTCGTGCAGTTGGCAGAACGACTGCGCGCAGCGGTCGAAGAACAGGCCATTCACGTGAGCGGCCACGACAAACCGCTGCACTGCACCGTCACCATTGGTGTGTCACCCCGGTTCGCCAACGGCCACGCCTTGGAGAAGGCCCTGCGGGCTGCCGATGTCGCGCTTTACCAGGGCAAGGCAGCTGGGCGCAACCGGATCGAGAAGGCCCATGCATTCGCTGATATCGCACCATTGCCAGGCGCTGGCGCCTCTGCGACCACCTGATCGAATGCTCCCCAAACCTGGATTCTCAGCGTGAAGACCTGCCATGCCAACGCAAAAAAAAAATGGCGCTCACAAGGAGCGCCTTTTTTTCTGATGCAAGTTACGGGCTACGACAAGCGAGCCGACCCCGGCGCATCAAGCCATCGAGTAACCGGAACCCCGACGATTGCCGCTGGTGAACCCGCGCACCAACAGCGCCAGCAGCACCACCGCAAACCCCACAAAACACACAAACGACCAGTTGGCTATCGAGCCGCCCAGGAAGGTCCAGTCAATCGCAGCGCAGTCACCGGAGCCCCGGAAGATCATGGGGATGGCGCGGCTGATGGGATAGTTTTCGATCATGCCGTAGAAGTCGCGGCCGCAGGTGGCGACTTCGGGTGGGTACCACTGCAGCCAGCTCTGGCGGGCCGCCACGAAGGCGCCGAAGCCGGATGCGATCAGGGCCAGCGCGCCCCAGCCCATCCACCAGCCTTTTGAGCCCCTAGCGCTTGCCAGACCTGTGAAGATTGCTACACCAATGAGAGCATAGCGCTGCACGATGCACATGGGGCATGGCTCCAGGCCCACCACATGCTGCAGGTACATGCCAAACGCCAGCATGGCCACGCAGGCCACGCTGATCAGTGCCAGCACGCGGCGCGGGGCCTGATCGATCCAGTTCAACACCATCATTCTTATCCCTCATCCAATAGCCATTGCAAACGGTGCCGCCTCCGAAACGGGCGCGGCCCATGCCAGTGCACCCGTGGATCTGGCTCCGCCAGTCCACCGGGTGCGCCCCCTCAGGGGGAAGACGCGCAGCGGCTCAGGGGGAGTCAGATTCCAGCGGCGTGATCCAAGAACACGCGGGCGCGGCGCGGTGTCACCACCAGCGTTTCACCCTCCTTGAAACCCATTTCCTTGAACTGCTGCGCAGGGATCTGCGCTTCGATCAAGTGGTCTGGGGACGCATTGTCCGCTGGTTTGTGGTCGTCGGAGGGAATAAGTTCCAGCCGCGCAATCGGGCCCACCACAATGGCGCGGCTCAGTTGGGCCACGATGCCGCGCGGGCGACCTTGGGCGTCGAGCCCGGCGCCGGGCGAATAGCGCTCCACATCCAGGTCGTGCGGCCGCACATAGGCAAAGGCCTTGGCGTTTTGCGCCTGGCTGTGTTCGGGCGAGTCGATCTGCATGCCGTCGAGGTGCACCAGCCCCTCATGCGCGCGGCCATGGAACAGGTTCACATCGCCCAGAAAGCCGTAGACGAACGGGCTGGCGGGCTGGTCCCACACCTGCTGGGGCGAGCCACTTTGCTCGATGCGGCCCTGGTTGATGACCACCACCCGGTCGGCCACTTCCAGCGCTTCTTCCTGGTCATGGGTCACGAAGATCGAGGTGACATGCAGTTCGTCGTGCAGGCGGCGCAGCCAGCGGCGCAGTTCCTTGCGCACCTTGGCGTCCAGGGCGCCGAAGGGCTCGTCGAGCAGCAGCACCTTGGGCTCCACCGCCAGGGCGCGGGCCAGCGCAATGCGCTGGCGCTGGCCGCCGGACAGCTGCGAGGGGTAGCGCTCGGCCAGCCAGTCGAGCTGCACGAGCTTGAGCAGGTCAGTCACCTTTTGCTTGATCTGCGCCTCGCTCGGTCGCTCTTTGCGGGGCTTCACGCGCAGGCCGAAGGCCACGTTCTCGAACACCGTCATGTGGCGGAACAGTGCGTAGTGCTGGAACACAAAGCCCACGTTGCGCTCACGCACATGCACGTCGGTCGTGTCTTCGCCGCTGAAGTGGATGGTGCCCACATCGGCCGTCTCCAGCCCTGCGATGATGCGCAGCAGCGTGGTCTTGCCGCAGCCCGAGGGGCCCAGCAGCGCGATGAGTTCGCCCGACGCGATATCGAGGCTCACATCGCGCAGCGCCTGGAAGTCGCCGAATTGCTTGCTGACGTTACGGATTTCAATGCTCATGGTCTTCTTCCTTCAGCGGGCGGTTGGCAAAGGCGCGGGCCGCTCGGGGGGCAATTCGGCAGCCGCCTTCAGCGCCTGCTCGTTGCGGTGCTCTGCAATGGTCTTGATCACCAGGGTGACGAGCGCCAGCAGCGCCAGCAGCGAGGCCGCCGCAAACGCAGCCACCGACTGGTATTCGTTGTAGAGAATCTCGACGTGCAGCGGGATGGTGTTGGTCTGCCCACGGATGTGGCCCGACACCACGGATACCGCGCCAAACTCGCCCATGGCCCGCGCATTGCATAGGATCACGCCGTACAGCAGGCCCCACTTGATGTTGGGCAGGGTCACGTACCAGAAGGTCTGCCAGCCGGTGGCGCCCAGCACGATGGCGGCCTGCTCCTCGTCGTTGCCCTGCGCCTGCATCAGCGGGATCAGCTCACGCGCGATGAACGGGAAGGTCACAAATACGGTGGCCAGCACGATGCCCGGCACGGCAAAGATGATCTTGATGTCGTGTGCCTGCAGCCAGGGGCCAAACCAGCCCTGTGCGCCGAACATCAGCACATAGATCAGGCCCGCCACCACGGGCGACACCGAGAACGGCAGGTCCACCAACGTGGTCAAGAACGCCTTGCCCTTGAACTCGTACTTGGCAATACACCAGGCCGCTGCCACGCCAAACACCAGGTTCAGCGGCACCGCAATCAGCGCGGTGATGAGTGTGAGCTTGATGGCTGACCAGGCGTCGGGTTCACGCAGGCCGTCGAGGTACGCGCCAAAGCCTTTGCGCAGCGCCTCGGCGAACACGGCGGCCAGCGGCAACACCAGGAACAGCAGCATGAAGGCGAGCGCGACAGCAATCAGGGTGTAGCGCACCCACGGCGATTCGGTCGTGCTCGCTTGGGCGCGGCGTATGGTTCGGGAGTTGTTGCCGCTCATGCTGGAGCCCCCGCATGGCGACGCTGCCATGCCTGTAGTGCGTTGATGACCAAGAGCAGGATGAACGAGATCACGAGCATCACCACGGCCACGGCCGTGGCGCCTGCGTAGTCGTACTGCTCCAGCTTGCCGATGATGATCAGCGGCGTGATCTCCGACACCATGGGCATGTTGCCCGCGATGAAGATGACCGAACCGTACTCCCCCACCGCCCGCGCAAATGCCATGGCAAAGCCAGTGAGCAGTGCAGGGGTGATGGAGGGCAGGATGACCTTGGTGAAGGTTTGCAGGCGCGTGGCACCCAGGCAGGTGGCGGCTTCTTCCAGCTCCTTCTCGGCATCTTCGAGCACGGGCTGCACGGTGCGCACCACAAACGGCAGGCCGATGAAAATCAGCGCAATCACGATACCCGCAGGCTTGAACGCGAGCTGAATGCCCATGGGCTCCAGAATCTGCCCGACCCAGCCATTGCCCGCCAGCAAGGCGGTCAGCGAGATGCCGGCCACAGCGGTGGGCAGCGCAAACGGCAGGTCTACCAGCGCGTCCACAATCTTCTTACCCGGAAACTTGTAGCGCACCAGCACCCAGGCGATCAGCAGGCCGAACACCAGGTTGACCAGCGCCGCAAGGAATGAAGCCCCGAAGGTGAGCCGGTACGAAGCCATCACGCGGGGCGCACTGATGGCCGCCCAGAACTGCTCCCAGGTCAGCGTGAAGGTCTTGAAGATCAGTGCCGACAACGGGATCAGCACGATGATGCTCAGATAGAAAAGCGTGTAGCCCAGAGTCAGTCCGAAGCCGGGCAGCACGCGTTTGGGCGCGCGCCGTCCGGCCGGGGCTGCGGCCACTGCAGTCGCGGTGGTCATAAGTGAAGAGGTAGAAACGAAACGCGCTGGCTTACTTGGCGCCGGGCGTGTAGAGCTTGTCGAACTGGCCGCCATCATTGAAGTGCACCTTCTGCGCTTCGGTCAGCGAGCCGAAATACTTGGCCACCGTGAACTGCTTGAGCGGCTTGAACGTGTCGGCGTACTTCTTGAGCACGGTTTCCGAGCGGGGACGAATCGCATGCTTGGCCGCGATCTCCTGCGCTTCGTCAGAGTACAGGTAGTCCAGGTAGGCCTTGGCCAGCTGGGCGGTGCCTTTCTTGGCCACGGTGCGCTCCACCACGGCCACGGGGTTCTCGGCCACCACGCTCACCGACGGGTAGATCGCATCGACCTTGCCGGCGCCGAATTCGCGGTCGATGGAGACCACCTCGGATTCGAACGTGATCAGCACATCGCCCTGGTTGCGTTGCAGGAAGGTGGCCGTGGCGTCACGTCCACCCTTGGCCAGGATGGGCACGTTCTTGTAGAGCTTGCCCACAAACTCGGCGGCCTGCGCCTCGGTGCCACCCTTTTCACGCACGGCGCCCCAGGCAGCCAGATAGGCATAACGGCCGTTGCCGCCGGTCTTGGGGTTCACCACGATCACCTGCACGCCGGGCTTGATGAGGTCTTCCCAGTCCTTGATGCCTTTGGGGTTGCCGTTGCGCACCAGGAACAGCATGGTCGAGGTGGTGGGCGATGCATCGTGCGGAAACTTCTTGGCCCAGTCCTTGGCCACCACGCCGCTGTCGGCCAGGAACTGCACGTCGGTGGTGGTGTTCATGGTCACCACGTCGGCGGCCAGGCCGTCGTTCACGGCACGCGCCTGGGCGCTGGAGCCGGCGTGCGACTGGTCGATCTTCACGTCCTGGCCAGTGGTCTTCTTGTAGTGCGCGGCAAAGGCGGCGTTGTAGTCCTTGTAGAACTCGCGGGCCACGTCATACGACACGTTCAACAGGGAATTCTGTGCGGCAGCCATGCCGCTGGCGGCCAGGGCCAGGGAGGCAAGAAGGGTCTTGAGTTTCAAAGAAGTCATGGTGGTGTCGCCCTAAAAATACTGGAGATGACGCATTGTGCGGAGGCGCCCTTAAAACTCAAAAGAATATATTCTTGTTAATTAATCGTATATTGGCATATGGATTTTTCATAGACCGCCGCAGGTCGATTGCATGCCTGCCCGGGTAGCCACCCCGTACGCGGCGCTTCAATCCAAATAAGCCGCTAGCGCTTTAATATCAAGCGCTAATAGCTATTAAAATTATAGCAATCAGGCCGCTGCAGACGATACGTGTGTTGGGGCGGCAGGCTGCTGCGGCACGGCGTGGTCGCCTTCCAGCGATTGCAGCAATGCCCAGCCCAGGGGCCATTCGCCATGGCCGGAGTCGATATTGATATGCCCGGCGTTCTGCATGCGCACAAACTCGCTGCCCCAGGCCCGCGCATAGGCGCCCGCCAGGCGGATGGGACAAAACGGGTCGTTGCTGCTGGCCGCCACGATGCTGCGGTAGGGCAGCGCGGCGTAGGGCACGGGCGCAAAGTCGCTGAGGATGGCCCGGCGCTCCGGGTCTGCCGGGGCCACGAGCAGCGCGCCACACACCCGGGACGCGGCCTCGGAGCCCATATGAGAGGTAGCGATGCAGCCCAGGCTGTGCGCCACGATCACCACGGGGTTCGGCGCGGCCAACACAGTCTTTTCCAGTTGCCCCACCCAGGCCGTCCGGGTGGGCGTGATCCAGTCGTCCTGCACCACGCGGCGCGCATTGGGCAGGCGCTCGGCCCACAGGCTTTGCCAGTGTCCGGGGCCAGAGTCGCGCCAGCCGGGGACGATGATGATGGAGATGGTAGGGGTCACAGGCTGGCATTCTGCGAGCCGCGCTTTAAAACCCAAACGACTTAATTTTTGTTATTTAATCGCCAAAACATCTAAAAAAGCCTCAGTTCCTGCCCAGACGAACAAGCATTGACTATCGAGTAGATAAATTAAACCAAACGGTTTAATTTACAACCAGTCAGTACAATGTAACCAAATGCAAACACCTTGTCGTGGTCTGCCCCTCCAACGGGGACGCCTGGCGGTTTGTATGGGCAACGTCGCCCCAAGACATCTTCAAGAGGCACCTTCAATGCACACATGGAAAATCAGCCAGCGCCTGATGGCGGGCTTCGGCCTGGTCATCGTGGCTTTGCTCGGAATGTCGGTCTACAGCGTGCTCATTGCACGGGGCATCGATGGCGCATTGAGCGCCAATGCCACGCAAAACGCTGTCATCCAGCGCGCTGCCATCAACTTCCGGGGTTCGGCCCACGACCGCTCCATCGCGGTGCGGGATGTGGTGCTGGCGCCCAACGACGAGGCGCGCAAAAAAGAGATTGAATCCATCGCGCGGCTGGCCGACTTTTATGCCCAGTCCGCCACGCAACTCGACAACGTGCTCAAAACCGCAAAAGAGGTCCCACCCGAAGTGGGCCCCATGGTGCAAGCGCTCAAGGACATCGAAGCACGCACGGTGGCCACCACCAGCAAGGTGGTTGCACTGATGCAGGCTGGCGACCGCGCGGGCGCCGAAGCCCTGCTCTGGGCCGAGGCCAAACCGCAGTACGAGCAATGGCTGGCCGCAGCCAACAGGCTCATCGACTACGAGGAAGGCCGCATCATCAAGAACAGCCAGACGGCCAACCAGGACGCCAGCCAGTTCACCGGCGTGATGCTGACCATCACCCTGCTGGCCGTGCTGATCAGCGTGGCGGTGACAGTGCTGGTATCGCGCAGCATTGGCCGCGAGCTGGGGGCAGAGCCGAGCGAAGTGCGCGCCGTGGTGCAGGCCATCCAGCAAGGCAACCTGACGGCGCAAGTGCAGGTCAAGGCGGGCGACACCGGCAGCGTGATGGTGGCCGTGCGCGACATGCAACAGCGCTTTCATGAACTGGTCTCGGCCGTGCGCGACAACATTGCGCAGCTGCGCACCACCAGCGACGACATCAGCAGTGGCAACCAGAACCTGGGCCACCGCACCGAACAAGCCGCCAGCAGCCTGGAGCAAACCGCCGCCAGCATGGAAGAGCTGACCGCCACCGTGCGCCAGAGCGCCGACTCGGCCCGCCAGGCCAACCAACTGGCCACCACCGCCGCCAGCACCGCCACCAAGGGCGGCGAGGTGATGCAGCAGGTGGTGAGCACCATGCAGGACATCCACCACAGCAGCCAGAAGATCGCCGACATCATCGGCGTGATCGACGGCATTGCGTTCCAGACCAACATCCTGGCGCTGAACGCTGCCGTGGAAGCAGCGCGCGCGGGTGAACAGGGGCGCGGCTTTGCGGTGGTGGCCACCGAGGTGCGCAGCCTGGCGCAGCGCAGCGCCGAGGCCGCCAAGGAGATCAAGGCGCTGATCCAGTCCAGCGTCGAAAAAGTGGACTCGGGCACCCAGCTTGTGGCCAATGCCGGTGACACCATGAACGAGATCGTGCAAGGCGTGCAGCGCGTGAACGGCATCATCGGCGAGATCAGCACCGCCGCTGCCGAGCAGAGCGACGGCATCTCGCAGGTCAACGTGGCCGTGACCCAGCTGGACCAGATGACGCAGCAAAACGGCGCGCTGGTGGGTGAAAGCACCGCTGCCGCAGAGAACCTGCGCCAGCAGGCCCAGCGCCTGGCAGAGCTGGTGGCCGTGTTCCAGGTCAGCGGCAGCGCTGCAGCAGGCATGGGCACGCCCGCCACAGCGAGTCACCGGGGCAATGCCCTGCCCACCACCAGCGTGCGACGCCTCGCTCACTGAGACCGCAGTGCGAACGGTAGGCCCGCAAGCTTGGGTGCGATGCGGTGCTGAAAACTATTTTTGATTTTTTTCGGCACCTCTCAACCCCATTGACCCACCCCGTTCGTTTCATACAGCACCACCACATTTTTTTGATGGAGCTGCTATGAAACCCCGTTCGCTCATCCTGCCCGCCCTCGCCGCCCTGACGGCATTGCTGGGCCTGGCCCACCTTCCTGCCCAGGCCATTGGCCGCCTGGCTGATGTCACCATCGTGGACCGTGACACCGGCGCCACGCTGCCGGTGCACTACGCCCGGGGCGAATACTGGGTGGCAGGGCGGCCCGGGGCACGGTATGCCATCACGGTGCGCAACCGGCTGGGAGAGCGGGTGCTGGCCGTGCCTTCGGTGGACGGCGTGAATGTACTCAGCGGCGAGACTGCGGCCTGGGACCAGCGCGGCTATGTGTTCTCTCCTTATGAGCGTTACCAGATCACCGGCTGGCGCAAGAGCGACAGCCAGGTAGCGGCCTTCGAGTTTTCCCACATTGCCAACTCGTATGCCGCCCGCACGGGCCGCCCGGCGCATGTGGGCGTGATTGGCGTGGCACTGTTCCGCGAACAGCCGCCGGTGCCCCAGCCTGCCCCCGCCATCACCCCCGAGCCCTACAGCCAGCGCCGTGACAACGGCCACGGCCTCGGGCGCCTGCGGGAGGAACCCGCGTCACCCGCTGCCGCTGCACCGGCGGCCCCTGACCCATCGGCCGAATCCTCTGCCCGCTCGCAATCTGCCGACAGTGTGGCCAAGGCCGCCCCCATGCCGTCGGCCAAGCTGGGCACGGCGCACGGCCAGCGCGAGACCTCGGTCGTCACCCACACCAGCTTCACGCGCCTGCAGGAGCAGCCCAATGAAATCATCAGCATCCGCTACGACAGCCGCGAGAACCTGGTGGCCAGCGGCATCATCCGCGAACGGCCGGCGCGCATGCCGGTGCCCCGGGCATTCCCGCAATCGGACAACCTGTCCTATGTGCCGGACCCGAATTGACTGGGCCCGGGATAGCGGACCGGCCATGCGCAGCCGTCCCGCGCGCAGGTGAACGGGCGCCTCGCACAGTGCGCGGCGGCCGACTGCCCCTGATCCGACCCAGTCATTCCGCTCGTTTCACTCAGCACCAATAACATCGTCAAAGGGCCGCTATGAAAACCGGTTCCCCCACACTCCCTGCCCTCATCCCTACCACCGTCACCGCGCTGGCCGTACTGCTCGCGCTGACCAGCTTGCACGCCCAGGCCATCGGCCGCCTGGCCCAAGTCACTATCGTCAACCCCAATACAGGCGCCAGGCTGCCGATGTACTACGGCAAGGGCCAATACTGGGTCGCTGGCCGACCTGGGGCCCAGTATGCGGTCACATTGCACAATCGCAGCGGCGATAGGGTGAATGTCGTGCTAATGGTGGATGGCGTCGACGTACTCACGGGTCAGACCGATGAGTTCACCGGTCAGAACGACGGGTGGAGACGGAGCGGCTATGTGTTCTTGCCCCATGCGCGCTATCGAATTGCCGGCTGGTACAAATCCAGCGGCACGTTGCCTCACTTCGAGTTCGCAAACGTTGCAAACTCCCACGCTGACCTCACTGCGCGCTCAACCAAGGTGGGCCTGATCCAGATTGCATTGTTCCGCCAGCGGATCATCGACCCCGTTGCACAGGTGAGGCCTGAACCGTCCGGCCAACGCCGCAACAAAGTTAGCAACGAAGACCGTCTGAGCGAGGAAGCCCCGCACGGGCGGCGCCAGACCCCGGTTGTGTCGCACCTCCTCGAAGAGGTCATCAGCATCCGTTACGACAGCCGCAAAAATTTGATTGCAAAAGGCGTGATCCGAAAGCGGCGTGCGCACCCGCCGGTACCGCAAACCGTGCCTCAATCGGACAACGTGTCTTACGTACCAGATCCGAGGTAGGCCCTGAATGCAACCCCAGCGGATCTGCCCGCGAGCGCATGAGTCCCTCCCATAATGCGCGGGTGCCATCCACCCCATTCCCCGCCACCATGGAGGACTCCGACGAAGCGCTGATGTTGCGCTACGCCGCAGGAGAACTGGGCGCGTTCGATGTACTGTATGGGCGGCACGAACTGGCGGTGTGGCGGTTTGTGTTTCGCAGCGTCAAGGTGCAGGCCGTGGCCGATGACCTGCTGCAGGACGTGTGGTTTGCCGTGGCGCGCAATGCTGCCCGCTACGAGGTGAAAGCCAAGTTCCGCACCTGGCTGTTCACCCTGGCGCACCACCGGCTGGTGGACCACCTGCGCACCGCCAGGCACCACACCAGCCTGGATGCGAGCGACGACGATGCGCGCAGGCTGGCCGACACACTGGTGGCCGACTCGGGCTTTGGGCCCGTGCGGCAACTACAGTCGCGCGAACAGGCGGCCGCGCTGATTGCGGCGGTGGAACAGTTGCCGCTGGAGCAGCGCGAGGCCTTCCTGCTGCAGGCCGAAGGCGACCTGGGCGTGCAGGAGATTGCCGAGGCCACCGGCGTGAATTTCGAAACCGCCAAGAGCCGCCTGCGCTACGCGCGGGCCAGCCTGCGCCAGCACCTCAAGGAGTTTGTATGAACCTGCAGGACGACGAGCTGGTCCGGCGCTACCACGAAGCCAGCGCGCAGGAAGGCGCCCGCCCCGGCGCGCATGTGCGCGAGGCCGTGCGCGCGCATGCACAGATGGTGGCGGCCGCCCACACTGCAGGCCCCGCTCCAACGCCTGAAGCCCCCGCCGCCAACCAGGCACGCTGGAAGATCTCGGCCCTGGCCACCGTGGCCGTGGTGGGCCTGACCGGTTTGCTGATGCTGCAGTTCGAACGCGGCACGCCCGAGGAGCGGGACACCGCATTCAGCCACCGCCGGGCCGAGGCGCCCGCACCTGCAGCCCAAACCGCCCCAGCCCCCGCGCTCTCGGCCGCCCCCGCACCCAAGCCCCTGCCAGAGGCCCTCTCCCCGCCTCCGTCGGCCACATTGCCAGCCCCCCCCGACAGCGCACAGGAGCAGGAGCGCGCCCACAACACCACCAGCCTGGCCACCGGGGCCGTGGCCCCCAAGTCCACCACGGCACCTTCGCCTGCGCACGCACCGCCCCCCGCGCAGCCCTTAGCCAAGACCGCGCCAGCACCAACCCCGGCACCAACTCCAGCACCTGCCACGGCTGTGGCCCCCGCCCCCGCGTCTGCCTCCACAGCAGCCGCAGAAACTGAAACCCTGCACGCCCCCCGCGCAGCCGGAGCCATGTCTGGGTTCCCCGCATCGCCCTCCCCGGTCGCCGCCCCCAACGCCGAGAGGCGCGAGCACGCGGCAACAGCTCCCACAAAACAGCCCCCACCACCAGCCGCGCCCGAGCCCCAGGCAGCGGCCGCTGCTGCAGCCCCGGCCGCCCGCAGCCCGCTGGCCGACTCTGTGGCCCGCGACAGCAACGGAGCAGCCACTGCCTCCATGCAAAAACGCCTCGGGGCATCGTTGCCAGGCAACGTGTGGGACGCTGCCCGTGCGGGCAACCCCCAGCAGATAGAAAGCCTCGTCCGCCAGGGCACGCCTGTGGACGCCCGCGACAACGAGGGCAGAACCGCCTTGATGCTGGCAGCGATGAACGGCCACACCACCACCGCCCAGAAGCTCCTGGCCCTGGGCGCCAACCCCCGGCTGGTGGACCGCGAGGGCCTGAATGCGGCGCAGTGGGCTGCGCAGCGGGGGCATACGCGCCTGGCCGAGTTGCTGGAGGCGGTGCGCTGAGGGCGGCGGAGATGGACTCAGCCTGAACGGTCTTCTGATTGATCAGCCGCGCATCGGCATCAGAACCGCACCGCCTCAAACGCCGGGTGCAGCGCGTCGATCCAGTGGTCCAGTTCGTCCTGCGTTACGTGCAGGTGGTCCATGCAGGCCTGCCCATGCTGCTGCCATTCGCGCGTGGGCGGCAGGTTGTCATGCTGGTTGACCAGAAACTCGGCCAGCAGGCCCAGGGCCACCAAGTGGCGTACGGTAGGGTCAAACCGCTCGTCATCGAGGCAGGCAAAGTCGTGGTGCAGCCAGATGGCTTGCGCTACGTCGCCTGGCAGGTGCCAGGTGCGCGCGACGATGGCGCCCATCACGGCGTGGTCGGTGCGGTGGCTGGCGTTTTCGGTCTGGGTGAAGGTGCGGTCCTTGCGCGCCAGGGCCTCGGTCACGGTGCCAGCATAGCCGCGCACCGCCTTCACCAACACCGGCATGCCCACATGGCAGAACAGACCGAAGCTGTAGCCCAGGCCCGGGTCAAAGCTGTAGAGCTGGTGGCCGATGTGTTCGCAGGCGATGGCGCGGCGCTGCGAGCTTTCCCAGAAATGCTCCAGCAGCGGCGACCGCACCTGCAGCGCGTTGCGCGTGATGAAGGCCGATAGCAACTCCACCGCTGGCTGCAGCCCCAACACCGTGAGCGCCATGCCCACGGTCTGCACCGGCTGGGCCAGGCCATACAGCGGGCTGTTGGCCAGCCGCATGACGGCAGCGGCCAGGGCCACGTCGGAGGACGCTAATTGTTCCAGGGCCGCCGAATCCAGCTCGGGCTCGGCCATGATCTGCTGCAGGCGCAGCAACGATTCGGGGCACGGCGGAACCACGATGGCCCGCACGGCGGGGTGCACACGGGCCTGCCGGATGTCTTGGTCGATGGGGTGTGGAGCAGTCACAAAAAATCCCCGGGCCGCCGCGTGTGCTGAACACAGGGACGGGGGCGGCCCGCACAGTTGCAATTCGTTGCATTGTGGGGCCAAAAAGCGTGCCGCCCATTGAACCCGTGTACAAGCGCAGTCTTTGCGCTCAGCAACTCAGATATTCGCGCCGTCGAGCCCCTGCAGGGCCTGCCGCGTGCTCAGGCTGCTGCGCCCGGGCATGGCCTCGCCCAGGTAGTCCAGAAACCGCCGCACGGCGGGCGACAGCCCACGGCGCGAGGGGAACACCGCATGCACGATGGCGGGCGCGGGCGCCCAGTCAGGCAGCACCCGCACCAGCTTGCGCTCGCGCATTTCTTCCTGGCACATGTAGTCGGGCATCCAGCACACGCCGGTGCCCGCCACGGCGGCGTATTTGAGTGTGAGCAGGTCATCGGCCACATAGCGCGGCGTGTGCTGCACCATCTGGTGCACGCCGCCAGGGCCGATGAGATTCCAGATGGACCGGCCCTCGGGTGCCGACATGGCAATGCTGTCAAGCTTGGCCAGATCGTCCAGCGTCTTTGGCGTGCCCTGGCGGATCAGCAGCTCGGGGCTGGCCACCAGGATCTGCGTGGTGTGGTCCAGCCGCTTGACGACCATGCTGCCGCTGTCGTCCACCGAGGGGCGCACGCGCAGCGCCACGTCGATGCCCTCCTCCACCAGGTTCACCGCACGGTTGCTCACCAGCATGTCGATACGCACCTCGGGGTACTGGGCGAGAAACCGGGGCATCAGCTCGGCCACCACGGTCTGCGCCAGCGTCACCGGGCAACTCACGCGGATGGTGCCGCGCGGTGTGGTCTGCACCTGGGCCACAGTGTCGGCCGCAGCCTGGGCCGACTCGCGCATGGCCTGGCAATGGCGCAAGTAGGCCTCGCCCACTTCGGTCAGCGACAGCTTGCGGGTGGTGCGTTGCAGCAGACGCACACCCAGCTGCGCCTCCAGGTCGGACACGCGCCGCGACAGGCGCGACTTGGGGATGCCGAGGGCGCGGCCCGCAGCGGCAAAGCCACCGCGCTCCACCACTTCGGCGAAATACAGCATGTCATTGAGGTCTTGCATGGTGGAAGTGCGGGTTGTAGCCACGCGCGATTCATTCGATGGATGGAACAATCTATCTCAAATTAACCACCTTATCAACAAACGGATGAACAACCACAATTCATCCCATGGCCACACGCTGTGGCTCCATCCACAGAACCCCAAGGAGTTTTTCATGCAACTGCTTCACGTCGATTCCGCTATCACCGGTGCCAACTCCGTTTCGCGACAGCTCACGGCACAGATCGTGGCCGCCTACAAAGCCAGCCATCCAGCCACCGAGGTGACCTACCTCGACCTGGTAGCCAACACCCCCGCACACTTCACCATGGACGCAATGACTCCGCGCACTGGCCAGACCGAAGGCTTGAGCGAAGCGCAAAAGCGCGAGAACGCGGTGTCCGAGCAACTGGTCAGCCAGTTTCTGGCAGCCGACGTGGTGGTGATTGGCGCACCGCTGTACAACTTCAGCATTCCCACCCAGCTCAAGGCCTGGATCGACCGGCTTGCCCAACCCGGCCGCACGTTCCAGTACACCGCCAACGGGCCCGAAGGCCTGGCCAAAGGCAAGACTGTGATCGTGGCCTCCACCCGGGGTGGCGTGTATTCCACCAGCGAAGGCGGCCAGGCCATGGAGCACCAGGAAAGCTACCTGAAGGTGGTGTTCGGCTTCTTCGGCATCACCGACGTGCGGTTTGTGCGCGCTGAAGGCGTGGCCATGGGCCCTGATGCCAAGGCCGCAGCCCTGGCTTCCGCCGAAGTGGAAATCACCAACCATACCGGCGCCGCAGCCAACCAGGCCAGCGTAGCGCAAGCGGCCTGAACGGCAACTGCAGGGCTCTGGGGACCCTCTGCACGAATCACCGCACCGTGTGCATCTGCGGACTCGGGTGGTCTGCGGTGTTGCAAATACGCGCAATAGCTACAGCTATTGCTGCGTTTTGCGCCTGGCAGCCCCTCCCGATCCGCAGCGCACACTTACCGCTCGATTCGTGCAGAGGACACCAGGCCTCGCCAACATTGACAAACCCGGCTCCCTGCCGGGTTTTGTTTTTATGCTGAAAAGTGACTCCAGCGCTTATTAGATAAGCGCTAACAGCTATAAATTAAATAGCAAATCCGCGTTCAAACGATTGTGTGGCTTGTCAACTGCCGCTGCAGCCACTGCCGGGCCAGTTGCTCCGGCGGCAGCGCCGGGGCAAACAGCCAGCCCTGAAAACGCTCGCAGCCCATCTTGATCAAAAGCTGCAGCTGCTCCTCGGTCTCCACCCCTTCTGCCACCACCGAAAGGCCCAGCGTGCGGGCCAGCGCATTGATGGTGGCGCAGATCTCGCGGTCGTTCACATCCACCACGATGTCGCGCACAAACACCTTGTCGATCTTCAGCTCACCCACTGGCAGGCGCTTGAGCTTGATGAGCGACGAGTGCCCGGTGCCAAAGTCGTCGATCGACAGCGCAAAACCCGCGTTTTTCAGGTCGAGCGCAATGGCGTAGAGCGATTCGTCGAGCAACTGCGACTCGGTGATCTCCAGCACCAGGTCCGCAGGCTCCACCCCCGCGCGCTCGGTGACGCCCAGCAAGGTCTTGGTGAACCCTGGTTCGCGCAGCTGGATGGTGGAGACATTGACCGACACCACCGGCACCTGCCAGCCCTCGGCGCGCCACTGCGCCACCTGGCGGCAGGCGGTGTCGAACACCCACAGGCCCATCGGCACGATGAGCCCACTCTCCTCGGCCAGCGGAATGAACTCGTCCGGCGGCACCGCCTTGCCGTCTACTGACCAGCGCAGCAGCGCCTCGGCGCCCACCGTATGGCGCTGCTGGTTGAGCTGGGGCTGGTACACCAGCGTGAACTCGCCACCCTGCAGCGCGCTGTGCAGGCGGCGGCGCAGCTCCAGCCGACTGCGCGTGATCTGCGTGAACTCCTCGATGTAGAAACGGTACGAGCCGCGCCCTGCGCTTTTGGTGGCGTGCAGCGCCGAATGCGCGTGGCGCACCAGCTCCACACTGTTGGCCGAGTCGTCCGGGTACAGGCTGATGCCCAGGCTGGCACCCATGTACTGCGCCCCCACCTCCGACAGCTCCCAGGGTCTCCCCAGCCCTTCAACCAGCGATGCGGCCAGTTGCGCCAGCTCGGTGCGCGAGGCGGGGCGCAGCAGCATCACGGTGAACTGGTCATTGGCCAGCCGCGACACCAGGCCCTGCCCTGCCAGCAGCTGGGTGATGCGCTGGGCCACCTCACTCAGCAGCGCATCGCCCACGCGGTGGCCGTAGGTTTCGTTCACGCTCTTGAAGTGGTCCAGGTCAATCAGCAGCAGCGCCACACGGCGGTTGGTGCCCTGCGTGTCGCGCGCGGCCTCGGCCACGGCGCGCTCCAGCGCGTCTTCAAAGTAGCGGCGGTTGGGCAGGCCGGTGAGCGCGTCAAAGTGCGCCACCCGGTACAGCTGCTCTTCGTTGCGCAGCACGGCGGCCTCGGCCGTGCGAAGGCGGTTGAGCAGGCTGACCACAATGGTCTGGCGCAGTGCGGCCAGCAGCAGCACCAGCAGGCAGCACACCAAGATGAGCGCCTGCACACCGGCACGCCCGTCGGGCGCGACAAACAGCAGCACCAGGGTGATGGCCGCCAGCGTCATCGACACCAGCGGCACATAGTTCATGGCCCGGTCACACTGGCGGCGGTAGTCGGCATCCACCGACATCTCAAAGCGCAGCCAGCGCGCGCCCCAACCCAGGGCGAGCGCCGAGAGGCTGAAGCTGGCGTTGAACCAGACACCCGGCTCCACCGTGCTGCTGATCACCATCAGGTTCCACTGCATCCAGCTCAGGCCATAGCCCAGCAGGCCCATCAAGACCAGCAGGTGCGAGCGCGCCACCCGCACCCCCACGGTAGGAATGGCCAGCGCCGTGACTCCCGCCGCCGTGAGGAACCCTGCCGGGTACAGCACCAGTACCGTACCCACCGCCGCCGACCCCACCCCGCCCGAGGGCAGATAGATCACCAGGGTGAAGGCCAGCAGCGCCAGCACAGCACCGCCAAAGTCCAGCGCCGCCGGGTAGGCGCGGTCACGCGAGAGGCGGGCAAACGTGGCGCGGATGACGGTGGCCGCCCACAGCGGGCCCCCGGCCAGAAAGAACAGGTCGGCAGGCGCAGGGAACGGGTTCCAGTCCAGCGCCACCTGCACGTTCCACACCATCTGCCCCACAGCCACCAGCAGGGCAAAGGCCAGCAGACCGGCGTGCAGCGCGCGGTCAGTAGGCGGCGCCTGCACCCAGCCGCGCCAGGCCCAGAAGGCCGACAGCCCAAACGCCAGCGTCCACGAGGCGTTGTCCAGAAACACCCGCACGCTGACGTCCGGCACCCACAGCGACGCGGCGAACAACAGCGTGGCTGCGCTCAACCAGACCGCTGAGAGGATTCGTTCCGCGAAGGACATGGGTGGGGGGCCGTGGTGGAAGGGGTGTGCTGGGCGTAATTGCTACAGAACGTGAACCCTCCCATTGTGGACGCAAGCGTGGCCCGCCTGTTTCCCCTCAAAGCAGCCGGGGCACTGGGCCGGCCAATAGCTACCAAAAAAATAGCATCCAGCGCCTGCTGGACAAGCGCTGGATGCCAATGGAATCTGAATATTTGCCGTTCTTCGACAGCGCTTTTGGGCTCCCGCTCCCCTCGCGGGAGAAAGTCAAACCAGGGCACCGCAGCGCCCACCCATTACAGGGTGCGCTCAGCGTGAAGCCTTAAAACCCTGGCAGCACCGAGCCCTTGAACTCGGTCTGGATGAACTTCTTCACTTCTTCCGAGTGGTAGGCCTTCACCAGCTTGGCCACCCAGGGCTTGTCCTTGTCGGCTTCGCGCACGGCGATCAGGTTGACGTAGGGGCTCTTGGCGTTTTCTTGTGCAATCGCGTCCTTGCCAGGGTTCAGGCCAGCCGACAGCGCAAAGTTGGTGTTGATGGCCGAGGCGTCCAGGTCGTCCAGCGAGCGCGGCAGCTGGGCCGCGTCAAGTTCGACGAACTTGAGCTTCTTGGGGTTGCTCACCACGTCCAGCGGCGTGGCCTTCAGGCCCGCGCCGTCACGCAGCTTGATCAGGCCCTTGTCCTGCAGCACCAGCAGCACGCGGCCGCCGTTGGTGGGGTCGTTGGGGATGCCGAACTTGGCGCCTTCCTTCAGGTCTTCCAGCTTCTTGACCTTCTTGGAATACAGGCCGATGGGGAAGTTGACGGTGTAGCCCACCGCCGCAAACTTGTAGCCCCGGTCGGCAATCTGGGCGTCCAGGTAAGGCTTGTGCTGGTAGCTGTTGGCGTCCAGGTCGCCCGCCGACAGCGCGGCGTTGGGCTGCACGTAGTCGCTGAACTCGATGATCTGGATCTTCAGGCCGTCCTTCTCGGCGACCTTCTTCACCTGCTCAAAAATCTGCGCGTGGGGGCCGCCCGTCACGCCGATCTTGAGGGGCTTGTCCTGGGCGATCGCGCCGGTAGAGAAAGCGGCGGCAGCAGCCAAAGCCAGGGCAGATTGCAGGAGGAGGCGCTTGTTGTTGTTCACAGGAAAAACCTTTCGTAAAGAGATGGCTCGCATCCTAGGGTTTTCCCGTTAAAACCGGAACAACTAAGTTTTCATTTCATTACAACTCAATCGAATAAGAAGACAAGACCCGAGCCCCCCCCCACCTCATGAGACTGGCGCGCGACCGGCGAGGGCAGCCGAGCAAGGGCCGCCCCGCAGCGAGGGCTGCGTCCCCCTTCCCGAATCGCGCATCGATTCGAGAGAAGGGGGAAGTGGCGCAGCCACTCAGGGGAATGTTCCCAGTCAACCGCGCAGCGCCACGTTGTTCAGCTTGTCCAGCCGCTCGGGCCACGTGCCCTCCACCGTCGCGCCCTGCAGCAGGATGCGCGTCCAGGCCACCCAGGCGTCCCACTGCACGCGCTTGTCCCACGCATTGCCCCAGGCGCTGAACAGGTGCAGCGCGCTCTCGGCGGCGGCCTTGGCGTCGTCCTTGCGGCCGGCCGACAGATACAGCTGGGCCAGCACCATCTGCGGTTCGCCCACCCAGGGGTTGTGGCGCACGGCGCTTTCCAGCACACCGGTGGCCACGTCCAGGTCCACCAGCGGCTGGTCTTGCTGGATGACCGACCAGTACAGCGACGTGGCCGCCGCCTCGTTGGCCGCAGACAGGTACTGCGAGCAGTGCGCAAACACGGGCGGCATGGGCAGCACATCCTTCAGGCCCGGGTGCTGCAGTGCCTTCGCCAGCCCGTTGATCTGGTGCACCATGCGTCCCGACGGCCGCATGGGTCCGGGCCAGAGCGATGCAGCCCAGTGCGCCTTCTGGTGACGGTGTTGCACGTCCGGAAAGCGCGAAAAGATGTCGTCCTGCCAGCTGAACCACTGCTCGATGGTGTCGGCCATGCTCACGATGATGAAGGCCGCCACCTCGTAGGGCGTGAGCACATGGTCCTGCCCATCCTTTTGCAGCACCAGGCTGCCGTCCGCCTCCAGCGCATGGGCCAGCACCTTTTGCACAAACTGCGTGCGCGACTGGGTGCAGAACAGGTAGACCAGGTGCTCGGCCGACTCGCCCGCAATCTCGCGCACCCGGGCGCGCTCCTTGGCGGGGTCGAACTTCACCAGGTCCACAAACGCATTGCCATACACGCTGTGCAGCAGGCCCAGCAGGCGCACGTCACGCGGCTGCTGCCACACCGTCAGCGTGCGCGTCACGCCCACCAAGTGGTGGCGAAACGTACCCGCCTTGTGCCAGTCCTGCCCCACATTGCGCGCGAGCACCGTGGGCAACACGGGCGCCAGTTCGGGGTCGCGGGTCAGCCACTCTTCGTCCAGCAGCGGCAATGCGCGGGCAAACATGTCAGGGTCCAGGGGGTGAAGCGGCAGGGTCATGGTGTTGTGTCTCCGGCGTTGATGGTGCAGGTAATGCAATGTACACACAGTATCTGCCCACACGGCGGGTGCGCAAGCACCGGGGCGACCCGGCCCTCACACCCAGCACGCGCCTGCACAGCGGCTCGGTCAGCCCTATTGCGTGCTGCGGGCTTTCAGGCTCAGAGGCTGAGAGTTTTTAAGCCGGGCCCGAAAGGCGCGCCAATACGCCTCGGATCTAGGCGCAAAGCACAGCCATAGCTCAGGCTATGGCGAGCATTTGTAACGACGAGCCGGGGCGTATTGGCGTGCAAGGCGGGCATGGATGAAGGACTCTCAGCCTCTCAGACCAGCCGCACCTCAAAGTACGCGCCCTCGCCTTCCCCCAAATCCCGGAACCCGGCCTGCCGGGCTGCCACGCTGGCCTTGCCCCAGGCCTTGAGCAAAGTGAGATCGCCAGGGGACACCACCTCGGGGGGCGACTCCTCCAGGCTCTGCATGGTGTCCAGCGCAGCTGCTACCTGTTCAGGGCCGCCAAGCTGCTTTTCCAGGGCCCTGGCATACCGGGTTTCTGCGGCAATGCGCTCTTTGGGCGGAAGCTCCTCGGGATAGTCGCGGAGGTTGACGACGAAAGTGGATTCGATGACTTGCATGGCACTGCTACTCCTGTGGTTTGATACTGTATAAATATACAGTTTTTTCCAGCAGAATTCGAGCCCTGAAAGATCACCCGGGAGCGCGGGATGATAGAAGGATTGTTCTCAATACTGGAACAGTTAGTTCGCGACCAGGTAGTTTTTCCGTGAACACGATCGGCGTACAGTTCATCCCATCGATGAGCCGAACCCGCAAGGCGACTCACCGAACCCGGTTCAGGAATGGTTTTTGACCCGGCTTTTTTGAGACGCTTTTTAACCTTCAAGGATTTTCATCATGAACAAGACCGCCCGTTTCCTCTCCGTCGCTGCCGTTGCCGCTTTCGCTTCTTTTGGCGCCCAGGCTGACGAAGCCGACAGCTCGCAATTCGCCCTGAAGTTCGAAACGAACCGCACCCGCGCTGAAGTGGCCGCTGAAGCCGCTACCGTCGCCCAGACGCGCAGCCAGGAACCTGCTGGTTCGCGTGTGGTGACCTACACATCCACCGCTGACCGCGCTGCTGTGCGTGCCCAGGCTGCTGAAGCCCTGCGCACCGGCCAGATCCCCCACGGCGAATTCAGCGCCATGTAATTGGTAGACCAACTGCTTGAGATTGGTTGAAGCAGTTGCGGGACTTCCCATGGTGGTGGCACTTTGCATTTGCGGGTGGCGCTGCCATGGGGAGTGTTAACTGAACCGCAGGGGCGGGCAGGCAGATCGGGCTCCCTTTGGGAGCCCTTTTTGTTGGCGCACGCGGCGCCGGCTGGCTACATGGCACTTACCGAGCTTGCCTGGCGCCTGCCGTAATGGACCGTCCCTCAAGGCGCCGCAAGAGCCCCTGCAACGTCGCTTACAGCGACGGGTCGATCAATACCTTGGCCCCAGTATTGCGCGGGCCGTAGAACGCAATGGACTCGGCACTCAGCGCGCCTGCCAGCGACACGGTGCGCGCGTAGTGGCTGGCAAACGTGGTCTTCAGCTCGGCCGCCACGCGCTGGCGCAGCGCCTGGGTGGCCTCTTCGCCAATCTTCTGCAGAAACGGGAACAGCAGCCATCCCCCCATGCCCCAGGCCATGCCAAAGGTGCGGTGCACTTCGGTCGGGCGCGTGTCCAGGTGGCCGTACAGATAAACCTGCTTGTGCACGGCCGAGCCGTAGCGGCTGTATTCCTTGGCCTTGCGGTTGATGGCCGCCTCCATGCACTGCAGGATCTGCCCCGCCAGCGTGCCGCCGCCCGTGGCATCAAACGCAATGGTGGCGCCAGTGGCGGCCAGCGCGTCGGTCAGCTCGGCCATGAAATCGGGCGCACTGCTGTCGCACACGTACTGGGCACCCAGTTCGCGCAACAGTTCCGCTTGCTCGGGCTTGCGCACGATGTTGACCAGGCCGACACCATCCTTCTGGCAAATCTTGAGCAGCATCTGGCCCAGGTTGCTGGCCGCAGCGGTGTGCACCAGCGCGGTGTGGCCTTCGCGCTTCATGGTTTCGACCATGCTCAGCGCAGTCAGCGGGTTGACAAAACACGACGCGCCCTCAGCCGCCGTGGTGCCGGGCGGCAGCGGCAGACACTGCGCTGCAGGCATGGCGCGGTACTGCGAATACATGGCGCCACCAATCACTGCCACCGTGCGGCCCAGCAGCGCCTGCGCAGCGGGCGATGCACCCGCAGCCACCACCAGACCGGCGCCCTCGTTGCCCACGGGCATGCTCTGGCCCAGGCGTGCCGCCATGCCGGGCATGGCGCGCTCGGGGATGCGAGCCGTGGCCACCGGCCGCTCGGCCGTGCCTGCGACCTGCACGGTGGACAGATCAGCCGGGCCCAGCAGCAGACCAATGTCCGATGGGTTGATGGGCGTGGCCTGTACCTGAATCAACACTTCGTCAGGCCCTGGCGTGGGCACGGGTGTCGGCTCCAGGCTGATCTGCAAGGTGCCATTGGCTTGTACAAGCGAGCGCAGCTGCAGCGCGGTGGTAGGGATGGATGGGTTCATGGAAGACTCGCAGTGGGATGATGGAAATGGAGCCGCGCACATGAAGCGGCGCGACGTGGGGGGAGGCTGGGGTGCCAGCAGGTCACAGCCTCTCCACCTGCCGCGCCATTTTTCACCAGGACGCCGGGTTTTGCTGTCCCCTCGGTTTTGCACCCCACATCGCCGTCAGTTTGCTGGCGCGCAATGCACGCGTGCACCCCATCTCCTTCAACCTTCAACTACCGACAAAAGCACGGCCCTCGGACCTGCCAGAGCGCCAGGTCAGCAAGACCAGCAACGCGGCCACCACCAACAAAACAGCGCTGACGACAAAGGTGCTCTGGTATCCGCTGCGGTCAAACAGCAGGCCCCCCACCGTGGAGCCCAGGCCGATAGCCAGTTGGACCACCGCCACCATGAGACCGCCTCCGGCTTCAGCGTCTTTCGGCATCGACCGGGCGACCCATGTCCACCAGCCCACCGGCGCGGCCGTAGCCACCAGGCCCCACACACCCAGCAAGGCCGTGACAGCGGTGAGCTGGTCACCCAAACAGATCAGCGCGATGGCGATGAGCGCCATCAAGACGGGTGCCATGAACAGCGTTGGGTAAAAGCCTCTGGCCAGCGCCGCGCCGACGAGCGTGGTGCCCACAAAGCCCGCCACCCCGATCACCAGCAGGATGAACGACAAGGTGAACCCACCCACATGCGTGACGGTCTCCAGAAATGGACGCAGGTAGGTAAACAGCACAAACTGTCCCATGAAAAAGCAGCCCACTGCCAGCATGCCCACGGCAATCATCCGGCGCCGGAGCAGTCTGAAAACAAGGCCAGAGGCCCCAGAGCGCCGGGGCCCGGCAGGCATCGGCGGCAGGCTCACCCACTGCCAGATGAAGGCCAGTACCGCCACCGGCACCAGGCAGAAGAAAGCCCCGCGCCAGCCAATCACGGCCCCCAGATAGCTGCCGAGCGGCGCCGCCACCACCGTGGCCAGCGCGTTGCCACCATTGAAGATGGCCAGGGCCCGTGGCACCTGCTGCGCGGGCACCAGCCGCATGGCCGTGGCGGCCGACATCGACCAAAAGCCTCCCACCACCACCCCAATGAGCGCGCGCCCCACCATGTACACCGCGTAGTTCGGTGCCAGTGCAATGACCGCGCCAGATAAGCACATCAGCGCCGTAAGGCCCAGAAGCAGGGTCTTGCGGTCCATCCTGCCTGCCAGCGCTGCAATGCTCAGGCTGGTGAGCACGGCGAAGGCGCCCGATATCGCAATGCCCTGCCCGGCCCAACCCTCACTGACACCCAGGTCTGCGGCCATGGGTGTGAGCAGGCTGACTGGCATGAACTCCGACGCGATCAGCGCAAACACGCAGAGCGTCATCGCAAAAACGCCGCCCCAGCGCGCGGGCTGCGCCGCCGCCCCGTCTTCACCGCCTGTGTGGTGCGGCGGGGCGTCGCAAACCTGGGTGGTCATTGCTTAAGCCAGGTGTTTGCCAAAGAACGCCGTCAACTTGCCCCATGGGATCAGGTTCACACGGTCATACAGATCCACATGGCCCGCACCGGGGACGATGTGCAGCTCCTTCGGCTCGGCAGCGCGCTTGAAGGCGTCTTCGCTGAACTCCTTGGAATGCGCCTGGTCACCCGTGATGAAGAGCATGGGGCGCGGAGAAATCGTCTCGATGTCATTGAACGGGTAGAAGTTCATGAACTTGACGTTGCTGGTCAGCGTGGGGTGGGTGGTGGTTTTGGCTGAGCCGCCCTTGGGCGTGACCTCGCCACGCGGGGTGCGGTAGAAGTCATAGAACTCCCGCTGAATGGGGTGTGTGTCTGCCGTCAGCTCGTGCACCGTGCCACCGGTGTACTGGATGGCTCCGCCGGTGAATTCCACGTAGCGCTGCTCGGCAGCGGCGGCAATGATCTGCTTGCGCTGCTCCAAAGTCTGCGAGTGGTTCAGCGCATCACGGTTGGCAGCACCCATGTCGTACATGCTGACGGTGGCGATGGCCTTCATGCGCGGGTCGATCTTGGCGGCGCTGATGACAAAGCTGCCGCTGCCGCACACGCCAATGGCCCCAATGCGCTCGCGGTCCACCATCGCCTGCGTGCCCAGAAAATCCACCGCTGCGCTGAAAGCCTCGGCATAGATGTCTGGCGCCACGGCGTTGCGCGGCTGGCCGTCGCTCTCGCCCCAGAAAGGCAGGTCCAGCGACAGCGCGACAAAACCCTGCTCCGCCATCTTGGTGGCATACAGGTTGGCGCTTTGTTCTTTGACTGCGCCCATGGGGTGGCCCACCAGAATGGCCGGATTTTTTTTGCTGCGGTCTAGGTTCTTGGGCACAAACAGGTTGCCAGCCACTGCCATGCGGTACTGGTTCTTGAAGGTCACCTTGCGCACGGCCACCTTGTCGCTTTGGTAGAAATTGTCGGCGCCGCTGAGCTTGCCGGGCGCTGGCTGCGGCCCCGCTGCCATCGCACTACCACCCGCGGCAGACAGCCCGCCCCATACCGCCGCACCGAAGCCCGCCCGGATGAGGAAGTCGCGCCGGTCCGAGGTGAGGGGGGCTGTGCCGAGTATTGGGTGCTGTGCGTGGATGATGGAGAGTGTGTTGTGCATGTTCGATGCTCCTGGGGAGGAAGGAAATTGGGGAAGGACGAGAAATCGAGAAATGAAGGCGGGGGTCGAGGGCGCGCCTTCGTTGGACGCTCCAATGCTTTGTCCGCGCGTCAATCGCTGGCGCGTTCGATACGCACCTTCAAAGGCCCCTGGCGCTGGAACGCGGGCAGGCCCGTGTCCACTCTGCCGAGCCGCACCAGGCCGCGTGCATAGGCGTCATCGCCCACAAAAATCGCCAGATTGCCCCAGGGCGCGTAGTAGTTGATGTCACCGGTTTTGGGGGTGATGCCCGCCGGTGCCCCATCCACCGACAGCTTGCGCGGCAGGGTGGCGATGCGTTCGATCTCCGCGTAGTTCTGCAACGTCAGCGACAGCGGCAGTTGGGCCACAAAATCGCGCGCTGCGGCGTTGTTGTCCAGGGTGGCGGTGGCAATGGCGCCATCAATTTGCAGATGAATTTTCATGAGGCCCTGCTGTGCAAAGGTGGTGGTGGGCATCACCCCGGCTGCCAGGGTGAATGCCAAGGCGACACCCACCAGGGCGCGGCGTTGGAAGGGGTGGGTGCTGATGCGTTGTGCCATGGCAAGAAGTTTGCCCAGCATTGCTTGCGCCGACTAGATAATGAATGGCGAATGGGTTTATAAGGCTGGCTAACTAATCAACCCAAAGGATCAGACATGGCGAGACGCAACCTGAACGATCTGCTGGCCTTTGTCACCGTGGCGCGCGAGGGCAGCTTCACCCGGGCCGCAGCCACTCTGGGCGTCACGCAGTCCGCGCTGAGCCAGACCATCCGTGGCCTTGAAGAGCGCCTGCAGATCCGGCTGCTCACACGCACCACGCGCAGCGTCTCGCCCACACCAGCGGGCGAACGCCTGATGCAAGCCATCGGTCACCGCTTTGACGAGATTGAGGCCGAGCTGGATGCGCTGACCGCACTGCGCGACAAACCCGCAGGCACTGTGCGCATCACCTGCGGCGACCACGTCATGCACACTACGCTGCTGCCCAAGCTCATGCCGCTATTGCACGACAACCCCGACATCACGCTGGAGTTCGACATGAACTACGGCTTTCGCGACATCGTGGCCGACCGTTTTGACGCCGGGGTGCGCCTGGGCAACACCATTGACAAGGACATGATTGCCATGCCCATCGGCCCGCCGCTTCGCATGGCCGTGGTCGCATCGCCCAGCTACTTTGCCGCCCATCCCATTCCCAAAACCCCGCACGACCTGACGGCGCACCGCTGCATCAACCAGCGCATGCCTACCTCGGGCGGCCTGTACGTGTGGGACTTTGCGCGCAAGGGCAAACAGGTCAACGTGCGGGTAGATGGCCCGCTGATCTTCAACACAGCCTCGCCCCAGGTCGATGCAGCGTTGGCCGGGCTGGGCATTGCGCTGCTGCCTGAGGACGAACTGGCCCCCCACATCAAAGACGGACGCCTGGTCCGAGTGCTGGAAGACTGGTGCCCACCGTTCGCGGGCTACCACCTGTACTACCCCAGTCGGCGCCAGCCATCGCCTGCGTTTTCGCTGGTGCTGCAGGCGTTGCAGCTGCGGTGAAGAGACTGCTTGCAAGCACGCGGGTGGCTAGAGATCACGAGGCTGCGAATACGAACAAGGGTTAGACAGCGGCCTGTTGCGACCCCTTGTCACGTTGGAGCGATTCAGTGCTTGACTTAGAGTGCACTCCAACTTTCAGAATCGTTCCCATGGCATCCCTCCTCACCATTGCCGAAGTCGCCGAACGCACGGGCCTGACCGCGCACACGCTGCGCTACTACGAGCGCGCCGGGCTGATTGCGCCCGTGGCGCGCGCGCCGGGTGGCCAGCGCCGCTATGCGGCTTCGGACATGGAATGGATCGGATTCCTGCTGCGCCTGCGCGAGACCCAGATGCCCATCGGGCAGATGCAGGCCTTCGCGCGGCTGCGCAGCGAAGGGAACACCACCGCCCCCGAACGGCGCGAGCTGCTGGAGCATCACCTTGCTCAGGTGCTTGCAACCATCACCGCCATGCAGCAAGCCGCACAGGCGCTGCAAGCCAAGATCGCGCACTACCGGGATCTGGAGGCTTCCCTTCGCCACACACCCTCGTCACCCCGCAAAGGAAGCACCCATGTCCCCCGAAACCAATCCCCGTTATCTCCAGGGCCTCGCCAAGCTGCGCGAAATCGACGGCCACGCCGGTGAGCACGTCGTCGCCAGCCTGGCCGACATTGCCCCCGATTTCGCCCGCTACCTGATCGAGTTTCCGTTTGGCGATATCTATTCCCGACCCGGACTGGACCTGCGCAGCCGCGAAATTGCAGTGATCGCTGCTTTGACTGCGCTGGGCAACGCCACACCACAGCTCAAGGTGCACTTGCAGGCGGCGCTGAACGTGGGCGTCACCCGTGAAGAAATAGTGGAAGTCCTCATGCAGATGGCTGTTTACGCAGGCTTTCCCGCCGCGCTGAACGGACTGGCCGCTGCCCGCGAAGTGTTTGCGGCGGGCGATGCGGAAACGGTAGCAGCATGAGGTGCCTGAGCCGCTACCTGCTCCGCGCGACGTCTGCGGCTACTTCCCCGGCCCCACAGGCTGCGGCCGTACCAGCCGCACGGGCAGCTTGCTGGCCCGCGCCGCATCGCCCCGTGCCTCGCCGGTGGACAGGTTCACGGCCCAGCCGTTGATCATGGCAGCCTGCCGTACGCCATCGCCCGCGCGGCCTTGCGCGATGTTGCCGTAGGTGTATGGGTTGACGCTGGGCGCACTCACGTTGCTGGTGGATGACCAGTGCCACTGGCCCGGCGCGGCCGGGAACAGGATGGGGTTGAGGCCCGGGGGAGACAGCGACTTGTCCACCAGCCGCTGCAGTTCCGCCGCGCGGGGAAGGCGCCAACCCACGCCCTCGGCCTTCCAGCGGTCGGTGGCAAGGGTGGTGGCTTCGGCACGGTCCAGCAGCAACGGCTTGCCGGTGCAGGTCTTGCCCGTCCACTGCATGCCTTCCACACAACGCGGCCAGGCCAGGCCTGCGCGCGCATCAAGTACATAGGCGCCATCGGCCGACAGAGACCAGTCTTGGGCTGCGGTGGAGTCGGTAGCCAGCACCCGCAGGGCTGTGAGGGCGCAGGCCAGCGCGGCAAAAAGCTGCGAAAGTGGTTTCATGGGCAAAAGCCTGGTCTTGGCAGGGTAGCGGAAGAAGGCGGGCAAAACGGACTGGGATGGCGACACCCTACCCGCACAGCGACACCAGCGCCACCCCGCAGATCAGGAAACCTGCATTGCGCTTTTACCCAACTTGCCCGGCTTGGTCGGCTTGGCGGGCACAGCGACCGGTGCCCCCGACGCTGCCAGCGCCTCGGCCAGAAACCCCACAAACGCCTGCACGCGGGTGGAGAACTGGTGCCGCTGCGGGTACACCGCATAGATGTCAGCCGCCGGGGTCTGGTAGTGCGGCAGCACGGGCTCCAGCAGACCCTGGGCCAGGTGGCGGTTCACGTCCCACTCGGCGCGCATCACGATGCCGTGGCCCTGCAGAGCCCACAGCACGGCGATCTCGCCGTCGTTGGTGGTCAAGTTGCCGGTGATCTTGATCGACTCGGTGTGCGCCTTGCTGCCGCGCCCGGTGGTCAGGCGCCACAGGCCATAGGCCTCGTCGCCCTGGCGGATGCCGATGCACTGGTGCTCCATCAGGTCGCGCGGCACCCGGGGCCTGCCGTGGCGGTCCAGGTAGGCGGGCGCAGCGCAGAGCACGCGCCGGTTGGGTGCGATGCGGCGGGCAATCACGCGGCCGTCGGGCGGTTCGCCAAAACGCACGCACACATCGTAGGCGTCGTCGGTGATCGGCGGCGGGTGCACCGACAGCTGCAGTTGCACATCCACATCGGGGTACTGGCGCACAAAGTCCGAAATCACGGGCGCGATGTGCATACGGCCAAAGCCCAGCGTGGCGTTCACGCGCAGCAGGCCCTTGGGGCTGGCCTTGGACTGCACGATGAGTTCATCGAGCGCATCGATCTCGCGCAGGATGCGGCGCGCGTGCTCCAGCAGCAGCTCGCCCTCGGGCGTGAGGCTCATGCGGCGCGTGGTGCGGTTGACCAGCACCACGCCCAGGCGCTTTTCCATCTGCGTGAGGTGCTTGCTGACCGCCGCCGTGGAGACCCCCATTTCGCGCCCTGCGGCGCTCAGGCTGGGGCTGGCGGCCAGCGCGGAGAAAAAGCCCAGTTCTGCGGGCTGGATGGTGGAACTCATCGGCGCGACCTTAACTTCAGGTTAACGATGGATTCACTTTAGCGGCGTTCTGCAAAGGCGTCCAAGCCTACAGTCCCTCAACCGTTTGGTTTCTCCTGTGTCTCTCTTTCACGCCTGTGCCTTGCTGCACGGGCATTTCCAGACCTTTTTTACCCAGGCCTCTGCATGACAACCTATCAAATCGCCACCATCCCCGGAGACGGCATCGGCAAGGAAGTAATTCCCGCTGGCCAGCGTGTGCTCGAAGCCCTGGCCGCCCGCCACCCCGGCCTGCAGTTCCAGTTCGAAAACTATGGCTGGGGCGGCGACTGGTACCGCGCCCACGGCCTGATGATGCCGGCCGATGGGCTCGATGCGCTGCGCGGCAAGGACGCCATCCTGTTCGGTTCCGCCGGCGACCCGGACATCCCCGACCACATCACGCTGTGGGGCCTGCGCCTCAAAATCTGCCAGGGCTTCGACCAGTACGCCAACGTACGACCCACGCGCATCCTGCCGGGCATCGACGCGCCCCTGAAGCGCTGCACGCCCAAGGACCTGGACTGGGTCATCGTGCGCGAAAACTCGGAGGGCGAATACTCGGGCGTGGGCGGCCGCGTGCACCAGGGCCACCCCATCGAGGCGGCCACTGATGTCTCCATCATGACCCGCGTGGGCGTGGAGCGCATCCTGCGCTTTGCCTTCCGCCTGGCGCAATCGCGCCCCCGCAAGCAACTCACCGTCATCACCAAGAGCAACGCGCAGCGCCACGCCATGGTGATGTGGGACGAGATTGCCGCGCAGGTGGCGGCCGAGTTCCCCGATGTGAAATGGGACAAGGAGCTGGTGGACGCCGCCACGGCCCGCATGGTCAACCGCCCCGCCACGCTCGACACCATTGTCGCCACCAACCTGCATGCCGACATCCTCAGCGACCTGGCCGCCGCGTTGGCGGGCAGCCTGGGCATTGCGCCCACCGGCAACATCGACCCCGAGCGCCGCTACCCCAGCATGTTCGAGCCCATCCACGGCTCGGCGTTTGACATCATGGGCAAGGGCCTGGCCAACCCCATCGGCACCTTCTGGTCGGTGGTGATGCTGCTGGAGCACCTGGGCGAGGTAGATGCGGCCCGCGCCGTGATGCAGGCCATCGAACAAGTCACCGCCAACCCCGCCCTGCACACCCGCGACCTGGGCGGCACGGCCACCACGGCGCAGGTGACCGATGCGGTGTGCGCGCTGATCAGCGGCAAAGAGACCGAGCGCAAAGCCGCCTGAAAGCAATCGTTCAAGGCCCGCAAGAACGGGCCTGGACGCCACAAGGCGGGCACCACCACAAGGCCGCAAAGGCCACACAGCCGCCGCCCCATCCTTTAGGAGACAAACCATGCATCGCCCTACCCCCAGCCCCACCGCCATCGCCCACCCGCTGCGCCGTCAACACCTGATGGCACTGGCGGCGCTGGCCGCAGCCGCCTGCCTGCTGCCTGGCAAAACTGTCCACGCGCAGGCCTGGCCGACCAAGCCCGTCACCCTCGTCGTGCCGTTTGCAGCGGGCGGCACCACCGACGTGCTGGCGCGTGCGCTGGGCGAAAAGCTCAGCACCGCGCTGGGCCAGCCCGTGATCGTGGAAAACCGCGGCGGCGCGGGCGCCACCATCGGCGCCGACTACGTCGCCAAGGCCGCACCCGACGGCTACACGCTGCTGATGGGCGCGGTGCACCACACCATTGCCACCAGCGTCTACAAAAAGCTCAGCTACGACTTTCAAAAGAGCTTTTCACCCATCACCACCGTGGCCCTGGTGCCCAACGTACTGACCGTGAGCGCCACCACGCCCGCCAAGGATGTTAAGGAGCTCGTGGCCCTCATCAAGGCCGCGCCCGACAAGTTTTCGTATGGCTCCAACGGCGCGGGCACGGCGCAGCACCTGATAGGCACGCAGTTCTCGACCGCCATCGGTCAGCCTGTGCTGCATGTGCCCTACAAGGGCAGCGGCCCGCTCACCACCGACCTGCTGGGCGGCCAGGTGTCGATGTCGTTCGACACCATCACGCCCGTGCTGCCCCACATCAAGGCAGGCAAACTGCGCGCGCTGGCGGTGACCACGGCCAAGCGGTCCTCGTCGCTGCCGGATGTGCCTACGCTGCAGGAGAGCGGTTTTGCGAGCTTTGACATTGGCACCTGGTTTGGCGTGCTGGCCCCAGCACGCACACCCGCCGATGTAGTGGCCCGGCTGAACGCCGAGATGGTCAAGGTGATCCAGTCGCCCGACTTCAAGAAGCGCATGCAGGACATTGGCGCCGAGCCCATCGGCAACACGCCCGCGCAGATGGCCGAGCAGATAGCCAGCGACACCACACGCTTTGCCAAGCTGGTGGCCGACCACAAGATCACCACCGACTGAACCGACCGAAACGACTGACTGTGTGCCCGAGGGGCGGGTTGGTATAACCCCAGACATGACGCCCACCACCATCGAGCCCACCGTCCCCGCAGCCCTGATCCGCGCCCTCGAAGAACGCGCCTTCAACGCCTGGCCCGCGCGCCAGACGGTGTTCCACCGGGGCTGGGTGTTCCGGCTGTCGGGCGGTTACACCAAGCGTGCCAATTCGGTCAACGCGCTGCTGCCCGGCGCGCCGTTTGACGGGGTGCGCGAAGCGGCTGCAGTGCTGTACGCACGGCACGGGCTGCCCGCCGTGTTCCGCATCTCGCCCCTGGCCCCGGCCGAGGCCGACCGGGAGCTGGCCGAGGCGGGCTATCAGCATTTCGATCCGTCACTGGTGTTGCACCGGCCGCTGGCCCTGGGTTCGGTCGGCAAGCCCGATGGCAGCACCCATATCAGCACCACGCCCACTGCCGCCTGGCCGGAGGGCTTTGCCGCCGCCAACAGCGTGCCAACGCACCACCGCGCGCTGCACAACAGCATGCTGGACCACATCGCCCACCCTGCCGCATTTGCACTGCAGCACGACGCACAAGGCCAGCCCGTGGGCTTTGGGCTGGCAGTGCTGGAGCGCGGCGCCGTGGGCCTGTACGACCTGGCCGTGGCGCCTGAGCACCGGGGCGGCGGGCGCGGGCGCGCGCTGGTCACAGCCCTGCTGCACTGGGCCGCCGAGGCCGGGGCAGCCAGCGCCTACCTGCAAGTGCGCGCGCAGAACACGCCAGCGCTGGGGCTGTACCAGTCGATGGGGTTCAAGACGGCGTATGGCTACCACTACCGGGTGCCGGGTTAAAGGGGTTTTTCAGGCTCCCTCTCCCACAAGGGGGGAGGGAGTAAAGACCAGCGCCGCTGTTGGCTCAAAGCAAAGGGGCAAAAATATGTATTAAATTGGCCCTTGACGCTTAAATATCAAGCACCGGCAGCTATCTAATCAATAGCAAAAAAATGCAAATCAACGGTGGCTCAACCTGCGCACCGCCCAGTCCCCCAGGCTCTGCACGGCCTGCACAAAGAAGATCAGCACCAGCACCACGGCCAGCATGATCTCGGGCAGAAAGCGCTGGTAGCCGTAGCGGATGCCCAGGTCACCCAAACCACCGCCGCCAATCGCGCCGGCCATGGCCGAGTAGCCGGTCAGGCTCACAAACGTGATGGTCAGGCCCGCCACGATGCCGGGCAGCGCCTCGGGCAGCAGCACCTTCCACACGATCTGGCTGGTGGTGGCGCCCATGGCCTGGGCGGCTTCGACCAGGCCGTGGTCCACCTCGCGCAAGGCGGCTTCGACCAGGCGGGCCACAAACGGTGCGGCAGCAATCGTCAAGGGGACCACCGCAGCAGCCGTGCCAATCGACGATCCCGTGATGAAGCGCGTGAAGGGGATGATGGCCACCAGCAGGATGATGAAAGGCGTGGAGCGCACGGCGTTCACCAGCCAGCCCACGAGCTTGTTGACGGGCCCGTTCTGCAGCACGCCGCCGTGGTCCGTGAGGCGCAGGAACACGCCCAGCGGCACGCCGATGAGGCCACCCACGATGCCGGAGATGCCCACCATGATGAGCGTCTCCCACAGCGAAGAGGCAAAGAGGTCCAGCATAGCCGGAGTGAAATGGTCGAACATGGCTTATGGCTCCCTCAGATTTCAATCGTGACTTCTTGCACCGCCACGCCGCCCGCGCGCAGGTGCTCCACCGCACCGCGCACCTGCATGGGCTCGCCGCTGGCGTACACGGCCAGCGAGCCGAAGGTCTCGTCCTGGATATCGTCCACCTGGCCATGCAGGATGCTCATGTCCACACCAAACTCGCGGATCAGCTGCGACAGAATGGGCTGGTAGGCGCTGTCGCCCGAGTACGACAGCCGCAGCAGCCGCCCCGCGTGGCCGGGCGCCGTGGTGGCCAGCTGGCGGGTGAGCTTGCGCACATGGTCAAGCACGCTCGCAGGCAGCTCTTGCGGCAGGATTTCGTCGATCAGGCTCTTGGTGATGGCCTGCTGCGGGCGCGTGAAGACATCGAGCACGCGGCCCTGCTCCACGATACGGCCCGCCTCGATCACGGCCACGCGGTCGGCCACCTGCTTGATGACCTGCATCTGGTGGGTGATGAGCACCACGGTGAGGCCCAGCTCGCGGTTGACCTGGCGCAGCAGGTCGAGGATGGAGCGGGTCGTCTCCGGGTCCAGCGCCGAGGTGGCTTCGTCGCTCAGCAATACCTTGGGGCGGCTCGCCAGCGCGCGCGCAATGCCCACGCGCTGCTTTTGCCCGCCGCTGATCTGCGCGGGGTAGCGGTCGGCCAAGTGGGCCAGGCCCACCAGCTCCAGCAGCGGGTTCACGCGCTCGCGAATCGCTGCCTTGTCCATGCCCGCCAGTTCCAGCGGTAATGCGGCGTTGTCGAACACGGTGCGCGACGACAGCAGGTTGAAGTGCTGGAAGACCATGCCGATCTCGCGCCGGGCCTCGCGCAGTTGCGCGTCGTTCAGCTGGGTCAGGTCACGGCCGCCCACGATGACCTGGCCCGTGGTGGGCCGGTTGAGCAGGTTGATGACGCGCACCAGCGAGCTTTTGCCCGCGCCGCTCTTGCCGATGACGCCGAACACTTCGCCCGGCTGGATGCTGAGGTCGATGCCACGCAGGGCTTCGACGGGGCCTTGTGGGCCCTGGTAGGTTTGGGTGATACCCCGTAAATCGATCATGGAAAGCAGTGCGCGGCAGCGGCCTCACGGTGAGTGGCCGCTGCGGCGCGGGTCTGGAAAAGGATGGGCGACTGTATCGGTGAATCGTAAGTTCACAAACGATTAAAAAATCGGGTGATTAGATCGCCGAGTTATGAAGACTGTGGTACACAGACTTCAATAACTATGAATTTCATAGCTATCAGAGCAATACCATAGAGCGCAGACTGTCATTTTTCCTTGAATTTTCCTGACGACTCCAGAAACTTCTCCAGGCCACATTTCTATATTTCCACTTTTGTTGTATTATCGAACCATGCAAGAAACCGATGTCATCCGATCCCTCGCCGCCCTGGCCCAGGAGGTGCGCCTGCGGGTGTTCCGCGCCCTGGTGGTGGCGGGCCAGGAAGGGCTCACGCCCGGCGGGCTGTCCGAGCAGCTGGGCATTGCGCCCAACACGCTGTCGTTCCACCTCAAGGAGCTGACCCACGCGGGCCTGGTGAGCCAGGAGCGCCAGGGCCGCAACCTGATCTACCGAGCCTCGTTTGCCACCATGACCGACCTGCTGGCCTACCTGACCGAGAACTGCTGCCAGGGCGCTGCCTGCCTGACCGACGAGGCCACCGCCGCCTGCCAGTGCTGATCGCCCCCCAACAACTTCCACCCCACGACCCACAGCCGAAAGGAAACCACCATGAAGCGATTCCACGTCCACATGCATGTCGATGACCTTGCCAAGAGCATCGCGTTCTATTCCAGGCTGTTCGCGGCCGAGCCTGCACGTGTCGAGACCGACTACGCCAAATGGATGCTCGAAGACCCGCGCGTGAACTTCGCCATCTCCACCCGGGGCGACAAGCCCGGCGTGGACCACCTGGGCTTCCAGGTGGACGAGGCCGACGAACTGGCCGAGCTCAAGGCCCGCGCCCAGGGTGCCGACATGGCCCTGCTGGACGAAGGCGCCACCACCTGCTGCTATGCCCGCAGCGACAAGCACTGGATCACCGACCCGCAGGGCGTGGCCTGGGAACACTTCCACACGCTGAGCAACATCCCCGTGTTCAACGAAGCCGCTGCGCAGCAACCCCAGGCAGCCCAGGCCGCCTGCTGCCCCACGGGCGCACCGTCCGCCCCCGCCCCCGCGCCCGGCCAGGCTGCCTGCTGCGGGCCCACCGCCAACAACCCCAACAAGTGCTGCTGAGCCTGGAGCCACGATGAACGCCACCCCACAACGTCCTCCTTTGAACGTGCTCTTTTTGTGCACGCACAACTCCGCCCGCAGCATCCTGGCCGAGGCCTTGCTCAACGCCATGGGCCAAGGCCGCTTCAAGGCCTATTCAGCCGGCAGCAGCCCGCGCGACAACCAGCAGCCCCACCCGCTGGGCCTGCAGGCGCTGGCCCACGCGGGCATCCCCACCGAAGGGCTGCGCAGCAAAAGCTGGGACGAATTCGCCGCCCCTGGCGCACCGCACATGGACCTGATCATCACCGTGTGCGACAACGCAGCGGGCGAGGTCTGCCCCTTCTGGCCCGGCCACCCGGCCACGGCGCACTGGGGCTATGCCGACCCGTCAGCGGGCGATGGCTCGGACGCCGACAAGGCTGAGGCCTTCCGCAAAACCCTGCACGCCATCAAGCAGCGCCTGGAACTGCTGGTGAACCTGCCCGACGACAAGCTCGCCGCCACCGCGCTGCAAGCCACGGCCCGCAACCTGCCCAAGCAATGATGAAACACCCCCTGAGTCGCTTCGCGCCTTCCCCCTCTCTCGCCTCGCTGCGCGAGCCGGGAGGGGGACGCCCCCAGCGCACGCAAGCAATGCGCCGCACGTGCGGCTTGGCGGCCCTTGCGCGGGGGCGCTGGTTTAGAGCGCGCCAGTTGCATGCATCGCGGGTGGCGCGCAGCGCAATGGATAACTGAATGGACCACTGAAATGACCCTGCCACCAAGCCCTTTACAACGTGCTGCTGTCAGTGCGCTGCCCCCCTCCCCGGCCGCCGGCATGGCGGTGTTCGAGCGCTACCTCACCATCTGGGTGCTGCTGTGCATCGTGGTGGGCATTGCGCTGGGCCAGTGGCTGCCCGGCGCGGCGCGCGCCGTGGGCGCGCTGGAGGTGGCACGCGTCAACCTGCCGGTGGGCCTGCTCATCTGGGTGATGATCATCCCCATGCTGCTGAAGGTGGACTTTGGCGCGCTGGCCGAGGTGCGCCAGCATGTGCGCGGCATTGGCGTGACGCTGTTCGTCAACTGGCTGGTCAAGCCGTTTTCGATGGCGCTGCTGGGCTGGCTGTTCATCCGCCACTGGTTTGCGCCGTACCTGCCTGCCGACCAGATCGACAGCTACATCGCCGGGCTCATTTTGCTGGCCGCCGCGCCCTGCACGGCCATGGTGTTTGTATGGAGCCGCCTCACCGGGGGCGACCCGCTGTTCACGCTGTCGCAGGTGGCGCTGAACGACAGCATCATGATCGTGGCGTTTGCGCCGCTGGTGGCCTTTTTGCTGGGTCTTTCGGCCATCACCGTGCCGTGGGACACGCTGCTCACCTCGGTGGTGCTGTACATCCTGATCCCCGTGGTGATCGCGCAATGGCTGCGCAAGCGGCTGCTGCGCAAGGGTCAGGCCGCCTTCGACGCCGCCGTGGCGCGCACCGGCCCCTGGTCCATCGCCGCGCTGCTGGCCACGCTGGTGCTGCTGTTCGCCTTTCAGGGCGAAGCCATCCTGCAGCAGCCGCTGGTCATCGCCCTGCTGGCCGTGCCCATCCTGATCCAGGTGCTGTTCAACTCCGCCCTGGCCTATGGCCTGAACCGCGCCGTGGGCGAAAAGCACAACATTGCCTGCCCCTCGGCCCTGATCGGCGCGTCCAACTTCTTCGAGCTGGCCGTGGCCACGGCGATCAGCCTGTTTGGCTTTCACTCCGGCGCAGCACTGGCCACGGTGGTGGGCGTGCTGATCGAGGTGCCCGTGATGCTGGCGGTGGTGGCCGTGGTCAACCGCAGCAAGGGTTGGTACGAGGCGCGGGGCTGACAACCACTGACGGGGTGATCACGCGCCTGCCACCACCCCACGCGCCTGCACCCGGCGCGAGATCAGCATCCCCAGCACAAACACCCCCACCGCCGCCACCGTGAACACTGGCGGCAACCAGCCCCGGTCCACACTGAATGCCACCAGCAGCACACCCGTGGACTGCCCCAGAAACAGCAGGCACGCAAACAGCGTCACTGCCGTGCCCCGCGCCTCGGGCGCCATCTGCGTGGCCTGCACCTGCAGCGTGTTGTGCAGCATGTAAAAGCCGATACCCGCCAAGAAGCAGCCCAGCATGGCCCAACCCACGGCGGGCGCCCAGGCCAGCGACAGCAGGCCGATGGCAATGAAACTGGCGCCCAGCACGGCGAGCCCCCGCTCGCCCAGCGCCGCCAGCCAGCGCCGCGCAAACACGCTGTAGATCAGCCCGCCCACGCCATACAGCACCATCACGCCGCCCGCCGCAGAGGCCGACAGGCCAAACCCATCGACCATGCGCGCAGGCACAAAAGCCAGCGTGCCAAACGCGAGTGCGCCCTCAATCGTGACCACCGTGAGCACCCAGCGCACACGCGGGATGCGCAGCAGCGCCAGGGTGCCCGCCAGGTAGTTGGCCAGCGAGAACGCCGGTGCGCCCGGCACCACCACAGGGCGCAGCGCCCCGCTGGCGCGCGCATGGCGCAACAGCAGCGTGGCTGCCGTGAAGAACAGCACGGCCAGCACACCCAGCGCCGCACGCCAGCCCAGCGTTTCGGTGGCAAAGCCGCCAAACCACTGGCCCGCCATCATTCCGGTCACCGTGGCCACCATCAGCCGCGCCAGGGTCTCTTGCCGCTGCTCGTAGGCCACCTCATCGCCAATCCACGCCATCGACAGCGGAATGATCCCGGCCGCCGCAGCCCCCATGGCTGCACGCGCAACCACCAGCAGGCTGAAGCTGGGCGCCAGGGCCGTCATGGCACTGAACACCGCACAGGCCGCTGTGGCGCCGATGATCACGCGCACCTTGCCCACCCGGTCGCCCAGCGGGCCATACACCAGCTGCAGCACGCCGTAAGCAACGGCAAACGCCGCAATCACGGCCGATGCATCGCCCGTGGTGATCTTGTACTCAAGGGACAGTGCCACCAGCATCGGGTCGCACACACGCATGGAGGCCATGCTGCAAAAGGCCGCCAGGCTGATCAGCCGCAGCATCGTCGAAGAAGAAGTCATGGGCGCCGATTGTGGTGCGGCTCGCGTCTGCGCGCTGGCAGGGTGCGCCATGCACCCTGGGGGTTGAAGGCCACAGGACACGCATGCCACACGGCACACGCGGCATACGCAAACAGGTACTGACACTTTTTTGGGTGGCAAGCGCCAGTCCTGCGCTTACCATGCGCCCCGGATTGATGCGCCCCATCCATCGATCAATCAACCAGGCAAACAACACACGAGGAGAAACCGAGCATGAACAAAAGAAACTTTGTGGCTGCCAGCGTCGGCCTGGCAGGCCTGTGGACCGCCACCACCAGCAGCCACGCCGCCCCACCCGCCAAAGCATCCACCAGCCCCGCCCTGCTCACCATCAGCGGCGCCATCACCCAGCCCAACCGGGGCGCGCTCGATGCCACCATCGACCAGATGATGGGCAAACACGGCATCCAGTTCGACAAAGCCCACGCGCTCGACGCCGCCGCCCTGCAGCGCATGCCCGCCATCACCATCAAGCCCACGCTCGAATACGACAGCAAGCCCCACACGCTCAAAGGCCCCCTGCTCACCACCGTGCTGGCCGCTGCCGGTGTGGCCGCAGGTAGCCCCGTGCAGCTGGTGCTGCGCGCGGTGGACGGCTACAACGTGACCATCAGCATGGCCGACGTGCAGGCCTACCGCATGATCGTCGCCACCCACATCGACGGCCAGCCCATGGCCCTGGGCGGCCTGGGCCCGCAGTGGGCGGTGTACGACGCGGACGTGCTGCCCGCCTTCAAGGACAAGCCAGTGAAGGAACGCTTTGGCCTGTGCCCCTGGGGGCTGTACCACATTGAAGTGAAGAAGGCCTGAGGCCACCGGCAAGGTAGCCCAGCAGAAAGAAAGAGCGGCTCCCGGGCCGCTCTTTTTTTGATAGCTGCTAACGCTTACCCATCAGGCGGCAGAGCCATTTTTTATTCAGATCATCCTGCCCGCCGCGCCAACCGCACCCCCAGGGCCGCCAGTGACGACACGGTGGCCAGCCCCACAACCCCCTGCCAGCCCCACTGCGCCAGAACCAAGGCGCCCAGCGCAGCCCCGGCCGACATGCCGATGAACATGCCTGTGAACAGCAGCGCATTCAGCCGGCTGCGCGCTGCGGGGTCGATGCCGTACACGATGGTCTGGTGCGCCACCAATGTGGCCTGCACGCCAAAGTCAAAGCCGATGGCACTGGCCACGATCAAGCCCAGCTGGGCCTGCGCAGGCAGCAGCGGTGCCAGCGCCATCACGGCAAACGACGCGGCAGCCAGCCCCGCGCCATAGCGCGTCACCACCTCGGGCCCGCGCTTGTCGGCCAGACGCCCGGCCAGCGGGGCAGCCAAGGCACCTGCCGCCCCAGCCAAGCCAAACGCACCCGCCGCCGCCGTGCCCAGTTGGAACTGGCTGTGCAACATCACCGCCAGCGTGGACCAGAACGCGCTGAAGCCCACGGCCAGCAACCCCTGCGCCCAGGCCGCACGGCGCAGCGCTGCGTGCTGGCGCCACAGTGCCACCATCGAGCCGATCAGCGCGCCATAGCCCAGCTGCGTGGTGGGCGCAAAGCGCGGCAGCCCGCGCCACACGGCCACCGTCAGCAGCGCAATGGCCACCGCCGCCGCCACATACACCGTGCGCCAGCCCCACTGCTGCGCCACAAAGCCGCTGACCACACGCGACAGCAAAATGCCCAGCAGCAGCCCCGTCATCACCGTGCCCACCATGCGCCCGCGCTGTGCGGCCGGGGCCAGCGTGGCGGCGGCGGGCACCACGTCTTGCGCCACCGTGGCCGCCAGGCCCACGGCCAGGCTGGCCGCCAGCAGCGCGCCCATGCCGGGCGCCAGGCCGCTCAGCAGCAGCGCCAGCATCAGCGCAATGGACTTGATGACGATGATGCGGCGCCGGTCAAACCGGTCGCCCAGCGGCGCCAGCAGCAAGATGCCCAGCGCATACCCCAACTGCGTGAGCGTGGGCACCAGCCCCACCACGCGGCTGTCGGCCTGCATGTCGGCCCCCAGCACGCCCAGCATGGGCTGGCTGTAATACAGCGACGCCACGCTCAGCCCCGCCGTGGTCGCCAGCAGCAACAGCAGCGGCGCGCTCACCGCGCCTGCCGCACTCTCTTCAGCCAGCGCCACCGGGGCCCGCCCCGCCACACCCCTTGCATGCACATTTTGAATGGAAGACATCACAACACCATCGGTTTAAAAGGAATGGTGCGATTGTTCTATCCCGTCGCCGCGCTGGGTAGTAGGCTGAATTGCAGATTCGTTATACGCTTGACGTATGACCAACACCCTCCCGGCCCTCCCGACCCAGCCGCCCGGCGCCGACCGCATCGAGCTGATGCAGACCTTTGTCCGCATCGTCGAGGCCGGCAGCCTGTCGGCCGCCGCCCAGCAACTGGGCACCAGCCAGCCCACCGTGAGCCGCCGCCTGCAAGCGCTGGAGCGCAGCCTGGGCATCAAGCTGCTGCAGCGATCCACCCATGTGATGAAGCTGACGGAAGACGGCGACCGCTGCTTTGCCCACGCCAAGGCCCTGCTGGAAGACTGGCGCGCCATGGAGGACGACCTGCGCGGCACGGCCGACACCCCGCGCGGCACCCTGCGCGTGCTGGCGCCCCACGCCTTCGGGCAAAACCAGCTCATCCCCCCGCTGATGGACTACCTGCGCCGCTACCCCGATGTTTCGGTGGAATGGATGCTGCACGACCGCCGCCCTGACTTCATCGCAGAAGGTATCGACTGCGCCATCCAGGTGGGTGCGGTGGAAGACCCCTCGGTGGTCGCCATTCGCCTTGCCGAAGTGCCGCGCATCGTACTGGCATCGCCCGCCCTCATGGCAAGTCGGCCCACACCGCAACACGCGCAGGATCTGAAGGATCTACCCTGGCTGGCGCTCAGCACCTTCTACCAGCGCGAAGTCACCTTGACCCACCAGCACAGCAGCGAGGCCAGCACCTTCGCCATCACCCCCCGCCTGGCCACTGACAGCCTGTACGCCCTGCGCAGCGCCGCCCTGGCCGGGCTCGGCGCGTGTATTGCATCGGCGTGGATCGTAGATGCGGATCTGCGCGCAGGCGGCTTGCTGCACTTGGTGCCCACCTGGCAGGCCCCCTCGCTACCGGTGTATCTGGTGTATCCACATGCGCGGTTTTATCCGGCGCGGTTGCGGTTGTTTTTGGAGGGGATGCGGGGGGCGATGCCGGGGTTGGCGGGGATGCGGGGGGTGGTGTCTTGAGCGGACGACGACTGCCGGCCAGCAGCTGTCTCCCAGAAATACCTTCCGATATGCAGATGACTAAATCTGGGGCTCTCGTATGAAGCAGGTCCAGGCGCCAATTCTTGGCTTTTTGCTTGCACCCCTGGTCCCTGCAGCCCTGCTCTCGCTGACAAGCCCTGACCTCACAGATGGCAGTTGGAAAATGATTGGCACGTGGGTCATAGTTTTCTACCAGTTCACGTTGATTGTCACGGTCGCTCTAGGAATTCCCCTTTACCTTGTCGTTCGACGCTGGGGGCAGGTAACGTGGTGGTCTGCTCTGTTGAGCGGTGCCGCCGTTGGGACGGCTTTGTGCACGGTGACACAGGCGACCGCTCAAGCGGCGTTGTTCGGCGCAGGTGCGGGCGCGGCTGAGGCGCTTGTGTTCTGGGCAGTTTTGCGCCTAGGTCGCGCCAGCTGAAGACGGCCGCTCCTTTTAGACATGCTTCGAGCACTTGATCAAGTGCTGTCGCCGTAAGAGAGCGTCTGACGAGTGTCCGCTCAGGGCCCAAAGGCGACGCTGACACGCCGCCAGGGGCGGGGCAGATCTTGCTACAGCTTTGCGGGGCAGCTTCTAGCGCATCGATTGGCTATCGACGAATCTGATCACCGAGTGCCGGGGCGTACGCGGTATCAAAACCCAGTCGTTCAGATAGGTAACCACCGCAGGGCAGACCGTCATCGCTCCGTAGGTTCGTCTCGCGTTCTCAGGGTCGGTGAAGTGCACATCAATTCGTTTTCCGCGTCGGATTACAAGTTTGATATTTAGGCTCGTACACCCATGGCTCTGCTTTCCGCGTGAAACGCCAACGAGAGTGAATTGACTGAAGTCGACCTTCGGTGCGCCTATGCTCTCAGCATCCCGCGGATTGGGTTCTAATTTGCCCATCGCCCAGATCTCATCCCACTGTTGCTGGGTTCGAACTACGTACTCGGCATTTGGCCATTCGCGTGGCGACAACTTGTCAGTTTGCAGCCGTAAAAATTCAACGTGCTCAAGTATCTCCTGTGCCAATGCGAACGCCCCAGATGCCGCAAGCAGCACTCCGAAAACGACACCTCTCTGCGCAAAGCTCCTGAAGGCTATAGGCGACATAAACAACTCCCGATTACGCCATCGTAGCGCTGACGTGGGGGATGCTAACGGGCCCAAAGCAGCAGGGCGTTGTCTCCCAAATCAGTCGTTCAGAATTGCGAAACGCCCTTGCTTCTCAAGGAAACTCATCGGCTGGACCCAGCGCAATGCCGTAGAACGTCGCACCAACAAAGTTCGTTCCGGCTAGCACAGCGCCATCTAAGCCTATCGACTCGATAGCCGCATTTGCGAAGGTCGCGTTGGTCAGATCGGCTCCATTGAACGTCGCGCACTTGACGTTGCAGTTGCTAAAGCTGGTCCCGCGAAGGCTTGCGCCAGTGAAGTCTGCACTGGAAAACCAGGAATGTGGCCCGAAGCTTGTTCCATCAAGGGTAACGCGAGAAAGATTGGCCTCAGACAAATCTACGTTCGGGAAATGCCGTTCACCCAGCGCGTATCGCTGCATCAGTTCTTGAAGCGTTGACGGAGGGGTGTAGTTGTCTGTAGTCATCACTGAAGGCAGCTTCTGGCCGAATTCTGCCCGGCGGCGAGGGACGCTATCGGGCCCTGAACAGACGACGCTCAAGACACACGATGCACGGTAAAAGCGCCAATCCAAAGCGCTGCGCTACATAGGGAAACAATCAGCCCAATCTTGCAAAGTCGTTTTCCTTCTAGCTCGTAGCGGTCTGTATCTAAGCACCACAAAAGCGTCCATCCCGCGACCCTATCGATTTCATCGGCCTTCCGCAGATGTCGGACTGCGGACAACCCAAGAAACGAGTAGTAGAGGCCCAGCAGGGTTGCTAGAGCGCCAAATGCGATGGAGACAGTCTGCATTGCCATGATCTTCAGTGTCCGCTTGTGGCCGATAGTAAGCGTTCAACGACGAAGCGCGGATGACATCAACCGCTGCTGGGCGATCATCTGCCGGATCTCCTCCATGGGCCGTTTCGGGCCGAAAGCGCCCCACTTCTACCCTTCGTCAGAGAGCCCTCTCACCCCGCCACCACCCGATTCCGCCCCGTGTTCTTCGCTTCATACAGCGCCGCATCCGCTCTCGCCAGCAGCTTGTCCATCGAGTCGTTCTGCGGCAGGCTCAGGGTGACGCCGATGCTGACGGTACAGCCCACCTCGTTGCCCTGGGGCACGCAGGCGGCGCGGATGCGCTCGGCCACTTGCAGGGCGGCGTCCAGGGGGGTGTTGGGCAGCAGCAGGGCAAATTCTTCGCCGCCAAAGCGGCCCAGCAGGTCCTTGTTGCGCAGGCAGCGCTGTACCTTGGCGGCAAACTCCACCAGCACGCGGTCGCCGGCCTGGTGGCCGTGGGTGTCGTTGATGGTTTTGAAATGGTCCAGGTCCAGCATCAGCATGGCCAGGGGCTGGCCGGTGCGGTGGCTGCGCTCCAGCTCTATGGCGCAGGCTTCGTCCATGTAGCGCCGGGTCAGGGTGTTGGTGAGCGAGTCGCGGGTGGCCAGCAGCTCCAGCTCGGCCCGCAGGCGGTCGCCAGCCATCAGCACGGCGCCCACCGAAAACAGCAGGACAGACACGGAAAAACTGGCGATGAACAGCACGTGCTGCGGCGTGCCGCTCAAGATGGTGTCGCCCATGGGCAGGAAGAACGTGGTGGCAAGCCGCACCAGCTGAATCACGGCGATGTACACGATCACCCCCACCGTGAGCCAGCGCGAAAAGCTGCCCATGCCCTGCCGCACGATGAACCAGGCGTGCACGGCAAACATCACGGCCAAGAGTGCCGTCACAAGCCGCAGGCGGGCTGTGTAACTGGGGTCGCCCAGGGCAAACCAAAGGGTGCCCAGCGTGACGGCGACAGTTACCGCCAGCCAGCGCCAGGTGGCTGGGCGCACGCCGTAAAAACGCTGGGTGCCCGCATACAGGCCATACACGCCCCAGCACAGCAAGAAATTGGGCACGGCCGTGGTGAGGATTTCAGGCAGTTGCCCACGCGAGGCCGCCAGGATGCCGCCCACCACAATGATCAACAGCGCCTGCGCCCATTGACCCAGACCCTGAATGCTGGGTGGGTAGCTGCGCTTGAGGGCCCACAGCACCAGCGCCATCAGCGCACTCATGGCGCTGATCAACACGATGGCGGTGCGCGGGTCTATCACGTTCATGGTGGTGCCAGTTTGCCGGAATCGTTCCAGTTTGGGGGATGGGCTGCACAGGCCAAGGCGACAGAGCATGAGGGGCGCCATGCACCACCACTTGCAGCCTACGCCCCGCTGCGGATGACGTTAAGGGTGTGGGCAGGCGTAATGGGCAGCAAGCGGGTAAACCACGGGCCGTTGCGGCCCGGCCGGTGTTCTGCATATGCCCAAGGTCGATTGCTCACTATTTGATAGCTTCTGACGCTTGTCCATCAAGCGCCAGAGCATATTTCAACCAAATTTTCGGCGCTTTACGGCATGCGCCCGGGCCTTCAAGGCGTGAAGGCACGCACGCACCGCGTCTGCAGGTTTTGGGTCTTGGGGATGGTCACCGGATTGCCGATGGAAAAATCATTGATCCATGCGTCGGTCAGGGGCGAGGCCGAGCCCTCGGTGGAGCTCCAATAGAGGGCGTTGGCGAAGCCGCCTACCGCCACCCTGTTGGTATACAGCGCCGCGAGCTGGTTGCGGGCGGGCAGGAACCAGTCGTTGTAGCAGGTGTTACCCGCCTGGCAGGGTGTATTGCCTTGCGAATCGACCTGGTAGGTACTGCACAGTTGCGCGGCATAAACGCCCGCACCCAGGGCCACTCCGACGCCCGCGGTGTTGCTGGCGCCGTCGGTGTCGCTTTGCGCACCCGGCCCCACGGCCGTGCCGAAGCCACCCCACCCGATCCCGGTGCTGTTGTCTGCGGTGGCCGCAATCAGGTTGTTCAGCCCGCCACCCAGCGCAGCAATCACGCCGCCGCCACTGGTCTGCCCCACAGCGGTGATCAGGTAGGTATAGCCGTTGGCCAGCTGAGCGGCCCCGGCCGGGGTGAAAACCGCCACATTGACGGCACCCGCTGCATGCGCTGGCGCGACCGCCGTGATGGTGGTGGCGTTGACCACGTTGATCGAGGTAGCGGGCACACCGTCAAAAGTGATGCTGGTGGCGCCGGTGAGCCCGGTGCCGGTCAGCGTGACGCCGACCCCACCCGATCCAGTGCCAGAGGTGGGGCTGATGGCGGTCAGCGTGGCGCCCGAGACGTAGAGGCTGCGGCAGATGGCCTCGACATCCACCCGGCAGGTGGCACCATTGGCCAGCATGGCCCCCACGCCGCAGGCGGGATGGGGCGATGGCGTGGGAGGCCCGGGGGGCAGCAAGGTGTTGGCCGGGTTGGTGGCAAAACACTGGGCCAGGTCGGGCGGGTCGATGGCGGCAATTCGCAGCGCAGCGCCTGAGTTGTTGCTGAAGTCCGCAGGCTGAAAGCCTGTGAAGCCACCGGCTGTGATGGGGCTGACGGTAATGGGCAGTGTCTCGCCCGCAGGTTGGGTGAAGGCACTGACAACCTGCGCCATCAAACCCGCCCCCTGCCCCGCCAGGCCCACCACTGCGGCCACCAGCAGCAGCGAAGCCACACGCCGCACGCCGTGACTGCGGCGCAGCGACCACCACCCGGCCAGCGCAACAGCCACCAGCAAGGCGCCCAGCGCCAAGGGGCTGTCCACCGGCACGTTGGCCACGGCAGGGGCGCCGCTGGAAATCGTTTGGGCCGACGCGGCAAAGGGCAGCGCTGACAGCAGCATCAGCATGGCAAGTGGTGCAAACGGACCAGAGATTCCAGGTTGGGTGTTCTTCATCGGTTGATCGTCCCTGCGGGGTGGTTGGGGTGGCGGTCGAATAGTTGCAAATTATCACAACCTCAGCAGGGCGGACGGGGGCGCATGGGGGTGATCGAAAGCAACAGCCCGAGCCGTCCTGAACCAGGCTTTTGCAGGGGCCGCTGCCCCGCCAGACTGGCATCATCATGACCCCATGAAGTTGTTGGAACCCTCCGAGTACCAGGCAGCCGCTGGTGCCGTATATCTGTCGGTAGTGCAAGAGATCGCCCGGCTCCTACCTCTTGCCCAGTTGGAGCACATTGGTGCGTCGGCCATACCTGGTGCCGTGTCCAAGGGCGATCTGGACATTTGCGTGCTGGTGACTGCGCAAGAGCACGCGCGGGCCGTTCAGGTGCTGCAGGGCGCAGGCTACGTGGCCAAAAAGGACACCTTGCGCACGCCAGAGCTGTGCATGCTGCTGTCGCCACGCACAGACACGGACGTGGCATTGCAGGTGGTGGCCAAAGGATCGGAGTTTGAGTTCTTTCTGCACTTTCGCGATGCCTTGCGTGCAGACCCGTGCCTGGTGGAGCAGTACAACCTGCTCAAGCAGCGTTTTGCGCCCTTTGGCATGGAGCGCTACCGTGAGGAAAAATCACGCTTCATCACCAACGTTCTGACCCCTCAGGTGCTACCCGGCCGCTGCGCGGAATCCCCACCGGTTGCAGGCGGGGCTTGCAACCTTGACTGACCAGGAGACCTCATGAGCACTGAAAAAACCCCCGAAGGCCCGCCCGCATCGGTGCTGATCGACCAGCGCATCGCCGACCTGAACGATTGGCGCGGGCAAGCACTGGGCCGCATGCGCCTGCTGATCCATGAGGCGGCGCCCGAGGTGTTGGAGGAATGGAAGTGGAACGGCACGCCCGTGTGGTCGCTGGGCGGGATTCTGTGCACGGGCGAGTCGTACAAGTCAGCGGTAAAACTGACCTTTCTGAAGGGAGCATCGCTACCAGACCCGGCGAAGCTCTTCAACGCCAGTCTGGACGGCAACGCCCGGCGTGCCATAGACATCCACGAAGGGGACACCGTGGACGCGGAGGCCTTCAAGGCGCTAATCCGTGCAGCGGTGGCCCTGAATGCCGGGGGTGCGAAGGCCAAGGCGAAATCGGCGCGGGGTGCACGCACGGCCAGTTAGGTGCAGAAAGCCCGTGGAGTCAGTCGTGTCTGAAAACTATTATTTCGATAGCAAACAACCGATAACCATTAAGCGCTAGGGCCAATTTCAATCAAAATCTACTGCCCCGCATCCACCTCACTCACGCAGCTGCTGTAGCGCCACTGCACACGCAGCGCCATCGACTCCCCCTGCGCCAGCGTGCGCAGGCCGGGCTGCCCGCGCTGATGGAAGGCGTCGATGGGTTGTGTGATGGGCTCAAAGCAGAATGCTGGGCCCTGTGGCGGTCGGTAGATCAGGCAGTAGTGCTGGTCGGTACCGCCGTCTTGCGCAAAGTCCGGCATCTGGGCGGTCAAGCGCAGGCCCCGCTCGGGCCAGTCGATCTGGGCCGTGCCGCCCCAGCCGGTGTAGGCGTTGTCGATCAGGCCGCCATTGGCGGGAGCGCCGCTGTTCAAGTCCCAGCCGGGCGGGAAGTGCTGCGTGTGCTGTGTGGGCAGAGGGTCATCGCCACACAGCCACACGCCCTGCACCGGCGCCGTGATGCGCGTGCGGGGCGTGCGCGGAAACCAGGGGTGCAGGCCCAGGCCGTAGGGCAGCGGCTGCGCGCCCAGGTGCCGCACTTGCACCGACTGGTCCAGGCCGCCGTCCACCAGGCGGAAGGTCTGTACACATTCGTACTCGTAGGGGTTGTCGTCAAAGCGCTCGGAGCGCAGCTGCATCTGCAGCGTGTCGGGCGCGGGCTGGGTGAGTTGCCAGGACTGCAGCCAGCCATCGCCGTGAATAGGGTACGGCTCGCCCAAGCGGTTGGGGCGCATGGGGTGGAACTGGCCCGCGTGCTCAAACCCGCCGCCGCTGATGCGGTTGGACCAGGGCACCATGGCAAACGACGCGAGCTGGTACAGGTCGGGCGTGGCGCCGTCCCACGGGCGCCACAGGTCGATGCGTGCGCCAGCCTCTTGCGGGTCGTCGATCTGCCAGGCTGCCACGCTGCCGCCCAGTGTGGGCACCAGGCCCAGGTGCTGCCCCGCGTGGTGCAGCCAGACGATGGGGTGGGAGGATGTGGCCTCGGTCATGGGCGGTGTGCTTTCTTTGGTGTGTTGACGGGAATTGCGGGTTGGCAGATTGCTCGGGGCTGCGTTCAGCGCTTAGAGCGGATATCAAAACCCCGCGCAGCGGTTCTGGCCAGGCGCCGCATCGCAGGCAGTACGCGTAGTACGACAAGACGCGGCAACGGCGCCAGAAGGGTTTTGTGAGCCGCTCTCAGCCGCCAAATGGATGGGCGGGCAGACCCAGGCTGTCGGTGTCCACCGCAAACAGCGCCCCGGCCAGCGGCTCGGCAGCCAGTTGCTCGGGCGTGAGGCCTACCCGCGCGGAGCTGATGAACAGTGTGCGCAGGTCTGCGCCGCCAAACGCGCAAGTGGTGACCTGGCTGACTGGCAAGCGCACGCGGCCCAGTTCGGCGGCGGTGACCGGGTCGTGGCAGGTCACGCACCAGCCGCCCCAGTGCGCAATCCACAGGCGGCCCTGCGCGTCGGTGGTCATGCCATCGGGCAGGCCGTCTTCGGGTAGCCAATGCTTCCACAACGTTCTGTTGGACACGGTGCCTGCGGCCAGATTGCTGTCGTAGCGGTAGGTGTTGCCTTCGATGGTGGCGTTGAAAAACATGGCCGCGCCCTGCCCCGTGCCAGACCAGGTAGGGCCGTTGGTCACGGCAAAGCCGTCGTCGTGCCGGGTGCAACTGCCGTCGGGGTCATAGCGGTAGAGCGCGCCCGTGGGCGCCTCGCACGCAAAGTCCATGGAGCCCGCCCAGAAGCGCCCTTGTGCATCGCACTTGCCGTCGTTGAAACGGTTGCCCGCGCGGTCGGGTTCGGGCTGGTGCAGGTAGCGCGGTGCAATGTCGGTGGCCGGGTCAAACAGCGCAAAACCCCGGCGCAGCGTGACGATGAAGCCCGGGGCGTGCGCGCGCTCGGCGATGGCGGAGATCTCTTCGTCAAACGTCCAGCGCTGGTGGGCGCCGGTGGCCGGGTCCCAGCGGTGCAGTTCGCGACCAAGGATGTCCACCCAGTACACGGCCTGCTCGCGCACCGACCAGAGCACGCCTTCGCCCAGCGCGTTGCCCAGTGCGATCACGCAGCGCACGGCGCCGGTGATGGGCGCGGAACGGGCAGCGCCCTCGGGTGGAGAGAAGGGGGTATCCAGCAAGGGGCGCATGCGTGTCTCCGGTCTTTTTTTGTATCGGCCTGCCGCCAGGCACTTGACGAACGGCATCTTATCAACGCCAATTGATGCTTGAAATGAAATTTTTTTCAATTGATTGATTGCAATATTTATATGTCAAAGGTTTTTACCCCCTCCTCTTCCTCGACCGATGCAACCGGCGCCCCCCAGGGCCTGGCGAAATTCCCCAGCCTGCAAGGCCGTGCCGTGTTTGTGACGGGCGGCGGCAGCGGCATTGGCGCGGCCATCGTGGCGGCGTTTGCCGAACAAGGTGCCCGCGTGGCGTTTGTGGACGTGGCGCGCAACGCGAGCGAAGCCCTGGCCCAGCACATTGCCGACGCAGGCCTGCCCCGCCCCTGGTGGCGTGTGTGTGATGTGCGCGACGTGAACGCCCTGCAGGCCTGCGTGGCCGAAGCGGCGGCCGAGTTGGGCAGCGACTTTGCGGTGCTGGTGAACAACGTGGCCAGCGATGACCGGCACACGCTCGAATCCGTAACGCCCGAGTACTACGACGAGCGCATGGCCATCAACGAGCGCCCCGCCTTCTTCGCCATCCAGGCCGTGGTGCCGGGCATGCGCAGGCTGGGCGCGGGCTCGGTGATCAACCTGGGCTCCACCGGTTGGCAGGGCAAGGGCACGGGCTACCCTTGCTATGCCATTGCCAAGTCGTCGGTAAACGGCCTCACGCGCGGGCTGGCCAAGACGCTGGGGCAGGACCGGATCCGCATCAACACGGTGTCGCCGGGGTGGGTCATGACAGAGCGGCAGATCAAGCTGTGGCTGGACGCCGAGGGTGAGAAGGAGCTGGCGCGCAATCAGTGTTTGCCGGACAAGCTGCGGCCGCATGACATTGCGCGGATGGTGTTGTTTTTGGCGTCGGATGATGCGGCGATGTGTACGGCGCAGGAGTTCAAGGTGGATGCGGGGTGGGTTTGAATTTTTGAGGTCTTTTTGGGCTCTGGCGCCTATCCATCAAGCGCTAGCAGCTATTGTTTTTGCAGTCCTGATGACTCCCGCCCGTTCGGGTTGAGCCTGTCGAAGCCGGTGGAAGCTCGTTCTCTAGTTTGGGCGGCGTGCTTGGGTTGAGGGCAGAGGCCGGGATGTCGCCCCGGCGGGCGAGTCCCTTTCTTTCGCGTCGCCGAAAGAAAGGAACCAAAGAAAGGGCGACCCTACTGTCTGCGACCCCTTCGCTGCGCTGCGGGGCAACCTGGGGTGCTCGGTCACGGGGTGCACCGCAGAACTCGCTGCGCGCCTGCGGCGCTCCGCTCGGACAACTGCGGTGAGTCAGTTCACGAAGCATGCGCGCCCCAGGCGCATACAGAAGGGAACCCGGGGGAGCGGACATCCACACGGGCCATTGCTTCGCTGCGCTGCGCTCGGCACGGTCTCGCGGGCGCAAGCGCCTCGCGCTGCGCAGGCACGGCCGAGCGCAGCAATGGCCCGTGTGGCTGTTCGGCTGTTGGAGGTTCGGCTGCCCAACCCCCTGCTGGCTGCGCCTGCGGCGGGGCGGTTGCGGGGTGAGCATGGGCGTCGGAGCGCCCATGCTTCGTGCTCTGACTCGCCGTGGATGTTTGAGCGGCGCGCGCCAGCGCAGAGCGAGTTCCACGGCGCACCCCGCAACCGCCCCGCCGCAGGTTTGCCCCGGAGCGAAGCGCAGGGGTCGCAGACTGGGGGTCGCCTTTCTTTTGGGTACTTTTCTTTGGCGAAGCAAAGAAAAGTACCTCGCCCGCCGGGGCGACTCCCGGCCTCCGCCCTCAACAAAGGCACGCCACCCAATCAGCGCACAAAAACCAACACTACAAAATCAATAGCTACCAGCACATATCCCACTGGCGCATACAGCCAATATTCATTCAAAACCATCAATCCCCCACCTCCAACCTCCGCCCATACTGCACCAGACTCGTCTGCTTCAACGCCTTCATCATCACCTTCGCCGCTGGCGACAACAGCCGGTCCGACCGCGTGATGATCCCGAACGCATCCATATGGCACGGCATCGCCAGCGGCAACACCGTCACGATCCCATGCGCCGCGTAATAGCGCGCCACATCCTCCGCCACCACCGCAATCATGTCGCTCTGCTGCAGCATGCGCGTGATGAACAACAGCGCCGATGTCTCCACCGTGTGCAGCGGCGGCGCCAGCCCGTCCTGCTGGAACATCAGGTCAAACCGGTGGCGCAGCACGCTGCCCGCAGGCGGCACGATCCAGCTGGCCGACACCACATCGCGCAGCGTCAACCCGGTCATGCTCGACAGCGGGTGGCCCGGGCGCGTCATGGCGCAGACCAGCTCCTCCGTCAGCGACTCATAACGCAGGTTCTCCTTGTCGTGCTCCTCGTACAGGCGGCCCACCACGATGTCGAGCTTGCCCTGCTCCAACCGCTCCAGCAGCACCGGGCTGGTCTCGATGTCGAGCGAAATGCGCAGGCTGGGATGCTCCTGTTTGACCAGCGCCACGGCGGCGGGCAGGAGGCTCAGGCCGGGTGAGGTGATGGCGCCGATGCCCACTTGGCCGTAGTGCCCGCGCTTGAGCGCACCGATCTCGTCGTGCGCCTGGTTCAGGTTGGCCAGGGCCATGCGCGCGTGGCGGATCATCGTTTCGCCGTACCAGGTGGGGCGCATGCCACGCGGCAGGCGGTCAAACAGCGACACCTCCAGCACGTCCTCCAGGTCCTTGAGCAGCTTGGACGCAGCGGGCTGGGTCATGCTGAGCACCTGGGCGGCGCGGTGGATGTTGCCCTCTTCGGCCAGGGCCACCAGCAGCAGCAGTTGGCGCGTCTTGAGGCGGGCGCGGATGAACCAGTGGTTGTAGGTGCTCATGGATAGGAGGACGGGAAAAGGGAGGGGTTTTCCAGAATGCAAAGAACGATATGTATTTTGTCTAAAAAACGATTGGATTGATATCAAAACATTCCATAGACTTCGCCGCAACTGCAACAAAGGCCTCTCTCCATGAAGCTCGGCGACCTCCAGCTCAGCCCCCGGCACCTGATCAACGGCCGGTGGGAAATCGGCACCACCACCGGCATCAGCACCAATCCGTCGGACACCCGCGAGGTGGTGGCCGAATACGCCCGCGCCGACCGCAACCAGACCGAGCTGGCCGTGCGCGCTGCGGCCGACGCCCTGCCCACCTGGAGCCAGAGCACGCCCCAACGCCGCGCCGACGTGCTGGACATGATCGGCAGCGAGCTGCTGGCACGCAAGGACGAGCTGGGCGCACTGCTGGCCCGTGAAGAAGGCAAGACGCTGCCCGAAGGCATCGCCGAGGTGGCGCGCAGCGGGCAGATCTTCAAGTTCTTTGCGGGCGAGGCGCTGCGCATCCAGGGCGAGCTGCTGGCCTCTGTGCGCCAGGGCGTGCAGGTGGATGTGACCCGCGAGCCCGTGGGCGTGGTGGGCATCATCGCGCCGTGGAACTTCCCGTTCGCCATCCCGGCCTGGAAGATCGCCCCGGCCCTGGCCTACGGCAACACCGTGGTCTTCAAGCCCGCCGAGCTGGTGCCCGCCTGTGGCTGGGCGCTGGCCGAAATCATCAGCCGCAGCGGCCTGCCCGCCGGTGCCTTCAACCTCGTCATGGGCAGCGGCCGCGAGGTGGGCCAGACGCTGGTGGACCACCCGCTGGTCAATGCGCTGAGCTTTACCGGCTCTGTTTCCACCGGCGACCGCATCCTGCGCGCGGCCTCAGCACGGCGCGCCAAGGTGCAGCTGGAGATGGGCGGCAAGAACCCGCTCATCGTGCTGGCCGACGCCGACCTGGACCAGGCGGTGGACTGCGCGCTGCAGGGCTCGTATTTTTCCACCGGCCAGCGCTGCACCGCATCGAGCCGCCTCATTGTCGAGGCCGAGGTGCACGACGCCTTTGTGGCGCGCCTGCGCAACCGGTTGGCCAGCCTGAAGGTGGGCCATGCGCTGGAGCGCGGCACCGAGATGGGCCCGGTGGTGGACGACAACCAGCTGACACAGAACCTGGGCTACATCGACATTGCGCGCAATGAGGGGGCGGAGCATGCCTGGGGTGGCGAGCGCCTGGAGCGCCCCACCCCAGGCCATTACATGAGCCCCGCCCTCTTTCTGGCCCGCCCCGAGCACCGCGTGGCGCGCGAGGAAATCTTTGGCCCCGTGGCCTGCGTGCTGCGGGCTGACGACTACGAGCACGCACTGGCCTTGGCCAACGACACGCCCTTTGGCCTGTGTGCGGGCATCTGCACCACGTCGCTCAAGCGCGCCATGCACTTCAAGCGCCACGCTGCCGTGGGCATGACCATGGTGAACCTGCCCACGGCGGGTGTGGACTTCCATGTGCCTTTTGGTGGCCGCAAGGAATCGAGCTACGGCGCCCGCGAGCAGGGGCGCTACGCCGCCGAGTTCTACACCACGGTCAAGACGGGCTACATGCTGGCTTGAGCCTTGCCCTTTTTCGAGCGTTCCTTCTTTCCATCCCGCAACCATCGTCAACCAACCATTACAGACAGGAGACAAGATGATGAAAATGAACCGCCGCACCGTTGCTGCCGCCTTGGCCAGCGTGCCCGTGGCCGCCTTGCTGCCCGGCGCCGCCTGGGCGCAAAAGCCCCTCGTGCTGGGCTTCAGCCAGGTGGGGGCCGAGAGCGAATGGCGCACCGCCAACACCGAGTCCATCAAGTCCGCCGCCAAAGAGGCCGGCATCGAGTTGAAGTTCTCGGACGCGCAGCAGAAGCAGGAGAACCAGATCAAGGCCATCCGCTCGTTCATCGCGCAGAAGGTGGACGTGATTGCGTTCTCGCCCGTGGTGGAGTCGGGCTGGGAACCCGTGCTGCGCGAGGCCAAGGCCGCCAAGATCCCCGTGGTGCTGACCGACCGCGCAGTGAACACCAAGGACACGTCGCTGTATGTGACCTTCATGGGCTCGGACTTCGTGGAAGAAGGCCGCAAGGCGGGCCGCTGGCTGGTGGAAAAGATGAAGGACCAGAAGGGCGAGGTAAACATCGTCGAGCTGCAAGGCACCGTGGGCTCCGCCCCTGCCATCGACCGCAAGAAGGGTTTTGAAGAAGTCATCAAGGCCGACCCCAAGTTCAAGATCATCCGCAGCCAGACCGGCGACTTCACCCGCGCCAAGGGCAAGGAAGTGATGGAAGCCTTCCTGAAGGCCGAGGGCAAGAAGATCAATGTGCTGTACGCGCACAACGACGACATGGCGATTGGCGCCATCCAGGCCATCGAAGAGGCCGGCATGAAGCCCGCCAAGGACATCGTGATCATCTCCATCGATGCAGTGAAGGGCGCCTTCGAAGCCATGATCGCCGGCAAGCTCAACGTGAGCGTGGAGTGCAGCCCCCTGCTGGGCCCGCAGCTGATGAGCGCCGTGAAGGACATCAAGGCTGGCAAGGCCGTGCCCAAGCGCATCGTGACCGAGGAAGGCATTTTCCCGATGGAAGTGGCGGCGAAGGAATTCCCGAACAGGAAGTATTGATCTATTGCCCCCTGAGCCGCCTGCGGCGTCTTCCCCCAAGGGGGACGCCACCAGCGCGGCGGGGCGGCCCTTGCGCGGTGGCACTGGTACTAGATCGCGCCAGTTTCATACGGCCTCCAAGCTACCTAAATTTAGAACAACACCAGGAGACAGACTCAAATGAAGCGTGCAATTTTCAAGGCCGTGTTGGCCACCGTGGCACTGGCTGCCATTGGCGCCACGTCCGTGGCATCGGCCCAGGACAAGGGCACCATCGGCATCTCGATGCCCACCAAGTCCTCGGCGCGCTGGATTGCCGATGGCGACAACATGGTCAAGGTGCTCAAGGACCGGGGCTACAAGACCGACCTGCAGTACGCCGAAGACGACATCCCCAACCAGCTCGCGCAGATCGAGAACATGATCACCAAGGGTGCCAAGGTGCTGGTGATCGCGTCGATTGACGGCACCACGCTGTCGCGCGTGCTGCAAAGTGCGGCCGACAAGGGCGTGAAGGTCATCGCGTACGACCGCCTCATCAAGGGATCGAAGAACGTGGACTACTACGCCACGTTCGACAACTTCCAGGTGGGCGTGCTGCAGGCCACGTCCATCGTGGACAAGTTGGGCCTCAAGCAAGGCAAGGGCCCATTCAACATCGAACTGTTCGGCGGCTCGCCCGACGACAACAACGCCTTCTTTTTCTACGACGGCGCCATGAGCGTGCTGCAACCCTACATCGACAGCGGCAAGCTGGTGGTGCGCAGCAAGCAGACCGGTATGAACAAGGTGGGCACGCTGCGCTGGGATGGCTCGGTGGCCCAGGCGCGCATGGACAACCTGCTGTCGGCCTACTATGGCAAGGACAAGGTGCATGCGGTGCTCTCGCCCTATGACGGCATCTCCATCGGCATCCTGTCCTCCCTCAAGGGCGTGGGCTACTGCACCGCCCAGCAGCCCTGCCCCGTGGTCAGCGGCCAGGACGCTGAGGTGCCTTCCATCAAGTCCATCCTCAAGGGCGAACAGTCTTCCACCGTGTTCAAGGACACCCGCGAGCTGGCCAAGGTGGCCGCCAACATGGTGGACGCCGTGCTGACAGGCAAGCAGCCCGAGATCAACGACACCAAGACCTACAACAACGGCGTGAAGGTGGTGCCCTCGTACCTGCTCAAGCCGGTGTCGGTGGACGTATCCAACTGGAACACGGTGCTGGTCGGCAGTGGCTACTACAAAGAGTCTCAGATCAAGTGAGCGCAAGCGGCTTCTGCATCTAAAGCCGCCGCCTGCGAATGCCTCTGGGGCAGCGCAGGCGGCCTGCAACCGGGATGGGGCCAGAGGCCCCACCAACAGACTGAGAGACCATGCTTCTTGAAATGCGGAACATCCGCAAAACCTTCCCCGGCGTAGTGGCGCTGAACCAGGTCAACCTGGAGGTGCAGGCCGGGGAGATTCATGCCATCGTCGGCGAAAACGGGGCGGGAAAATCCACGCTGATGAAGGTGCTGTCGGGTGTGTACTCGCACGGCAGCTACAGCGGCCAGATCCTGTTCGACGGGCAGGAGCGCGAGTTTGCAGGCATCCGCGACAGCGAGCACCTGGGCATCATCATCATTCACCAGGAGTTGGCGCTGGTGCCACTGCTGTCGATTGCCGAGAACATCTTCCTCGGCAACGAAACCGCGCGGCACGGCGTCATCGACTGGATGGCCGCACACAGCCGCGCCCAGGCGCTGCTGCACAAGGTGGGCCTGCGCGAGTCGCCCGACACACCGGTGGGCCAGCTGGGTGTGGGCAAGCAGCAGCTGGTGGAAATTGCCAAGGCGCTGTCGCGCAAGGTGCGCCTGCTGATCCTGGACGAGCCCACCGCGAGCCTCAACGAGAACGACAGCCAGGCCCTGCTGGACCTGCTGCTGGAGCTGAAAGCCCAGGGCATTACCTGCATCCTGATCTCGCACAAGCTCAACGAAATCTCGCGCGTAGCCGACTCGATCACCGTGCTGCGCGACGGCAGCACCGTGCAGATGCTGGACTGCCGCGAAGGCCCGGTGAGCGAAGACCGCGTGATCCAGGCCATGGTGGGCCGCGAGATGAGCGACCGCTACCCCCAGCGCCAGCCGCAAGTGGGTGACATTGTTTTTGAGGTGCTCAACTGGCGCGCCCACCACCCGCAGCGCAGCGACCGCGAGCACCTCAAGGGCATCGACCTGAATGTGCGGCGCGGCGAGATAGTGGGCATTGCGGGCCTGATGGGCGCAGGCCGCACCGAGCTGGCCATGAGCATCTTCGGCCGCTCCTGGGGCCAGCGCATCAGCGGCGAAGTGCGGCTGCACGGCCAACCCATCGACGTGAGCACTGTGGAAAAGGCCGTGCGCCACGGCCTGGCCTATGTGACCGAAGACCGCAAGGGCAATGGCCTGGTGCTGAACGAAGACATCCAGTTCAACACCTCGCTGGCCAACCTGCCGGGCGTGTCGTTCGCCAGCGTGATCGACAGCGGTCAGGAACACCGCGTGGCACAGGACTACCGCGAGAAGCTGCGCATCCGCTGCTCGGGCGTGGACCAGAAGACGCTGAACCTGTCGGGCGGCAACCAGCAAAAAGTGGTGCTGAGCAAATGGCTGTTCACCAGCCCCGAAGTGCTCATCCTCGACGAGCCCACGCGCGGCATCGACGTGGGCGCCAAGTATGAGATCTACACCCTCATCGCCCAGTTGGCGGCCGAGGGCAAATGCGTGATCGTGATCTCCTCCGAAATGCCTGAGCTGCTGGGCATCACGGACCGCATCTATGTGATGAACGAAGGCCGCTTTGTGGCCGAGATGCCAACTTCAGATGCCTCGCAAGAAAAGATCATGCGAGCCATCGTGAGTGCCCCCCCTGAGGCGCTTCGCGCCATCCCCCCCAAGGGGGACGCCGCCCGTGCGGCGGGGCGGCCCTTGCACGGCGGCCGCGCGTAGCTGCAGCGCCCCTCTTCAGCGCCTGATGAACCGCACAACGCATTGAACTGATGACCGAAATGAGCCAGACCACCCATCCCCCCGCCAGCACGCTGGCCGACGGCAGCCCGACAGCAGCGGCGCGGCACGACAAATCGCTGTTGCAGCACCTGCAGCACAACCTGCGCGAATACGGCATGTTGATCACGCTGGTGGCCATCATGGGCTTCTTCCAGTATATGACCGAGGGCACGCTGATGCAGCCCTTGAACCTCACCAACCTGGTGCTGCAGAACAGCTACATCGTCATCATGGCGCTGGGCATGTTGCTGGTCATCGTGGCCGGGCACATCGACCTGTCGGTGGGCTCGGTGTGTGGCTTCATCGGCGCGCTGGCAGCGGTGCTGATGGTCGAATACAACTGGCACTTTGTACCGGCCACGCTGGTGTGCCTGCTGTGCGGCGGGCTCATCGGCGCCATTCAAGGCAGCTTTGTGGCGTTCTCGCGCATTCCGTCGTTCATCGTCACGCTGGCGGGCATGCTGGTGTTCAAGGGCCTGGCGCTGGCGCTGCTGGCGGGGCAGTCGGTGGGGCCGTTCCCCTCGGCCTTCCAGATGCTCAGCTCGGGCTTCATCCCCGACCTGTTCAGCGTGGAAGGGCTGCGCATGACCTCGCTGCTGTTGGGTGCGGCCGTGGCTGCGGCCCTGGCCGTGGGTGGACTGCGCCAGCGCACAAACCGCCTGCGCCACGGCGTGCAGACCGAGCCTGCAGGTCTGTTCATCGCCCGCACCGTGGTGTTTGGTGGGTTGCTGGGGTACTTCAGCTACCTGCTCGCTTCGTACAAGGGCCTGCCCAACGTGCTCATCGTGATGGCGCTGCTGATCGTGCTGTTCGACTTTGTCACCAGCCGCACCACCGTCGGCCGCCGCATCTATGCCATGGGCGGCAACGAGAAGGCGGCCAAGCTCTCGGGCATCAAGACCGAGCGGCTCACGCTGTATGCCTTCATCAACATGGGCGTGCTGGCCGCCCTGGCCGGGCTGGTGTTTGCGGCGCGGCTCAACACCGCCACGCCCAAGGCCGGCCTGGGTTTTGAGCTGGACGTGATTGCGGCCTGCTTCATCGGCGGCGCATCGGCATCGGGCGGCGTGGGCAAGGTGATGGGCGCGGTCATTGGCGCCTTTGTGATGGGCGTGATGAACAACGGCATGTCCATCCTGGGCATCGGCATCGACTACCAGCAGGTCATCAAGGGCGTGGTGCTGCTGGCCGCCGTGCTCGTGGATGTCTACAACAAGAACAAGGCATGACGGCTGCCATGGACGCATCCACCGCTTACGCCCCTGCTGCAGCCCCGGTGCTGCAGCTCTCGGGCATCCACAAGCAGTTTGCGGGCATCACCGTGCTGCGTGATGTGCAGCTCAACCTCTACCCTGGCGAGATCCATGCGCTGATGGGGCAAAACGGTGCGGGCAAGTCCACACTGATCAAGGTGCTGACGGGCGTGCTGGAGGCCAGCGGTGGGCAGATGCGGCTGGGTGGAGAAGCCGTGTGGCCCGACTCGCCCCTGGCCGCGCAGCGCCTGGGCATCAGCACCGTGTACCAGGAGGTCAATCTCTGCCCCAACCTCTCGGTGGCCGAGAACATCTTTGCGGGCCGCTACCCGCGCTGCGGCATCGCGCAGGGCTTTCGCATCGACTGGGCCACGCTGCACCAGCGCGCCCGCGATCTGGTGGCGCGCATCGGGCTGCAGATCGACGTGACGCGCCTGCTGTCGGACTACCCCGTGGCCGTGCAGCAGCTGGTGGCGATTGCGCGCGCACTCAGCATCGAATCGCGCGTGCTGATTCTGGATGAGCCCACCTCCAGCCTGGACGACGATGAGGTGCAAAAGCTCTTTGAGGTGCTTCGGCGCCTGCGCAGCGAGGGGCTGTCCATCGTCTTTGTGACGCATTTCCTGAACCAGGTGTATGCCGTTTCCGACCGCATCACCGTATTGCGCAACGGCAGCTGGGTGGGCGAGTGGCGCGCGCAGGACCTGGGCCCACAGGCACTGATCGCGGCCATGCTGGGGCGCGACCTGGCCGCAGCGTCGGAGCAACCCGCACCAGCGCCCGCCGTGGACCGCCGCCAGGCCACGCTGCTGCAAGCCGAGGGCCTGGGGCAGGACACGCAACTGCAGCCGCTGGACCTGCAGATCCGCGCGGGCGAGGTGGTGGGCCTGGCGGGCTTGCTGGGCTCAGGCCGCACCGAGCTGGCGCGCCTGCTGTTTGGCCTGGAGCAGCCCGACCGGGGCGCGCTGCGCATCGACGGGCAGGTGGTGAAGTTCGCAAACCCCATGGACGCCATCCGCCATGGCCTGGCCCTGTGCCCCGAAGAGCGCAAGACCGACGGCATCGTGGCCGAACTCTCGGTGCGCGAGAACATTGCGTTGGCGCTGCAGGCCCGCATGGGCGTGAGCAAATTTCTCTCGCGCGACGAGCAAACGGCGCTGGCCGAGCGCTATGTGAAGCTGCTGGGCATCAAGACCGAGAGTGTGGACAAGCCCATCGGCCTGCTCTCGGGCGGCAACCAGCAAAAGGCGATCCTCGCGCGCTGGATGGCCATCGAGCCGCGCCTGTTGATCCTGGACGAACCCACACGCGGCATCGACGTGGCCGCCAAGCAGGAAATCATGGACCAGATCCTGCGCCTGGCCCAGGCGGGCATGGCCGTGCTGTTCATCTCTTCCGAAATGAGCGAGGTGGTGCGCGTGGCGCACCGCATCGTGGTGCTCCGCGACCGCCACAAGGTGGGTGAGCTGCCTGCGGGCAGTAGCGAAGACGCCGTCTACGAACTCATCGCCGCAGAACATGCTTGAACGTTCCCCCTCTCCTTCCCTTTTGGCCGCGCTGCTGCGCCACCGCCTAGCGTGGCCCATCATCACGCTGCTGCTGTTGCTGGCTGTCAATACGGCCTTCAACGCCAGCTTTCTGCGCATTGAGTGGCGGGATGGGCACCTGTACGGCAGCCTCATCGACATACTGAACCGCGCCGCACCGCTGGTGCTGGTGTCGCTGGGCATGACGCTGGTGATCGCCACTCGGGGTATCGACATCTCGGTGGGTGCGACGGTGGCCATTGCAGCGGCAGTGGCCGCGTGGCTGATCGGCGGCTCGGTGTCAGGCACCGAAAGCCGGTTTCCGCTCCCAGTCGCCATTCTGGGCGCCATTGGCGTGGCACTGCTGTGCGGGCTGTGGAATGGCGTGCTGGTCGCCAAGGTGGGCATGCAGCCCATCATTGCCACACTGATCCTCATGGTGGCAGGCCGGGGCATTGCCCAGCTCATCACCGACGGGCAGATCATCACCATCTACTACACGCCCTACTTCTTCATGGGCGGCGGGTACCTGGCAGGGCTGCCGTTCTCTGTGTTCGTAGTGGCCGCAGTCTTCGTGGTGCTGTACCTCGCCATCACGCGCACTGCGCTGGGCCTGTTCATCCAGGCAGTGGGCATCAACCCCACGGCGGCGCGGGTGGCGGGTGTGCAGGCGGGGCGGCTTATCGTGGCGGCCTATGTGTTCTGCGGCGTGTGCGCGGGCATTGCGGGTTTGCTTATCAGCTCCAACGTGAAGAGTGCAGACGGCAACAACGCCGGGCAACTGCTGGAGCTGGACGCCATCCTGGCCGTCACGCTGGGTGGCACCGCCCTCACCGGAGGCCGTTTCAGCCTGGTGGGCAGCGTGATTGGCGCACTCATCATCCAGACGCTGACCTACGCCATCTACTCGCTGGGCGTGCCGCCCGAGATCAACCTGGTGGTGAAGGCCGTGGTCGTATTCATCGTCATGCTGCTGCAGTCGCCCGAGTTCCGGGCGCAAGTCGGCGCGCTGGCACGCCGTCCTGGCGCGGGAGCCTTGCAATGAGCGCCGTTCCCAAGACCGCAGGCTTCGGCACCGTGAGCCCCCCTGCCCCACCGGCCGCCGCTGCGCGCGCCCGGTTCAACCCCAAGTACCTGCCGCTGGCGGCCACCATCTCGCTGTTCGTGGCCATGGCCACGCTGGGTTCGGTGCTGTACACCGGGTTCTTCTCGGCCCAGGTGTTCCTCAACCTGCTGATCGACAACGCCTTCCTCATCATCGTGGCGGTGGGCATGACGTTCGTGATCCTGTCGGGCGGTATTGACCTCTCGGTGGGCTCGGTGGTGGCGCTGACCACCATGGTGCTGGCCGCGCTGGTGGAACACCGGGGGTGGAACCCGATAGTCGCCATCCCACTGGTGCTGCTGATGGGCACGGCATTTGGCGCGTTCATGGGCTTCCTCATCGAGCGCTTTCGGCTGCAGCCCTTCATCGTCACGCTGGCAGGCATGTTCCTGGCGCGGGGGCTGTGCTACCTGATCAGCATCGATTCCATCAGCATCACCCACGAAGGCTATTCGGAGCTGGCCCAGTGGCGACTGCCGCTGTGGGAAGGCGCATCGCTCTCGCTGGGCGCGCTCATCGCCATTGGCGTGCTGCTGGTGGCCCTTTTTGTGGCGCACTGCACGCCGTTTGGCCGCAGCGTGTATGCGGTGGGCGGCAGCGAGCACTCGGCTGTGCTCATGGGCCTGCCGGTGCGCCGCACGCTCATTGGCGTGTACACGCTGTCGGGCTTTTGCTCGGCGCTGGCGGGCGTGGTGTTCACGTTCTACATGCTGTCGGGCTACGGCCTGCATGCCGTGGGCATGGAACTGGACGCAATTGCCGCCGTGGTCATTGGCGGCACGCTGCTCACGGGCGGCGTGGGCTATGTGGCGGGCACGCTGTTTGGCGTGCTCATGCTCGGAATCATCCAGACCCTGATTTCCTTCGACGGCACGCTCAGCTCCTGGTGGACGCGCATCGTCGTTGGTGTGCTGCTGTTCGCTTTCTGTCTGCTGCAGCGGCTGCTTTCGCGCCGCTCGGGCAAGGCCCGTTGACTCTTCATTTCTCCTCTTTCTCTCGCACCCCACCATGACCACCCCCAAGCGCAAACTCCGCTCCGCCGAATGGTTCGGCACGGCCGACAAAAACGGCTTCATGTACCGCAGCTGGATGAAGAACCAGGGCATCCCCGACCATACGTTCGACGGCCGCCCCGTGATCGGCATCTGCAACACCTGGTCCGAGCTGACCCCGTGCAATGCGCACTTCCGCAAGATTGCCGAGCATGTGAAACGCGGCATCTACGAGGCGGGCGGCTTCCCGGTGGAGTTCCCGGTGTTCTCCAACGGCGAATCCAACCTGCGCCCCACGGCCATGCTCACACGCAACCTGGCCAGCATGGACGTGGAAGAGGCCATTCGCGGCAACCCTATCGACGCCGTGGTGCTGCTGGTGGGTTGCGACAAGACCACGCCTGCGCTGCTGATGGGCGCGGCCAGCTGCGATGTGCCCGCCATCGTGGTCACGGGCGGGCCCATGCTCAACGGCAAGCTCGACGGCAAGGACATCGGCTCGGGCACCGCCGTATGGCGCCTGCACGAATCGTTGAAAGCCGGCGAGATCAACGAGCACCAGTTCTTCGCGGCCGAGGCCGGCATGTCCCGCTCTGCCGGCACCTGCAACACCATGGGCACGGCCAGCACCATGGCCTGCATGGCCGAGTCGCTGGGCACATCGTTGCCGCACAACGCAGCCATACCGGCGGTGGACTCGCGCCGCTATGTGCTGGCCCACATGTCGGGCAAACGGATCGTGGAAATGGCACACGAAGGGCTCACGCTGTCCAAGATCCTGACGCGCGAGGCATTCGAGAACGCCATCCGCACCAACGCCGCCATCGGCGGCTCGACCAACGCCGTCATTCACTTGAAAGCCATCGCAGGCCGCATTGGCGTGCAGCTCGACCTGGAGGACTGGACCCGTATCGGCCGCGGCACGCCCACGTTGGTGGACCTGCAGCCCTCGGGCCGCTTCTTGATGGAAGAGTTCTACTACGCGGGCGGCCTGCCCGCCGTGCTGCGCCGCCTGGGCGAGAACGGCCTACTGCCCCACCCCAACGCACTCACCGTCAACGGCAAGAGCCTGTGGGACAACGTGCGCGAAGCCCCGCAATACAACGACGAGGTGATCCGCCCGATCAACAACCCGCTGATCGCCGACGGCGGCATCTGCATCCTGCGCGGCAACCTGGCGCCGCGTGGCGCGGTGCTCAAGCCCTCCGCCGCGTCGCCCGAACTGCTCAAGCACCGGGGCCGCGCCGTGGTGTTCGAGAACCTGGAGCACTACAAGGAACGCATCGTCGATGAAAACCTGGACATCGACGCCAGCTGCGTGATGGTGCTCAAGAACTGCGGCCCCAAGGGCTACCCCGGCATGGCCGAGGTGGGCAACATGGGCCTGCCCCCGAAGCTGCTGCGCCAGGGCGTGAAGGACATGGTGCGCATCTCCGACGCCCGCATGAGCGGCACCGCCTACGGCACCGTGGTGCTGCACGTGGCGCCCGAGGCGGCAGCCGGTGGCCCCCTGGCTGCCGTGCGCGATGGCGACTTCATTGAGCTGGACTGCGAGAACGGCCGCCTGCACCTGGACATCAGCGACGAGGAACTGGCAGCACGCCTGGCCGCATTGGCTGGCACGGACAACGGGGGACGCGGCGGCTACCAGCGGCTGTATGTGGACCATGTACTGCAGGCGGACGATGGTTGCGACTTTGACTTCTTGGTCGGCTGCCGGGGGGCTGCTGTGCCCCGCCACTCGCATTGATGTGCCCCACTGAGGCGCTCGTCGCAGTCAATTGCTACAGATTCAATAGCTACCAGCGCTTGTTCAACTAGCGCTAGAGGCATATTTCACTCAAATTCTTACCCGCACCCGCCATGCCAGCCACCCATTCCCTCCAGAACCCTCGCTACCGCGGCATCTTCCCCGTGGTGCCCACCACGTTCCATGAAGACGGCCGCCTCGACCTCGACAGCCAGAAGCGCTGCCTTGACTTCATGATCGACGCCGGTGTGGATGGCGTCTGCATCCTGGCCAACTTCTCTGAGCAGTTCTCGCTATCGGACGCCGAGCGCGAAGTCCTCACCCGCACATCGCTGGAGCATGTGGCAGGCCGCGTGCCAGTCATCGTCACCACCACCCACTACGGCACCCGCGTGTGCGCCGAGCGCAGCCGCGCCGCGCAGGACATGGGCGCGGCCATGGTGATGGTCATGCCGCCTTACCACGGCGCCACCTTCCGTGTGCCCGAGGCACAGATCTACGAGTTCTATGCCCGTGTGTCGGATGCGATCCGCATCCCGATCATGGTGCAGGACGCGCCCGCCAGCGGCACCGTGCTGTCGGCTCCCTTCCTCGCGCGCATGGCGCAGGAAATCGAGAACCTGGCCTACTTCAAGATCGAAGTGCCCGGCGCCGCCAGCAAGCTGCGCGAGCTGATCCGCCTGGGTGGAGACGCCATCGAAGGCCCGTGGGACGGCGAAGAGGCCATCACCCTACTGGCCGACCTGGATGCCGGCGCCACGGGCGCGATGACGGGCGGCGCGTTCCCGGACGGCATTCGCCCCATCATCGAGGCGCACCGCCAGGGCGACATGGACCAGGCCTTTGCGCTCTACCAGCGCTGGTTGCCCCTCATCAACCACGAAAACCGCCAGGGCGGCATCCTCACGGCCAAGGCACTGATGAAGGAAGGCGGCGTGATCACCTGCGAGGCAGGCCGCCACCCCTTCCCGGCCATGCACCCCGAGGTGCGGCGCGGCCTGATCGACATCGCGCGGCGGCTGGACCCGCTGGTGCTGCGCTGGGCACGTTAAGCAGGACTCACATGGTGCCTGCACGTTTTCTGGTGCCCGCCGAGGCGGGCCTGATTGCCCTGGACTGGGGCACGAGCGCATTGCGCGCCTTCCGCATGGGCGCGCATGGCGAGGTGCTGGAGACACGGCACCGCCCCTGGGGCATCATGAACCTGCCCCCCGCCACCGCGAGCGTGGCAGACGGCGAGCCCGGCGCCGCATTTGAACGCGCACTGCAAGACACCTGCGGCGATTGGCTGGCCGCCACACCTGACCTGCCCCTGCTGGCCTGCGGCATGGTGGGCAGCGCCCAGGGCTGGCGCGAGGCCAAGTACCTGCCGACGCCCACCTCGCTCGATGCACTGGCGCGGGGCCTGACGCTGGTGGAGCGGCGCGACGGCCCGCCGCTGCACATCGTGCCGGGCCTGTTGCAGCAGGGTGCCCTGCCCAACGTGATGCGCGGCGAAGAAACCCAGGTGCTTGGGGTGCTGGCAGGCCTTGCACTGCCTGCGGATGCGCCCGTGCTCATCGGCCTGCCCGGCACGCACAGCAAATGGGTGCTGGCACGCCGGGGCCGCATCGAACAGTTCCACACGTTCATGACCGGCGAGGTGTTTGCCGCACTGCGCGGCCACACGATTCTGGGCAAGACCATGCAGGCTGCAGCGGCCCCCGACGACGGCGCCTTTGCGCGCGGGCTGGAGGTGGCGCGGGGCAGCGATGTCGCGCTGGGACTGCTCTCGCACATCTTCAGCACCCGCACGCTGGGGCTGACCGGCGCGCTGGCGCCTACCGCGCAAGCGGACTACCTCTCGGGCCTGCTGATCGGGCACGAGGTGGCCAGCCTGGCACGCGCACAGGATCAAACCCCAACAACACCACAAACGCTGGTGCTGTGCGGTGAGCCCGACCTGTGCCGCCGCTACGCCGTCGCGCTGCAGACCCATGGCTTTGCCGCACCCACCATCGCCACGCAGGCCACGGCCACCGGGCTGTGGCAGATCGCGCTGGCGGCAGGGCTGGTCGTTGCGCCCGCACCCGCCGCCTCCTCACACCCCTTCACCTCCGGGAGCCTGGCTGCATGAACCCCATCGACAAAGCCCTGTTCCACATCCTGCAGCGCTGCGGGCTCATCGCCATCCTGCGCGGCGTGCAGCCGTACGAGGTGGTGGCCATCGGCCATGCGCTGTACGACGCGGGGTTTCGCATCATCGAAGTGCCGCTCAACTCGCCAGAGCCGCTGGCCAGCATCCGCGCACTGCGCGATGCACTGCCAGCCGACTGCCTGGTGGGCGCGGGCACCGTGCTCTCCATCGATGCCGTGGCCGATGTGGCCGCAGCCGGTGGGCAGATCATCGTCATGCCCCACAGCGACACCGATGTGATCCGCGCTGCCCGCGCCGCCGGCATGGCCTGCGCGCCCGGCGTGGCCACGCTGACCGAAGCCTATGCCGCGCTGGCAGCGGGCGCCAACATGCTCAAGCTCTTTCCGGCCGAGGCGCTGCCGCCCCATGTGCTCAAGGCCTGGCGCGCCGTCATCACGCCGCCCATGGCGCTGGTGCCCGTGGGCGGCATCGTGCCCGAGAGCATTGCCCCCTATGCGGCCGCTGGCGCCAGCGGCTTTGGCCTGGGCTCGGCCCTGTACCGGCCCGGCGACCAGGCTCCCGAGGTGGCGCACAAGGCTGCAGCGTTTGCGCGGGCGTGGCAGGCGTCCTTTGGCACCGCGCCCGCCACGGCCTGAACCGCCCCCTACTCGTTCCAGACAACCCAGCATTTCTGAACCGACTGCCCATCCCCCATGAAGATCACCCGACTCACCACGTTCATCGTCCCGCCGCGCTGGTGCTTTCTCAAAATCGAAACCGACGAAGGCATCACCGGCTGGGGCGAACCCGTGCTGGAGGGCCGCGCGCACACCGTGGCCGCTGCGGTCGATGAGCTGGCAGACTACCTCGTCGGCAAGGACCCGCGCCACATCGAAGACCATTGGACCGTGCTGTACCGGGGCGGCTTCTACCGGGGCGGCGGCGTGCACATGAGCGCGCTGGCCGGCATCGACCAGGCGCTGTGGGACATCAAGGGCAAGGCGCTGGGCGTGCCCGTGTCCGAACTGCTGGGCGGCAATGTGCGCAGCCACATCAAGGTCTACAGCTGGATTGGCGGAGACCGCCCCAGCGAGACCGCCGCCGCTGCCCAGGCCGCCGTGGCGCGCGGCTTCACGGCCGTCAAGATGAACGGCACCGAAGAGGTGCAGTACGTGGACAGCTACGACAAGGTGGAGCGCTGCCTGCAGAACGTGGCCGCCGTGCGCGAGGCCGTGGGGCCCAATGTGGGTATTGGCGTGGACTTCCACGGCCGCGTGCACCGGCCCATGGCCAAGGTGCTGGTCAAGGAGCTGGAGCCCTACAAGCTCATGTTCATCGAAGAGCCCGTACTGAGCGAACACGAAGAGGCGCTGAAGGAGATTGCCCGCATCTCCTCCACCCCCATCGCCCTGGGCGAGCGCCTGTACTCGCGCTGGGACTTCAAGCGCGTGCTGCAAGGCGGCTATGCGGACATCATCCAGCCCGACCCCTCACACGCAGGCGGCATCACCGAAACCCGCAAGATCGCCAGCATGGCCGAGGCCTACGACGTGGCCCTGGCCCTGCACTGCCCGCTGGGCCCGATTGCACTGGCGGCCAACCTGCAGCTGGATGCGGTTTGCTACAACGCCTTCATCCAGGAGCAGAGCCTGGGCATACACTACAACCAGGCCAACGACCTGATGGACTATGTGTCCAACCCCGGGGTTTTTGCGTACCAGGACGGCATGGTCGCCATCCCCACCGGGCCGGGGCTAGGGATTGAGGTGAACGAAGACTATGTGCGCGAGCGGGCGCAAGAGGGACACCGGTGGAGGAACCCGGTGTGGCGGCATCGGGATGGGAGTTTTGCGGAGTGGTGAGGGGGTTGGGCGCCTTGTTATTGATGCGGCGCGGTTTACTCCAGAGTATCGATGGCGCTGTACCTCAGCTTGCCCAGGGCTTCGGCAGCCTCGGCTCGAACGGGGCTCATGATTGGATTGCGCCAGATCAACAGGCCAGGAGCAGTCGCGCGGTTTCATCTTTCGAACGCTTGCTGGTACGTGGATGACTCATTCCTGCTCTGAGAAAATCAGAGCGGCTTGGGCAAATCACAGGCTGCAAAAAGCGCCACCCGAGCTTCATCAAGCACCTCGACAAGCTCATCTGCGACAAACTGTCTGCTTCCGATTTCAAGCAAACCTTCGCCTTGCAACACATGTGCCAGCCGGTAAGCCCGCTCTAACAAGGCTGCAGCTTCAAGCAACTCCTTTTGTCCGCCCATGCTGTGTCAGTGTGCCTGGATCAGGTTGGCTGCACCCAATCCGAGGAACACCATAAAAAGTGCCTTCTGGAAGACGGGACCGACAAGGCGGCTACGTGCCAGCTCACCAAGCTTGAGCCCGCTCAATGCGCCGATCAATGCTCCACCGACTGCAATAGCAACAGACGACGAGATCAACCCCAAAGGGGCGGACATCTGCACTTTTACGGCGAGCGACAGAGTGGCCACTGTGAATGAAAGGCCCAGCGCTTGCACCATCTCGTCCTTGCCCAGCCGCAGCGTCTGCAAGTAGGGAACCCAGGGCAATACGAAGACGGCAGTGAGTGCCGTCACGAACCCAGTGGCCGCGCCGGTCGGCAGGCTGAGCCATTTGCTGGTGAGTGAAAGATCGGGCAGCTGAGGTCGCCACAAGCCCCAAATGCCATAGGCCATGAGAATCCCGCCCAGCCAGCCCTTGGTCGTTTGTGCGGACACGGCGTCCCCCAGACCGGGCGCGCTCACAGTCACAGTCACGATCGCGATTGCCAGCCAACCAGGCCACAGCCGGGATACCAGTGAGCGCAGGTGAGGGCCACGGCATTGCGCGATATTGGTTGCCAGCGAGGGTATGACCAACAGTGCGGCCGCTTGCACAGGGGGCATCCACAGCCCGAGCAAGCTCACGGCTACTGTAGGCAGCCCCATGCCGGTGACGCCCTTCACACCACCGGCCAGAACGAAAACAACGACCACCATCAAGAGCTGCAATATGTCCATGCCCTATGGTGTGTGCATAGCCCAAGTGCTGTCCATCGGATAGCAGTGAACAGATCCTTCGCGTATTCCGTAGGATGGCGGTCATGAGTACCCCTAAGCGCCGCACCACGGATTACCGCGTTGATCCGTTTGACCTGCACCTCTTTGCCGCCGTGATGGAGCATGGAACCATCACTGCCGCTGCTTCGTCGGTGAATCTGTCGTTGGCTGCGGCCAGCGCTCGCCTCAAGGGTCTTGAAGACGCGACCGGTTCGCGGTTGTTGGAGCGGTCCAAATCGGGCGCAATACCCACCGATGCGGGACGCGCTCTGCTGCGCCATGCCAACCGCGTGCTGGCTGAGCTCGAATCGCTGCATGTAGAGATGGCGAGCTTTGGTCATGGATTGCGCGGGACCGTTCGGCTGCTGTGCAACACAGCCGCCATGTCCGAGAGCCTTCCGCGCACGATTGGCCAATTCTTGGTGAAGACCCCTGATCTTGATGTGGACGTGCAAGAGCTTTCGAGCGAGGCGGTCGTAGAGGCATTGCGCCGTGGCACCGCCGACCTGGGCATCGTCGCCGATTACGTGGACACCTCTGGGCTGCTTGTGCAGCCATGGGTCGATGACCGTCTGGTGGCACTCCTGCCAAAGCGCTGGTCTTTGGGCCGCCGCCGTTCCGTGGCGTATGGCGAATTGCTAGTGCATCCCTTTGTGGGTTTGGCCCGGGAGAGTGGACTCAGCCGCTTTCTGGCAGCCCAGGCCAGTCGCAGTGGCCGGGTCCCGCGCCATCGGGTGCGTCTGGGCGGATTTGACGCTGTTGCGCAATTGGTAGCCGAAGGCGTGGGAGTGGCGGTGATGTCCGAAAGCGCGGCTGTGCGCTTTGCCAAGTCAGGCACCCAGATCCTAGGGCTATCTGATGCTTGGTCTCGGAGAAAGCTGCTCGTTTGCATGACACCGGCAGGCAGTGAACTGCCCAGCGTGAGCGCGCTGGCCAATGCGCTGCTGGGGGCGCATCCGCAGATTGGGAGGCGGTGAGCCGAGGACGTTGGCAAGGTATGGGATAAGGATTGCTGTTGCCCGGGAGTCTGCTATCAGCGTCAGAAAACTGACCGGCCGCAAACGCTACGTTGCAGCCTCACGCAACCGCTTTCAATTTTCCTGCGGCATAGACGGCCACGCGACAACAACTTCCGGTTGTTAGCCCAATGGCGGGCAGGAGCGTCCTCATTCAGGCCCCTGGTGACTCATTGCTTCTACCTCGGAATGTCACCGTGGGGATGCTCACATTTCAATAGCTTTTAGCACCCACCCATATTGCGCCAGGTGCCGATCACACCCCCAACTCCTCTGCAACCCTGTTCTACCCTTGTCCAAAAAGCAGTCCCTCCCAGACACTGTGATTAAAATCAGTGTGACGCCAGCCCACCCACCCTGCCATGACGGCGCTGCCCTCCCCCACTTCGGACTCCCCGCCCTCCACCCCCATCACCCGCTTTCACCGCACCCGCCTCATGCAGATCTGGCGCTCGGCAGGCTGGCCGTGCAAGGATGGTCTGGAGATTGACCTGCTGGCTGCGGGCCTTATCAGGCTGCACATTGCGGTCGATGGTTGCGAGACCCTGCGCCTAACCGATGAAGGCATCCGCACCCTAGCGCAGGCCCGCCAGCGTGGCGTGCGGGCGCTGAGCCTGCACGACCGGCTGGGGCAGAAGTTTGCAGCGCAGTTGCTGGCTTCGGGGCGCATCGTATGGACCGAACTGTCACTGCGCGCGGTGATCGACACCGTGCCGATGGGGGATGTGGTGCCACCTGCGGCCACTGCCGATGCACCCACCAACACCGCGCCCGCCATGGCACCGCTGTGGGCCGAAGATGACCACGCCCCCGCTGCCCGCGCCGCCGCCAATGTGTGGCGCATGGCCCGGCCCGATCTGTTCTCGGTGCGCAATACCTCTGTGCCCGCCTACCTGCAGCCCATGGTGCACGAGGTGAAGGCGAGCCGGGCCGACTTGCTGTCGGACCTGCGGCACGACGCCAAGCGGCAGGCCTATCAGTGGTTGTGCGAGGAGTGTTACTACGTCTTCCCGGCAGGCATTGCCGAGCCCGAAGAGATCCCCGAGCACTTCGGCATCTGGGTGCTGCATGGCAGTGTGGAGGACGGGCGCTTTGAGCTGCTGCGCCCCGCGCGGCACAACCGCTGCACCCTGCCCTTTTCGGTGTGGATGGCGCTTTGCAAGGCCACGCCGCTGCGCAGCGATGACGACATGGCTCAGACCCATTTGGGCGAGCCTGCTCCTCCCGCCACAGACACCCCGACCACCCCGCCATGACCTACACCGTGGCGGTGCGCGAGCTGTGCGAGTTCACCGCCAAGCAGGGCGACCTGGACCTGCGCTTTACGCCCGCACCCACCGCACTGGAGGGCATGGCGGGTCATGCGGTGGCAGCGTCACGGCGGGGTGCAGGCTACCGCGCCGAGGTGGCACTGAGCGGCAGTTACCAAAGCCTGCGCGTGCGCGGCCGGGCCGATGGCTACGACCCCGCGCAGCAACGCATCGACGAGGTCAAGACCTTCAAGGGGCGGCTGGACCGCCAGCCCGCATCGCACCGCCACCTGCACTGGGCGCAGGCCAAGGTGTATGGCTGGCTGCTGTGCGAGCAGGAGCAGCTGGCGCACATCGACGTGGCCCTGGTGTATCTGGATGTGGGCACGCAGCAGGAGACGGTGTTCACCGAACACTGCAGCGCCGACGACCTGCGCCAGCACTTCGAGGCCCAGTGCCAGCGCTTCATTGCCTGGGCCGAACAGCAGGTGGCCCACCGTGCTGCGCGCGACGCGGCACTGACCACCTTGGCGTTTCCATTTGGCGGCTTTCGCACGGGCCAGCGCCCGCTGGCCGAGGCCGTGTACAAGGCGGCAGTGGCGGGCCGCTGCCTGCTGGCCCAGGCACCCACGGGCATTGGCAAGACCATGGGCACGCTGTTCCCGCTGCTCAAGGCTGCGCCTGCGCAGCGCATCGACAAAGTGTTCTTTCTGGCCGCCAAAACCTCGGGGCGGCAGATGGCGCTGGATGCGCTGGCTCGCCTGGCCGACAGCGCACCGGCGCTGCCCCTGCGCGTGCTGGAGCTGGTGGCGCGCGACAAGGCCTGTGAGCACCCCGACAAGGCCTGCCATGGCGAGTCATGCCCGCTGGCCCGGGGCTTTTACGACCGGCTGCCAGCCGCCCGCGCTGCCGCCGTGGCCCCCAGCAGCGCAGGCCACCCCGCCCCCGCCCTTCAACAAGCCCGTGTGCGCGATGTAGCCCTGCAGCATGACGTCTGCCCCTACTACCTGAGCCAGGAGCTGGCCCGCTGGGCCGATGTGGTGGTGGGTGACTACAACTACTACTTTGACTTGGGCGGCCTGCTGCACGGCCTGGGCCAGGCCAACCAGTGGCGCACGGCGCTGCTGGTGGACGAGGCGCACAACCTGGTGGAGCGCGGCCGCAAGATGTTCACGGCCGAGCTGCACCCCGCCGCCTTGGCCCAGGCCCGCAGCAGCGCCACCGCCGCGCAGCACGCGCCGGTGAAAAAGGCGCTGGATAAGGTGCGCCGCGCCTGGGTGGCGTTGGACAAGGCGCACCCGGTGCCTTACACGGTGCTCGAAACCTTCCCCGACAAGCTGCTGGCCGCGCTGCAGCAGTGCACCACCACCCTCACCGAACACTTCACCGACCACCCCACCGAGCCGGATGGCGCGCTGCAAACGTTCTACTTCGACGCCCTGCACCTGCAGCGCATGGCCGACCTGCTCGATGCGCATTCGATGGTGGACATCACCCAAGCTTCGTCAAGCCTCCACCAGCGGGTCGCCAAACCCGGCGATTCCGTGGTCTGCATCCGCAACGTGGTGCCGGCGCCCTTCTTGCAGCCCCGGCTGCAAGCCGCGCACACCAGCACCTTGTTCTCGGCCACGCTGCAGCCCGCGCGCTACTACGCCGACCTGCTGGGCCTACCTGAGGACCATGTGTGGGTGGATGTGGAATCGCCCTTTGCCGCGCACCAGCTGCAGGTGCAGGTGGCGCGCCACATCTCCACACGCTACCCGCACCGCGCGGCGTCGCTGGCACCGATTGCGGCGCTGATGGCGCAGCAGTTCCGTGCGCTGCCCGGCAACTATCTGGCGTTTTTCAGCAGCTATGACTACCTGCAGCAGGCCGCCGCGCTGTTTGCGCAGCAGCACCCCGATGTGCCGCACTGGTGCCAGTCGCGCCGCATGCTCGAAGGCGAGCAGCGTGATTTTCTGGCCCGCTTCACCGACATCAGCCAGGGCATTGCCTTTGCTGTGCTGGGCGGCGCGTTTGCCGAGGGCATCGACCTGCCCGGCCAGCGGCTGATAGGCGCCTTCGTCGCCACCCTCGGCCTGCCGCAGGTCAACCCCGTCAACGAGCAGATCCGCGAGCGCATGCAGGCGCTGTTTGGCGCGGGCTATGACTACACCTACCTCTACCCCGGTCTGCAAAAGGTGGTGCAGGCCGCTGGCCGCGTGATCCGCACGCCCAGCGACGAGGGCGTGGTGCACCTGATGGACGAGCGCTTTGCACAGGCCCAGGTGCGCAGCTTGCTGCCCGCGTGGTGGCAAACACGCTAAGGTGCGAGGCACAGCCACCTTCCCCCACTCCCGCCAACCGCCCATGCTGACCGACGACGAGCGCTCCGCTTTCCTGCATTCCATCGCCCGCGTGCGGCAGCGGGCAGCGCAGGCGCTGCGGCAGGCCCAGGGCGCAGATGGTGCGGATGGCGCCGTGGCTTTCATCGCGCATCTGCACCGGGGGCTGGACACCGTGGCCGAGCAGGCCCGCGCCACCGGCCCCCAGCCCGCCTGCCAGGCCGGTTGCGCCCACTGCTGCCACCTGCGGGTCGAAGCGACCGAGCCCGAGGTCTTCCACATCGCCCAGCACCTGCGTGCCCAGCCCGCAGAGGCATTGGCCGATGCCCTCAGCGCTCTGCAGCGGCATGTGGCCACCGCCGCGCTCAACCTCACCAACCCTGCACGCCAGGCCTGCAGCTTTCTCGTGGATGACCGCTGCGGCATCTACCCCGTGCGCCCCGCCGCCTGCCGCAAGGCACATTCGCTGTCGGCCCCGCACTGTGCAGAACAATCCCCCACCATCCCCCAAAACCTGCGCCTGCTGGTGGATGCCGAGGCCCTGATGGCAGGCACCGCCCTGGCCTACCGCGACCAGCCCCTGCCCGCCAGCGCCCACGAGCTGAACGCCGCCGTGCTGGCCGCCCTGAACGACCCCGCCGCCCAGGCGCGCTGGTACCAGGGCGATGCAGCCGCCTTGATGCCGACGGACGCGCAGAATTGACTGGCGAATTGACTTCCATCAAGCCTCACCCTGCGCAGCGGCACACAATGCCCCACCGTCGATAGAGGAGGCTGGGAGCTTTCCCCCTTCACATCGCGTGCCCTCCACACCAACGCCCCCTCGCCTTGATGAACATGCCAACGCCCCTGCGCTCTGCACTCCTCCTAATGGCCGCTACGCTGACCCTGCCCATGCTGGGGTGCAAAAAGCCCGAAGCCAGCGGACCCGCGCAGACAGGTTTTGACGCGCTGGCAGCAGCGTGCACCCAAGCCCTTGCTGCGCGCGAGCCCCATGTGCGCCCCGGGGGCAGCGGCGAATGGATCAAGACCGGATACAGCCCCGCCCTGGTACAGCCCGAGGTCACTCACACCGAATCAGCCGTGACCCCCTACGTGGGCAAGATTGTCATCAAAGACAACGAGGCCCAGGCCACCGCCACCACCGAAGCCGCCGCCCAGGCCATCACCCTGACCCCGGAGCACCTGCTCTCCAACCGCACCCACACCTTCATTTACAGTTTTGATGGCAAACAATGGCGCTGGCAGAACGGCCAGCGGCTGACCAAGATACCGGGGCAAAACGACCGGCTGGACGCCCTGACGCTGGCGGATGTGGATGCGGCGGGGCCGAAGGGGTTTGCGGGGTGTATGCCGCGTTGAGCCGCTAAAACGCTCTCTTTTTGATAGCTCTTTCCGCTTGATTGCCTAGCGCTGCAGGCTTTTTTGATGAAATTTTGTATCGACACATACCAGAGCCGCCGCCAGCAGTCTGGCGTCACACACAAGCCCTGGTGGGTAGTCGCGCGGCCCAGAAAGCTGTCAGATCATTCAAGATCTGCGTCCATGCGGGTAATCAAACCCTTGGCATCCACGGTGATATCGAGCGTGCCAATCTCTTGGCCGAAATCCCCCGTGAAATCGACCCTCACCACCGCCCGCTGGCGACCAAGCCGCTTCATCGAGAGGAACCGGCTCACTGTGTGATAACCAACGAAGTACTGTTCGATGTAGCGGCGTATTCCGGCATGGCCATCAAAGCGGTGGCCGGTGGATGGGTCGTCGATCACCGCATCGTGCGCGAACAGGCTTAACGCGCGCTCCACATCAAAAGCACTGGTGGCCGTGATCAAGACATCGGCCACCTGGCGAAGGTGTTCATGGGTTGGGCCCATCGCACCACGTCCCGTGTTTTCCATGCTGTCCATACCGGCTGACGAACTGGCGCTTTCAGCACGAAGCTTGCTCATGCCAGCACGCTCACCACCACCTTGCCACGGGCGCAGCCATCGGCTACCAGGGCATGTGCCTTGTCAGCCGTGTCGAGCGTGAATGTGGTGGGATCGAGCAAGGGCTTCAACTGTCCGGCTTCCGCCAGCGCGGTGGCCTGTTCCATGATCTCGCCATGGTGCTCGCGGAACTGCCCCGTGAGGATGGGCAGCAGCGTAAACACGCCCGAGAAGGTGGCACCCCGGAACGACAGAGGCCCCAGCTTGTGGGTGCCCCAGCCCAAAGAGGTCACCACATGGCCGGAGTAACGGCGAACAGCCAGGAAGGACGCGTCCAGCACGGGACCCCCGACCGTGTCGTACACGATGTCGAAGCCCTTGCCCTCCGTAAACGCGTTGACATACGCCTCTACCGAGGTCGTTTCGTAGTCAATCGGCGTGGCGCCAATGGACCGTATGTAGCCGCCCTGCGCCGCTGTACCCGTGGCGAACACGTCAGCGCCACGGGCGCGGGCCAACTGCACTGCCACGTGGCCCACGCCCCCGGCACCGCCGTGCACCAGCACCTTGCGCCCATTGCCGACGTTGGCGCGGTCCACCAAGCCCTCCCAGGCGGTGATGAAAACCAGCGGCAGGGCTGCTGCCTCGCGCATCGTCAAATTGGCGGGCTCGCGTGCAATCAGTCTGGCATCGACGGCGGCATATTGCGCCGGGCTACCTTGCAAGCCGCCAATGCCGCCCGTGAAGCCGTACACCTCGTCACCCACTTGGAAGCGTGAAACGCCATGCCCGACCTCCTCGACCACTCCGGCAAGGTCTATACCCAGAATGGCAGGGAGAGGTTGTTGGGCATGCTCGGCCGCGCCCGCACGGATCTTGGTGTCCAGCGGGTTTACGCCGCTGGCATGGATACGCACCAGCACTTGGCCCGCATCGGGCTGCGGCCGGGGCAACCAGGTGGGGGTCAGTGCACCATGATGGGATGCGAGTACCAGCGCCTGCATGGTGAGGGTGGGAGAGGTTGACATGGTGTTTACCTTCTTTGCAATGAACAGTGCCACCAGTGTCTGCCTTTCGCTTTTGAATGAAAATCCACAATATTGAAACTCGTTCATTCACTTTTGCATGATGCAGCCGATGAATTGGGATGACGTGCAGGTGTTCTTGGCCATTGCCCGGCACGGCACGCTGGGTGCGGCAGGCCGCGCGCTCAAACAAAGCCAGCCCACCATGGGCCGCAAGCTGAAGGCGTTGGAGCTTTCTCTGGGCCACACCCTGTTCCAGCGAACCTCCGAGGGCTTCGTGTTGACCGACGAGGGGGCCGCCGTGCTGAGCCATGCCGAGGGTATGGAGGCGCAGGCACTGTCGTTCTCCAGGCAACTGGATGGCGCTGATCAACAGCTGGAAGGCAGCCTGCGGTTATCGACCTCCGACTGGTTTGGTCTGCACGTGCTGACGCCCCTTTGCGCAGCGTTTACCAACCACCACCCTCGGGTCACCATCGAACTCCTGACCGATGCGCGCCTGTTCAGCCTGGCACGCCGCGAGGCAGACCTGGTGGCGCGGATTGTTCCTTTTGACGAACCCGACGTCATACAGCGACGGCTGATGCATGTGCCCTACGCGCTGTACACCCAGCGCGGCGCAGATGTACACCAAGACGGGGCCCACGTTCGCCTCATCACGATGGACCTGGGTTTCAGCGAAATGCCGGACGCAGCGTGGCTGCGCGAGGCCTTTCCATCTGCGCGCATCACGTTTCGCAGCAACAATCGGCACGTGCAGGCGGTGGCCTGTGCATCGGGCGCGGGCCTGGCCGTGTTGCCGTGCCCGTTGGGTGATTCACACCCCGGCTTGCAAAGGCTGGAAGGCGCCAAGGCTCCGCCAGGGCGCGACGTTTGGCTGGGTTATCACCAGGATTTGCGCAGGCTGCCACGGCTGCGTGCTCTGGTGGATTTGTTCATGGAGCGGCTCAGCCCCAGCCGCCCCGATGAGACGGAAAACCGTTGATGCAGAAGCGCCACGCCAACATACCCGGAATGTGACGCAGCCCGTGCAATGGCTGCGCTGCCTCGTTCAGCGAGCCAGTGCCGCTTTGGCCGCGCCAGGGCCACGGTTATGGCGCTTTGCTAGCGCAATCAGGATGTGGATACCGACCGCCAGTGCCACCAGCAGCACGGCACCCAGGCCCCACAGCACCCAGGCCAGGAAGGTGACGCCCCCTGCAAGAGCAGGCACGGCCTCCAGCACAGCTTCCGCCATGGGGCCCACAGATGATACGAAGGCCTCCCACTGGCCCATCAACTCTGGGGGCATCCAGGCCTTGAGCCAGCCTGGCACCAGGATGGTGTTTGCCACCGCGCTGCCGCCAGTTAATGCGCCCGCGCTGGACACCGCCCAGACCGTGACCGCATGCATTCCCCAGCATGCCAGAGACCACAGGGCCAGCAGCGTCAATGAAAGAAACCAGTTGAGTGCGTAGAACATGTGAAAGCTTCCTTTATTTTCAAATTGGCAAGCGGCGAGTATGGGCAAACCTGCGCGGCATAGACACCAGCCCCAGCCGCACCTAGCATTCGGTTTTCTCGAACCTGAGCCCGCCCATGCTGAACTACCGCCACCTGTACTACTTCTGGATGGTTGCCAAGGAAGGTGGCTTTGCCCGTGCGGCAGACCGGCTGAACATGGCTGTGCAAACCATCAGCGCACAGGTGCGCGATCTGGAAAAAGCGCTGGGCCACCAGCTTCTCAAGCCTTCGGGGCGCGGTGTGGCACTGACCGAAGCCGGGCAAGCCGCATTCACACGGGCTGAAGAGATTTTTCAACTGGGCCAGCACATCGAAGAAGAGGTGCGCGAAGCCGCAACCGCCCGCGTGGCCCGGTTGTCGGTGGGTCTGTCTGACGGCATCTCCAAACTGGCGGCGCACGCACTGCTGGAGCCCGTTCTGGCCACGCCCCATTTGCGGCTGGTGTGCCACGAGGGCGAGTCCGACGAGTTGCTATCCGAGCTGGCACTGCACCAGCTGGACGTGGTTTTGGCCGGGCAAGCCGCGCCGCGCAACCCCCACCAGCGCTTGACAAGTCAACGCATTGCCCGCTCGGCCCTGCAGTGGTATGGCCCGGCGTCGCTGGTAAAAAAGCAGGTGCGTGACCGGTTTCCCCAGTCGTTGCGAGACTTTCCCGTGCTGCTGCCTACGCACCATGCACCACTACGGGCCACTCTGGATGCCTGGTTTCAGGACGTTGGGGTGCAACCACGTGTGGTGGGTGAGTTTGAAGACAGCGCGTTGTTGGCCGTGTTTGCGGCCCGGGGGCTTGGGGTGTTTCCGGTCAGCCGTCTGGGTGCGCAAGATGTGGGGCTGGTGCGTGGGCTGCGCCTGCTGGGTGAATGCCCCCAGCTTTTTGAGGAGGTCCACGCTATCTGGTCGCGCCGGGGGCAGCACCACCCGCTGGTGCGGCAGTTGGTGGATGCTTCCGCAGGGCTGGGTACAGCCTAGCGGGCTTCCCACACAACCACCATCCCCCTTGTTTATGGTTGCACTTGCAGTTACAGCTGCATCAGGCAGCCTGCGCCAGCTCGTAGTGGCCGATCCCGGAGGGCATGAAGCCCATTTGCCAATACTGGCCTGCTGCATTCATCAGCCACCACTCACTCGGCGCCAGGTGACTGTCTGCCATGGCTGCGGTGTACGCGAACTCCAGGGTCTTGCGCCGCAGCTCAGGGTCTGTCACTTCAGCGAACAGCAAGGTCAGCGTGGGGCCATCAATGCTGGCGGTCAAAACTCGCTGTTCATGCATGCCCATCCACAGGTCTTCGCACAGGCCATGCAGCACCTTGCCAAAGCCGCCTTGCGGCAGACTCAGTTCCTGCTCCATATAAAGGCCATGCAAGGCATCCAGCTCGGACCGGCTCACATGGCCATCCGATATCAACAGCAAGGCGACGATTCGGGCCACAGCTTCGGGGCTATTGCGGGGATAGCTACGCATCTCTGATCTCCTTGAAATGGGGTAAGTGCAATGACAAAGGTGACAAGCAAGCAATGGTTGACCAAGCGCGCCCTAGCGGCGATAGCGTGAACGCGGCTGCCAGCCGTCGCGGTACTGGGCTTGCACCCGCAGCGGCACCTTGACCGGAACGCGCCGCAGCACAGGTGCCCAAGCCACGGCGACACGGGAGAGCCAGCGCACAAGGCGATGACGCAGGGAAGCAATAAGTGAAGAGATTCCAGACCAGGGTTTCACGGACGGCTCCTTTGAGGCGGAAAGTTGCGAACAGGAAGAAGCCTTGAATGTGTGGCCACCGCCCGCTTACAAGAAGCAGGTTTTCTCTGATGTAGACATCCAAAAAGTCGAAGTGACTCATCCGCAGCGAAATCGCCGCCAATGCACAGGATTTTCAGAAATGCAACGAAGAAACTTCCTGCTGGTTTACCGCCAAGCTGCGGGCTACGGTGTCACCCTCAACTCAGGAGATCGCAAATGCAGATTCTTTTCAGAACACGCCACCCCGAAGCCGCACTTATGCGCGATGCCGTGGAGCGTCGCGTGCGTTTCGCCTTTCGCCGGCTGAACGCCCTGGTGCCGCGTGCAGAGATCAAGCTGGAGGACATCAACGGCCCCCGGGGCGGCCCTGACAAGCGCTGCCAGATAGCCCTGCGCACCGATGGTGCAGGCGCTGTGGTGGTGTCTTCTGTGGCCAAGGACTGGCGCTGCACGCTGGACGAAGCCCTGGCAAGCGCCGCCCGCCACCTTCTGCGTACCTGGCGCCGCAGCACAGCGCAGCGCAAACAGCTCCGCCGCGACGGGAGGGCAAGCTCTGAATCCCACGGCACCGGCGAATACCCTGCATAGGGACCCAAGCGCAGCCGCTCAACCCGCCAACCGCTGCACAGGGTCCGTTCCCCTAGCAAGCGATGGCAAGGTCACTCGCATCAACTGTCATGTTGGGTGACATGCCCCATAGCCCGGGCGACGTACTCCTCCTTCTCGCCCACCGGGGCAAAGTAGTGGATGACTTCGCGGGCAGCCTCGGGCCCTTCCAGCCGCGCAATCAGCCAGGCAGCCAGGTACTGCGCCGACAGGCAACCGCCCGCCGTGGCCACATTGCCCCGAGCCACAAAGGGCTGGTTCAGCACAGTGATGCCAACCTCCTGGACCCAGGGTTTCGTGGTCAGGTCGGTGCAGGCCGGCACGCCGTCAAGCAGCCCCAACTTGGCCAGGATCAAAGCCCCCGAACACTGAGCGCCCAGCAACTGGCGCGCCGGATCGAAGTCGAGCTCCGCCATCAGGGCGGCGTCCTGCACCACCTCACGCGTCTTCACGCCGCTGCCCACCAGCACGGCATCGGCTGACCGCGCATAGGGCAGCAGCGACTGGGCCTGCACCGTCACGCCGTTCATGGAACGCACCTGGTCTGTAGGGCAGCACAGCGACACCTCCCACCCCGGTTTCTTCACCCGGTTGAGCAGGCCCAGGGCAATCAGGGAGTCGAGTTCGTTGAAACCGTCGAAGGTCAGGATGGCGATGCGCATGGCGGTGGAGTCCTGTTCTGTAGCGGAAAGGAGAGTGAATGAGGCACGGAATGTGCGAAGCGCATCCTATCGACGGTATTCAATACAATCAAAAAATTGTCATAGATACGTTTCAACGCAGGGGCACAACGCCATGGGCCAGGTTCGGTACAAGCAAGTGGTGGACGCACTGGCGTCGGACATCCGCGCGGGGCAGCTGCGGCCGGGCACACGCCTGCCCACCCACCGCGCACTGGCCCAGCGGCATGGCCTGGCGCTGGCCACGGCCAGCCGCGTGTATGCCGAGCTGGAGGCCATCGGCCTGGTGGTGGGCGAAACCGGGCGCGGCACCTTTGTGCGCGACCCCGCCTCCCCGCGCGGTGCCGACGCCGACCTCACCACGCCCGCGCCCAGCGCCGCAGACCTCTCGTTCAACAACCCCAGCGTGCCGGGTCAGGCAGACCTGCTGCGGGATGCCCTGCGCAAGCTGGCCGCCTCCGGCGACCTGGAATCGCTGCTGCACTACCACCCCTACGGCGGCCGGCCGCATGAACGCGCCATCGTGGCCGGGCACCTGAAGACGCGCCAGCTGCAAGTGACGGGCGAGCAGGTGCTCATCGTCAACGGCGCGCAGCACGGCATGGCTGTGGCGGCCATGGGCCTGCTCAACCCCGGCGACGTCGTGGCGGTAGACGCTCTCACCTACCCCGGCTTTCGGGTTTTGGCCGAACGCCTGCGGCTGGACCTGACCCCGGTGCCCGTGGGCCCCGCTGGCACCGACCTGGACGCCTTGCAGCGCCTGTGCGACACCCGGCCCGTGCGTGCCATCTACACCATGCCCACCCTGCACAACCCGCTGGGCTGCGTGATGGGCGCCCGCGCCCGCAAGCGCCTGGTGGGCATTGCGCGTGCACACGACCTGCTGGTGATCGAAGACGCACCCTATGCCTACCTTGCGCCCGAGGCGCCGCCCCCCATCGCGGCGCTGGCACCCGAGCGCACGGTGTACCTCTCCAGCCTGTCCAAGAACGTGGCCACGGGCTTGCGGTTTGGCTTTGTGGCCACATCGCGCGAACTGATCGGGCCCATCGAGCGCGCCGTGCGTGCCACCGCCTGGAACACGGCCGGAGTCGTCACCGCCATCGCCTGCGGCTGGATCGAAGACGGCACCGTGGCCCGGCTGGAGGCCGACAAACGCGCAGACACCGCGCAGCGCCAGGCCGTTGCCACCCGGGCGCTGGCGGGGTTGAAATTGGTACGGCACCCGAACTCCTACTTCATCTGGCTGCCGCTGGGCGACGACCAACGGGCCGACCGCATCGCCGCCACCCTGGCAGAACGCGGAGTGTCCGTGTCGACCGCCGAAGGGTTTGCCACCACCACCCATGTGACCCACGCGCTGCGCATCGCGCTGGGGTCGGTGGCGCTTGAAGACCTGGCCCGGGCGCTGGCCGTGGTCAAGGATGTGGTGGTGCAGGACTGTTCGTGAACAGGCGCAAGGAGTCCGGTAGCGCGGCCGGGTTGGGATAACTCGGCAAACGCGGCGAACCCGCCTTGACGCGGCGCACCGGCAGATCGGTGGCCAGGCGCTGTACCGCCGAGCCACGTGACGCCGGTTGAAAGTCGTTCGGCACCACCAGCACATCCGCGAGCGCATCGCGCACGACGCGTTGCGCCACGCTCTCGAACAGCAGGTCAGAGAGCCTGGACGCCGGGTGCTTGCCCACCACGATGAGGTCCGCTGCCGTGTTCTCCTGCTGCACCACCACCTGCCGGGCTGGATCGCCTCGCCCGATGGAAGACGACAGCCGGTTGCGCCGTGCGTCGTACGAATCGGTCAGTGTGAACATCCGGTCTTGCGCATGGCGGCGGCATTCCTCCCGGTAGATCTGAATGGTGCGTTCAGACACTTCGGCATACCGCAGCTTGCCCTCGTTGGCGGTGCTGATCGCATGGAACAGCTCAACCCGCGCGGTGGGATGCAGCGCAAAAGCCAGCTCGACCAGACGGTGCGACACCCGCGAGAAGTCCACCGCCACCATCAAAGTTTGGTAAGGCTGGTCGGCAGGATTGCGCACCACGATCACAGGGCGCTGACAGGCACGCAGCATCTGGATGGCGGGATGCGCGGTGAACCAGGCGCGCAGGCCACGCAACGGCGCCGTGCCCCACACCACCAGGTCGGCGCCCGCCGCCTCGCGCACCACATCCGCAGCGGTGAAGTCGATGCGCGTTACCGCGTGAACGTGGATGCCGTGGCGCTGCCGAAGTTGCAGCGCATGGTGCGACAGGCGCACGCCCGCGTCTGGCGGAGGTGCCTCAGCAGGCGGAGCCAGATAGATGAGCTTCAACGTTGCACGGTGCTCAGCGCACAGCAGCGCAGCGCGCGCGATGGCATGGCCTCCCTGCAGAGAGAAATCTGTGATGGCGAGGATGGAGCGAGGGGTCATGGTTGAAGGTCCTTCTGTTTTGCACAGCGCGTACCTATCCCAAAGCGCCAACGCAAGGTGGCGCCGGGCTGGCGGCGGTGATGCTGGTGAGCGCGGGTGAGCGCGGCCCCTGACGGGCCGCAGACGGGTTGCTGCGGGGCTGACGACTACGTGACGTAGTCGCCCGTGGCCTCAGGCTGGAACTGAATGCCTTCGACAACGGCCGCGCACTCTTCGCCATGCGGCGTGTGCCACGTGGCAACATCCCCCACCTTCAGGCCCAGCAGGCTGATGCCCACGGGCGACAGCACCGAAATGAAACCCGCAGCCGGCTCTGCGTCTTGCGGGTAGCAAATGGTGAGCACCTGGCGCCGGTGGGTGTGCACGTCCACCAGTTCCACGCGGGAATACATGGTGACCACGTTGGCCGACACGGCGCGCGAGTTGGTGATGTCTGCGTTGGCAAGCAGATCGTCAAGAACAGCGGGGAGCTGGTGGCCCACCAGCTTGCTCAGGCGCGAATAGTCCAGGTCGGTGAGCGTGCGCTCGCCGTGAACGACAACAACAGCTTCATGCATGAAAGCACTCCATCAAATGCGGCTGTCGCCCCGTGTGAACAAGACGGCCGCTACCGCGCGAGGCTGGTGCCCGGCGGTGGATGGTTGCGCTGAAAGAGGATGGGGGGAGAGGGTGCCGCCGGGCTTATGAATGTGCTGGCGTCAGCTGACGACGCACATTCTTCTTTGCTTCCGCTCGCGCGACAGCCGCAGCGTGGAGCAGCGCAGCCAAGGCGGCAAAAGTGCAAATTAGGAGGGTCGTCATGCGGCAGAGTCTAGGCCGCGCAGGCGGTTTTGGGCTGAATGGCCCCAGGGTTCTTGCAAGATAGCCGCGCCCGAAGACTTCACACCTGACGGCTTCTTGAGCTTATCCTGCGGGCGCTGGACGTCAAAGTGTGGGCCTCTTGAACTGCCCCCACCATCCGTACGACGGTTGCCTCACAGCTTCGCAATCGACACCTCCGTGGACTTGACCAGCGCGACCACGTCGGAGCCGACGATGAGGCCCAGGTCGTCCACCGAGCGGGTGGTGATGACCGAGGTGACGACGCCCCATGGCGTCTCGACATCGACCTCGGAGACGACGTCGCCGCGGATGATTTCGCGGACCTTGCCCTTGAACTGGTTGCGGACGTTGATGGCTTGAATGGACATGGGGTTCTCCTTGAATAGTCCGTTGAAAAAGAGGTCAGTGAAAGAAAAACAAGCAAACGAAAAGAGAGAGAGAGAGAGAGAGAAATCAGACCGCCCAGCGCAAGCCATGCGCAGGCACGCCGGGCCAGGAAACCTCGTGCGCAGGCTCCCCATCGGGCTTTTGCAGCACACGGTCGAGGATGCGCTTTTCGATGGCGGCAAACGCGGCGTCGCCATGTGAACGCGGACGCGGCAGGTCGATGCGCTGGTCCAGCGCGATCTGGCCGTCCTCGATCAGGATCACGCGGTCGGCCAGGGCCACGGCCTCTTGCACGTCGTGGGTGACCAGCAGCGCGGTGAAGCCGCTGCTGCGCCACAGGCCTTCGATGAGGCGGTGCATCTCGATGCGGGTCAACGCATCCAGCGCGCCCAGCGGTTCGTCGAGCAGCAAGAGGCGCGGGTTGTGCACCAGGGCACGGGCCAGGGCCACACGCTGGCGCTGGCCACCCGACAGGCGCGCGGGCCATTCGCCCAGCCGGTCGCCCAAGCCCACGCGGGCCAGCACGTCGGCCGCCGCGCCGCGTTGCCCGGGTGGCAGGCCCAGTGCCACGTTGTCCACCACACGTTTCCAGGGCAGCAGGCGCGAGTCCTGGAACATGATGCGGGTGTCGCTGCTCAGGCCCGCAACGTCCTGGCCGTCGAGGCGGATCGCACCGCCCGAGACGGATTCGAGCCCCGCCACCAGGCGCAGCAGCGTGCTCTTGCCGCAGCCGCTGCGGCCCACGATGGCGACGAACTGGCCGGGCTCGATGACCAGCTCGGTCTTCTTGAGCACGTCGCGCGTGCCGTAGCGTTTGTCCACGCCACGCACTTCCAGGCGGACGCCTTGTGGCTGCGATGGCGGGGTAATATTTCTAGTCAAAATTGCCTCCTGCGCATGTCTAAAAAGCGCTAGCAGCTATAAAAAAGTGAGTACCTGGGCGCAATGACTGCGCTCGGCGAGGCCCAATGCCAGGGACGCCGCGCAAGGGCCGCCCCGCCGCGCTGGCGTCGTCCCCCTTCCCGAATCGCGTAGCGATTTGAGAGAAGGGGGAAGCCGCGTAGTGGCTCAGGGGGATGCTCATGCCTGATACCCGGGATGCCACCTCAGCCAATAGCGCTCCAGCCCCTTGGCAAACACATCCGCCAACTTGCCCAGCAGCGCATACAGCAGGATGCCCACGAGCACGATGTCGGTCTGTAGAAACTCCCGCGCATTCATCGTGAGGTAGCCGATGCCCGCCTGCGCCGAGATGGTTTCGGCCACGATCAAGATCACCCACATCAACCCCAGCGAGAACCGCAGCCCCACCAGGATGCTGGAGAGCGCCCCGGGCAGGATGATCTGCTTGTAGAGCTGCCAGCGGCCAAGGCCATAGGTGCGGCCCATCTCGATCAGCCCCGGGTCCACATTGCGGATGCCGTGAAAGGTGTTGAGGTAGATGGGGAAGAACACCGACACGCTGATGAGGAACAGCTTGGCCGATTCGTCGATGCCGAACCACAGGATCACCAGCGGGATCAGCGCCAGTGCAGGGATGTTGCGCACCATCTGGATGGTGGAGTCGAGCAGCGTCTCGAACAGCTTGATGGAGCCGGTGAGCAGGCCCAGCAGCAACCCCAGGCCGCCGCCAACGGCAAGCCCGGCCAGCGCGCGGCCAGCGCTGACCTGGACGTGGGTCCACAGCTCGCCCGAAGCGGCCAGCGTCCACGCGGCCTTGACGACCTCGAGCGGTGCAGGCAACACGCGGGTAGACAACCAGCCCTGTGACGATGCGATTTGCCACAGCGCGATGAGGCCGATGGGCACGGCCCAGGGCAAGAGGCGCTGTGCGACGCTGGCGAGAAAGCGGGCCACGGGTGCGGGCAAAAACGGCCCTTCGATGGGCAGGTCCACGGCGTCGGCCACCGGGGATACCTGCAGTTCTCTTGCGGTGTGTGTCATGGAGAGTTCCGGTTCGGGGACAAGTCAGCTTTGCGACGCGCGCGGCACAAAGTCATTGGCCACGGTTTCGCCAAACGGGCCCAGCGGGTTGCCAAACAAGGGATTGCCGCTGGCCAGCTGGTTGCGCAGCGGCAGGGGCAGCAGCGGGAACACCAGCTCGGCAAAGCGGTAGGCCTCGTCCAGGTGCGGGTAGCCCGACAGCACGAAGGTGTCGAGCCCCAGCGCGGCGTATTCCTCGATGCGTGCAGCCACCGTTTGCGGGTCGCCCACCAGGGCCGTGCCCGCGCCACCACGCACCAGTCCCACGCCGGCCCACAGGTTGGGGCTGATCTCCAGGTCCTTGCGGCTGCGCTTGGCGCCACCGGCGTGCAGCGCAGCCATGCGGCGCTGGCCTTCGGAGTCCATGCGCGCAAACACGGCCTGGGCGCGCACCACGGTGTCGTCGTCCACATGGCTGATGAGTTCCTCGGCTGCGGCCCAGGCCTGCTCATCGGTCTCGCGCACGATGACGTGCAGGCGGATGCCGAAGTTGACGGTGCGGCCATGTTTGGCGGCGCGCGCACGCACGTCTGCCACTTTTTTGGCGACTTGAGCCGGTGGCTCGCCCCAGGTAAGGTAGGTCTCGACCTGCTCGGCCGCCAGGTCGTGTGCGGCGGGCGACGAGCCGCCAAAATACACCGGCGGATGCGGCTGTTGCAGCGGCGGGAAAAGCAGCTTGGCCCCTTTCACCGAGAGGTGCTGGCCCTCAAAGTCCAGGCTCTCGCCTCGGTGGCTGCGCGCCAGAATCTCGCGCCAGATGCGGATGAACTCGGCCGACTGTTCGTAGCGCGTGGCGTGGTCCAGGAACACGCCGTCGCCCTCCAGCTCGGCCTGGTCGCCGCCTGTGACCAGGTTGATGAGCAGGCGCCCGCCCGAAAGCCGGTCGAACGTGGCCGCCATGCGCGCGGCCAGCGCGGGCTGGTGCAGGCCGGGGCGTACGGCCACCAAAAACTTGAGGTTGCGCGTGACGGGCAGCAGGCTGGACGCCACCACCCACGGGTCTTCGCACGAGCGGCCGGTGGGGATGAGCACGCCTTCGTAGCCCAGACTGTCGGCCGCCACCGCGACCTGCTTGAGGTAGTCGTGGTTGAGCTGGCGTGCGCCTTTGGCGGTGCCCAGGTAGCGGCTGTCGCCGTGGGTGGGGATGAACCAGAAAATTTTCATTAATGCCTCGGAATAGATATGGGTTGGATGCGGTGGATGTGGCGGATGTGACTCAGGGCTTGGAGGTGGCAGCGGCCAGTTGCGCAGCCGCTGGCCGCCACACGATGTCGGCCACGTTCACGGGTTTGGGGATCAGGCCCAGCTTGAAGAACGCGTCGGCCACACGCTGCTGGTCGGCCACCGTGGCGTTGCTCAACAGCCCCACGGGCGACGAGGGACGGCGCTGGATGAACAGGCTCACCACGCCCGCGTCCAGGCCGCTGAAGTCGGCAATCAGCTTGATCGCGTCCTTGCGCGCCTCTTGCGCCAGGCGGTCGGCGCGGCTGAGTTCTTCAAACAGCACGCGCAGCACCTGGGGGTGGGCTTGCACAAACGGGCGGGCCGCCAGGTAGAAGGAGTTGTTGCTGCTGGCCAGGTCGCGCCCCGTGGCCAGCACGCGGGGCTGGATGGCCAGCTCGGTGGCAGCGTAGAACGGGTCCCAGATGGCCCAGGCGTCCACGCTTTTGCGCTCGAACGCGGCGCGCGCGTCGGCCGGAGCCAGGTACACGGGCTGGATGTCGGCCCACTGCAGCCCTGCCTTTTCGACTGCGCGCACCAGCAGGTAGTGGGCGCTGCTGCCCTTTTGCACGGCAATGCGGCGGCCCTTGAGGTCGGCCAGCTTGCGCAGGGGCGAATCGTTGAGTACCAGCAGCGCGGAGCTGTCGGGCTTGGGTGGCTCGGCGCCCACGTAGAGCAGGTCTTTGCCAGCGGCCTGGGCAAACACGGGGGGCGAGTCGCCGGTCAGGCCGAATTCGAGGCTGCCAACCGACAGCGCCTCCAGCAGCTGCGGCCCAGCCGGGAACTCCAGCCAGCTGATCCGCGTGCCCGGAAAGCGCTTTTCCAGCACGCCCTGCTGCTTCAGGATGACGAGGTTGACGGCCGACTTCTGATAACCAATGCGCAGTTGCTCAGGCCCTTGCACGGCTGCGCTTTGCGCGTGGGCATAGCGGCTGGCCAGCGCCCAGCTGAAAGCGGTAACGCCCAGCAGCTGCAGTGCGCGGCGGCGCTCGGAGTTGATGGTGGGGTGGGTCATGGCGATGTGTCCTTTCGTGGCCCGGGTCACAGCAGATCCACCGGCGCGGCGTGTAGCAGGTTGAGCTTCTTGGGGATGAGCTTGAGGTCGAAGAAGGTGTCGGCAATCGCCTGCTGCTCGGCCAGGATCTCGCGCGTGACGGGCGCGGTGCCGAAGCGGGCGCGGCTCAGGTACAGGTCGGTGATGGATTTGTCCAGACCCAGCACGGCAGACAGCTCGGCCGCCGCGGCCTCCTTGTTTTTGGACGCCCAGGTGTCGATGGCGTTGACCTCTTCGATGGCAATGCGCAGCACGTCGGCGTTTTTTGTGGCGAAGTCGCGCGAGGTGAAGTAGTAGGCGCGGTTGTTGACCACGCCCGTGGCATCGACCAGCAGGCGCGCATCGAGCTGCTTTTGCGCGGCGGCGAGGAAGGGGTCCCAGATGATCCAGGCATCGATCGCACCGCGTTCAAACGCGGCACGCGCGTCGGCCGGGGCCAGGAAGATGGATTGCACGTCGCCGTATTTCAGGCCGTTCTTCTCGAGCAGCTTGACCAGGAAATACTGCACGTTGGAGCCCTTGTTGTAAGCCACGCGCTTGCCCTTGAGGTCGGCCACGCTGCGGATGGGCGAACCGCTGGGAACGATGACCGCCTCCAGTGCGGGGCGCGGCACGGTGGCACCGGCATAGACCAGCGGCGCGCCAGCGGCCTGGGCAAAGATGGGCGGGGCCTCGCCCACGTCGCCGAAGTCGATGGAGCCGACATTGAGGGCTTCGAGCTGAACGGGGCCCGCGTTGAACTCGGTCCAGGTCACCTTCACACCCAGCGGGGCCAGGCGCTTATCGAGCGTGCCTCGGCCCTTGAGGATGGAGAGCCAGCCCTTTTGGTGGCCCACGCGCAGCACGCGGCCAGCGTTTTGCGACCAGGCCTGGGGCGTTGCGACTGTTGCGGTGCTGGCAGCAACCGCAGCCAGCAGTTGGCGGCGTTGCAGGGAGAAGCGGTTCAGTTCGTTCATGGTGCGGATTCCAGATTCAAAACAGGTGAGGGACTGACGACCGGACTGGGTTGGCAGCAGGCGGCACACCGCCCTGCCCGCGCACCCGGCGCAGCAACAAAATCAAAAAAGAGGGACGAAGGGGGAGGAAGGCAGGCGCTGGCACCACGGCAGGGCCGCAGCGCCAGGCCGTTGTCAGACGCTACATCGCACCTGCGAGAACGGAACCGGCGCAAACCGCGTGGCCTGGGCGGGCGATGGGCGCAGGGTTTCGGTCACGAGCACATTTACCGCGTCGTCCAGCCGCGTGGCGATGTCGGGCTGCAGGTGGTAGCTGCCCTCGGGCGTCAGCGTGACCTGGGCATCGGTGGCGTAAATGCCCGGGAGGATGCTTTTGGCGCCCAGCGACTGCAGCACGGGCCGCAGCGCGTAGTCGAGCGCCAGCATGTGGTGCGGGCTGCCGCCCGTGGCCAGGGGCAGCACGACCTTGCCCTTGAGGGCCGTTTGCGGCAGCAGGTCCAGAAACACCTTGAGCACGCCGCTGTAGGCCGCCTTGTAGACCGGGGTGGCCACCACCAGCACGCTGGCATCGGCCACCTGGTCGATGGCATGCACCACCGTGGGGTGGCCAAAGTCGGCCAGCAGCAGCGCCTGGGGCGAGAGGTCGCGGATGTGGATGCGGTCCACCAGCGCACCGCGCACCGAAAGGCGCTGGGCCACGGCGTCGAGCAAGGCGGCGGAGCGGGAACGCTCCGAAGGGCTGCCAGCGATGAGCAAGGCGGACATAGTGTGGATTCCTTGATTACTACTGTTTTGATAGCTATCAGCGCTTGATGGACGCGCGCAGAAGGCTGTTTTTTCTTATAAAAAGGACGTACAGCGCCCTACCCGGCCCGCCCGGGCTGGGTTTCTTGCGTGGAGATCGGGGCACTGCCCACCCGCGCACAGAGGCGGGCGGGCTTGCTGGCTTACTTACTTGCGCGTGTAGATCTGGTCAAAGCTCGCGTTGTCCGCAAAGTGGTCCTTGGCCGCCTTGTCCCAGCCACCGAACGCGTCGTTGATGGTGAACAGGTTCAGCTTGGGGAACTGCTTGGCGTACTTGGCCTTGGCTTTGTCAGACACGGCGGGGCGGTAGAAGTGCTTGCCCGCAATGTCCTGGCCTTCTTCGGTGTAGAGGTACTGCAGATAGGCCTCGGCCACGGCACGGGTGCCCTTCTTGTCCACGTTCTTGTCCACCACCGACACGGCGGGTTCGGCCAGGATGGAGATCGAAGGCGCGATCACGTCGAACTTGGTGCCGAACTCCTTTTCGAGCAGGTAGGCCTCGTTCTCCCAGGCGATCAGCACGTCGCCCTGGTTGCGCTGAGCGAAGGTGATGGTGGAGCCACGCGCGCCGGTGTCCAGCACGGGCACGTTGCCATACAGCTTGGCCACGAAGTCCTTGGCCTTGGCGTCGCCACCGTACTTGCGCTTGGCGAATTCCCACGCGGCCAGGTAGTTCCAGCGCGCGCCGCCCGAGGTCTTGGGGTTGGGCGTGATCACCTTCACATCGGCGCGCACCAGGTCGTCCCAGTCCTTGATGCCCTTGGGGTTGCCCTGGCGCACCACCAGCACGATGGTCGAGGTGTAGGGCGAGCTGTTGTGTGGCAGGCGCTTTTGCCAGTCCTTGGGAATCCAGCCGCCGTTGGTGTGCAGCGCATCGGTGTCGCCCGCCAGGGCCAGCGTGGCCACGTCGGCGTCCAGCCCGTCGATGATGGATCGCGCCTGCTTGCCCGAGCCGCCGTGGCTTTGCTTGATGGTCACGTCCTGGCCGGTCTTGGCCTTCCAGTGCTTGGCAAACGCCTGGTTGAACTCCACATACAGCTCGCGCGTCGGGTCGTACGACACATTGAGCAGCGTCACAGACTGTGCAAACGACGGCAATGCCGTCAGGGCCAAACTGCCCACCAGGGCGGCGGCGAAGGGAAACTTGATAAAGTCGCGGCGAAAGTTCATGGAAGGGCCTCTTTTGTGAATGTGTTGCGGTGCAAATCACCGATGGAACGCATTCTGGAAGGCCCTCTTCAAAACTGGAACTACTGAGATTTCAGTTCTTAATATCCAAATCATCTGAGCGAAGCCTTTTTCGCTCGCCCCACACCAAGGACATCCCATGGCACGCACCGTTCAATGCATCAAGCTCGGCAAGGAAGCCGAAGGCCTCGACTTTCCGCCCTACCCTGGCGAGCTGGGCAAGCGAATCTGGGAAAGCGTGAGCAAGGAAGCCTGGGCCGGCTGGCTCAAGCACCAGACCATGCTGGTCAATGAAAACCGCCTGAACCTGGCCGATGCGCGCGCCCGCCAGTACCTGGCACGCCAGATGGAAAACCATTTCTTTGGCGGCGGAGCAGATGCTGCGGCGGGATACGTCCCGCCCAGTGCGTGACGCAGCGCAACACACCCCGGAGCGGTTCGCGGTAGAAACCGCCTTCCCTTTCCAACAGGCCGGCCCCACGCCGGCCTTTTGCCGTTTCCATGACTGAACCCATCGAGTGGCTGCCGGATGGCACCCCCTACAGCCCCCGCTTCGGCGACCGCTACCACAGCGAAAACGGCGGCCTCACCCAGGCCCGCCGCGTGTTTTTGCACGGCTGTGGCCTGCCCGAGGCCTGGGCGGGGCAATCGCAGTGGCGCATTCTGGAGACCGGGTTTGGCTTTGGCCTGAATTTCCTGGTGACCTGGGCCGCCTGGCGGGCCGACCCCGCGCGGCCCACGCTGCTGCATTTCGTATCGACCGAAGCCTGGCCTGTGAGTGCAGCCGACCTGCTGCGCGCCACCTCGGTCCACCCTGAGCTGGCGCCGCTGGCTGAGGCATTGCACCGCCAGTGGTGGGGCCTGCTGCCGGGCGTGCACCGCCTGCGTTTTGACGAGGGCCGGGTGCTGCTCACCCTGTATGTGGGCGACACCCAAGCCATGCTGCGCCAGCAGAACCTGACGGTGGACTCCATCTACCTCGACGGCTTCAGCCCCCAGCGCAACCCCGAAAGCTGGGACCTGCACACTCTGAAGGCCGTGGCGCGCTGTTGCCGTCGCGGTACACAGCTCGCCACCTGGACCATCGCACGCGCTGTGCGCGATGGCTTGGCGCAATGTGGCTTTGAAGTGACCCGTGTGCCCGGTGTGCCGCCCAAGCGCGACAACCTGCACGCCACCTACAACCCGCGCTGGGAGCCGCGCACCACGCGCCAAGCGGGGGCGACACCCGTCCCATCCCCACCCGGCCCCTGCATCGTGATCGGCGGGGGCATTGCAGGCGCCGCCGCCGCCGCCAGCCTGGCCCGGCGCGGCTGGCAGGTCACAGTGCTGGACCAGGCCCCCGAGCCCGCCGCAGGCGCATCGGCCCTGCCCGCCGGGGTGTTTGCGCCCCATGTGTCGCCGGATGACAGTGTGCTCTCGCGCCTGTCGCGCAGCGGTATACGCACCACGCTTGAGCAGGCCCGCTGGCTGCTGAGCGAGGGCATGGACTGGGCCCATTGCGGCGTGCTGGAGCACCGCACCGACGGCACGCCCGGCCTGTCGCCCGCTTGGGACCAAGGATCAGGCGCCGCCTGGAGCGAGCCTGCGTCCCCCACCGCCCTGGCTGCCGCCCAGCTACCGCCCGATGCCACCGCCTGCTGGCACCACCAGGCAGGCTGGGTGCGCCCTGCCCGCCTGGCCACAGCCTTGCTGGCGCAGCCCGGCATACGCTGGCAAGGCGACTGTCAGGTGGTACAGCTACGACGTGCCGAGCCCCCCGCCGCCGATGACCACCCGGCCACCACGGTCTGGCAGGCGCTGGACGCCCAGGGCCAGGTGCTGGCCGAGGCAGCCACGGTGGTCATTGCGGCGGGCGCTGGCAGCCTGGAGCTGCTCAACCACCGCTGGCCTTTGCAGCCGGTTCGGGGGCAGGTGTCGTGGGGGGACCATGCAGACCCTGCGGCGCCGCTGCTGCCGTTTCCGGCCAACGGCAACGGCAACCTGGTGCCCCGCTTTCCGCTCGGCGGCGATGCGGGTGGCCGCCAGGGCTGGGGTTGGGTAATGGGCTCCACGTTTGAGCGGGATGTGCAGGCCCTGCCGCCCAGCGCCGCCGACGTTCAGGCAGCCCATGCCACCAACTGGGGCAAGTTGCAGGCACTGCTGCCCGCAATAGCACCGCAATTGGCGCCCGCGTTCCACCAAGCGTCGCTCGCTCCCCCCACCGCAGCGTCAGAACCCGAAGGGGGGCCAGCAGCGCCGCCTGCCCTGAAAACCTGGGCCGCCGTGCGCTGCACCGCACCGGATCGCCTGCCCATCGTCGGCCCTGTGGACGCCACGGACCTTCCGGGCCTGTGGGTCAACACCGCCATGGGCGCGCGGGGGCTGACGCTGGCGCTGCTCTGTGGCGAGCTGCTGGCAGCCCGCCTGCAAGGCGAACCCCTGCCGCTGGACGCCAAGCTGGCCAGGGCGCTGGGCACCGAGCGCCTGTAAACGCTGAAAACGCGTTAAAAAACCGCGCCCACACTTGCTTATAAGCAAATTGACATATCAGCAGAGCGAAACAATAGTTTGCTTCCATAAGCCTCTCCCCTACATTCGCACCCATGCATGAATTGGCGTTTGTTTTTGCGGGCTTTGCGGTCGGGCTGATTGTGGGCCTGACCGGCGTGGGCGGTGGCTCGCTGATGACGCCGATCCTGATTTTCTTCTTTGGCATCAAGCCCCACATGGCCGTGGGCACCGACCTGCTGTTCGCGGCCTTCACCAAGATGGGCGGCACCGTCAGCCTGGCCCGACAGCGCCTGGTGCCCTGGAAAGTGGTGGGCCAGCTTTGCGCAGGCAGCATTCCGGCCGCGTTGCTGGCGCTGTGGGCGCTCAAGGTGATGGGCCCGGCCAGCAGCACCGCGCAGCGTGTGATGACCACCACCCTGGGTTTTGCCCTGCTGCTGACGGCAGCGGCCACGCTCTATAAGGTGGTGGCGTTTTCTGCCCAGCGCCAAGCGGCCGAAGCCGCAGCCCGCAAGAGCCACACGGGCGACCCCACACGCCCTCGCCACTGGAGCCTGCCCGTGCTGATGGGTGCCGTCATCGGTACGCTGGTCACCTTTACCTCGGTGGGCGCGGGCGCCATTGGCGTCACGGTGTTGCTGCTGGTCTACCCCATGCTGCCCCTGCCGCGCATCATTGGTGCAGACATTGCGTACGCCGTGCCCCTGACTCTGGTGGCGGGCCTCGGACACGCCTCGCTGGGCTCGGTGGACTGGCCTTTGCTTGCACAATTGCTGGCTGGCTCACTGCCGGGCATCTGGCTGGGTTCGCGCCTGGTGACCCGCACGCCTGAGCGCCTGATTCGCTCCATCCTCTCGCTGTTGCTCGCCTGGGCGGGCTTCAAACTGATCTTGATTTGAGTTGCACGCACTGAACTGCACTGACCACGATGTACCAATACACAGAATTCGACCGACAATTTGTGCAACAGCGGGCACGGCAATTCCGTGACCAGCTCACGCGCTGGCAGAACGGCAAGCTGCCCGAAGACAACTTCCGCCCACTGCGCCTGCAAAACGGCTGGTATGTGCAGCGCTACGCCCCCATGCTGCGCGTAGCTGTGCCTTACGGTGAAATCGCCAGCCGCCAGCTGCGCGTGCTGGCCCAGATCGCCCGCGAATACGACGAACCCGAAGCGGCCGTCTTCAAGGCCGCCATGGAAGGCCAGGGCAAGCTGGGCACCACCTTCCTGCCCAAGAACTGCGCCCACTTCACCACCCGCACCAATGTGCAGTTCAACTGGATTCCGCTGTCCAAAAGTGCGGATGTGATGGACCTGCTGGCCACTGTGGACATGCACGGCATCCAGACCAGCGGCAACTGCATCCGCAACACCACCACCGATGCCCTGGCCGGCATTGCCGTGGACGAGATCGTGGACCCGCGCCCCTATGCGGAAATCATCCGCCAGTGGACCACGCTGCACCCCGAGTTCGCTTTTTTACCGCGCAAGTTCAAGATCGCCATCAGCGGGGCCAAGGACGACCGCGCCGCAACGGGCTGGCACGACGTGGGCCTGCACCTGCTCAAGAATGAGCAGGGCGAGATCGGCTTCAAGGTGTTTGTGGGCGGTGGCATGGGTCGCACGCCGGTGATTGGCACCGTGATCCGCGAGTTCCTGCCCTGGAACCAGATCATGAATTACATCGAGGCCATCGTGCGCGTGTACAACGAGCACGGCCGCCGCGACAACAAGTACAAGGCCCGCATCAAGATTTTGGTCAAGGCCGAAGGCCAGCAGTACATCGACGATGTGGAAGAAGAGTACCGCCAGATCGTCGAGATCGACGGTGGCCCCCACACCATTCCGCAGGCTGAGTTTGACCGCGTGGCCGCCTGCTTTGTGACGCCGAAGCTGGCCAACATTGCCGATGTGCCCCCCGCAGCACTGCAGGCATCGCTGGACGCCCTGGCGGCAGAGCACGTGATGTTCGGCCGCTGGCTGCAGCGCAATGTGCACCCGCACCAAAACCCGCAACTGCGCGCCGTCACACTGTCGTTCAAGCGCCCCGGCCAGTCGCCGGGTGATGCGACCAGCGAACAACTGATCGCCCTGGCTGACCTGGTGGACAAATACTCCGCCGGAGAAGCCCGCGTGACGCACGACCAGAACGTGCTGCTGCCCTGGGTGCACGCCAGCCGCCTGTTTGACCTGTGGCAAGAAGCCAAGGCCCTGGGCCTGGCCAGCGCTAACGTGCAGTTGCTCACCGACATGATCGCCTGCCCCGGCGGCGACTTCTGCGCGCTGGCCAACGCCCGCTCGCTGCCGATTGCCGAGGCCATCACCCAGCGCTACCAGGACCTGGACGAGCTGGACGACATCGGCGAGATCGACCTGCACATCAGCGGCTGCATCAACAGCTGCGGCCACCACCACAGCGGCCACATCGGCATCCTGGGCGTGGATAAGGACGGCAAGGAGTGGTACCAGGTCACGCTGGGCGGCTCCGATGGTTCCGACCTGTCGGGCGCTGCCGTGGCGGGCAAGGTGATCGGCCCCTCGTTCTCTGCGGCCGAAGTGCCCGACGTGATCGAGGCTGTACTCAGCACCTACCGCGACCTGCGTGAAAGCGGCGAGACCTTCCAGAACACCGTGCGCCGCACCGGCCTGGACCCGTTCAAGGAAGCCGCCAAGCTTGCCCGCCACAAAGACGAAACCCTGGCCACAGCCTAAGAGGCTGAGAGTCTTTTTCCTATGCCCGCCTTGCACGCCAAAACACCGCTGCTCGTCGTTGCAAATGCGCGCCATAGCCCGAGCTATGGCCGTGCTTTGCGCCTCGATCAGCGGCGTTTTGACGCACCTTTCGGGCACTCGAAAAAAACTCCCAGCCTCTGAAGCCGCCGTGCCACCGAAATCCGAACGATGATGAACCTGACACTTCTTGCATCCCACGAACACCAGCCCCCGGCGGAAGGCGACGCCCGCGTGGTGGCGTTGGCCAACGATGCCGACGCCACAGCCCTGCCGCTGGAAGGCGTGGAACGCGTGGACCTGCACTTCCCCAACTTCACCGATGGCCGTGCGTTCAGCCAGGCCTTTTTGCTGCGCCGCCGCCGTGGCTTTGCTGGCGAAATCCGCGCCACGGGTGATGTGCTGATCGACCAACTGGTGCAGATGCAGCGCACGGGCTTTAGCAGCGCGGTGCTGGCCGAGGGGGTGGATGCCGCCGATGCCCAGCGCCAGTTTGAACTGTTCCCAGGCTTCTACCAGGGCGACGCCGTCAATCCCCAGCCACTGTTTGCCCACCGCGCCGCCGCCTGAGAACCCAACCCACAAGCCCTGCACCATGAGCCAAATCGATCTCGCACGCATCAACGCCGACCTCGGCCGCAACGCACCAGACCTGGTGGCCTGGGCGCTGGGGCTGGGCCAGCCCGCCATCGTCACCACCAACTTCCGCCCCTTTGAGGCAGTGATCCTGCACATGGTCACGCAAGTCAACCCTGACGTGCCCGTGGTGTGGATGGACAACGGTTACAACACCGAAGCCACCTACCGCTTTGCCGACGAGGTGACAAAGCAACTGGGCCTGAAGCTGCAGATCTACCTGCCACGCCGCTCACGCGCGCACCGTGAAGCCGTGGAAGGCGCCACCCCCGCGCTGGACGACCCACGCCACGCAGCCTTTACCGAAGAAGTGAAGCTGGAGCCCTTTGCCCGCGCCCTGCGCGAAACGGCCCCCAAGGTGTGGTTTACCGCACTGCGCGCCACCGACACCGCCGTGCGTGCACAGATGGACCCGGTCAGCATCAACCCTGACGGCCTGATCAAGGTCGCGCCGCTGCTGCACTGGTCGTCCAAGGAGCTGCACGAATACTGCGTGAAGCACGGCCTGCCCAACAACTTTGACTACGTGGACCCCACCAAGGGCGAAGACAACCGCGAGTGCGGTTTGCATCTGGCCCACTGACTCCACTGCAGCACCGACCATGAACACCCGGACCGATACCGCGCTGCTTGAGAAGAAAACCAACGATATGAGCTACCACCTGAACAACTCGCACCTCGACGCCCTGGAAGAAGAAACCATCTTCATCCTGCGCGAAGTGGCTGCCGCCTTTGAACGCCCTGCCTTGCTGTTTTCGGGCGGCAAGGATTCGCTGGTCATGCTCAAGTGCGCCGAAAAGGCCTTTGGCACCAAGGCCAGCGGCGGCGGCATTCCCTACCCGCTGCTCATGATCGACACGGGCCACAACTTCCCCGAAGTGACGGATTTTCGCGACTTCCGCGCCAAGGAACTCGGTGCTGAACTCATCGTGCGCAATGTCGAAGACTCCATGGCACGCGGCACCGTGCGACTGGCCCACCCCGGCGAATCGCGCAACGTGCACCAGTCCGTCACGCTGCTCGAAGCGATCGAGGAATTCCGCTTTGACGCCCTGATCGGCGGCGCCCGCCGCGATGAAGAAAAGGCACGCGCCAAAGAGCGCATCTTCAGCCACCGCGACAGTTTTGGCCAATGGCAGCCCAAGGCCCAGCGGCCTGAGCTGTGGACCCTGTTCAACACCCGCCTGCAGCCCGGCGAACACTTCCGCGTGTTCCCCATCAGCAACTGGACCGAGCTCGATGTGTGGCAGTACATCGACCGCGAACAGATCGGCCTGCCCAGCATCTACTACACGCACAAGCGCCAGGTGGTGGACCGCAAGGGCCTGCTGATGCCCGTGACCGAGCTGACACCGCCGCGTGAAGGCGACGTGGTCGAGACACGCGACGTGCGCTTTCGCACCGTGGGCGACATCACCTGCACCGCACCGGTGGAGAGCACCGCCGCCACCCCGGCCGAGATCGTCATCGAGACCCTGGCCGCCGACGTGAGCGAGCGCGGTGCCACCCGCATGGACGACAAGACCAGCGATGCCTCGATGGAAAAGCGCAAGAAAGACGGGTACTTCTGATGACCACTATGAATTCGATAGCTTCCAGCGCAATCCCTACAAGCGCTACAGGAAAAAATGACCACATTTCCGCGCTCAAGTTCATCACCTGCGGCAGCGTCGACGACGGCAAGAGCACGCTGATCGGCCGTCTGCTGGTGGACAGCAAGGCCGTGCTGCAGGACCACCTGGCTGGCGTTCAGCGCCAGGGTGAGACCGACCTGGCCCTGCTGACCGACGGCCTGAGCGCCGAGCGCGAACAGGGCATCACCATCGACGTGGCCTACCGCTACTTCGCCACCGAAGAGCGCAAGTTCATCATTGGCGATGCACCCGGCCACGAGCAATACACCCGCAACATGGTCACCGCCGCCAGCAGCGCCGACGCCGCCGTGGTGCTGGTCGATGCCACCAAGCTCGACTGGAAGAACCCCGGCCTGGCCCTGCTGCCGCAAACCCGCCGCCACAGCCTGCTGGCCCACCTGCTGCGCGTGCACTCGCTGGTGTTTGCCGTCAACAAGCTCGACGCGGTGGAAGACCCCGCGCTGGCGTGGCAGCACATCCAGGGCGCGTTGCAATCCTTTGCCCAAGCGGCAGGCATCACCGTGCGCGCCATGGTGCCGGTGTCGGCCCTCAAGGGCTGGAACGTGGTGGACGCCCATGCGGGCTGGTGCGGTTATGACGGCCCCACGCTGCTGCAAGTGCTGGAAGCACTGCCCAACACCCCCGCAGACTCAGCGCTGGCACCGGCCTTCCCGGTGCAGTGGGTCGAGAAATTCTCGTCGTCCTCCGACACCTCGCAAGGCCGCCGTGTGTTCTGGGGCCGCGTGGCTGCGGGCAGCTTTGCGCCCGGTACCGCTGTACAGATCTTCCCCAGCGGCCAGCTGGCGACCGTGGCGCAAGTGCTGGACCATGCCCGTCGCCCCAAGGACGTGCCCGCAGGCACCAGCGCCGGCATCATTCTGGACCGCGAGGTGGATGTCTCGCGGGGCGACTGGATTCTGGCGGCGCCTGCCGTCGCCACCCCCGCCGAAGACGACTTCGACACGCCCGCCAGCGTGCCTGCGTGGCCCGCCAGCCGCGAGCTGCGCACCACGGTGGCCTGGATGGACGACGAGCCCCTGGTCGCAGGCCGCGTGTACTGGGCGCTGCACGGCCACCGCTGGGTCAAGGCCAAGGTCAAGGCCGTGGTGCACAAGCTCAACATCAACACGCTGGCCGAAGAAGCCGCCACCCAGCTGGACCCCAATGCCATCGGCCATGTCGACCTGCTGCTGCAAGAGGCGATTCCGGCCGCCCCCTTTGGCAAAGCCCGGGTGCTCGGATCGCTGATCCTGGTGGACACCGCGAGCCACAAAACGGCCGGTGCCGTGCTGGTCAACTGATCTAGATCAGCGCCCGTAACCCCAGTCACCCCATCGGGGTGAGGGGCCCTGTAACCAAAGGTCGGTGAAAGCTTCTAAAATTGAGGGTTTTCACCGACCCACACAACTCCTGTCATGACCCACGTCGTCTCCGAAAACTGCATCAAGTGCAAGTACACCGATTGTGTGGACGTGTGCCCCGTGGACTGCTTCCGCGAAGGCCCGAACATGCTTGTCATCGACCCCGATGAATGCATCGACTGCGCCGTCTGCATCCCCGAATGCCCGGCCAACGCCATCTTTGCCGAAGAAGATCTGCCGGCCGACCAGATTGCTTTCATCAAGCTCAACGCCGACTTGGCCTTTGCCGACGGCTGGAAGAGCATCACCAAGCGCAAGCCGGCGCTGCCCGACGCCGACGAATGGAACGGCAAGCCGGGCAAGGTCAACGAACTGGTCAAGTGACCCCCCTGAGTCGCTTCGCGCCATCCCCCAAGGGGGACGCCACCAGTGGCCTGGCAAAGCCAGTTCCACGGTGGCACAGGTCTTTGGCAGCGCCAGTTTCGGGCGCTGCGCGCGTGGCTTGAGCATGATTCAAGAAACCGACGCTGTCGTCATCGGCGCGGGTCCCGTGGGCCTGTTCCAGGTCTTCCAGCTGGGCCTGCAAGGCATCACCGCCCATGTCATCGACGCCCTGCCCCATGCGGGCGGCCAGTGCGTCGAGCTGTACGGCGACAAACCCATCTACGACATCCCCGGCATCCCCGTGTGCACCGGGCGCGAGCTGGCTGGCCTGCTGCTTGAGCAGATCGCGCCGTTCAAGACCCAGTGGCACCTGAACACGCTGGTGTCGGCGCTCACCGCGCAGGCCGATGGGCGCCTGCTGGTCCAAACCTCCCAGGGCGCACAACTGCTGGCCCGGACGGTGTTCATTGCTGCCGGTGTGGGCGCCTTTGTGCCACGCACGCTCAAGGTGGACGGCATCGAGCGCTTTGTGGGCACCCAGGTCCACTACCAGAACCTGCCCGCCAGCGTGGGTGTGGCTGGGCGCCATGTGGTCGTGCACGGCGGCGACGAGCCCGCGGTAGCCCGCGCCGTGGAACTGGCCGAACAAGGCCAGGCCGCACGCGTCAGCCTGCTGCACCGCCGCGATGTGTTTCACGCCCCGGATGCTCTGCTGCAGCGCCTGCAGCAACTGCGCGATGCGGGCCGCATCCATGTCGAGTCTGCGCAGATCACCGGCATTGAAACCGCTGGCGACCAGCTGACCGCCTTGCAGGTCGTGGACGCCGATGGCAGCACCCGCGCCCTGGCAATCGACCTGCTGGTGGCCGTGCTCGGCATCTCGCCCCGCCTCGGCCCCATCGCCGACTGGGGCCTGGCCATGGACCGCAAACAGCTGGTGGTGGACACCGAGGCCTTCCGCACCAGCGTGCCCGGAATCTACGCCGTGGGCGACATCAACACCTACCCCGGCAAACGCAAGCTCATCCTGTGCGGCTTCCACGAAGCCACGCTAGCCGCCTTTGGCGCCGCCGAGGCGCTCAAGGGCGACAAGGTGGCGCTGCAGTACACCACCACGAGCCCAAGGCTGCACCAGCTGCTGGGTGTGGCTCCGGCGTCTGTGCCTTCCGCCAGCACGTAGTCCAGGCGAGTCGGGGCACCGTCGTTTCGTGCCCAAACGACGCGCCCACAAATAAGCACAAAATGTCAAAAAGGCGCTCAAGCGCCCGGCACGATGGCGTCTCCATTCACCGCCCATCAGGAGCACACCATGAGCCAACAACCCCTTCAATCCATCTGGGACACCTACACCGCGTCGTGGAAAACCGACTCGGCTGCAGACAGGGAAGCCCTGTTTTCCCAGTCCCTCGACCCCGCCTGCACCTACAACGACCCGCTGGCCACCGCCCAGGGCTGGGACCAATTGACGGCCTACATGGACAACTTTCACAGTCAGGTCCCCGGCGGGCATTTTGTGACCCACTATTTCGCCAGCCACAACCAGCAGAGCATCGCCAAATGGAACATGGTGGATGGCAGCGGGCAGGTGATCGGGGAAGGCGTGAGCTACGGCCGGTACAACGACCAGAACCGGCTGGTTGCGATGACCGGTTTCTTTGAAACCCCTTGAACGGACGCCACCGTGCTTTATCTCCGGCAAATCCAGGAGGGCATCGATTTCATCGAGGCCCATCTCGAATCCGATATCCAGCTTTCCGAGGTGGCACGGGCTGCGGGGATGAGCCAGTGGCACTTCCAGCGGATCTTCAAGGCGCTGACCAACGAAACCTTGAAGACCTACATCCGCTCGCGCCGGTTCTCGCGGGCGCTGGAGCAGTTGACCAACACGCGGCTGAGCGTGCTCGACATTGCGCTGGCGTCGGGGTACGAGACACAGGAGAGTTTCACGCGAGCGTTCCGTGATTGCTTTCGGCTCACACCGTCGCAGTACCGCAAGATGGGCAACCGCTCGCTGTTCGTGCGCAAGATCCGGTTTGACGAAAGCTACCTCGCACACATTCACCACAACATCTCGCTGGAACCCGACATCCAGCAGCAGCCCGCCATGCAATTGGTCGGGCTGCCCACCGACTACTACGGCATCGATTCCGAAAAAAACAACCTGGGCCAGAAACTGCCGCCCCTGTGGGCGAAGTTTCTGCCCCGGTTGGGCGAGATTGCGAACACCGTGCCCGGGGTCTGTTATGGCGTCGTGGCCCCGGCGGGGCCGCACACGGAAGAGCTGCGCTACCTGGCCTGCATCGAAGTGAGGGACCCCGGTGCGCTGCCACCGGGCATGGTGGCCATGGAAATCCCCGCGTCCACCTATGCACGCTTCACCCACAGGGGTCCTGCCCAGAACGTCGATGCGACGGTGAACTACATCTACGCCAGCTGGCTGCTGTCGGCCAGCCAGTCGCACAGCCTGGGGCCGGATCTGGAAATCTACGGCTCGCAATACCACCCGACGTCCGCTGACTCCGTGATGTACTACGCCATCCCCATCATCCACGCCGGGCGCTGACCCACCCTCTACAATGGCAACCGCGCTCCTTCGGGGGCGCCATCGCTAGGGGTGTCGAGACCGGCCTGCCGGAACCGACTGAGAGAGTCCCTTTGAACCTGATTGAGATCAGCCTCAAGCCACTTTAAGTAAACTCGCGCCTCCATCATGAATCGGGGAGGCGATCACATGCGGGAACGGGTTTACAGCTACCTGCGGTTTTCTGACGCCAAGCAGGCAGAGGGATACAGCACCGAACGCCAAACAGCCTACGCCGAAGCGTGGGCCAAAGAGCATGGCCTGCAGCTCGATGCCGAACTGAGCATGCGCGATGAGGGCCTGTCGGCCTACCACCAGACGCACGTCAAGCGCGGCGCGCTGGGTGTGTTCCTGGCGGCCGTGGAGTCTGGCCACGTGCCCACCGGCTCGGTGCTGGTGGTGGAGGGCCTGGACCGCCTGTCCCGCGCTGAGCCCATCCAGGCGCAGGCACAGCTCGCCTCCATCATCAACGCTGGCATCACCGTGGTGACGGCCAGCGATAACAAGGTGTACAGCCGGGAGCGCCTGAAGGCCAACCCCATGGATCTGGTGTACAGCCTATTGGTGATGATCCGTGCGCACGAGGAGAGCGACACAAAAAGCAAGCGCGTACGCGATGCCATCCGGCGCCAGTGCCTCGGGTGGCAGTCGGGAGCCTTCCGTGGCTTGGTGCGATACGGGCAGGCCCCCAGCTGGCTGCGCGTGGTGGACGGGCAGTGGCAAGCCATCCCCGAGCGCGTGGCCGCTCTGCGCGCTGCCGTGGCCATGTTCCTGCGCGGCCTGGGCTCGGGCACTATCGCCAAACGACTGCACGAAGAAGGCCTCACCATCAGCGGTAAGGTGCCTTCATCAGGCCACCTGGTGCGCCTGCTGCCCCACCCTGCCCTGGTGGGCGACAAGCACGTGGAGCTGGACGGTGAAACTTACGTGCTGGCCAACTACTACCCGCCGGTCATCAGCCGCGAAGAGCAAGCCCAGGTGCTACAGGCCTTAGGCCAGCGCGGCCGCAGGCGAGTGAAGGGGGATATCCCGTCAATGATCACCGGCATGAGCATCACGGTGTGCGGCTACTGCGGTGCGCCGATGAAGGCGCAGACCATGGCCAACAAGCGCAAGGCGGACGGCACTATCCTCGACTGCAACCGGCGGCTGCAGTGCACACGCGTGAACCATGGCGAGCGCTGCAGCGTGGCGGGGTCTTGCTCGGTGGTGCCCATTGAGCGCGCCATCATGGGCTATTGCTCTGACCTGGTGAACCTGCAGGCCCTGAGTCGTGGCGACCGCACTGCAGCTCCACGCGCCGACTTGGCTGCCGCACACGCCAGGCTGCTGGAGATTGAAAACCAGCTCACGCGACTGACCGATGCTCTGCTGCAGGCCGACGCTGGCCAGGCCCCCGCCACGTTCCTGAAACGAGCCCGCGAGCTGGAAGCAGAGCGCGCCGCCTGGCAAGACCGCGCGGCCGCAGCAGAGCGCGACCTCGCCGAATCGGCGCGCGCTGACATAGAGGGGGTGGAACAGGTTTGGCAGTCGCTGGCTAAAGGCGTTTTGGAGCTGGACATGGACGCCCGCCTGCAGGCCCGCCAGCTGGTGGCTGATACTTTTGAACGCATCACCGTGTACCACAAGGGTGCCCAGCGCGACAACCCGCGCGGGGTTATCGACGTGCTACTGGTGGCTAAGGGCGGGCACAGCCGTCTACTGAGCGTGGATGCGACCGGTGCCTGGCTGGCTGGCGAGGTGATGGAAGGCGAAACTGCAATCGAATAGGCGTCAATCAATGCGCGGCAGCGCCCCCTCATCCCGCACCGGATAGCACCCCCGCCCCACCCGTTCCCGCAGCTCCCTCTCCAGCTCGCGCTGGTCTCGCCGAAGGCGCTCATTAAATTGTTTGATGGCCCTGCGGCCGGGGCCAGGGCGGGCGCCCTGGTGGGGTGCATGCGTGTGCACGGCGGCCATCACTGCGCCCCCTGCTGGCGGCGCTCCTCGATGTCCAGGATCTGGTTGACCTGGCTGGCCAGCGCATCGTGCTGTGTTTTACAGATGGCTATCCACTCTGCGGTATCCCGCTCACTGGCGTAGCCGGTGCTAGGGGTATGGTCAGTTTCAGGGGCGGCAACGGCTGCGGCCGCGCCCGCAGGTTGGCTGGCAGGGGTTCGTAACCCGAGCGAACTTGCGGCGCCGAGGTTGTTGAGCATGCCGACAGTGCGAGCGTCAAGGCACTGGCGATCAGCAGACAGGGTAGCGATTTGCGCACGGGCGTCTCCCAGCTTGTTGGATAGGGTGGCCACCGTGGCCGCGTGGCGGCCGCTGGCGGTGTCGTTGAACTGGCGCTGCTGCCTAGCATCGGTTTGCCGGGCCTCTTCGGCCTGGCGCTCGATCTCCATCCGCTGCGCTTCTTTGGCGCCCCAGCGCCATTCCTGCACGCGCCAGGCGCCGGTGGCGGCGATGGCAGCGGCCACCAGGGCTGTGGCGGCGTAGGTGTAAAGGCCGGGGATCATGGCAACTCCTGAATGCCCAGCTGGGCGCCCTTGTCGGTGATCGTGATCACCCGGTTGGCAGGCTTGTCGGGTATGCGGGTGCTGACGTGCACCCACTGCTTGCCCTTCACGCCCTCCAGGATCAGCTGGCCAATGCCCAGCACCGACACCAGCGGGGCCAGGGTGCGGGCGATCTGGGTGGGGGTGCCGTAGCCTGGCGCCACGATGTCGGCCGCGTGGCCCTGGGTGTGGTCGCTGCTGGTGACACCGCCCACGGCCGTATTGAGCTGGCGGCCACGGTAGCCGCTGGTCACGGTGATGGGCGCGTTCAGCGTGCTACGGATGCGTTCCAGCATCTCGGCAGTGAGCACCAGGCGCGGCACGATCTCGGGCGGGGGCGTGTTGTCCAGCCCGAGCTGGCGCGCCTTGTTGCTGGCTGTCAGTTCAGACAGCGTGAAGTGCGGGGTGAGTTTCATGGGGTGCCTTCCTTGTTGAATTGCCAGGGCGTGCCGCCCGACCAGTAATGCGATGTCACCAGCTGCACCTGGACAATTGCGAGCGCCAGGACCACGCCGAACCACTCCAGACGCCAACCGATGAAAGGCCAGGGCACGCCCAGGCCCGCCACGGTGCCGAGCGTGAGGAACGCGAACCGGATACCGGCACGCGTCTCGCTGGTAGTCCGCTGCATGCGGCAGAAGACGGTGAAAAAGAGCAGCGCACAGGCCAGCTCGTGAGCGATCAGTAGTGCGTTCATGGCTTGGGCTCCTGATTGCCGCCCAAGCGGCCCGCGAGGGCCTGCAGGGCAGCGCTGACGGCGTCAAAGACCGGCCGCCATCCATTGCCCAAGGCGCCGATAGCGAACGCCACGGGAGCCCAGGCCTCATTGACGGGGATCTGCCAGCGGCTTTGCAGCACCTGAGACAGCGCGGAGGTAAGCACCACGGCAGTCAAGGTGCACCGCAAAAGCAACCAGCCACCGGCAGAACGGCTCAACGTGTCGGCAGCACTAAGGGGCCACAGCGCCCCCGACAGCGAGGCAAAGACGATCAGCACATACGGCCCGGCCATGGGGCCCAGCAGGGCAATCGACAACGCAGCCAGGCTGACGCCTGATGTAGAAGTGGGTTCAGGCATCCGGCGCCCCCCATCCCGGCAGCACCGACCAGGTCACCGGCGCCCGCAGGTCATGGCCCGCAATGGGGTACCACGCCTGTTGCCCGGTGGGCTCGTGCCACACATTGCTGACCTCATAGCCCACGCGGATGCGCAGGTGCAGCTTGCCTGCCAGCTGCTGCGTGGCCACAAGCTGCCAGGCATCGCCGCAGCGGTACACCGCCACGCCATCGCCTCGCCACACCTGCACGCCTGCAGCCAGGTCCACAGGCAAGCCCAGGCGCCAGGCGCGGTACTCGCCCGCGTTGCGGTGGTACCAGGCCTTGCGGGATTCGGGCGAACGCGGGTGGGTGCCCTTGCACCAGTAGTTGGCAGCCACTGCGGCCTGGTGCTCTGCAGAGGTGGGGTCGGGGTTGCTCCATGCGCCGGGCGCCGGGCGGCCACCAGGCCAGGGCACGTTGTCGCCGTGCGCCGTGATGTTGACCATGGGGGCAATGTCCCAGTCCGCCAGATCAGGCCGCACGTCCACCAGACGTTCGTGGTGCCAGGCCAGCAGGCGGGCGATCTTGCCGGGCTTGAACAGCCGCACCTTCCACTTGGCCCAGGTGAGGCCCTGGGCACGCTCACGCGCGCCCTGCAGGGCATTGACGGCGGCGGCATGGTAGTGGGCCGGAACACCGGCCGCCTGCAGGTGCTTGATGTAGTTCATGGGTTTCCCTTGCGCATAAAAAAACCCGCCGAGGCGGGTTGGTCTGGGGTGGTGCCGCTGGGCGGCAGCCTGGTGAGTGCGGCCCACAGGCTGCAGGGGTCAAACCGCCAGGCGTCGGGCATGCCCAGCATGGCGGCCACGGCCTCGCTGCAGAGCCACCTGGCCTTGCTGTGCCCAAGGCGGCGGGCCACAAAGCCCGCCAGGCCCAGCAGGTCATACGGCTGGCCACGGTGCTGCTGCAGCCACAGCCAGGCGTTGTCGGGGGTGCCCTGCAGCTCGATCACATCCCAGTGCGCGGGCACCAGGGCCATGTGCTTCACGCGCACGCCGCCGTCCATGAAAGAGCTGCTGGCGCAGATGGCAAGGCCGCTGGTATCAAACCCAAGCACCAGCTCACAGTGGCTGTACGGCCCGCGCAACCACCAGGAGGTGATGCGGTTGAACAGGCGCTTGCGGCCTTTGTAGAACGCGGCCTTCACAGCGTCACCGCCAAGCGGAACAGGTCGTCAATCTCCGCATCGGTCAGGCCCAGCGCAGGCGCAAGCACCGTCACAAAGCCGTGGTGGCGCTGCACTTCGTTGGAGAACTCCCACTCGATCTCTGCCTTGCGCCGCTGCGTGCTGTCTGCAATGGCCGCGATGGTGGGCGCCACGTCATCGAGCTTGCCCGCTGACAGCAGCGCCAGCCGCGCCTGCCGCATGGTGACCGATGCAGGCACCGGATTGCGTGCCAGCATTTCATCGGCCTGCAGCGCTTCCCAGTCTTCCTGCGTCAACACGGCCAGCACGCCAGGCAAGTCGGTGGCCACGCCATCAGGGCAGGTGCCAAACATTTCGGGCTTGTCCGTGGGGTAGGCGCTTTCGCGCGCCCACACATATTCCAGGCCCTCCACGGCGGGCATGGCGGGGCCATTGGCGGCGGGGGCGGCCGTCACGGGCACGCCGGTCAAGGCGTCCACATGTGTGTATTTGATGTACTGCATGGGGGCCTCTTAGATCATGCTGCGGCGGATGGCGCGGGCGTAGTTGCTAGAACCGGCGGTGGACTTACTTGCATACGTCTGCTGGCCGACGTAGGCACTGTTCGTCTCGACATACACCGCCGCAGCGTCGATGTACTCGGTGGAGGTGAAGTAGCCCACGCCCCCAGATACGCCGAACTGGAACGCCTCACTGCCCCCGGACAACCAGGGCGTCAGCGAAGTGACGGCGGGCACACCCGCTGCATAGGGATCGCGGATGGGGTCCGAGTTTCGATTTGCGCCATTGGCTGTGGTCAAGTCCGCGTACGCGCCCAGGTTCTGGTAGTTGCGCACCGCTGCTGGTCGTGCGGAAGAGTTGTTGACTAACCCGGCTGGCTTGAGGTTGCCCCACATCACTTCGAATTCATCGCGCGCTGGCAAATACCAGTCCGTGTAGCCGCCGATGTTTAGCCCCCGCGCCCAGTGCGCCAGGGGGTATACCGTGGCATCGCCCGCAGCGGTCATTGCAGTGGTCGCACGCCAGCCCTCCACCAGCGTGTGCGTGCCGGTGGGCCCGGGGGTGTTGGCATTCTTCCACGCCTTGCTGTTCGTCTCGCCCGAGGCTTTGGGCGAGACGATGACGCGATAGCGCACGTTTACCGACCAGTTCGCCCCAGACCCCGTGCCGCCAAAGGCGGTGCAGTTGATCGTGAGCGTGGTGCCCGAAGCGCCGGTAACGGTGCCGAAAAACTTATAGGTTGGGTCCACAAGGCTGCGCACCTCAACCACCTGCCCGGCATACACCAGCGGCGTGACGTGCATATTGACCGAGATGGTCATCGTGCGGGTGCCAGTTCCCAGGGTCAGCGCGGTATTGCAGGTCGCAATCTGATGCCACACCATGCCCCCGTAGTACCCCCCCTCCAGCGCAGACCCGATGGCAGGCGTGGCCGTAGGAATTGGCACGTAGCTGTTAAACGCGGCCGCAGTCGTGAAGCTGGTAGACCGCGACCATGCGGACCATGTGCCCCGACTGCTCTTGTAGCGCACGCGCCAAAAGTACAGCGTGCTGACGGCCGCCACGCCCAGCGCCAGGGTGTGCGATGTGCCGGCCGCGATTTCGCCGCTGTCGTAAGCCGGGAAGGCAAACGCATTGGAGGTGTGCATCTGCCACTGGCTGGCCGTGTGCGTGTCTGCCGTGTAGATGGTGCCAAAGGCATTGGCCGACAGCACGATGGCGGTGGTGGCGCCCACATTGACAGCGCCTTGCGCGGGCGCGGCGTTGATCGGTGTGGCCACTTCGGTCACGCCGGGGATGCGCGTCCAGTCGTTGGTCATGCCGGGCTCTGACGTGGTGACGTTGGCCAGGTTGTTGACAAGCAGCCAGAACAGGCCGCCATGCTTCACCACAGCAGGCATGTTCAGCGCGCCAACAAGGCTCGCCCATTGCCCCACGTAGTGGGCCGTGAAGCCTGCAATCTCGGCCTGCTCAGTGGCCAGCGCCACCTGCTGCTCAGCATCGCCCACGGCCTCCTGGGCGGCAATGCGGTCGGCGTCCACCAGGGCGACCTGGGCGTCGATGTAGGCACCGGCAGCGTTCAGCTCATCAACGTTCTGCGCCTCGGCCGCAATGCGGGCGTACATCTTGGCACTGAAAACGTCGGGTTCGTCGTCGGACGTGACCGCCGCAGGCCAGGGGGTAAGGTTCGGAAAAGACATCAGGTTGCTCCTAGCATTTCAATTTGCAGCAGTGAGTGGTCGCGGTGCGACTGCAGCACCCCGGCGCTGGTAAACACGCCATACACAACGTTCGCCGAGTGGGAGCGCCCGGCCACAAACAGGCAGATGGACGCGTCAATCGAGTCGAGGTACTCCAGCACCCCGTCCAGCTCGGTGTTGAGGATCAGCACCTCCTGCGAGCTTTCTTTGGCCGATGGGCGCTTTACCAGCTCCACGTCGCCAAAGTCGTTGAACTCGCGGCGGCTGTAGATGCGCCGCCCCACCTTGCCGCCGCGCAACACGCCCAGCCCAAAGCGGCGCGGCTGGCCGTACATCAGCAAGCCCACCGCAAGGCTTGGACCGCCGGTGAAGTCCACATGCAGCTGCGCCAGCGGGTAGGCGGGCAGGTTCTCAAACAGCGACAGCCCCAGGCCTTGGGACCACACGCCAAAGCACCACTCCCAAGGGTCTGAGCGGATGGGGCGGCGGCCCGGGGACTTGGTCACGTCGTACACGGTGCCGCGCACAGGGTCGATCAGCCGCACCCGTACGCCCGAGCAAGACACCACGTTCAGCGCTGCCACCATGCGCACCGCCATGCCCGGCGCAAACACGTAGCTGATGCTGTTGGCTTGCTGCGTGCGGCTGCTGTTGGAGCCATCGAACAGCCGCCACCGGTTAGTGGCCCGCACGCGCACCCACATGTCGGGGTGCAGGTCTGGCGCGTTGCCCGTGTTGTCGGCCAGGGTGTTTTCGTACACCGAGTGTTTCCACATCACCAGCGCCTTCAGCGCGTAGGCCGTGGCCGGGTTGTAGACCGCCTCATCCGCCTCTGGCACGGTGGACGAAACCAGGTGCGTTTCGGTCACCTCCATGGGCTTCATGATCAAGATGCCATCAGCCATATCTCTCCCTTGCTATTTCATCGCTATCAGCTGCTCGATGCGTCCGGCCGTGAGTGCCTGGTCCATGCGCAGCCGCTGCGCATCCAGCGCGGCGTCGTCCAGTTGCTCGCGCAGCTGCACCACCTCGCTGCGCAGGCTGCGCACCTCCTCAAGCAGGCTTTGCTCCTGGCCCTGGTGGGGCCCTTGCATCACCTGCAGCATGGGCACTTGCATACCGGCGGCGGGGTTGTAGCGCTCGGGCACCACGGCCTCACCCTTGTGGATGTAGGCCAGCATGTCCTGCGGCACGTAGTTGGTGCCCACGGCCAGCTTGGGCACCGTCACGCCGCGTGCCTTGAGCGTCTCCTCCAGGCTGCCCGCCAGCCAGCCACGCAGGCGGGCTAGGTCCACTGCACTGGTAGCCGTGATCTGCGCCGCTGCCTCAATGGCTTGGGACAGCTGCGGCAGCTTGGCCAGGGCATCCTTGTCCCCCGCGCGGGCCTGGGCCGTGGCGGTGGCAAACTGGGACATCAGCACGTCCTGCAGCACGGGCGAATCCTCTTGCATCAGCCCGCGCAGGCGGCGCACTTCGTCGATCAGCGCGTCGGTCAGATCCTTCATGGCATCGGCCACGCCCCCCATGGCGCTCGACAATCCGCCACTCACGGCAGGCATCGACTTGCTGTTGATGAAGAAGGTGTTCATGCCTTCGTACAAGTCGCCGGTGATATTGCCGAACATCCCCGCAAACTCACCAATGGCACCTTGCACACCCGGGTCACCCAGCACGGCCATGAACTGACTGATGTATTCGCGTGCGGACGTGATGAAGTCAGTGATACGGCCGCCAGCGGCTTCACCGCCAGCCGCCATCGCTGCGCCAGCCTGCGCACCGCCCGAGGCCACCGCCCCCCCAGCGGCAGCACCCCCAGCTGCCACAGCACCACCGGCCACCGCACCGCCCGCAGCCACAGCACCGCCACCCGCTGCGCCACCAATGGCCAGCGAGGTGCCCGACGCAATGGCACCACCCACCAGGCCATTGAGCAGCGGCCCCAGCACGGCAGACATGAGCCCTTCGGAGAGGGCCGATGTCATGGTGTCCAGCACGCCGCCGTAGAACGCCTCTTCAAAACCCTGGCTGGCCTTTTCTTCGGCTTCGCCCCGGCTCGATGAGTTGCGCACCGCATCGCCCATGATCCCGGCCAGACCGCCCGCCGTGATGCCCAGGGCTTCAGCGGCTGAGGCTGCGCCTTCGGTGAGCGCTGCGAATTCGTCGTTCACGCTCAGCAGCACAGCGGCCGCAGCGGCGCCCTCCTCGCCCATGGCCAGCAGCTCCAGCACAAGGGCGCGGAACTCCTCGCGGGTTGCGGGCATCTCCAGCCCCACCTCGGCAAGCGCCTCGGTCACGCGGTCGCGCATGGCGGCCTCGCGTTCTTCTGGCGTGAAGTAGTTCTGCCAGAAGCTGGTCATGTTGGAGCCCAGCGCCTCAAACCCGCCCGAGGCCTCGGCCACAGCCACGGCCACGTCGTAAGCAATGCCCGCCAGGTCTTCCAGGCCCATGTTGCCCAGCGCATCCCGAAAGGCCGTAACCCCAGCAATCTGGGTGTTGATAGCACTCAGCAGCGCATTGGCAGCTTCGTCGCTCAGGGCCTCTGCGTCCACGTCTTCGATCATTTTCTTGACCGATTCCGGGATGTCTGTGGCAGCCTGCAGCGCCTGGATGGTGGACTGCTTCAGATCCAGCGTGAAGTTCTTCAGGGCCGTTTCGTAGTCCGGGCTGTTTGTACTGGTCAACTCGTACAGCGTGCCCGCGTAGTTATCGCCCTGCCCGCTTTCGCCGAAGGCCACACCGTTGGACAAGGTGCCACCGGCAAACACACCGCCCCGGCCCTTGCCCGAGGTCTCCAGCCCTGCGGAGAACCCCGTGACGGTGACGGCGCTGCCCAGGGCCTTGAGTGTTTCGTTAATGCCCCTGGCCGTTCCTGCCACAGCATCACGGATCAGCTGCTCATTCTCTACAGGGTCGCCTTCCAGGCGGTAGGCTTGCCCGTCAATCAATGGGTTGCGCGCACCGCCACTAAAGTCGCGGTCGTACTGCTGGCCCTCATATGTGTAGGTCTCGCCACGCCTGTTGTTGTCAACCTCGCCGTCGTAGGCCACGCCGAACTGGCCACCCACTCGGGTTTCACCGCTGTCAGCCAGCGAAGCAAGCACGGCCACCGCAGCGAGTGCCCAACCCCAGGCAGGTACAGCAGCAAGGGCGCCGGAGATGCCGCCCCCTGCGGCGGCGCCGCCCCCCAGCGAGCTGCCGATGCCTGCACCGATAGTGCTTGCACCGGCGCTGCCTGCGCCGATGCCCAGGCCCGTACCGCCCAGGGTGAGGCCCAAGCCGGTGCCGGTAGCTGCGGCCCCGGCCCCAATCCCCAAGCCACTGCCGATGCCTGCGCCGATGATGCTGCCACCTACGCCTGCGCTCAGGCCCAAACCTGTAGCCGCGCCCCCCAGGCCCAACCAGCTGCCCACGGCGCTACCGATGTTGCCCAGGATGGAGCCACCACCGCCAAACAAGTTGTTGCCCAAGCCCAGCATGGACAGGCCGTTGTTCACCACGCCGCCGATCACGCTGGAGACGGCGCTGGAGATTGGGTTGACGATGAAGCTGATCACCGGCCGCAGCACCAGCGTCTTGAACATGTTCAAGAGCGTGTCGCGGAAGTTGGCTGCAAAGTCCTTGCCGCTTTCAAAGCCGCGCATCAGTGCATCGGTCAGGCTGCCCTGGATGGACTCCGCCATGCGGCGGCTTTCGTCCATGGCCACGCGAGTGCTGGCCGTCAGGCGGGCCGTGGCGGCAGCAGCACGGGCACGGGCGCGTTCTTCCTCACGCTCGGCTTCGTTAAAGCCGGTGTTGCGGTCGATGGCCTCGATCTGCTTTTTCAGATCCAGCTCGATGCGGTAGTGCTCGATGGCGGTGCGCCGGGCCTCTTCGGTCTGCCCCATGAGCGACAGCTCGAACTCCAGCGCATCGGCAGACTCCTGAATGCCGCGCGCATAGTCGCTGACTGCAGCGCGCCCTGCCTCACGGGCCCGGCTGTCTGCCACGTAGGCGGCGTTCAGTTCTTCCTGAATCGCCACCTGTTCCTGGTACACCGCAATCAAGGCCCTGCGCGCATCGGCCTCTGCCTTGGCTGTGGCGGCCATGAAGGGCTGCTTTTTGAGCAGCTCCGCCTGGGCAGCGGTGAGCGCCTCCACATTCACCACGCCGGTCTTGTCGGTGAACACGGCGGTGAGCCGTGCCCAGTCTTCGGCAAACGAGCCGGTCAGGCCCGACAGCTCGGCCATGAGCTTGGCTTGTTCGGACAGCTCCTTGCGGACTTGTTCCGAGGCCTTTCTGGCGGCATCGGCCTGGGCCTTCATGGCGGCCGGGTCGGGCACGTTGCCCACACTGGGCTTCTCGGTTTGCTCAGGCTCGCCCCAGCTGCCCGTGGCGCCGCCCGTGCTGGGCTTCTCGCCCGTCCAAAATTCGCGGACGCCGTCTTTGTAGTTCTGCCAGCCAATGGCCATGAAGCCCTGGCCTGCGGCGCGCCCTTCCTTGAACTTCTTGATCACCTCATTGATGGAGGTGACCATGGGGCCGACCAAGCTGCGCGCCACGTCGGTGGCGTTCTTCGACATCTCGGCCAGCTGCTTGTTGAACTTCTCGGCCTCGGCCGCTTGTTCGGCCGACACGGTGGCCACCAGCCGCCCCTTCTCGGCCAGGTCGTTCAGGAATGGCGCGGCTTCCTTGATGGACTTGCCGAAAAGCTCCTGTACCAGGCGGGCCTTGTTGCCGTCGTCGGCATACTGCGACAGGGCCACTGCCGTCTGGCGCAGAGCCTCGGCAGGGTCGAGCCTGCGCAGTTCTTCAGCGCTCAGGCCGATGGCTTTCAAGGCCAGCTCTTGCGCACTGCCAGGCTTGGCATCGGCCAGCACCTGGTTGAACTTGATCATGGCGCTGCTGACCACGTCCATGCTGGCGCCAGCGCGCAGGGCCACGTCTTCCAGCGCGCTGATGTTCTCGATAGAGGAGCCAGTGGCGTCCTTGATGTCGTTGAGCGCGTCCACGCCATCGTTCACGCTGCGCACAAAGCCCGCAACCGAGCCCACGGTGAGCCCGGCCAGGGCCGATGCGATGGCGCCGCGTGCCAGGGTGGCGGCAGCGCCCAATGACTTCGTGGCATCTGCTGCGTCGTTTGCCTTGCGCTTTGCAGCATCAAGCTGGTCCAGGTAGGGCTTGAGGGCGCCCAGGTCTGCGCCGCGCATGCGGGCAATGGACTCCTGGTATTCCCGCGTAGCGGTGCCGCCAGCTTCGAACGCGGCAATCTGGCGCTGCAGGCTGGCGACCATGTTCTTGGTCACCGAGTCCATCTTGCGGGCGGCGGCCTCGCCACCGGCGCCAATCTTGTTCAGGCCAGCAGCGCCCGCAGCGCCCGCCTTGTCGGCGGCGGGGCCAATGGAGCCCAGCTCGCGCTTGATCTCGCTGACGCCGGACTTGACGCCCGAGGCATCCGCGACAAACTTGATTTCCTGATTGAGGTCTTCGTTGGACACGGCGGGCCTGCGTCAAAAAGAAAAAGACGCCAGCGCACACGTGTGCACTAGCGTCTTTTGGGGGGTGGGAAAAATTCGGTGTAGGCCGCCAGGGCTGCGGCCTCCATCACCTCCAGCTGGTAGCGCAGGTCTTCCCAGTCCTCGGGGTCTGGGGCCTCTCGGTCCAGCAAGGGGTACAGGGCCTCCCAGCGAAAGCCCAGCGGCCTGCCAGATGGGCCATAGGCCCAGCGGCTACCAATGCCGCAGTAGAAGAGCCATGCGCGCTCGTTTTCGGGCCAGACATCGAGCGTTGCCGTGTCGTAGTCCTCCAGCTCGAAGCCCGCCTCGCGGGCTTCGGCCTCTGTGATCGGCGGTTCGATCAGCGCGCGCGCGATGGCCCGGAGTTTCCCAACTGGCCGTGGTACACCGCGCGTTCATAGGCAACCAGCAGCTGGCTCAGCGCACCGCCAAAGTTGTCTTCCAGGTTCTCCAGGCCCTCGGCATCGCAGGGTTCGGGAAGGGTCCACGAGTCCACGATGCCTGCGAAGAACTCGGCGTCGCGTGTGATGCCACGGTCCACCAGGTCTTCCAGGCGGGGGGCAGAGGGCTTGGCAGCTGACGCATCAGCACCGAGCGCCAGGTTGGCCTGCTCGGCTTCGGCCATGGCCTTTTCTGCGGCCAGGATGGCGTCAACATGCTGGCTGCGCAGACGGCTCCAGGCGCGCTTGCCGTGGGCCTTGCAGGTGATGGTGACGCGCACCATCTCGCCATCCAGGCGCTGCAGCTCCAGGTGCACAGGGAACTTGGCGGCCTGGTCGCGCAGGCTGGTCAGCATGGTGACGGGCTTGCTTTTTGCGGTGTTGTCGGTAGACATGGTGATTAGGTTCTTTCTCTCGCTGGGTGGATGAAAAAAGCCCGTGCCCCACCCCGCCGCCCCCAGCGAAAGGGCGAACGGGGCAGAGTCGGTGCTCGGTGTGGGCGGGTAGCCCGGGGGTCAGACGACGGCGGGGGTGGCGTAGCGCGTGCTGCGGGCGTTGCCGGAAACGGCCACCTTGCAGACCACGATCTGGCCGTCGGTCTCGATTTCTTCTTCGTTCAGGTTCACGGTGCAGGGCAGGTAGCTGGTGGCGCCGCTCTTGGCCACCTTGCGCATCACGGTGTCGATCTGCACTTCGGTCAGCTTGCGCAGGGCCAGGTAGCCGGGCGTAGTGATCGCGTCGGCGTCCATGTCGAAGCCACGGTCCACGGCGCTGAAGCCGTCGTTGATCGAGAACTCCTGGTCGGACTCCTGGAACTTGTAGGTGACCTTTTTGGCCTCGCCACCGGAGCTGGTGGGGTTGAGGGTGCTGGTGAGCTGCACCCAGGTGTTGACCTTGACCAGGCTGCCCGCGCCGCCACCTGCCGGGTACAGGGTGAGGCTGGTGGTGTCTGCCTGTTCAAGCACCAGGGTGTCCACCGTGGGCGCCGACTTGACGCGGAAGGCGCGGCGGCTGATGCGCGCCCAGCCGGACTGGATCACGACGATGTCGTTGGGGTTGCAGCTGTGGGCTACACACTGGACAACGGCTTCTGCCGCATTGGAGATTCCCGTGACGACTTTGCTGGCAGCAAATTCGGTGGCGACGGCACTGATGGTGCCGGAAGGGGTACGAGCCATGGTTGGGGCCTTTCAGAAGTGAAAAAACCCACGCGAGGTGGGCAATGGAAACGCCCTCGCGGGCAAGAAAAAAGCCCTGCGGGCTGATGCCTGCAGGGCTTTACGGGGTGGCCTTGCGGCCGTGGTCGGTCAGTGGCTGTGCACACGTGTGCACAGCGGTGGCGCTGCGGCTAGCGCGGGCTCCAGATGCTGAAGTCCTGCCGGTAGCCGCGCAGGCCGTTGTCGGGTTCGTGCGCCGCTGTGCGCGCGCCGATGGGCTTTACCTGCAGCACCGGGTGCGCCACCAGGATCTCCTCCACCTGCTGGGCCAGGGCCAGGGCCTGCAGGCGCGTCTCTGCCCAGCAGGCCAGCTGGTAGCGGCCGTTCTCTGTGGTGGGCAAGGCGCCTTCGGCATACACCGTGCTGACGCCCCCGACCTGCTGGTACACGATGCGCGGCAGCGGTGAGCCCTCGGGCGCCACGTCGGGGTGCACGCGGCCGGACACCAGGGCGCCCAGCGCGACAGGAAGGATGGTTTCGGCGCTCATGACTTCAGTGCTTTCTTCACATCGGCCAGCATGCGGCGCCGGGCGGCCTGGGCGGCCTTGTTGCGCACGGCGTCATACGCAGGGCGCAGGAAGGGCTGGGCCGCCATCTTGCTGGTGCCGTTTTCCACAAACGTGCCGTAGAACGCCTTTGCCTTGTTCCAGCTGGTGCGGTACACCGAACGGCCGGGCGTGCTTTCGTCGTCTGCATACGCCTGGTAGATCGAGTCCCGCAGATTGCCGGGTTGAAACTGCTGCCCGCCCTTGCGCCCGTGTGCCTGGTCAGACACCGGGCAGCGCGCGCGGGCTTCGTCGTAGAACACCTGAATGCCCGCCTGCGCGGCCGGGCGCGTGCTTTCTTCAGCCACCTTGGTGATCTTGTCCAGGCTGGCATCCAGCTTGGAAAAGTCGTAGCTGGCGGACATGCTGGCGCGGCTCATGCCAACACCTCACAGACCAGGTCGGTGTGCTGCCTGCCCACCAGGTCAGGCAGCACGGCCTGGATGGCGTAGACCACCCCGCCGCTGACCACTCGCATGGCGCCGGTAATGTCGGTGCGGTAGCGCGTGCGGATGGAGACCTGCCGCACCGAGGTGACGGCACCGGCCTTGATCGTCTCCAGCCCTGCCCCGCCCCGGATGTCTGCCCAGAACGTGGTGACCTCTGCCCAGCCTGGAATGGGCTGGCCAGCGGCGTCTTGCACGCTGCTGGGGGCCTGCAGGCTGCAGAGGTGTTTGAGCTTGCCCGGGTCCATGGCTACACGCTCCAGATCTTGTAGGTATCCAGCAGGCCGTCCGCAAAGTCTTGCGGCAGTGCGGGCCGCTCGGCACTGCGGCCGCGGTTTTCGTAGAGGTCGGTGAGGGCCAGCTTGATCCACTGCACGATGGGCTTCGGGATCTTGTCGGCGGTGGCGCCATAACCTGCCGTGTACTGGATCTGAACCGCACCGGGCCGCACACGGGTGGCGGGCCAGCTGGTGCCATGGGCGGGCAGCAGCAGGCCAGGCTCTGCCGTGGGCTCCAGCTCATAGGCCGCAGGGTCCAGCGTGGGGTTTGCGCCATCGGGTGCCACGTATTTCACCTGGGTCACTGCGATCACGCGCGGCATGTACAGCTCCACATGGCCACCGCAGGCCGGGAAGCGGTCCAGCGTGCGCTGCCAGGTGGTGGTGAGGAGCGTGCGCTGCAGCCGATCCTCGGCCGCCTGGCGCGCCACCGTGATCAGGGCGGAGATCAACAAGTCGTTGTGCGTCTCGGTCTGCGTCTCGCGCAGGTGCGCCTTGGCTTCGGCCAGCGTGAGCGGCTCTACCGTGGCGTCAATGATTTTGATGGTGGGCATGGTGTGTTCCGCCTTTGGCTTGCGCCCGCCCACCCGTGAGGGTGGCAGGCGCAAGGCGAAGGGAGATCAGGGTTTCGTGGTGTCTGCGGGGCCTGTGCCGGGGCCCGATCCGTTACCGGCAGCGCCCTGCTCTGCCAGAGCTTTTGCCGCAGCTTCGGCTGCCTCACGCTCTGCCTGTTCTTGGGCCTCGCGCGCCGCCTTGTCCGCAGCCTCCTGGGCTTCGCGCTCGGCCTTTTCTTGGGCTTCGCGACTCACCTTGTTGGGCTTGCCGATCCAGCCTTCTTCGGTAGCGACACGCACCAGTTCAGGGTCGGCAGTGTCGGTGTCGATTTCCTCCCCCTTGGGGTAGGTTTTGACTTCGCAGCCGCGATGCGCGAAATCAAACTGCTTGTTTACTTTCAGCTTCATGGCAGTCTTTCAAATGGAAGTGGGTGAACGCGGGGCAGGCAAAAGCCCACCCCGCCGTTCGGGCATCAGGCAGCCGCGAACTTCAGGACCTTGATGGCCTGGCTATCCACCACCATGCCGCCCACGCGCTTCGTCACGTAGAAGCCGACATAGGGCTTGTTCGTGTAGGGGTCGCGCAGGATGCGGGTGCCGATGCGGTCCACGATGGTGTATCCGCGCTTGAAGTCGCCAAAGGCGATGCTCAGGCTATTTGCGGCCTTGGCGGGCATGTCTTCGGCTTCGGTAATGCCGTACCCCAGCAGGGTGGCGGGTTGACCAGCTTCCAGACCCGGGCGCCAGATGTAGTTGCCTTCCATATCCTTGAAGGTCCGCACTTCCGCCATGATGTTCTTGTTCATCACCCAGCGCGCATTGGCGCGCATGCCCGCTTTGAGCTTGTGCACCACGGTGATCAACACATCCGACTTGCTTGCCGCTGCCCAGTCGCCCGCCACGCCAGTGGCCACATGTTCCAGCGTGCCAAAGGCGCGCGCACCGTCTGCTGTTGCTGCAGTGGCGTAGGCCAGGAAGCCCTTGGGCTTCTTCGTGCCATCGCCGGTGACAAAGGCCGCACCTTCTTTTTGAGCGAACTCGGTGTAACACTCGTCCACGATGAACTGCTCAGCATCGAAGAACACATCGTCCAGCATCTGCTGGGTGGCCTGGGGGTAGGCGTAGATCTCGCCCATGAAGGGTGTGACCTGTGCCAGGCTAGCGCCAGAAGTAGCGGTACGGGCGTCGTCTTCGTCCACCCAGCCAGAGGCTGTGCCGCGTGTGTTGACCAACTTCTTGTAGTCGCTGGTGCCTACAGTCTTCACGTTGGCAATTTCACGGATAGGAGACACGTCCACCATCAGGCTAAGGATGTCGCGATCCAGCTCCTCGGGGACGGCAAAGCCACCATCAGCATCGGTGGTGATGTTGTAGGCCTTCTTTTGCAGCTCGGCCAGGTTGCCGTCATCGCCCTTGCGCAGAAAGCTACCGAACGCAGCTTTGTGCTCTGCCTTAGCCGGGTCCGCATCGCCACCAGTGCCAGGCCGGCCTTGTCGCTTTTCGAGGGCCTTGAGCTGGGCCTGGGCATCATCGAAAGCAGTGTTGAGCTTTGCGAGTTTCGCTTCCAGATCGGCTACGGCTTTGCCATCGGCCTTTGCCTTGATCAGTTCATCGTTGGTTCTTTTGAACTCATCAAAGGCTTGGCCCTGCTTTTCCAGCAACTCTTTCAGGCCCTTGCTGTCCAACTCACCGGTCATGGCGAATGGAAGTGCGCCCAGAGCAGCAAGTGCCTCGGTCGGGATGATGGGGTGACCAGCCACAGTGGCAATGGCCATAACGGCGACTGCAGCGAGCAGGCCGATAGTCAGGAGTTTGCGAGATTTCTGCATGGTGTGTTTCTTTCAGTGGTTGAGCAGAGAGGTGTTGCGCTTGATCAGCGCGGCCAGTTCGCCCAGCTCATCGGAATCACTCCGACCTTGCAGGGACTTCACCCGGGCCACGAGGGCACAGGCTTCACGCTTGCTGAGCCCGCCTGCATCGCGCAAGTAGGCTTCGGCATCGGAAAGGGAGGTGATGGCGTCAATCGACTTGACGCCTGAGACGCGGGCAGCGTCATTGGCGGGGAAGGTGACCAGGGATACTTCCCACAGGTCCAGCTTCTTGAGCGTGCGAATGCCGCTCACCTTGTCATAGCTGTCTTCGCGGCTGATGAACCCGATGGACAAGCCGCTCACAGCGCCCATCTTCAGCAGCTCGTAGGCTTCAGCCCCGCGCGCGGTTTTCAGCGCCAGCTTGCCTTCCACATGCAGGCCTACGCTGTCTTCCTTTACCGCCGAATACACACCGATGGGCTCGCCACTGCGGTGCTGCCACAGCAGGGACGGCATACGGCTGGCGAGCGATTCAGCAAAAGCGCCGGGCGCGACGACTTCCTTGTAGCTGTCCACCACGCCGAATACAGAACCGTACCCAGAAAAAAGGCCGTCTTCAGAGACGGCCTTGATCTTGAACGGCATGTCGAGATAGTCACGCATGGTGTTTTTCCTTCGGGTCAGGGGCCGGGTTCAGGTCGGCAGTCAGGTTGATGGGGGTCAGAGGCTCATCTAGTCCCGCGATGGGATTGCGGTCCATCAACTCGCGGGCCTCGTTTCGCGTGAGAACGCCACGCTCGACCAGCTTGCTGAGGTACTCCGCCTCATCCTTCATCGCGCCGCGTAGCAGGCCGCGCTCGGTGAACTTGGGGTAGTAGCCCGCCTTACGGTCTTTGGCGGTGAGCAGGTTGGCTGTAATGGACTGCTCAAAGCGCCCGTACCAGGGCATGAGCGTGTGCACTAGGTGGGCCAGGAACATCTGCTCCGCACTGGCATAGGTCGCTGCCTTGTCGCTGTAGCCGATCATGATTGGCATCACGCGAAAGTACCTGCACACCTCCTCAATCTGGTGCTTGCGGGTCTCAAGGTGCTGCATGTCCACGCCTTTGAAGGCATAGGGGGTGAACTTGGCATTGCGGTCCAGGATCATCGGACGGCCGGTGTTCTCCATACCGCCGTACTCTTTTTCGAGCCAGGCACGCAGGGCCTTGTACTGATCCGCCCCCAGAGCGCCGTCCACGCTGTACAAGCCAGATGGCGCCACCGAGTTACGGTGCATGCGGCTGTGGTGGTCTTCGGCCGCGATGCTCAGACCGATAGCCTCCCGCGCAATCCTCATCACGTCCAAACCTTCGTACCCGTTCCAGCTCGGGCCCCGAAGCATCCAGATGGCTTCTTGCGGAAACTCCTTTTGCCCCCCTTTGGGAGAGGTGACCTGGTGCACCAGGCGGTAGTCGCTTTGTTGCTTGGTTGTTACCGATCCAGGCTCCAACGGAATCAGTTCGATAGGCGCTCCGAGGGAGTCGCGCACCACAAATACCTTGGCAGCACCACACAATGCGGCGTGCCATGTCATGGTCTCGCGAAGTTCAAAGCTGCTCATCCAGTCGTTTGGCTTAACGTGCAGCAGCTCGTGCAGTGGGTGGTCCACCGCAGTGCGCTTGTCCCGGCCTTCACCCAGCATGAGCTTCAGCGGCACCTGAGCTACCCCCTCGCCCAGCACGCGCAGGCAACCGAACACGGTGGCCACCTGCAGGGCCTGCAGGCGCCCGACGCGCACTCCGGATTTCACAGGCGCTGACAGGCCAAACTCCTGCGCCAGGTCTGTGACCGAATAGCTTTTTCGGCTGAATAGACGGGTGAGGATGTTCACGTTGTTTCCCAGAATGATTTTTCGGTTTGCACCGTGCCCAATGCCCGCCCCAGGGCCATCAGCATCGACAGCACGCCGTCGATCTTGTTTTCGTCGCGTTCTTTGGTGGGCTGCATTAGCTCGTTGAACTTCGACTTCTTGACCACCAAGTTGCTGACCATCCAGGCCACCACTGGGTTGCCTTCATGCTGCAGCTGGCCCTCCAGCACCAGGTTCTCCACCTGGATCAGTGCCGGGGTAAAGAACATGGCGCGCTGCGCGATCTCGACCAGCGGCAGTCCTTCCTCGATCAACTTGCCCACGAAATACATGGACAGCGCCGGGTCGAACGCGATCTCCTGCACGTCGAATCGGCGGCAGTACATGCGCATGTCATCGGCGATGCAATCGAAGTCGGTGAGCGCGCCGTCCGTCACCACCACGTAGCCTTGGCGCGCCCAGCCAGCCAGATGGGCGTTTCCGCTTTCCTGCACCGCCAGTTCGTTCAAGTACAGACGTGTGCACACGTTCCACACGGTTACGGGGACATGCACACCATCTGGGCCGGGCCGCCGCACTTCGGACTGCCACGCGAGTGTGAGCGCGGCAAAGTCCTTCTTCTGCGCGAGGTCCAGGCCCATGTAGACCTTGGAGCCGTCCGGGATGGCGGCAATGCTCAGGTCTGGTGCGGCGCACTTCTCCCATGCCCGCATGTCCATCCACGGGCTTTCGCCGCTGACCCACACATTGAGGCGTTTGGTCAGGAAGTTGGACAGCGCGCTGGGCATGGCCATGGCCTTGCTGGCCTGCGCCTGCAGCTCATCGAGCTGCACCGACTTGCCCAGGTTCGGGTTGGCCTTGATCCACACGCTCGGGTCGAAGTGGTCATCGCCATCGTCCAACGTGTAGATGATGCCGAACACCCGTTCGTCCTGGACCACTCGGTCCAATATCTTGGTGACGTGCGTGCGCCGTTCGTAGCAGATGCCGCTGCGGTCGGTGCCTGCGGTGGTGATGGTCCACAGCAGCGACTGCTCACGCGCGCCGCGCGCGCTGTCGATCACGTCATATACCGCCCGCGTCTTGTGCGCGTGCAGCTCATCGAGCAGCGCGAAGTGCACGTTCAGGCCGTCCAGCGTGCTGCCTTCAGCGGCCAGCGGCGCGGCCTTGCTGCTGGTGTGGGCCACCGTCAGGCTGTGCTGCATGATGGCCACGCCCAGGTGGGTGCGCAGGCCGGGCGAGCGCTCGGCCATGGCTTTGGCGTCATCGAACACGATGCGCGCCTGGTCGCGGGTGGTGGCCGCCGTGTAGCACTCGGCGCCGTGCTCACCGTCTGCGGACAGCATAAAGAGCAGCAGGCCGGAGCCCTTGGCACTTTTGCCATTCTTGCGGGCCTCCTCCTCGTACGCCTCCAGGAAGCGGCGCAGCCGCGTCTCGCGGTGCACCCACCCGAAAACGGTGGTGAGGATGAAGCACTGCCACGGTTCCAGTTCCAGCCGCTTGCCTTCGCGCGCCCACTTGCCCTTGATGTGGGGCAGCAGCTCGATGAAGGCGCACGGGCGCGATGCCCGCTCGGCATCGAACACCCAGGGCCAGTCTTCACTGGGCTCGCGCGCCAGGTCATCCACCTGGCGTTGCACAGCCAGGCGGACCCATTTGCAGGTGGGGATCGTGCCGCCGAGAACATCGCGCATGTACTGGTGCGCGCGCTCGACGTATTCGTTCATCGGTTCGGGTTGGTGAACATGGCGAAGCCCTGGGGCTTCGTTTCTGGTTTGGGGTCAATGCCGGGCAGAGTGGGCTGCACGTAGTTGCTGGCCTGCACACGGCCACGGGCCGCAGGGCTCAGGCCAAAGTGCATGAGGTAGCGGTTGAGCTGCTCGCGGTGCTTACCGATCAGCTGCACAATCACGCTCTGCTGGGCGTAGCCGCTGGGGGTGGTGGCATAGCTGGCCTCATACACGGCATCGGCATAGTCCATGCCGCCGTTCACTTTCGCCTGCACCTTGCCGTTGAAGGCCATCTCCAGTTCGGCCAGCCGTCCTGCAGCCTGGCAGTACAGCGCCAGCGCCGCACGGTCCAAGCCGCTGATCAGGCCCAGCTCCTCCAGCAGCGGCGTGATGCGCTTCCACTCCTTCTTCGCTTCGATGCCCAGATGCTTGGGCGGGCTGGGGATCTCGATGCGGGGATTCACCCCTGCAGCCAAGTCCAGTGCACGCTTTCCAGCGTTGCCCTCCAGCAATCTCAGGGCCGCAGGCTTCGGCAGCGGGCCACGTGAACCAGACATATCAACCTCCTATTGCCCCAGGCGGGGTACCCCCCCTCCCAAAACCTGCGCACGCAAAAATTTGGGGAACCGGTCGGTTTCCAGGTTGAGGGCTGGGAAGTTTGGACACCCCCCTCCCCCTGGCCGACCGCGCGGGGCCGGGGTCAGCCCTCGCGGTAGTTGCCCCAGGCGCGGCGCACACCGCGCGCCGACTCGGCCTTGGTCTTCACCGTGTGACAGTCATCACAAATCGATTGCTCATTGGTCGGGTCATCTGCACCACCTTCGGCCAATGGGATGCGGTGATCACGGATGGTTGCGAGCGTCACGCGCCCAGCCTCTTGGCATGGTTCGCACAGCGGCTTGCGCCTGAACAGATCAGCACGCATGGCCTGCAGCCTGCGCCCCGTGATCCGCTTGGTCTCCTTGGCAGGTGTGGCCCAGGCCTTCTTCGGATGCCTGGGGCAGCGGCTGGTGCCGTCACGCACCAACACCCCGCAGCCGGGATGACTGCAGGGGCGCGGGGCGGCAATTGGCATGGGAACGTGTTGTTGCAGGGCTTCCACCTGGCTGCCAGCCTGGGAACTGCGGCTGTCTACCCCTCAGTTCGAGCCTACACATGACCAGGCGGGTGCCTCCAGAGGATCTCGCGATCTACCTTCGCAGGCTTGCCGACGGTCGCCGAGGTGCAGGGCTTTCCAGTTCGCTTCGGGCGCATTCGGATTGACCAAAGAAAAACCCCGACAAGCTCAACACTTGCCGGGGTTCCCACTTGATGCATTGCGGGTGGAGGCGCAATACACACACAGTGCCTGAAATGTACCCAAAAGGTCTAAGGAGCAGAACTCCCTTTTGGCTATGGCGCCCTAGCCTTTGCATCGGAGGCCTGCGCTGCAATCCGCCTCCGCTCATGCTCCTCAGCCCGCGCCTCAAGCCAGGCGGCAATGGCATGGTCTGCCCGCTCAAGCTGCGCCTTGATAGTGGATGGATCGCGCTGCATTCGCTGCGCCGTCTCCCTGATACCCAGATCTTTCAGGTAGATGCACTCCAGCGTCACAAACAGATGGCCCTTGCCCAGCTTCAGCGCACGCACCGCCTCATCTGTCAGCGCCGCCTCCTCATCCTCCACCGGGATGGCCACATGGTTGTATGACCCACGAGACCACACCTCACTGGCCAGCACCGACCGCGTTGCAAAGCCACGCCCGCCGCTGGCACCGCGCGATGACCAGATGGCCCAGTTCTCCAGCCGCCGCTGAATGTGCTTAAGCCGTGCCATAGGTCCGCGCCTCATCGTCCGTCATCGGAAAAATGCACACGTATGCACAACCGAACCGCACCAGAAACTGCGCCAGGTGCTGCATGCGCGGGTCACTGCGACCAAACGGCGTGCCCACCACATGCCCCGCCTCCAGCGCGTAGAAGCAACCCGGCTCGCCCCGCAAACCCCGGCGCACCAGCGCATATGCCTCGGGTCCGATCTGCGCCACCTTGTCTTCAATGGACTGCCTCACATTGGGCATGCTGGACTTGATCACCTGCAGCCGCTGATCCACCAGCGCCTTCATGCCGTCCTGCGTTTGCTGCTCTGACATAACTGCCGCTCCTTTCCGGGCCGTCCACCCGTCCACCTTTTCTATAGACCTCACACACATAAGCGGAAGTCCGCACGCGCGGGCACGAGCACATGCGCACCCATCCGCCTGCGCCCACATCAAGGGCGCTCACGATTCATTCAGACAATGCAGCGGCTTCGACTGGTGAAATGGCCCAATGGCCCACCGCCGCGCACTCCATGGCAAACCCTGGACGGCTGGACGGCACGCACACGCATGCACCAGCGCCAGGCGCCTGAACAGGTCAGGGCTATGTCATGGGCCACCCGCCTACGCGCAACGACATCCCCGCCACCACACCGCAACGCTGGCCGCGAATCGCGCCTCCAGACAGCGTTGCGCCATGGCGCGTTTCAAGCACCTGCGGCTTTTCCGGCGCTGTGCGCGCCGATCCCTGCCTACAGAGGTGCATAGTCGTCGTCCCCTGCCCAAGGCGCTGCAGCGGCGCCCGTGGCATCTTGTGGTCCGGTATCAGTACCTGCGCCCTGCGCCAGGTCATCACCGTCCTGTTCCTCATCCGGCTCAAACGGCGGAGGCCACGCAGCTGGCTGCTTGAAGCCCCGCCTGCGCTGGCCGCCCCCTTCTCGGGTCGGCTCCCATCCGTTTTCAAACAGCCAGTCCCGCACAGCGCCGTCAAGCATGTTGCTGGACTTGCCCGGGTCAGCGCCCAAGGCCTGCACCAGGTCCGGTATGGTCACGAACTGCGTGAGCACACTCAGGCCCTGAGTGGCCTTGCCGTCCGTGTTGGTGATCCCTTCGCGCGTCAACAGCGACCACAGCCGCCCCTGCACGCTGGTTTCCACCAGACGCTTGTCCTGCTCAGGCTTGAAATAGACGCGCTCCTCCTCCGGGTCGGGGTGATACCGCTCCCCGGCTTCGATCAGAGCAAGCGCCTCGGCAAAGAGCTGCCCCCTGAACTTCTGCAGCCACTCCAGATTCGTGCGGCCGCCCACCAGCACCGGCCAAAAGCGCCGGTTGCCCGTGATGTCGAAAAGGTACTGACGCTTGTTCGTGGTGCACCAGATCACGCACTGGCGCGGGTGCTCCTGCACATAGCGGCCATAGGCGCCCCGGTAGCGGTCCGTCTCGCTCGAAAAGAACGCCTTCACCGCCTCGCTGTCGGCACGCCTGAAGGCCGTCATCTCCGACAGCTCATAGGCCACGATGCCGCTGAGCTGCTCCATGCCGTCCTTGCCGCTGCCGATATCGAAGTGAGTGTCCGAGAAGAACTCCTTGCCCACCAGCGTGCGCACCAACGATGACTTGCCAATGCCGCCTTTGCCTTCCAGAACCACCGAGTAGTCGAACTTGCAGCCCGGCGTCATCACCCGTGCCACATGCCCCATCACAATGAACTTGGACACCAGCTGCAGATAGCGCAGCAGCTTGGGCTTCATCTCTGCGGGCTTCATCCCCAGCACGTGAATCAGCCACTTCTCAAGCCGTGGCTTCTGGTCCCACACCTGGGCCCGCAGCCAGTCGCGGAATGGGTGAATGCGGTTCTCATCCGCCGCCACGTTCACGGCCTGTTCGCAGGTCTGCGCGCTGGCCTCGCCCGTGCCGTAGTAGGTCTCCACAAAGTTCGCCAGCCGCAGCACATCGGCATCCACCAATGGCCCAGGCGCCTCGCGCCAGGGGAAAGCCTTCACCGCAATCGGCCGCTCCCGCAGTTCGTCATAAGCCACGCAACCGGCCAGGCCTGGTGCACAGCGCAGGGCCTCGATCAGCAGGCCCCGGCGCGGCCGCAGCAGCCACCGGCCACGCAGGCGCAGGCGTGCCACCTCATCGTCCAGCAGGATGCCGAACGGGTCATCGTCGCCATCATCACCACCGCCCCCACCTGGGGCCGGACTGGCGCTAGCCGAGGGTTCGCGATTTTTTGGCGGCGCGCCACCAGCAGCTGCAGGCGCAGGTGCCGACACATCGGCCAGCAAAGCCCTGGCCGTGCCAAAGTATGCAAGCACGCGCTCACCGTCCCAGCCGTCCGTCTCGATGGCGTCCCGGCAATCCCAGCCCGAGGGCTTCACACCAGGCTTGTCCACGGGCAGCAGCTGCACCGTGCAGCCGTGCGTATCCCGCAGCAGCGCACCAATGCCCAGCATCGCCTTCATGCCCGGCTGCGCATCAAAGGCCATGTACGGCTGGCGCAGCTTCAAGGCCTCGCGCTCCTCATCGGTGGTGCAAGCCTTCAGCTCATCGCGGGGCGGCTTCTCGCGCAGAGAATCGCAGTCGGGCCACATGATCACAGTGCACCCGGCCAGCCACTCCCACATAGCCTTTTGCCATGCGTTCGACCCGCCCGGCCAGCTGGCCACGCAGTACACACCGGGCGCAATCGCATCGAGCAGGGCCTGCAGGCAATCCGCCTTGCGCTCCCCCTCCACCAGCACCACGGTGCGCCCATTGGGCAACTGGCCGCCCGGGAAATACAGCGGCCGAGGGTCCGCCCAAAACCGCCACTTCCAGGTCTCGGTGCCATCCATCAGGCTACGCGCGTACGTATACGGAATCGTTACCTTGTCGCCCGCGCTGTCGATGAAGCGCACCACAAACCCATACAGGTCATCACCCACCTGGTAGCGCGCCGTGTGGTCAATGCGGTCCTTGCTACGCTCCTTTGCATAGTGCACAAAGGTGGGCGGCAAATGGTGCGCGGGTGCGGGCTTGATGGTCTCCCACTTCTCCGACTCCTTCACCGGCTTGGGTTCTGGCGCGGGCCGTGGTGGCTTAGGGGCAGGTGCAGCACCGCCTGCAGGTGCCATCACCAGCCCGGCCACACTCTCCAGGCCATACTCCCGCGCCACCTGAACAGCAGCCTTACCCTTCGATAGGTCGTGAATAGCTGCATACAGGTCAAGCAGATCGCGCCCGCTTTCCCCGGTGGAGAAATCCTTCCACAGCCCACTCTCGACATTGATGGACAGGCTGCTACCGCTGTCGCCAGACAAAGACCCGCAGGTGTATTCCTTGCTCTGCGGGTTGTACTTGCCGTGCGGAAGCCACTCCTCCAGCAAAGAGAGTGCTGTGCGCTGCAGCGCGTCCGCAAGCTCGGCCCACTTGATAGGCGGCAATGGCTCCCGGCTCATGCAGCCACCACCAGGCACGCACTACAAAACCCGGCGTCTCCACCACCGGCGGCATCTTGTTGCAAAGTCATGAGGTGTCAGCCGCCCCATACCCGCAGCACGCTGCTCAAGTCCACAAACCCATCATCCTGGTCATCACGCACCAGGGCGGCAGGCACATACTCGGCCACCGGGCGGTTTCGGTAGTCCACCCGTCGCTGGCGCGCAATGCGCACCTGCCCGGCGCGGCTCATGTGCTTTACGGTGTGCGTGGCAGCCTTCAGGCCCACGCACGCCACCGCCGCCATCTCCCGCAGCGTAGGCCCCCGGTCAGGCGTCGCCAGCTCGCAGCAGGCATCGAACAGCGCCACGCGCACTTCACCGGCGGGCCTCATGCTGCACCACCTTTGGCTGCAGAGGCCACACGCACAGCCTCGGCCAGATCCAGCAGCTCGCGCACCTCGCTCATCGCCTGGGCAATCAGCGCATCGGCCTCCTGGCCGTCCACCTTGCCATCGGCAATGCTGCGCAGGCCCAGCTCAGCCAGGCGCCCGCCCGACACATTGTTTTGCAGTAACTTGTGCTGCAGCTGCTGCACCGCATCCTGCGGGCTAGCCCCTTCGCCATCAGCCACCACCGCAACCGCCAGACCAAACCGGGCATTGAAGGCATGCAGCCAATCCAGGGCATCAGGCCGATGCAGCTCCTGCATCCACTCCGTCAGCAGCTCGGCAATCTCCAGGCTGATCGAATCCCCATCCACGCCCCGCAGCTTTGCGCGCAAGGTCTCGGCATGCATGCTGCGGCCGCGCCGCTTGGTCAGGAAGGCCGCAGCGTCCACCACATTGCCGGGGCATGCCCGCACGCTGTTGTAGAGCACATCACGCCAGTCGGTTTCAGAGTAGCGACAGGTCATCGGGAACACCTTGAAATTGCAAACGGATCAGGCTGGCGCGCAGGGCCTGCAATGCAGACACTGCAGCCATGAGGGAAAACAACAGAGGGAAAAGAACGCACACCACCACGCAGCCGCACAAAGCGCCGCGCACCTGCCCGCGCGCGGCACACCATGTGTGTGGGGTAAGGAGGCTCCCCGGCAGCGCGGCCTGGGGCGTGGTGGGTGCAAAAACGGGTGCCCGCCCGCTCCTGGCATACGATGGAAGCTCCTACACAACCAACACCAGAAGGGGCAGACATGGCAACCGAGGCACCAAAAAAGGCACCGTTCGATGTGTCGTTCGACAACGGCATGGCGCACGTCAAGCGCGAGTTCACATTCCAGACGGCGCAGATCAACTTCAACATCTCTCTGCCGATCCAGGACGAGATGACCACGGTGACGGTGGCAGACCTTCACCAGCGCTCCGTTCGTCGGGCGATCGAGCTTCTTCAGGGCTTGATCCCTCAGGAAAAGTAGGCATACCAAGAGCGTCGATCCCAGTGGGCTCGGCGCCATACGCCCGCGCGCGGGTAGCAATACAGGCGGCTTTGAACAAGCGGATCTCCGCAAGCCTGGCGCGTTCTCGTAAACGTGCGGATGGCTTTTCTCCAGAGCGCGCGGGCACGAGCCCAGCCGCCGCACCCTGCCGAAGCTCACTGACCGTCGCAGGCCAGTGCCCCGCCACCGCGCGGGCCGCGCGCATCCTGCCAATGGATGCCATGGCGCGGGCAGATGGCCCGGGGAGCGCGCTACGCATGGGCCACCTCCCCAGCATTCGGGGCGCCAGCAGGCCGGGCCACGTGAATGCCGTGCTCTGTAGCCAGGCGATCAGCGCCGCCCGCCAGATCGATCAAGGCGACCGCCGCGCTGTAGCGCGGCTCGGGCAGGCTGCCATCAGCAATTCGGCAGATGGTCGATTGATCCACACCCGCCTTTTCGGCCAGCTTTCGCTGGCTGAAACCTTGCGCTTTGAGTAGTCGAATGATTTGTGGCCACATAGCAAAATGATGCATCAGTGCATTATCACACATGATGCATCAACGCATCGCTACATGCAAGCCTTTCCTGAAAATGCGTGCATGCATGAACAGACGCGCGAGATCATCAGAAAACTGATGAAGGAAAACGACATACGCAGCGAGCGGCAACTGGCCATCGACTGCAACATGTCGCAGACCACGCTCAACCGTTTTTTGAAAGGCGAGACCGACTCGCTCGACTTCATGCACCTGCAGACGCTGGCGCACTACTTTGGGCTGACCGTCTCCCAGCTGATCGGGGAGACACCCTTTGACGAAGACCGCAAGGTCCGCGTCGTCATGCTGGCCATGCAGCAGATGCCCGAGTACAAAAAAGACGTGTTAGTAGCGACTAGCTCTGCGCTTAATGAACCAGCCGGTGACAACGGCCATCCAAAAATCGCCAACGGGCACTGAGCCCACCAAGCCGCCCCCACCACCAGGGACGCGGCAGCGCTGGCTAAAGCGCGTGCCGGATTGACATCATGTTGGTCACCGACTTACCCGCGCAATCTGCATTCCACTTGCCCAGCTTGTAGTCACGCTTAATGACGGCATGCTCTGTGGTCACAGCATTGAAGCTGTTGGTGCCCCGGTACTCAACGCACAGTGGCCCACCGTTGTCCACCAGCACTGCGGACACCAGCTCGAATGAGGCCGGGTTCTTCATCGTCGCCTTGAGCGCTTTGACGGCCAGCACCGCAAACTGGAACTCCTGCTCTTTTTTGGCCTTTTCAGCAGCCATCGCCGCACGCTGCTGAGGGGAAAGCGCCGCCTCAACGGCAGCACGCTCTTCAGCCTCTCGCTCCCGATCGGACTTGCCAAACACGAGCAGGGCGATGATCAATGCAAGGGCTATCCCGCCCACGATCAGCACAGCTTGGCTCTTGGTCTCAGCCCGGGCCGCAGCAGAGGTAGCGGGCGCAAAGCTGACCGCCCCGCAGCCCGGGCAAGCCGTCGCCCCCGTGCTCACTGCATGGCCGCACTCAACACACTTCACCAATGCCATAGCCCCTCCCTGTTCAGTCCCTCCAACGACTATTACATGTATTTTTTGAAATTGATGCACCAATGCATTGACACTTAATGATGCACTGATGCATCATGCGCCCGTCGTTCACTCAAAACGAGGGCAGCAATGCAACCCCACCCCACCCCCAGTGCACACGTGTGCACAACCCTACCGCCGGGCAATCTGCCCATGCGGGACCCTTACTTAAACATCAGCGCGCCCACCATGCTGGCGCTGGAGAGCCAATGCGGCAGGGTGAAACAGTTTTTCATTCGCCAGTTCGCGGCCAAGTTCCCCCCGGTGCCCATCGGCACTTGGTCGATAAATGAGACGCGCATTGACGAGGACGGCGAAGCCTGGATAAAGAAAGATCAGGGTATCCACTACGTGGTGGACGACTTCGGCTTTCTGGCGCGGGTTGATGGCAACGGCGGTGCAGCATGAGCAAGGTCGCCACCAACCAGGCGCTGCTCAAGGCACTGGGCATCGACCAACCGCTGATCACCGCCGTTCAGATCAACATGCAGCCCGAAAAGCTGCCGGTGGTCACCATAGAACGCCTCATCGACAGCGACGCCATGCTGCATGAGGTGTCGCACTTCGACCTTGTGCTGCGCGAAGAGGCCGAACCAGCACCAGCGCCCGCCCCCGCGTTTGACCTGGACGCCATGTGCACCGCCGCCCGCCAACGCGTGGCCGAGACCGTTGCGCTCTCCACTGGCTATGCACTGGGCCAGCAGTTTGCGGAGAGCAGGCAAATCCGCATGCGCCTGGGCAAAGCCTGCGAGCGCTACAGCGCCGAAGCCAAGCAAGCAATCGAGCGCATGGCCTTTGACAAGTACATCAAAGACCTTGTGCGGGACATGAAAGCCACAGGTGTGTTTTCCGGGCTGGCTGGCTTGTCCGCTTTGGGTGGCGTGACCAGACCAGGCCTCGCCAAAGCAATGGCCGACTGGCCCCGCTTCAACTCCATCGGTTTTGATTTTGGAAGGGACAACAAATGATCCCCTGCACCATCACCGTGGGCGCCCTCACGTACGCGGGCCTGTTCCCCAGCACCTGTGCGGCCGTCATCGACGCCATGGACCGCTTCCCCGGCGCCACCCGCATCACCGCGAGGCCGCTGTAATGAGCGCCCCCATCCAGCTCATCCGCCTGCGCACCCGTCGCACCCGGCACCAGGGCCTGCGCATTGCCGCCCGCATCGGCATGGGCGCCCTGCGCGTGGCCGTGTTCGCCACGGTCTTTGCCTCGGTGTACCTGCACCTGCCCCGCTGATAGAGGCCCGCCATGCCCACGCAAACCAGCGCCATCACGCTGCAAGTACGCGGCCTAGTAACCAGCAGCACCTGCCGCTACACCCGCCATGGCCTGCCCGTGGTGGAGCTGGAGATCGAAGACCGCGCCACCGGCCAAACCGTGTGCATCACCCACCACTACCCCGACAAGGGCACCGCTAGCTGCGTGGCAGCGCGCTCCTTGGCCAGCCGCATGCAGGGCCAGCAGGCAGACCTGCAGGCCATCAACCCCCGCTTCAAGGCCAAGCGCCTGGAGTGCGATGCCGACCTGATCAACCCACCCCAAACCAGCGCCAAGCGCGCAGACCTCGAATGACCCACCACACCCACGTTATCGGCCTCACAGGCCCCATGGGCAGCGGCAAAGACACCGTGGCCGATCTGCTCACCACCCACTGCGGCGCCCACAAGCTGGCTTTTGCCGATGCCCTGCGCGGTGAGATTGTCGAAGCCTTCTGCATCGAGCACGTGTGCCTCACCCGCCGTGAAACCAAGGAGCATCCCATCAGCGCCCTGGCGCTGGCCCGCTGCCTGGACACCGGCTTTGTGGGCCGCATGCTCATCCAGCACCAGCTCTTCAACGACGGCCAGCTGGACATGGACGCACCCCGCAGCCCGCGCCAGATCATGCAATGGTGGGGCACGGGATACCGCCGTGCCGCCCAGCCTGGCTACTGGGTCAGCAAGGCCGCCCAGCACATCCACTGGCGCCACCAGGCCATGCGCGACCGCCTCATCGTCATCACCGACGTGCGCTTTGAAGACGAAGCCCGCCTTGTCCGCGCACTGGGCGGCCAGATCTGGCAAATCAAGCGCCCTGGCTGCGAGGTGGGCGCCACAGCGCACGTCAGCGAGGTGACTGGCGAGGCCTTCACGCCCAACCTGGTCATCAACAACAGCCACGACATGCGCCACCTGCAGCAGCTCGTGCTGGGCGGCTGGGCGGCAAAGGAATGGGGCGTGCCAGGTGTGCGCGTGGAGGTGCCAGCATGAGCCGCACCCGCCCCACCCGTGGCACCGACAGCATCACGCTGGCCAAGCCCAACGAAACCAGCGTGCACATCCTGCGCCGCAAGCCCGAGCCACTGCGCCAGGCGGGCCTGCAGGCCATCGGCACCACCACCACATCGGCGCACGGCAAGCCGCTGATCAGCCCAGTGCCCAGCCAGGCCGAGCTGCTGGCCCGCCGCAAGAGCGAGCGCCTGGAGGCAGCCACCACCTGCACCCCCGTGCGCAACAGCACCATGCGCGGCGATCCGTACACCTGCCCTGAGCTGCGCACCAACCCCCACCGCCCCGGCAGCGCTGACGCCTTCAGCCTGCCCAGCTTGTCCAGTTTCCCCAACCCCTCCAAACGATAGGAGTGCTTTCCATGTCCCTTTCCACCATCCGCTTTGCCGACCTGCCCGCCATGGGCCAGCCCCTGGAGGGCGGCACCTTCGCAGGCATCACCACCCATGCAGACGGCAAGCATTACGCCGAAGTGCTGCTGCCCGACCAAGGCAGCGACCTCAACCACCCGCAGGCCGTGGCATGGGCAGAAGCCCTGGGCGCAGCGCTGCCCACCCGCCCCATTGCCGCCCTGCTGTTCTCCAACCTCAAGACCCAGCTGCGCCCGAGCTGGCACTGGCTGCAAGAGACCGAAGGCGCCTCCTACGCCTGGCATTGCGACTTCAACGACGGCTACCAGGACGACCTCCGCAAGAGCTGCGAAGGCTCGGCTGTTGCCGTCCGCAGCATTCCCCTGAGTGCTTGAGTCCTTCGGTCCTTTTTCTTTTTGAGTCAACCATGAACACCACCACCAACAACCACATCCAGCTGGCTGCAATCGCCATCGAACTGGCACCAGGCGAACGCTACTCCGGCGCTGTGCTGGACAAAACCGGCCAAGTGCTGCACCACCTCATCCTGCTGCCAACGCGCCCCGATGTGCGCAAGAACTGGGACGACGCCAAGGCCTGGGCCACCAGCGTGGGCGGCGACCTGCCCAGCCCGCAAGAGCAGGCCCTGCTCTTCGCCAACTGCCGCGATGCGCTGCCCAAGACCTGGTGCTGGTCCAACAAGGAGCACGAAGAAGACGCCTCCTACGCCTGGGATTGCTACTTCTACGACGGCGACCAGTACTACGACCGCAAGAGCTACGGAGGCTCGGCTGTTGCCGTCCGCAGATTGATTCCTTAAGTCCTTCAACCCTTTGATTTGAGCCACCCACCATGGCCCTGCACACCCAATTGCCCATCTACCGCACCGGCCTGCAGCTGCTCACGCTGGCCCACCGCGTGCAAGAGCAGATGCCACGCGGCGTCAAGCGCACCGTGGGCGAGAAGATCGCCCAGCACTGCCTTGACATCCTGGAGCTGATGGCGCTTGCCAACGCCTCACGCGAGCACCGTGCGCAACACCTGCGCGAGCTGCTCACCCGCCAGCGCACGGTAGAGGTCTTGCTGCGTGTCAGCTTTGATGCGCGCCACGTCTCGCCCAAGCTCTGGGCGCAGGCTGTGCAGCTGCTGGGCGCTATCGGCGCGCAGGCCGGTGGGTGGCTCAAGTCCGCCAAGAACAGGGCGCCAGTAGTATGACGGTCAAGGCCCTCATGCCCGTGCGCACAGTGAATCTGGTCGCGCCGCTGGGCCACAAGCCCACCGACAGGCACACCACGGATACGGCCGCGCCAGCGCGCGGTGCGTCCGGTGCAGCCGCCTTGCTGATCGGCTCAGGCCTTCGGCAGGGTGGCCTACATAGCGCGACGGTTGCGCCTCCTACGCCTGGAATTGCAACTTCAACAACGGCAACCAGAACAACAACCACAAGAGCTACGAAGGCTCGGCTGTTGCCGTCCGCAGATCCGCACCTGTTCGGCTTGCTGGTGCAGGCCTGGCTCGACTGCCGCCGCCACAAGCGCAACAGCGCCAGCGCGCAGGCCTTCGAGGCCCAGGCCGAGCACAACCTGCTGCAGCTGCACGAAGAACTGGCCAGCGGCACCTGGCAGCCAGGCCGCTCTATCTGCTTTGTCATCACCCGGCCCAAGCCGCGCGAAGTGTGGGCGGCACGGTTTGCAGACCGCATCGTGCACCACCTGCTCTACAACCACATCGCCCCGCGCTTTCATGCCCGCTTCACGGCCGACAGCTGCGCCTGCATCCCCGGCCGTGGCACGGCCTACGGAGCCCGCAGGCTTGAGGCCCAGGTGCGCAGCGCCACAGCCAATTGGAGCCGCCGCGCCTACTACCTCAAGTGCGACCTGGCCAACTTCTTCGTCAGCATCGACAAAGCCGTGCTGCTGGCCCAGCTGCAGCGCCAGGTGCACGAACCCTGGTGGATGTCGCTGGCCGAAGTCATCCTGATGCACGACCCACGCGGCAATGTAGAGGTGCACGGCACCGCCCGCGAACTGGCCCGCGTGCCCGCCTACAAGAGCCTGTTCAACGCACCCGCTGACCACGGCCTGCCTATCGGCAATCTGTCGAGCCAGTTCTTTGCCAACGTGCTGCTGGACGATCTGGACCAGTTCGCCAAGCACCGTCTGCGCGCACCCCACTACGTGCGCTATGTGGATGACTTCATCCTGCTGCACAGCAGCCCGCAATGGCTCAACGCAGCCCATGCAGCCATCTCCGACAAACTGACAGGCCTGCACCTGGCAATGAACCCGCGCAAGACCATCCTGCAGCCCGCAGATCGCGGCATCGACTTCGTGGGCCACGTCATCAAGCCCTGGCGCCGCACCACCCGCCCGCGCACCCTGGCCACCGCCCTGCAGCGCATCGAACAGATGCCGCCAGCCGACACCTACGCCGCAGGCAACAGCTACCTCGGCCTGGTGCGCCAGGCCACCCACAGCCACAAAGAACGCGCCGCCCTCTGCCGCGCCCTGCTCAAGCGCGGGCACGCGGTGGAAGGCCTTCACCTTACCCAAGCATTTCGCACCCACACGAAGGAAGCCCACCATGGCAACTGAAGCACACGACACCGTTACACAGGCTCTGCCCACCCCAGGCGCAGGCCCGCAGATGCGCATGGTGGAGGTAGCCCTCATCGAGGAGAGCCTCACCAACCCGCGCAAGACCTTCGACGGTACCAAGCTGCAAGAGCTGGCAGACAGCATCAAGGCCAGCGGCGTGCACCAGCCCATCCTGCTGCGGCCGCTGCCAGGTAGCCGCCTGGCCGAGACCTTCGGCTTTCGCCGCCAGGGCGCCCCCCTGCCCGCCTACGAACTGGTGGCCGGTGCACGCCGCCTGCGCGCCTGCCGCCTCGCCAAGGTGGCCGAAGTGCCCGCCATGATCCGGGAGCTGACAGATGACCAGGCGCTGGAGATCCAGCTCATCGAAAACCTGCAGCGCGTGGACATGAGCGAGCTGGAGGAGGCCGAGGGCTACCGCGCCCTGATGGAGCACAGCCACCTCACCGTGGAACAGGTGGCCGAAAAGATCGGCAAGGGCGACAGCAAGAGCAAGGGCAAAAGCTACGTGTACGCCCGCCTCAAGCTGCTGGACCTGTCCCCCGAGGCCACCAAGGCATTGCGCGAAGGCTTGATCGACGCCAGCCGCGCCCTGCGCATTGCCCGCATCCCAGACGCCAAGCTGCAGGCCAAAGCGCTGGCCGAAGCATCGCGCAAGAACTACCGGGGCGACCCCGCCATAGGCGTGCGCGAGTTTGAGGGCTGGCTGCAGCAAAACGTCATGCTGCGGCTGGACAGCGCCCCCTTCAACATCACCGCCATCGAGCTGGCGCCCGCAGCTGGTAGCTGCAAGGATTGCCCCAAGCGCACCGGCGCCAACCCCGATCTGTTCGCTGATGTGAACAGCCCAGACCTGTGCACCGACCCCGCCTGCTACCACGGCAAGGAAGCCGCCCACAGCACCGCCCTGCGCGCCCAGGCCGAGGCCAAAGGCATGCGCGTTATCGAAGGCAAGGAAGCCAAGGGCATCGTCAAGCTGCAATCGTGGGACGGCCACGGCAATACGCTTGACGGCTACAGCAGGCTGGACAGCATTCGGCACGATGTCACCCACGAGAAAGACCGCGCAACGCTGCGCGAACTGCTGGGCGACAAAGGCCCGCAGCCCGTGCTCATCGAGCACCCCACCACCAAGGAGCTGATCGAGGCCGTGCCCACCGAAGAGGCCGAGGCAGTGCTGGTGCAGCGCGGCGTGCTCAAGACCACGGTAAAGCAGATCAACCTGGAAGAGCGCATCAGCCAGCTCAAGCAGCAGTCCGCCCACCGCCAAGCCCGCGCCGCCGCCACCGCACTGCAAAGCGCGTTGACCCAAGCCGCCCTTAAATCGCCCCAGCCCGCCAAGGTGCTGGCCGACGCTGAGCTGCTGCGCGAGTGGCTCAAACTCAAGATCAAGGATCTGGACCAGGACGATCTGCACACGGTGTTCTCGCTGGAGACCGTCGAAGACGAAAACTACCAGGACACCGAGGCGCGCGCCACGGCCCGCATTGACCGCGCCACTGACGGAGAGGTGCGCAACCACATGCTGGCCTGGGTGATCACCGAGAACGCCTACCGATACGGTCATGACGACGGCACGCCCCTGGTGACAGCCGCAGCCCGCGCCCTGTGCATTGATGCACACGATGTAGAAGCCCAGGCCGTCGCCCGCGAAAAGGAAGAACTGGCCGAAGCCATTGCCAACCTGCGCGCCGCCGCCAAAGCCCAGGCCAAACCCGTCAAAGCTGCAGCCCCGAAAACCGCTTCTACCCCTAACCCCGCTGCGCAAGCTACTACTACGCGCGCGGGAGACAAGACCAAAGGGGCCAAGGGCAAAAACACCCCCGCTGCGCAAGCCCGCGCTACCGCGCCCAAGACCACGAAGGCCGAGGCTACCGCCCAAATCGCCGCTGCGCTGGCCGAGGCCGAAGGGAGCCAGATCCAGGCGCCTGCGGCGCAAGGCAACGAAGGCGCCCCCGCTCCTGCGGGCGGTGTCGCGGGTGACGCTGCGCCCAGCAACAGCGCCGCGCCGGTAGACCCGTCGGCCGCGTGGCCCAAGCTCAAGGCCTCGCGCACATCCATGGCGACCGACTCCGCCGTTGCGCTCAGTGGCAAGGCCGGTGCAGGCGCAGAGACAGGGGCAACAGTGGAAGGGGGCGAGCTTGCGCCTGATGTCAAAGTGAAGATCCTGCCCAACGCACGCGGCCCAAAACAGGCCCCGCACGTGGGCAAAGTGGGCCACATCGTGCGCAGCATCAATCCGCAGGTGTGGGAGGTATCAATCCCCCGCGAAAAGCGCTCAGTGCCCTGGGTGGTGACCTTCCATGTGACCGAGCTGGAGGTGGCCAATGCCTAACACCGAGCGCTTCCCAATCGAAACCCTGAAGCACTGCTCCGACCGCACGAAAAAGGCTTTGCGGGATTCCAAAGTTAAGGGCTTGATGCATATTGCCGACGCGTCTCGCCTGGATGGTAGGTCACCGGCTGAATTGCTCAGGTACACGGTCCCAGGCATTGGTGATAAAGCCATTTTCGAGTTGTTCGATTCAGTGTTCTGGGCACTGATTGAGCAAGTTGAGTCAACGCCAGCGCTTACAGATCACCAGGACCACGATAGGGCGCTGGCCTTGATCGGAACGATGATTCAAAGCACGAAGGGCGATATCGGCGGCCGAGACCAAGCAAAGCTGTTTGCAGAGATCGCTTTCGACATGATCGATGCAGTGCGCCTTGAAGGGCAAAAGCGTCGGGAGGCACTGCAATGATCAGCAAAGCCCTCAGCATCCGCCAGCCCTGGCCATGGCTCATCACCATGGGCTACAAGCCCGTGGAAAACCGCACGTGGGAGACGCTCTGGCGCGGCCCCGTGGCCATCCATGCCAGCCAAGGCATGACGCGCGACGACTACGACGACTGCGTGGCCTTCCTGCTCAGCCACCCAAGCCTGCGCCACATCGTTGACGCACTGCCCAAGCCCGAGGATCTGCCACGCGGCGGCATCGTAGGCAAGGCCCGCCTGGTGGCGTGCACACGTGCGCACGAATCGCCCTTCTTCACCGGCCCCTTCGGCCACGTCCTGCAGGGCGCCGAGCCCATGCCCTTCCAGCCTTGCAAGGGCGCGCTGGGCTACTTCAAGTTGCCCCAAGGAGTGTTGGTATGACCAGCGGCCGACGAATCGCCAAACGCGCCCAGGCCATGCAGCGCCGCCGCGCAATCTCTCACCGGATCACAACGGGCATGCCCACCTATGTGGCACCAGGCAACGTGCTCATGCTCAACGGGCCCCGCCCTGTGTTCGTGCGCGTGGTGTCTACGCCCACGCCAACCACCATCACGGCCAGCAGACTGGGGGCCCGCCCATGACCCACGGCCGCAAACCCCGCCAGCGCCGCGAAATGCGCCCCCCCTTCGTCACAGCCCTGATGCGTGCCACGAAGCACACGCCCGAAGAGCTGGCCAGCATCATGGTGCCCATGCGCGCCTGCCTCAAGGCCGTGCGCGAAGGCGTGGCCACACAGCTGCAGTTCGAGGTGCTGCAGTCCAGCATGGTCATCGCCGAAGCCATAGAGCACAGCGGCATCGTGCGCGGCCTGTCAGACCACATCGCCAGCGCCCTGCAGGCCTGCAGCGCCATAGAGGCCCGCGCCCTCACCTCAGGTGCATGGCGGCAGACTGCCCTCTACTTCCAGGAACTCGACGCCCTGGCCGCAGCTGTGGATCTGCACGAGTACCAGCTCCAGCAGCTCAGCGCTGGCGAGCTGCACCGCATCGTCCAGCAAACCATGGCCCGCACCAGCAGCAGCGGCGGCAACGTGGTCCGCATCTCAGAAACCGACCTAGCCCTGATGGCCGCATGAAGGATCAACCATGACCACACAAACCGCCCTCACCGCCATCCACTGCGCAGCGCTCAACCTGGTCACCGAGGCCCAGCGCTGCGGCGTGGTGGTCACCATCGACACCACGCCCCGCCAGCCCCTCGCCATGGGCAACTACTGGATGCAAGCAAGCGTGCGCCCTGCACGAACGCCGCCGCCCTCTGCCGACTCCTACGCGGGCGCACTCAGCCGGGAGCTGCTGGGCATAGTCCGTACCGCCCAAAGCCAGTACAAGCGCCTCCTGCAAGCTGCCGAGACTGCCAGCGAACAAGCGCAAACCAAGCGCGACCTGAGCGACAGCCTGGAGGTCATCGAGCACGCGGTGCAGAACTCACTGCTGAGCCTCACAACCCCCGATAGCGTGGGCTACGCCCGCGAACTGCAGGCCCTGCGCAAGAAGGTGGCCACGTATGAGGCGCGGGATGCGCTGGGGCTGATCCCGAAGGCTGCAGAATGATCGGCGACCTTCCACACACATCCATCCAGGGCATTGTGATCAGTGCGGTAGGCCATGAAGGCCTCACAGTGCTGGTCAACGGCAAGCCCGCCCGCCTGGCCATCATTGACGACAACGGCCAGGTGCTGGCCGCTGGCACCGACGTGGCCAAGGAAGCGGAGGCCGTCTCGGTCAACAGCTACCGCAACTTCCTCAAGGGTAAGGGCTTCCTGCGGGTTCTGAGTAAACCCATCGCTTAGCCATGCACTCACCCCGAGCCAGCCCGCCCAGTGCGGGCTTTTTTGTTTGTGCCCGTAGAATCCCGTCCGCACCACCTGGTGGTGCACCGCTAGGGGTGTCCTGTGCTGGCAACAGCACGGGGCTGAGAACACACCCTCTGAACCTGAGCGCCTGCATCGTTTTACTTTGCAGGCCCGAGATCATCCTCGCGCAGGGAAGCACGTCCGCTTTGGCCCAGCCCTGAATGGAAAGACTTTGGGGCGCACTGGCGGGCCGCCCCTGCTCTGTATTGCCACGGAGCCATCCATGTCCTCATCGCCCGCCGCGCCTTCCCACAACGAAGCGCTGGCCCCCGTCTCCCCCGACCGCCGCGTCTTCCAGTGGCATGACCACGCCTCGCTCTGGTTCAGCCTGGGCGTGGGCTTGCTGGTCATGCAGGTGGGTGCGTACCTGATGCCCGCTTTGGGCACCAAAGAAGCCCTCATCGCCATCGTCGCCGGTTCCATCGTGGGCGCGGGCCTGCTGGGCTGGGTGGCCAAGCTCGGTTGCGACAGCGGCCTGGCCAGTGCGGGGCTGATGCACGCCGTGTATGGCCGTACGTTTGCCAGCCTGCCCATCATCCTGAACATCGTGCAGCTGGTGGGCTGGGGCACGTTCGAGCTGGTGGTGATGCGCGATGCCACCGTGGCCATCGGTCAGCAGTCGGGCAGCATGGCCGGTGCGCACTGGCCGGTGCTTGCAACGCTGCTGTGGGGCGGCGTGGTGATGCTGCTCATCAGCGGATCGATGGTGCAGCTGGTGCGCAAGGTGATTGCGCGCGTGGCGCTGCCGCTGGTGGTGCTGTCGCTGCTGTGGCTGTCGTGGCAGTTTTTGTCGCTGGCGCAGGCCCAGGGGTTTGATGCGCTGTGGAACCGCCAGGGCGCGGGCGGCATGGGCGTGTTCCCTGCGCTGGATCTGGTGATCGCCATGCCCATTTCGTGGCTGCCACTGGTGGCCGACTATGCGCGCCACGGCAAGAACGGTGGCTCGGCATTGCGTGGCACCTGGCTGGGCTATGCGCTGGCCAACATGTGGTGCTACTCGCTGGGTGTGCTGGTGGCGCTGACCTTGCCCAGCAAGGATCTGGTGCAGGCGCTGCTGCTGGCCCAGGGCGGGCTGATTGCGCTGTCACTGATCCTGATTGACGAGGTGGATAACGCCTATGGCGACACCTATTCGGGTGCGGTGTCGGCCCACAGCCTGCTGCCGCGCTGGGGCGTGCGCAAGTGGGGCCTGGCCATGGCGGCGGTATGCACAGGCCTTGCGCTGGTCTTGCCCATGCACAGCCTGGAGCCCTTCCTGCTGCTGCTCAGCTCCGTATTTGTGCCGCTGTTTGGGGTGATCCTGGGGCGGCTGGCGTTTGGCACCGATGCACCTGCATTGCTGGCAGCGGCGCGCAAGGTGAATGCGGTGCCCGTGGCGATCTGGCTGGTGGGGATTGCCGTCTACCACCTGGCTCCCAAGGTGCTGCCGGGTGCGGGCTCGGCGCTGCCGGCATTGGCGTTCAGCTTTTTGCTGGCCTGGGCCACACGGCCACGGGGCCGTTGAATAGCTATCGAATTGTGAGCTGCTAGCGCTTACCAGATAAGCGCTAGCGGCCAAAAACTCTTAAATTTCTACAGCACCAACTGCGCCACAGGCGCATAGCCGTGGTTGAGCGGGCCGTGGCCGCAGCCGGTGGTCACATCAGCCCCTGCGGCGATGGCGCCCAGAATGTAGGCACGCGCGCGCTCCACCGCCTGCTGCAAGGGCAGGCCCTGCGCCAGGTGTGCCGCAATGGCCGACGACAGGGTGCAGCCCGTGCCGTGCCCGTTGGGCGTGGCAATGCGTGCAGACTCCAGCCGCTGCCGCACACCGCTGCGGGTGGCCAGAACGTCCACCACCCAGTCTCCAGGCAGGTGGCCGCCCTTGAGCAGCGCCGCACGTGCACCCAGAGCGCACAGTGCCTGCGCGGCTTCGTCCAGCGTTTCCACGCCCTTGATGCTGCGCCCCAGCAGCCAGCCGGCCTCGTCCAGGTTGGGGGTGATCACCTCGGCCAGCGGAAACAGCTCCTGCACCAGCACGCTCACGGTTTCTGAAGCGATGAGCCGGTCGCCACTGGTGGCCACCATCACGGGGTCGAGCACGACGTGCGGCAGCTGGTAGGTGCGGATGGCATCGGCCACCACACGCACCACCTCGGGCGAATGCAGCATGCCGATCTTGACCGCATCCACGCCAATGTCCTGCACCACGGCGTCGATCTGGGCCTTGAGCATCTCTGGTGGAATGCCGTGGATGCCCGTCACGCCGCAGGTGTTCTGCGCCGTGATGGCCGTGATCGCTGTCATGCCGTAGCAGCCCAGGGCGCTGAAGGTCTTGAGGTCGGCCTGGATGCCCGCCCCGCCGCCGCTGTCAGAACCGGCAATGGAAAGCACGCGCACATAGCGGCGCGCTGCGGAGGTCGGTGGGGTCAATGAAGTCATGGCAAAAATTATGGCCTATGCGTTAGCGCAAAAAGAGCGGCCAAGGGTTGTGCTGTAATTGATTTTTTCCGGACGAAACAGGGGTGTCCCTCCGTTCAGAACCTGAACAGGTTCTTCGGTGTGCGACTGAGAAATACCCTGGGGCTCGCACGCAGCGCTGCATGGCACTGCCTGCAACGTGGCCCCGCTACCCGATCCAGGTCATGCTGGCGTGGGGAGTTTCCAAGAGCGGCGCTGCCCCCGTTTTGTCCATGGTTGCCAGCCAACACGGACACACCGACGGACCTATGCCACTTCAACCCTCTTCTTTTGCGATTCTGGGCGCGGGCCTCATGGGCCGCCTGCTTGCGGTGGAGCTGGCCCGCCAGGGTCACCGTGTGGACATCTACGACGCGGGCAGCCCGGCCGCCGAACATTCGGCCGCGACCGTGGCCGCGGCCATGCTGGCGCCGCTGGCCGAATCGGCCATCACCGAGCCCGGCGTGGTGCGCATGGGCCACCACGCCCTCACCCGCTGGCCGCAGCTGCTGGCGGCGTTGGCCGAGCCCGTGTTCTTCCAACAGGCCGGCACGCTCATCGTGTGGCACCGGCAGGACGCGGCCGAAGCCCAGCGGCTCACGCGCCAGCTGGAGGCCAACCAGCACCAGGTGCCAGAGCTGCCCGCCCTGCAAAAGCTGGACGGCGCCGCGCTGGCCCAGGCGGAGCCCACCCTCGCGCAGCGTTTTGCGCAGGGCCTGTACCTGCCCGGCGAAGGCCAGCTCGACAACCGGCAGCTGCTGGCCGCCCTGGTGGTGGAAATGCAGCGGCTGTCGGTGCGCACGCACTGGCACAGCCCCCAGTCGCCCGAGGCCTTTGCACCCGGCGCCCCTGGCCAACCCGACTGGGTGCTGGACTGCCGTGGCTTGGGCGCCAAGGGCCAGTGGAGTGCACTGCGCGGCGTGCGCGGCGAGGTGGTTCGCATCCACGCGCCGGATGTCAGGCTGCAGCGCCCAACGCGGCTGGTGCACCCGCGCTACCCCATCTACATTGCGCCCAAAGAAGACCATCTGTTCGTCATCGGCGCCACCGAAATCGAATCGGACGACCTCTCGCCCGCCAGCGTGCGCTCCACACTGGAGCTGCTCTCCGCCGCCTACGCCGTGCACCCCGGCTTTGCAGAGGGCCGCATCCTGGAATTGGCCACGCAGTGCCGCCCCACGCTGCCCGACAACCTGCCCGCCATCCGCCAGCCGCGCAAGGGCGTGCTGGAAATCAACGGCCTGTACCGCCACGGCTTCATGATCGCGCCCGCGATGCTGGATGTGACGCTGGAAGTGCTGAACGCAGGACAATCGCAGCTTTCGCAACGATTTGACCTCGCGCTGGACCTGGAGCCCGCCCCCCTGCCCCCACCCAGCGCGGCCGCCGCTTTCGCATGAACATTTCCATCAACCAGATCCCGCACGAACTGCCCGAGGGCGCTACCGTGGCCGACGCCGTGGCCGCCATCGCGGCCCGCCCGCCTTTTGCCGTGGCCGTGAACACCACCTTTGTGCCCAACACCCGCTACGCCGCGCAGGCCCTGCAGCCCGGCGACCGCGTGGAAATCATCTCGCCCGTGACGGGGGGCTGATCCGCCGCCTGAAAATTGAAGCCAAATTGGCACCTAGCGCATGATAAATAAGCGCTAGCAGCTATCAAAAGCATAGTAAACACCATGACCACTTCAACGCCCCAAGACCCCCTGGTGCTCTACGGCCAGCAGTTCGCCAGCCGCCTGCTGCTGGGCACCTCGCGCTACCCATCCCCCGCAGTGCTCGAAGCCGCCGTGCTGCGCGCCAAGCCTGCCATGGTCACCGCATCGCTGCGCCGCCAGGGCAGCAACCCGGCCGAAAGCGGCAGCAGCTTCTGGGAGCTGCTGCGCAAGCTCAACGTGCCTGTGCTGCCCAACACGGCAGGCTGCCACAGCGCGCAAGAGGCCATCACCACGGCACAGATGGCGCGCGAGGTGTTCAACACCCCCTGGATCAAACTGGAGCTGATTGGCGACGACTACACGCTGCAGCCCGACACCCTGAACCTGGTGGGCGTGGCCGAACACCTCATCAAGGAAGGCTTTCAGGTGCTGCCCTACTGCACGGAAGACCTGGTGCTGTGTCAGCGCCTCGTGGATGTTGGCTGTCAGGCCGTGATGCCCTGGGCGGCGCCCATCGGCACCGGGCGCGGCCCCGTGAACCCCTATGCACTGCAGATGCTGCGCGAGCGCCTCAACGTGCCCATGCTGGTGGATGCGGGCCTGGGCCTGCCGTCGCATGCCTGCCAGGTGATGGAATGGGGCTATGACGGCGTGCTCCTGAACACCGCCGTGGCCCTGGCGCAAGACCCCGTGGCCATGGCCGGCGCCTTCGCCGATGCTGTGAATGCCGGGCGCGCCGCGCGCCAGGCAGGTGCCATGGCAGCGCAGGATGCGGCCCAGCCCAGTACGCCCGTGCTCGGCACCCCCTTCTGGCACCATGAACAACATGCGTGACGACACCAGCGCCATGGTGCAGGCCATTCTTGCGCACCACGCCGCCACCTTCGCGGGCTTTGGCGCCGAGCCCGCCCCGAAACCCACGCGGCAGGAAGCCGCCTACCTGGCAGCCCTGCAGGCCTGCAGCACGCTGGGCTTTATTGCCCACGACGCGGAGTGCCTGGCCCAGGCCTGGCTGGCACAGAGTCTGCGCACCGGCACCTTCCAGCCTGAGCAATGGCCCGACGCGCCAGAGGATTTTGGCCTGCAACCCGTGCCACGTGCCCAAGCGTTCGCCCCATGCCCTGAGCACCTGGGCCTGTACGCCGTGTTGCCCGACGCCGACTGGGTAGGCCGCATGGCGCGTGCGGGCGTGCCCACCGTGCAGCTTCGCTTCAAGTCGGACAACGCTGCCGCCATTGAACGGGAAGTGCACGCCGCCGTACAGGCCGTGCAGGGCACGGGTGCGCTGCTGTTCATCAACGACCATTGGCGCACGGCCATCCAGGCGGGTGCCTATGGCATTCACCTCGGCCAGGAAGATCTGGATGCCCTGGCCCCCGACGAACTCCAAGCACTGCGCGCTTCGGGCCTGCGCCTGGGTGTCAGCACCCATGGCTACGCAGAAATGGTGCGTGCAGATGCAATAGGCCCCAGCTACATCGCCATGGGCGCCGTATTCCCGACCACCCTCAAGAAGATGGCCACGGCCCCGCAGGGTGTGGGCCGGTTGGGTGTGTATGCGCGCCTGCTGCGCCACTACCCCCAGGTGGCCATTGGCGGCATCGGCGCCGAGCAGTTTGCGCCGGTGCAGGCCACGGGCGTGGGGTCGATTGCGGTGGTGCGGGCCCTTGTCAATGCCCCAGACCCTGAAGCCACCGCCACGCACTTGATGCGCCTGATGGAACAAAACAGCCAGCGCGCGATCCGCTGAAGGGATGATCCATTGGCCTGTCGGCCTGTCGGCCTGTCGGCCTGTCGGCCTGTCGGCCTGTCGGCCTGTCGGCCTGTCGGCCTGTCGGCCTATTTGCGGTCGCCTTTCTTCTGCTCCAGTTCCAGCCGCAGTTCGACCAGGTCGTTGTCCATGCCAAAACCGACGGCCTGACCCGCGGCCGGGGGCGCGGTCACCGGCACGGCCGGCAGATCGCTCAGGGTGAGGTGGGGCGGCTCTGACAGATCAAGGTCGAGGTCCAGATCCAGCGGCGCACCGCGCGTGTCGCCATCCAGTGCGGAGGGCGCTGCGACACCCGATGCCTGAGCTGGCCGCCCTGTAGCGGGAGGCATCCCGTCAAAGTCGAACTCCAGGCTGGCCGCGCGCGAGTCCTGCGGTAATGCCGCCGTTGTCGCAGGCACCTTCGGGGCTGGCGCTTGCTGCACCTGGGTTTCGTCCCGAGGTGCGGCGAGCGGTGTGGTGCGCTTGCGGGGCGCAGGCTCCCCTCGGGCACTTGCGGGCGTGGTCTGCGCAATGGAGAGCAACAGCAGCAGGTCGTCGTAAGCCGCAAGGTCAAAGGGCTCGACCGAACCGACACCGTTCTGCCGGAACAGCAGCTTTTCCAGCAGCTGAAGCACCGACGGAGACGTCCATTCAGCCTCGATGTCAGCGAGCGCATCGGTGTAGTGGTACAGCATGCGGCCCGTGCGGTGGAAGCTGGCAAATTCCGGCACCTGTGCGTTGAACGATTGCATGAACTGCGTACGCAGTTGCGTGAACTCCTCCACCCGGCTCAGCGTGTGGTACAGCCGCAAAAGCTCCAGATACGCCAGCGGCGAAGTGGCACCGCGCTCAGCGATGTGCGTTTTCAGCACTTCGATGGCCTGCTGGTGTTCCCCCACCGAGATAAAAAACTCGGCCTGTTGCTGGATGTCGAAAAGCTCTTCCGGGCTGACGATGTGCAGCGCGGGTTGCTGCGTGACTACAGCAGCAGGTGCTGGCGGGGGAACGGTCGCCTTCAGGGGGACCGGGGCACTGGGCAAAGGGGCCGTGGCCACAAAAGGAGGTACCAGCGGGGCAGCAGCTGAGCCCGGGGAAGGTTCCCGGGCTTCGGCGGACTCATCGGACGGCAGCCAGTGATCGCTGGGGTCGGGGGGCAGGCCCAGCGCAGCCCCATGCTCGACCACGGCATCTCGGCCACCCAGCGCAGCCACCGAATCGCGCCATGCGCGCACCGCCTTTTCGGAGGCGCTGCGCATCCGCCCCCAGGCCCACACAGCGAGCAACAGTGCCAGCAGCAGCAACCCGCCCAGCGCGTAGACCACCGTGGCAGGAAATCTCTCGCTCTCTGCCTGCTCCAGCTGTTGCTGCAATTGCGCTGCGCTGGCCCGGTCGCGGGCGGCCTGCGCCCGCAGGGCAGCAACGTCGGATTCCAGGGCCTTGAGCCGGTCAGCCTCCTGGTTGACATCCTCGGGCTGGGCATTCATCGCTTTCCAGAGCGCTGCCGCCTGGGCACGCTGGGCCGAGGGCTGGTCTGATGGCATGACCAGCAGTTCAGGCGAGGTGCGCAGTGCCAGCGGACGGTCTACCCAGAGGTCGAGTGGCTCGACGACCAAGCGAGCCCGGTCAGCAGGCTTGGGGGCTGTAGGCAGCTTGTTTTTTTCAGCGCTGGCCTGGGGGCGCGCCACCGGGCGCTCTGGGGGCCGGACCGGGGCCGTCCGCGCGGCGGGCTTGGCCACCGACGGGGTGCTGGGTACGGGCTCGGGCCGGTTTTCGGAAGACAAGGGCACGGATGCCAACGGAGAAGGCGCCACAGGCGCAGTGGCAGCCCCTGCAGCGCGCTGCCCTGCTGCACCCTGGGCCGGACGGTGTGCTTCAACCCCACCGGCCGCGAGGGAAGGTAGCCGCGAGACGTCGACCGGCGATGCGGACCGTGCCACCGTGGATGGAAGCTCGGCAAAAAATGTGTAGGTGCGCGTGACCTTGCCTGTGCACCCCGCCGACAAGGTGACCATCAATACCGGTTCGTCCACCGCGATGGCGGCCTGCACCCGCACGGCCGGGGACCGCCCCCGCATGTCGGGCAATGGCACTACCCGCACCTTGGCATCACCAATCACCGTATCGCCGGCCACCAGCTTGGCCGTCACGCAGGAAGAGGCCAGATCGGTGCCTGGGTCGGGCTGGATATCGAAGGAAAGATCTACCGGGGCACCCAACACCACCACGCCCCTGCTGCCGCCCAAGGACAGTGCCGAGGCGCCTGCAGCGACCGCCCACAGACTGGTCCCCAAAATGGCGTTACGGATTTTCACAATATGTTCTGTTTTTGGTGCAACCCATTCTTGCACATAAGTCCCGCGCAACGCCAGAGCCATAATGGCGCTATGAAAATTCAGTTTCCCAACATCGCTATCGTGGGCACCGGCGCCATGGGTCGGGGCATTGCACAAATCGCCGCACAGGCTGGCAGCCAGGTTTTTCTGCTTGATGCCAACCCCGGCGCCGCCGATGCGGCCAAGGCGGCGCTCCAGGAGCAATGGAACAAACTGGTGGCCAAGGGTCGCATCGATGCCGCGCAGGCCGGTGACCTGACCGCGCGGCTGCACCCCGTCAAGGTCGTGGCCGACCTGGCAGGCTGCGACCTGGTGGTAGAAGCCATCGTGGAGCGGCTGGATGTGAAAAAGACGCTGTTCGCCGAACTGGAAGCCGTGGTGCGCCCGGATGCGGTGCTGGCCACCAATACCTCATCCCTCTCGGTCACCGCCATCGGCGCGGGCCTGCAGCGGCCCGAGCGCCTGGCAGGTTTCCACTTCTTCAACCCCGTGCCGCTCATGAAGGTGGTGGAAGTGATTGCCGGGCTAAAGACGGATGCAGCCGTGTGCACCGCCCTGGCCACGTATGCGAGGGAAATGGGACACACCCCCGTTCAGGCACAAGACACCCCCGGCTTCATCGTGAACCACGCCGGGCGCGGCTTTGGCACAGAGGCCCTGCGCATCGTGGGCGAAGGCGTGGCCGACTTCGCCACCATCGACCGCATCCTGCGCGACCAGGTCGGCTTCAAGCTCGGCCCCTTTGAATTGATGGACCTGACGGCGCTGGACGTCTCCCACCCGGTGATGGAATCCATCTACCGCCAGTACTACGACGAGCCGCGCTTTCGCCCCAGTGTGATCACCGCGCAGCGCCTGGCAGGCGGCGTGGTGGGCAAGAAGGTGGGCGAAGGCTTTTACCGCTACGTGGACGGCGTGGCGCAGATACCGGCAGAGGCGCCGCCGCCCGTGGTGGCAGAGATTCCCCCCGTGTGGGTCTCGCCCCGTGCCGCGCGCCGCGCGGAGCTGTACCAGCTGCTCAAGGACCTGGGCGCCACCATCGAAACCGGCCAGTCGCCCTCGCCCCAGGCCATCACGCTGGTCGCGCCGCTGGGGTTTGACATCACCACCGTGGCGGTCGTGGAGCGCCTGGACCCGGCGCGCACCATCGGCATCGACATGCTGATCGACGACGCCGCTACCAAGCGCCGCGTGTTGGCCACCAACCCCGCCACCCGCGTGGACATCCGCAACGCAGCGCATGCGCTGTTTGCCCGCGACGGCAAGGCCGTGAGCGTGATCCGCGACAGCGGCGGCTTTGTCACGCAGCGTGTGGTGGCTACCATCGTCAACATCGCCAGCGACATCTGCCAGCAAGGCATCTGCTCCCCCAAGGATCTGGAAACCGCTGTGACACTGGGCCTGGGTTACCCCCTGGGCCCCCTGGCCATGGGCGACCGCTGGGGGCCGACCAACATCCTGGAAGTGCTGTTCAACATGCAAACGGTCTATGGCGACACCCGCTACCGCCCCAGCCCCTGGCTGCGCAGGCGCGGCGCCATCGGCCTGAGCCTGACCCACGTCGAAGAAGCCTGATCGCGCGAACAGAGCAAGAGCCGCTCCCCAACCAAGGCCACCATGCCCGCAGAACTCCAGAGCACCAGCCAGGGCCAGACCCTGATCCTGACCCTTCGCAACCCTGAGCGGCGCAACGCCATCGACCCGGTGATGTACGCAGCGGGCGTGGAGGCGCTGGGTGTGGCCGAAAGCAGCCCTGACATTCGCAGCGTGGTCATCACGGGGGCCGATGGCATGTTCTGCTCGGGCGGCAACCTGCAGCGCCTGCTGGCCAACCGCCAGGAAGCCCCCGAGGTACAGGCACAGAGCATTGAAGGCCTGCACAACTGGATCGAGACCATCCGCACCTACCCCAAGCCTGTGATTGCAGCCGTGGAAGGCGCGGCGGCCGGTGCGGGCTTTTCATTGGCATTGGCCTGCGACTTCATCGTGGCGGCCCGCAACGCCGTGTTTGTGATGGCCTACAGCAATGTGGCCCTGTCGCCCGATGGCGGCGCCAGCTGGAGCCTGTCGCACGCCCTGCCCCGCCAGGTGGCAACCGAGATCCTCATGTGTGGTGACCGCATCAGCGCAGAACGCCTGCACGCTCTCGGGGTGGTCAACCGCATTGCAGAAACCGGCAGCGCGCTGGAGACCGCCCTGGCACTGGCCGAGCAGCTCAACGCGCGCGCACCCAATGCCCTCGCGAGCATCAAGGAGCTGCTCAACGAAGCGCCCCATGCCCAGCTCACACACCACCTCGCCCATGAGCGCGACCATTTCGTGAAGAACCTGCACCATGCGAACGGCGGGGCCGGTATTTCTGCCTTCCTAGAGAAACGCGTGCCCCGCTACGAATAGCACCTGCACACACCCACCCGACCGCCCCCGGCCCGCTGCACTCCAGCGCCCGGGGGTTTTCTTTTTGGTGGCCACCGTGCAGACACGCAGGTGACAACCCTGACGCAGCACGAAGGTCCCTGACGCGACAATGGGTCTGTTTCTAGTCACCCAAAAGACAGGCCATGGACGACCCGATTCTTACTATCGAAGAACGTGAAGCGATCAACTCAGGTCGCTGGTTTTCATCTCTCTCACCTTCTCTACGCCACGACATCCTCAGATGTGCATACGTCAAACGCTTCAAGGACGGCGGCCTCATTGCCGCACGCGGAGATCCGCCCGAGGAGTGGATTGCCTGCGCGCGCGGTGCGGTGCGGGTGAGCTCGACCTCCATCTCGGGCAAGCAGATCACGCTGACCTATGTGGAGCCGGGCATCTGGTTCGGCGACGTGGCGATCTTCGACGGGGACCGGCGCACACACGACGCCTACGCGCATGGCGACACCACGATCCTGTGTGTGGCCAAGGCCGATTTCCGCAAGATTCTGGCGGTGCACACCGAGCTGTACGAAGCCATGCTGCGACTGCATGCGCGGCGCATTCGCCAGCTGTTCGGGCTGGTGGAAGACCTCAACACCCTGCCCTTGCGCTCGCGCCTGGCCAAGCAGCTTGTGCATCTGGTGCGCAGCTACGGCGTGCCCAGCCTGTCGGACGGCAGCGAGATGCGCATCAGCCTGCAACTGGCGCAGGAAGAACTGGCGCAGCTCTTGGGCGCATCGCGCCAACGCGTGAACCAGGAACTCAAGGCCATGGAGCGCGAGGACGCCATTCGCATCGAGCCGGGCGGACTGGTGGTGCGTGACCGCGAAGCCCTGATGCGCATTGCTGAAACCGACAACTGACTCGTTGACTGACCGAACCTCTCCCCCATTCCTCCATGAGCAACTTTGACCATTTCGTCGGCACCCGTCCTGTTTCCGATCAGCACGCCTTTGATACCGAAGCGCTGACCGCGTGGCTTGCACGGAACATGGAAGGCTTCGTAGGCCCCCTGACCGTGGAAATGTTCAAAGGGGGGCAGTCCAACCCCACCTACAAGCTCATAACGCCCGGTGCCAGCTACGTGATGCGGGCCAAGCCTGGCCCCGTGGCCAAACTGCTGCCTTCTGCCCACGCCATCGAGCGAGAGTTTGCGGTGATGAGCGGCCTGTATGGCACCGACGTTCCCGTGCCCCGCATGTTTGTGCTGTGCGAGGACGAATCCGTCATCGGCCGCGCCTTCTACGTGATGGAGTGCATGCAGGGCCGCGTGCTGTGGGATCAATCTCTGCCCGACATGACGCCAGCCGAGCGCGGCGACATCTACAACGAGATGAACCGCGTGATTGCCGCACTGCACACGGTGAAATTTGCAGACCGGGGCCTGGCCAGCTATGGCAAGCCCGGCAACTACTTTGACCGCCAGATCGGCCGTTGGAGCAAGCAATACGTGGCGTCTATCACGCAGCCCATCGAAGAGATGGACCACCTCATGGAGTGGTTGCCCGCCAACATGCCCGCCAGCGCGCGGGACGAGGGCCATGTGTCCATCGTGCACGGCGACTACCGCCTGGACAACCTGATGTTCCATCCCACCGAGCCGCGCGTGATTGCCGTGCTCGACTGGGAGTTGTCCACGCTGGGCCATCCGCTGGCGGACTTCAGCTACCACTGCATGAGCTGGCACATCCCCGCCTCGCTCGGGCGCGGCATCGCAGGGCTGGACCTGGCCGCGCTGGGCATCCCCGACGAAGACACCTATATCCGCCTGTACTGCGAGCGCACCGGCATCACAACGCCCGAGGCACTGCGTGCCGACTGGAACTTCTACCTCGCCTACAACATGTTCCGCATCGCGGCCATCCTGCAAGGCATTGCCAAGCGGGTGGAGGCTGGCACGGCCTCCAGCGCGCAGGCCAAGGCATCGGGCGACACCGCGCGGCCCATGGCCCAACTGGCCTGGTCGTTTGCCCAGCGCGGCTAAACACACGACGCAAGTACAAGCGCCGCCCCTCGATTACCAACGGAGAAGAAACCCATGGACTTTGACTACTCGCCCAAAACCAAGGAACTGCAGGCCAAGCTGCTCCAGTTCATGGATGACCACATCTATCCGAACGAGTCTGCCTACAAAGACGAACTGGCCGCCAACACAGCCGCAGGCAAGCGCTGGAGCGCGCTGAACACCATCGAGAACCTCAAGCCCAAGGCGCAGGCTGCCGGGTTGTGGAACCTGTTTCTGCCGGTCGATAGCGCCGCCGCCTCGGGCTACGAAGGCGCGGGCCTGACCAACCAGGAATACGCACCGCTGGCCGAAATCATGGGCCGCGTGCCATGGGCCAGCGAGGTGTTCAACTGCTCGGCACCCGACACCGGCAACATGGAAACCATTGCCCGCTACGGCGACGATGCCAACAAGGCCCGCTGGCTCAAGCCGCTGCTCGACGGCAAGATCCGCTCGGCCTTTGCGATGACGGAGCCCGACGTGGCATCGAGCGACGCCACCAACATCGAGACACGCATCGAGCGCCAGGGCGACGAGTACGTGATCAATGGCCGCAAATGGTGGATCTCCGGCGCGGCCGACCCGCGCTGCGCGGTGTTCATCACCATGGGCAAGACAGACCCCGACGCACCCCGCCATTCGCAGCAGAGCATGGTGCTGGTACCCGCCGATGCCAAGGGCATCACCATCGTCCGCCCGCTGAACGTGCTGGGCTATGACGATGCGCCCCACGGCCACGTCGAGATGACGTTCGAGAACGTGCGCGTGCCCGTCTCCAACATCCTGCTGGGGGAAGGCCGTGGCTTCGAGATCGCTCAAGGCCGCCTCGGCCCCGGGCGCATCCACCACTGCATGCGCCTGATCGGCCTGGCCGAGCGCGCGCTGGAGCTGATGTGCAAGCGTGCTTCGTCGCGCGTGGCGTTTGGCAAAACCGTGGCCCAGCAGACCGTGACACAAGAGCGCATTGCCGAAGCGCGTTGCAAGATCGACATGGCGCGCTTGCTCACGCTCAAGGCCGCCTGGCTGATGGATGTGGCTGGCAACAAGGTCGCCAAGACCGAGATCGCCATGATCAAGGTCGTGGCACCCAGCATGGCCTGCCAGGTGATTGACTGGGCCATGCAGGTGCATGGCGGCGGCGGCATGAGCGATGACTTCCCGCTGGCCTATGCCTACGCCGGTGCACGCACGCTGCGCTTTGCAGACGGCCCGGACGAGGTGCATCGCAACGCCATTGCCAAGTGGGAGCTGGGCAAGTACGGCACCTACGGCCGTGATGCGGCCGTGCCCGTCACCCGTGGAAGCTGACTGGAAATCACCCCAGAGGCCCCTTGGGCCTTTCCCCCTCCTCTCTCGCACTACGCGCGGGAGGGAACCGCACCCAACGCGGCTGGGCGACCCTTGCGCAGGGCATTGGCTTGCAGCGTGCCAGCGTCATAGCCTGCGGGAACATATTGCAGAACACACAACGGGGCCACAGGCTCCGTTGTGCGTTTTCTTTGGCGCAGGCGCTGGCTGGAACGCTACCGGGTGATGTTGGGCACGTCGTCCGGCCCCGCCACCGACATGGGCGGCAGGTTCTGCAGGGCCGCCTGCCCGGCCACCAGCAGCAGTTGCTTGGCATGCGCTATCTCGGCCAGGCTGCGCTGCGTGTGTTCCATGCGCAGGTAGACCTTGCCACGCGCCAGCATCAGCACCATGGGCGATTTCGCCCGTTCGGAGCCCCCTTCCCCCTCCACGGCATTGAGCAGCTGCGAGACCACGGGCGCATGGATCCAGCGCTGGGCCAGCTCAATGCGCTCTGCCACCACCGCGAAATGCTCGCGGAATGACACGGGCAGGCCGGGCCAGGCCATTTCCTCGTACATGGACAACCAGCGCATTTCTTCGGGCAGGCTGCTGCTCACCGCGGTCTGCAGCGTATCGGTGATGGCGGTGTAGGCCGTGCCTTCCAGAATTTCCTGCAAGGGACGGTTGATCACCATCACGGCGGCATCGGGGTCGGCGCCCACGTCGGCGCGCCCGCGCAGCTCCAGGCCCGTCACATAGTCGCGTGTGGGTGCGCCGCATTCCAGCCGCCACGGGTGGCCGTGGATGTCACCGCCCAGATCGAAATGTCCCTCGGTGGAATGTGCAACGATGGCCAGCTGCTGCTTCGCAGCCCAGCGGGCCACGTCCCGGTTGGTGGCAGGCCGGCCCAGGTCCGAACCCGGGGAGCCGGAAGTACCGAATGCTTTGCGGAGGCGGTCAAACATGAGAGGCCGAAGCGCAAGGCTTCGCAAGAGTCGCGGGTACAGGCATTATTGGGCGAAAATTGAAATTCCCCCTGAGTCGCCTGCGGCGCCTTCCCCCTGAGGGGGACGCACCCGGTGGACTGGCCTGGGGCGCGCCAGTTTCGGCAGGTGGGGGCCTGGTACGGCGCTTGGATGAACGATATGCCACTTTTGACTATGAACCGCCGTTTTGCCCTGACCGCCATGGCTGCTGCGGGTGTACTGGGGACCTTGCCTGCGGCCGCAGCGGAATTGCCCAGGGACACCTCGGCCACGGCCCGCCAGCTGGTGCGCTGGGCCACCGAAACCGGCGACCACCAGGGCCTGCCTTTTGCCGTGATCGACAAGCCCGCCGCCTGCATCCATGTGTTCTCGGCCCAGGGGCAGTGGCTGAGCAGTGCTCCGGTGCTGCTGGGCGCAGCGCTGGGCGACCGGTCTGCGCCGGACATTGGGCAGCGGCCACTGTCACAGATCGGCCCGGAGGAGCGCACCACGCCCGCTGGCCGGTTCGTGACAGAACCCGGGCGAAACCTGCGCGGCGACGACATTGTGTGGATCGACTATGAATCCGCCGTCTCGCTGCACCGCGTGCGCAGCGTTCATGCCGCTGAGCGCCGCCAGCAACGCCTGGCAAGCCGGGGCGTGAGCGACAAACGCATCAGCTACGGCTGCGTGAACGCACCCGAGGCGTTCTACAACCAGTTCATCGCGCCTGTGTTCGGCCAGGCACGCGGCGTGGTGTATGTGCTGCCGGACACAGAGCCATTTGCTACTTTTTTTATAGCTGCAAGCTCTTACCCATAAAGCGCTAGGGCCATTTTTTACTTGTTTTTTCGAATCCGGCCTGCCGCCGCGCGGCGTCAGGCGGCCCGGTTCAGACAGGCCGCAGCTGGAACACGGCCCTGCGCCCGCCGACCTCCAGGCCCCGGGCATTGAGGATTCGGCCCGACCGGCGCGGCGCCAGTGCCTCGCGCTGCCGGGCGTCGAGCCAGCCGAGCTGGTCCATGACCTCCACTGCGGCGGCCACCTGCGCCACCATGTTGCCGTCCATGACCTTGAGCGCGAAGGCCTCGCCCCGGCTACGGCTGCCCACCACCTGCACGCCGTCGGCGCCGGTCTTGGATACCCAGTCGCCCTGCCCGGCCCGTATAAAGTCCAGGTCGTGCCGGCCGGTGCCCGAGCCCAGCTCGGGCCGGGCGACCATGGCATCGGCCAGTTCGGTAAGGCTCTGGTCCAGGTCCGTGTCCGGTGCACCACCGGCCAAGCGAGCGTAGCCCCGGGCCAGGCTGGCCAGCGGCATGGCGTAGTTGGGCGCCGAGCAGCCGTCAATGCCCATGGCCAGCTGTTCTGGTGCCAGCCCCACCGCTTGCGCAACGTGGTCGCGAATGGCCACCTGCAGCGGATGCGCTGGGTCGAGGTGATCGTCCAGCGGCAAGCCTTGTTGCACGCAGTGCGCGACGAAGCCCGCGTGTTTGCCGCTGCAGTTGTTGTGGCGTTCGTCTGGCACAAAACCTTGTGGCAGCGAGGCGAGCCCCAGCTCGGCAAACAGCGGCCGGTGGCACCCGCAACGCAGCGCGTGGTAGTCCTTGCCCACGCTGGCCAGCATGCGCTCGGCCTGCGCCACATGCATGGGCTCGCCGTTGTGGCTGGCGCACAGCAGCGCCAGCTCGCCCTGCCCCCAGCCCAGCGCGCGGGCTCCGCCCGACTGCATGAAAGGCAGCGCCTGGAACGCCTTGATGGTGGAGCGGGTGAAAGTGACGGTGTACGGGTCACCCACCTGGGCCGATACCCTGCCGTCGCGGTCGGCCACGGCCACTGCGCCCCAGTGCTGGCACTCGACCAGTCCGCCGCGGTTGACTTCGATCAACGGTACAAAACCCATGGTGTGCTTTCTTGCAGCCTGCATCACTGCGCAGCAGCGGCGGTGCTGGCGGCAGTGGAAGGCGTGAGTGTGAGCTCATGCATCCAGCGCGCGGGCTGTCGCTGCAGCGCGCGATAGCCGGTCTCGGCCCAGGTGGTGCTCATGTCGCGGTAGCGCGGCGAGAACACCAGCCCGCTCTGGCCGGTTTGGTAGATGAAGCGTGACTGTTCCAGATCGGCCAGGTCGTACACCGCGCGCAGCGAGGCGGCGTGGCGGTTCACGTACGGGCCAGAGGCTTCGCCCGCGTTGTACTGGCCCACGTTCACGGTGTACGAATCCCCGTGCGAGGGCACGCTCACATCGAAGAAACGCGCGAGTGCGGGCACGTTGCCGAAGGGCCGGTGCGCGCTGAGCGCCGGGTGCGCCGCGCCCCAGCGCCACTGGGCCGGGTCCGCGCCATACGCAGCCTGCAGGCGGTCGAGCGCGCGGCCCAGGGCAGCGGCAGATTGCTCGGCACACGATGCGGGTTGGCACCACCAGGTGTCGTTGCGCTCCAGAATGCCTTCAATGGCCGCGCGGTAGTCGCGCTTGCCATACGTAGCGGTGAACCGGTCTTCGCCAATGCGCGGAATGATGAGGCCGCGCGCCAGTTCGTCCGTCCAGGCCACAAAGATCAGCGGCGCGGCGCGGCCCGCGTCCATCACGCCGTCAAAGCCCTGCAGCTCTTTCTGCGCAGCGGCGGCCAGCGGGTGCGTGGACTGCGCCTGCTGCAGGTGCGGCAGGAGGCGCCGCGTGGCGAGCGAGGTCACGTCGCGGTGGATGGCCTGCATGCTGGCCGCGTCGTGCTTGGGCGTGGCCTCGATGAGCTGCGCAATGCGTTCGTAGCGGTAGGGCAAGGCCCAGTCCTGCGTCAGAAAGTGGGGGTAGCCTGGCGCCGTCACGCGCTGGTTGGCCGTGGCGATCCAGCCCCGGGCGCCCTGGACGCCCGCCCCTCCGCTGACACCGTCATCCTGCGGGGTTTGCTCATACGGCAGCCAGCCCTTCCAGTCGTAGCGCGCGTCCCAGCCCGGCGAAGGCGCCACGCCCCGAATGTCGTTGGCGGCATCGCGCAGCGGCACACGGCCTGCGGCCTTGAAGCGGATGTTGCCCTGGTCGTCCGCAGCCACCACGCTTTGCATCGGCGAGTGGTAGTGCGCCAGCCCCGCAAAGAGCTCATCCACGCTCTTGGACTGGTTGGTCTTGAAGCCCGCCAGCACGGTCTGGTTGTCATCGTCCAGCGCGCTCCAGCGCAGCGCGATCACATATTTGCCCAGGTCCAGCACCTCGGCGTGCGACTTCTGAACGTCGCTCAGCACGGGGCCATGGCGCGTGCTGCGCAGCTGCAGCAACAGGTCGGCCTCGCCCTTGACGCGAATGCTTTCGTTGCGCACGGTGAACTGGGCCCATCCGTCGGGCGTGCGGTACTGCGTGGCATCGGTGGGGTTGATCTGCTCCAGATACAAGTCCTGCACATCGGGGCCGGTGTTGGTGAAGCCCCAGGCGACCTTGTCGGTACGGCCCAGCACCACAAAGGGCAGGCCCGGCAATGTGGCGCCTACGGCATCAATGGGGCCCAAGGGTGTGCCGTCAGACGCCTTGCCCGCAGGGGCCTGCAGGCTCGCAAAGTACCAGATGGCGGGGGCCGACAGGCCCAGGTGCGGGTCGTTGGCCAGCAGCGGCTTGCCGCTCACGGTGCGGGTGCCCGCAATCACCCAGTTGTTGCTACCCTTGCCCTCGTTGGTGCCTGCGTTGCGGGTCAGTTCGTCGGCCCAGGCCAGCATGCCAGCGCTGATCTGCCGGGACAACGGACCTTCGCGGTTGGCTGGCGCCACAGCAGCCGCTGCAGCACCGGCGGCAGGTGCACGATAAACCCCCAGCTGGCGATACAGCGCCGCCAGGTCTGCGGACGCAGCGGGCGGCTCCCCCGGATAGGGTGGCATCAGTTGCCACAGCCGGTCGGTGTCCAGCGTGCGCGCCACCGACAGGCGTGCGAACTCGGTGCCCCAATTGCCACCCAGGTCCAGCGCCATCATCAGCGCCCAGCCCACGCTGTCCTCGGGCTCCCACACCGCGCCTGCGGCGCCTCCGGGTTGCACGCCCAGCACCAGAAACTCCGGTGGCAAGGCCTGGGGACGTTTCTGGTGGAAGGCATGGATGCCCTTGCTGTAGGCCTGCAAGGCCTCCTGGGCATACAGCGGCAGCCCAGCGTACTGCCGCCGGGCCACACCCATGATGTCCAGGCTGCGCATGAGCTTGTCGGTCTCGACCGTGGCAGGGCCAAAAACCTCGGACAGCTGGCCGTGCATGACCCGGCGGTTGAATTCCAACTGCCAGGTGCGTTCCTGCGCATGTACATAGCCCATTGCAAACCAGGCATCCTGCGGGGTCTGAGCCTGGATGTGGGTGACATCGGCGCCATCGCGCCGCACCTGTACTGCTTCGCTGAGCCCCGCCACAGCCAGGGAACCATCGAGTTGTGCAAAGCTGCGCTGCACATACACCGCCGCGGCCGCGCCTGCCAGCAGCGCCACTGCCACCAGCCCGAGGGCTGTCCGCTTCATCCATGCCATGTTTCTTGTCTCCTGCCGTTGGTCTTGTTGTTGATGTTGTGCACGCAAAGCCATGGTGGCTCCGCGCCCGCGCTGCGGCCACACCGCAATGCAGAAGGAGCCGCCAGCTCTGCGCGTGTCAGCTCAAATGCACACTGCCGCCCGCCACATGAAAGCTCATGACCGGCGCACTGGGCTCGTTGAACGAAACGCCCAGCGCAATGTGCCCCGCGCCATGCAGGATGCAGGCATCGCGCCGCAAGCGCACGGGCGAGTCGCTGCCCTCGAACCGCACCCAGGTTCCAAAGCTGCTCATGTCGGTCAGCACGAACCCGCTGTTGCGCCAGTCGATGCGCGCATGCAGGCGCGACACGCGCGGGTCGTTGATGCGCAGCTGGGCATGCTCGGCCCGCCCCACCATGACAGGGGCATCCGACGAGGTGAAGGTGCGGTCCACCCCATGCCAGGAGAACTGGATCTGCCCCAGGATGGAATCGACCGGTGCAAAGTTGCTGACCAGTGCCGCCTGCATGGTGAGGGAATCGGGCGCTTCGTCCTCACGCCATTCGACGTGGTAGAGCATGAGCAACTCGGCCTTGCCCCGAATGTCCATCATGCCCAGCTTGCGGTACCAGACATCGGGCGCCGTGCCCGCAAGCAGCACGGTGGTTTCGGTAGCCCAGATTTCAGCGGGCCCGGCCCGTTCGCACAGCCGGGAAGCCACGTTGACGGCATCGCCATAACAATCGCCATCCACATCCACCACTTCGCCGCTGGCCACGCCCACGCGGATCTCCATGCGCAAGGGGTGGGGCCAGCGGTCCAGGCGGACCTTGTGCTGGCGCAGCATGGTGGCCATAGCAGACACCGCACTGGAGGCATCGCCAAAGACCCCCAGCACCCCATCCCCGAGCTTCTTGACCACCCGGCCGCCGTGGGCCTCGATGGTGTCACCAATCCACTGGGTGACCTGCGTCACGGCCTCGGTAGCGCGTTCGTTGCCCAGCGCTTCATACAAGGCAGTGCTGCCTGAGATGTCCGCAAAGACCATCGTCGACAACACACTCATGAACGCGGGCCCGTTGGTAACATCATGTGAATCAGTTTAGTGCAAGCGCCCTGGCTGCGCACCCTTCAAAGCGCCAACAAGTGTTGCCTGAGGCCGCAGCCGCAGCGAAAGGCGCGATTGCAACGTTCACCACAACGACTCCGCACATCGTCAGCGTCGCGAAAGGGAGGCGCAACCCCGGTCGCCTGAAAATCCGCCAACACGTAAAAATTCGCAACAAGCCGGGGCAAGTTGTTGTCTTTATGCAAAAACAGGAGCACGCCCCTTGCGCTGCACCTCGCTCCCGCTTACTTTGGCCGTCCCTGTTACAAAAAGCCCGCCCTCACCCCGCCATGCGCTGGAACAAGCCGACTCTCCGCAACAACCTTCACGACCTGCTGGGCCGTGACAAGCCGTCGTCCACGGCATGGGTGCGCAACCAGGGGCTGGAAGAAGTGCGCCGGGCCATGCTGCAGAGCCTGGTCGGCATGACCGGCTCCGACGTGGCGCGCATGAACATGCGGCTGCGTTATGCCGGCGACATCGAGGCGCTGTGGTACCTGCGCACCGACCTCTTCAGCACACTGGTGCCGCTGCAGGGTGAGCACGGTGCCCGGGGCGTGATCGACCAGGTCACCCAGCTGTTCCAGGGGCAGCTCCCACGCGCCCTGCGCCCAGCACAGGCCGCCCCTCACACCCCCTCCTGACGCGCACCACACGCGCGTGGCAAACCGCCGTTGTGGCGGTGTCATGCGGGTGAAGGCCTCACCGCGTCAGTGCTGGTGCCCCCAGTAGATCAGCGCATCGCGCTCTTCCACCGACAGCGACACCGTCGCGCCCACGGGCAGCAGCACCTTCGTTTCAACATGCCCGAACGGCAGGTTGGTCAGCACCGGCGCCTTGATCTGGGTGCGCAGCCAGTCCACCACCGACTGCAGCTTGTAGCCCTTGTCATGCGGTGCCAGCTTGAAGTTGGTGAACTGCCCCAGCACCACAGCCTTCTGCTGGGCCAGCACACCGGCGTGCAGCAGCTGGGTCAGCATGCGTTCGATGCGGTAGGGGTGCTCGTGCACGTCTTCGATGAACAGCACGCCGCCCTTGACCTGCGGGAAATACGGCGTGCCCACAAGCGATGCCAGCACCGCCAGGTTGCCACCCCACAGCGTGGCGCTTTTCACATAGACATTGGGCACGGCAGGCTTGCCCGTGGCGGCGTTTAGCTGCTCTTTGTGCATGCGCCAGCCTGTGCCTTCGCCGTGGCCGGTCAGCAGGTCGTCAAAGCAGGCTTCCATGATGTCGTCGGGCTCGCCCACCACACCAAAGTCAGCCCCCAGCGATGGCCCCGCCCAGGTGGTGGCCCCCGTCTTGGCCAACACGGCCAGCTGGAAGGCGGTGAAATCGCTCACGCCCACAAAGTGCATGCCCTTTTCAATCGCCTTGGCCACCGCCTTGTAGCGGATGCCCGGCAGGATGCGCGACAGGCCGTAGCCCCCGCGCGAGATCAGCGCCACATCGGCGCCGCTGGCCGCAGCGCGGTGGATGGCAGCCAGCCGGGTGGCGTCGTCGCCCGCAAAGCGGGTGTGGGTGGCCAGCGCGTCCTCATCCACCTCGACCTCATGGCCTAGGGCCTTGAGCCGGGCAATGCCGCGCTTGAAGGCGGCCTTGTCGCGCACGGCGCTGGAGGGCGAATAGATATAGATGTGTTTGGGACCGTGGTCGTGGTCGCAATGGGAAGGGTCGTGATGGTGGTCGTGCAAAGCGCTCAGACCCGCCGAGGGGCCTGCTCCGTAAACAGGGGGAATGCCGGGCGCCACATGCAGTCAGGCGGCGCCAGCGGACAAGTCAGTGCGCGAAGTATTCCACAGCCTGTGCGGCAATGGCCTCGCCATGCTCCTGCACAAAGTGGCCGGCCTGGGGCAGCACGATAGGCTCGGGGCAGCCTTGGATGCACTGCTGCAGCGCCCGCATGGTGGGCAGGCCCAGCACCGGGTCCTGCGCACCCACCACCATCAGGCTGCGGCCCTGCCACTGGTGCTGCCAAAAATCGCGGGCCGCGCGCGACACGGCGGCGCCCGGGTCACCCGCAGCAGCGGGCACGCGTTCTGGAAAGGCCCGCAACGCGGCGCGGTAGCCTTTGTCCGGGAACGGCGCATCGTAGGCAGCGCACTCCGCCGCCGTCAGATGCGGGTTGCCACGCGCCAGCAGGCGCCCTACTCCATACAGCGGCTTGTCGCGGCACATGGCACGCCAGTCGACAAATCCGGCAGGCAGTGGCGAATCGCCCGTGGCCAGCAGGGTGTTCATCACCAGCAGGCCGTCAAAACGATCCGGCATGGTCATGGGCAGCGTCAGCCCCAGGATGCCTCCCCAGTCTTGCACCACCAGCACCACCTTGCGCAGGTCCAACCGCTCGATCAGTTCCAGCAGCATCTGGCGGTGCCAGTCGAACTGGTGCACGCCCTCTTTCTTGGGCTTGTCGCTTTTGCCAAAGCCGATCAGGTCGGGCGCCACCACGCGGTCGCCTGCAGCCAAAAAGGTGGGCAGCATGCGCCGGTACAGGTAGCTCCAGGCCGGGTTGCCATGCAGGCACAGCCAGGTACGCTGCGCGTCGTGAGGACCTTCGTCGAGGGTGTGCAAACGCAGGCCCGCCAGGCTGGGCAGGTCGCTGATGTAGTGAGGCGCCCAGGGGTAGCCGGGCACGTTGGCAAACGCCGCATCGGGCGTGCGCAAAGCGTCGTCCCGCAACGGATGGCGGGCCAGTGCCTCGGTGCGTTGCTGATGGCGGCGCTGGCGGAAAAAGCCGCTGAGCAGACCGCCACATTCTTCGGCCAGCACCCCGCCCAGCACCTGGGTCTGGTGGTTGATCTCGGCATGGCCGAACAGGTTGAACACCGAGCCTGCCGCGCCCGTTTTGGGATCTGCCGCGCCGTACACCACCCGCGCCAGCCGCGCATGCAGCATGGCGCCGCTGCACATGGCACAAGGCTCCAGCGTGACGTAGAGGCTGCAGCCGTCGAGCCGGTAGTTTCTCAGCCGCTGCGCCGCCGCGCGCAGGGCCACGATCTCGGCGTGGGCCGTGGGGTCGTGGCCCTCCACGGGGGCATTGCGGCCCGTGGCGATGACCTGGCCGTCCTTGACCACGATGGCGCCCACAGGCACCTCACCCGCTTGCGCGGCTGCCTGCGCCTCGGCCAGGGCCAGGCGCATCCAGTGCAAATCTTGGTCAAGGGTCATTTGCTATTAAAATGATAGCTACTAGCGCTTGACATACAAGCGCCAGGGGCCAATTTTGCTTATTTTTCTTCGTCGGGCATGGGCCGGGCTTGCTGCATCAGGCCTTCCACCTGTTGCTTGACCTGCTGCTGGATCTGCTGACTCTGGTCGCGCACGGTGACAGGCGGTGCCGACGCAGGGTCGGCCCCGGGCGCCGTCTGCAGCGCGGGCACCGGGGCGCGCGTGGCCGACAACTGCTTCTTGGCCAACAGGCCCACGATGGCCAGCACCACAACCAGCCCCACCAAACCAAACAATCCCCGCATGCCTGTGCTCCCTATGCTGTGCAGGACTGCACTGTAAACCGGGCAAGGCCTTCCCTGCCTTCAGTCAGTGCGTCATGGGCAGCGCCGCCCCCATCAGGCCGAACAACCCGCCGCAGGCACGGTTGAACTTGCGGCCCGTGCGCTGCAACCAGGGCCGGATGCGGTGCGCCAGGCTCGCCAGGCCGAATTCAACCAGGCATTCGACCGCCGCGAAGGTGCCCGCCATGATCACGAACTGCACCCACAGGTCGCGCCCCGGCGCGATGAACTGCGGCAGGAAGGCACCATAGAACAGCAGCACCTTGGGGTTAGAAATGGCTGCCAGCAGCCCTTGGCGAAACATCCTGCCGCCCGTCACCGATGCCGGTCCCGCAGCACGGGGCAAGGCCTGCACCTGCATGGCTGGCGCCCGCCACAGCTGGATGCCCAGCCACACCAGATACGCCCCGCCCACCCATTTCATCACCGTGAGCGCGTGGGCCGACGACTGCAGCAGCGCGCCGATGCCCAGCATGGACAGCCCGATCAGGCTCACAAAGCCCACCGCCCCGCCCGCAATGGTCCACAGCGTGCGCACGCGCCCATGCAGCGCGCCATGGGCCAGCACCAGCAGGCTGTTGGGCCCCGGGGTCAAGGACAGCCCGATGACCGCCAACAGGTAGACGAGCCATATTTTCAGTTCCATCGCAGCACCCTTCTTGGAAAAGCATGGTCTGGAGTCTAGGCACCTCCTGTCCGTGGTATGCAATCCAATCTGGCTATTTTTGATACCAAAATGGATACCTTATGAGTACCGCCAACGACCGCCCTCTCCAGCGCCCCGACGTACGCCTGCTCTTGATGCCGCTACCCGACTTCGCGCTGCTGCCGTTTGGCGCGTTTCTGGACAAGCTGCGCTTTTCGGCCGACGAAGCGGACCGCAGCCGCCAGCGCTACTGCGCCTGGACGCTGATGGGCGTCGACAGCGCGCCCGTGGTGTCCAGCAGCGGGGTGCAGGTGACGATGGAGGCCACGCCTGACTCCGTGGACCTGGCGGCATTCGACTATCTGGTGGTGTTTGGCAGCCGCACGGTGCAAGCGTCGCTGGGACATGTGCACACCCATGGGCCCGTGCTGCGACAGGCTGCAGCGCGGGGCCTGCCCCTCGTGGCGATCGACAACGCCAGCTTTTTGCTCGCCGAGGCGGGTCTGCTCAAAGGCCGCCGCGTGGCGCTGCATTGGCGCCATGTGGCCGAGTTCCGCCATGCCTTCCCACGCATCGCGGTGGCCAGCGAGCAGATCTATTGCTTTGACCGCGACCGCATCACCTGCGCGGGCGGCACCGCGGCCATCGACATGGCGGTGGAGTTGCTGTCACGCCACTGCGGCCGGGAGCGCGCCTTCAAGGGCTTGGCCGACATGCTGGTGGACGAACCACGCCACCAAGGGCACCACCTGCAATCGATGGAAGGCGGCGGGCCGGACCTGGGCCGCCACCTGGTGCGTGCGGTCGCGCTGATGCGCACCTCCATGGCCGACGGCCTTACCGTGGCCAGCATCGCCGAGCGCATCGGCATTGGCCGCCGACAGCTGGATCGGTTGTTCGCCGAGCGCTTCGGCCACAGCGCTCACAACCACTGGACAGCGATGCGCATGGAACACGCCCACTGGCGCGTAACCCATTCACACCACAGCCTCTCCGCCATCGCTGACGAGGTGGGTCTGGGCAACGCCAGCAGCCTGGCACGACTGTTCCGGCGGCACTACGGCACCAGCCCCGGAGCGGCCCGCGCGGGCGGTCCGAGGGACTGACTGAAGCTCCGCTTCCACTCTGCAGGCAGGGCCATCGGGTGCCCGAGTCCACCGGCACCGATCCATGCGCGGGCGACCCCTCAGTTCAGCGCCACGCGGCTGCCGTCCTTGAAGGTGTAGAGCGTCACGGCGGGCGTCGTCAGCTCGCCCTTGGCGGTGAAGGCGATGTTGGCGGTCACGCCCTTGTATTCGGTCTTGGCCAGGAAGGGGGTAAACACCTTCGGGTCCACCGAATTGGCGCGCTTCATGGCGTCGGCCAGCACCATGGCGGCGTCATAGGCATAGGGGCTGTAAATCTGGAACTGGCCGGGGAACTTGGCGTCGTAGCGCTTCTTCCAGTCGGCGCCGCCCTGCATCTTGTCCACCGACGCACCGCCCGTGGCGCAGGTCACGTTCTTCAGCGCGGGGGTCTTGCCCGACAGCTCGGGCAGCTTTTCGGTGCACAGCGCGTCGCCGCCGAAGAACTTCACATTACCCAGGCCCAGCTGCTCCATCTGGCGCAGCATGGGGCCGGCCTGCGCGTCCAGGCCGCCGTAGAAGATCGCATCGGGCTTCTTGTTCTTGATGGCAGTGAGGATGGCCATGAAGTCGGTGGCCTTGTCGTTGGTGAATTCCTCGGCCACCACCTTCAGGCCCTTTTGTTGCGCCGTGGCCTTGAAGACCGAGGCCACGCCCTGGCCGTAGGCCGTGCGGTCGTCGATGATGGCCACACTCTTGAGCTTCTGATGGTCGGCACCAAACAGGGCCAGCGCCGCGCCCAGCGCGTTGTCGTTGGCGATCAGGCGGAAGGTGGTCTTGTGGCCGGGTTTGGTCAGGTCAGGATTGGAGGCCGATGCCGTGATGTGCGGCAGGTCGCACTTGGCATAGATGGCCGATGCGGGGATGGACGTGCCCGACTGCAGGTGGCCCACCACGCCCGCCACCTTCTGGTCGCACAGCTTCTGCGCCACGGCGGTGGCCTGGCGCGGGTCGCCCGCGTCGTCTTCGGCCGCAATTTCAAACTTGATCTTCTTGCCACCGATCACGAGGTTCTGGGCGTTCAGGTCGTCAATCGCCAAGCGCACGCCGTTTTCAGTGTCCTTGCCGATGTGGGCAATGCCGCCCGACACTGGGCCAGCGTGGGCGATCTTGACGGTTTGCACATCCTGTGCGGTGGCTGCAGTGGCGGCGGCAACACACACACCCACGGCAGCCAGCTGCACAACGGACACGGGAAAAGACGACGGACGCAGGCGGGTGAAAGCTCGGAACACGGTAGAAATCTCCAAAAAATATAGTCGCAACTTTTGCGCACCATTTCGGGGCAAAACGCACCGCATCCTAGCCACCATCCTCCCTTGCCGTCGCCAATTGCTATGCAAGCTTAGTAATTTGCTGGGCCATTAAAACGGCTAATGGCGCAAGATGATTCGCCGAAGTCACCCTATGAAGCTGCCCTTTGAGCGGCAGCGCGCCCGTTGGCAAGCGCTCAACCTTTCACCATCCGCAACTTGAAGTTGGTAAACGGAAGGATGGCGTTCGGTGCGTCGCGGGGTACGCGCTCTTCCACGCAGCCCGTGTCATTGGGGGTCACGAAGTGCGGACCAATACCGGCAATGGCCACTTTGTGCGACCCCGTCCAGTCCCAGCCCCACCCGGCCCCGGTCACCTCGCCTTCGAACAAAACCGGGCCATCGGCCGCGATACCCTGGTGGATGGTGATGCGCATCCGGTCGGCAAACCCACCCATCCTGTAGCCGGCCCGGACGTGAAGCGTGAAGACGGGGTGCACCGCCGGGTTGAAGATCGCCCCCGAGGTGTTGGTAACCGTCACCAGCCCCGGCATGGCCGTGCCGTTCCATCGCTCGGCCATCACCATGCCGTCCGCAAAGATGATGAAGCCCCGGGCCTCGGACCAAAGGTTCTGGCCATGGCGGTAGATCGGCCCGCAGTGGGGGTTGTAGCTGCCCTGCCCGCCGGTGCAGTCCAGTGCAAACACCATGTGGTTGGCACCTTCGGAAAAGAACCACGAACAATCCACCGTGCAGACCAAGTCGTTGTGCCGCATGGGAGACAAGCTGAGCCGAGGCGGCAGGTAGCAAAAGTCGAGGTCATTGATCGCCAGTGTCAGCTGGGTGGGCTTCTTCACGCGGGAGGTGCTCATCAGAGTCCTTTCACTGGGTTTTACGGGGTGGCCGACGATGCCGACGGCCTCGCAAGAACGCGGTTCACAGAGACCATGGGGTGGCCGCCGAGGCTTGCACGCTGCGCCCGTTGTACCAGACCCCCACCGCACAATGCATCGTCACATGGTTACCAAAAGTGCAGTGCCCGATACCCGACGGAAGCTCCACGGCACCGCGAAACTGAAATAATCACGCCCCATGTCTCTCCTGCCCCACCAGCTCGAACTGCTTTCGCCCGCGCGCGACGCAGACATCGGCATCGAAGCCATCAACCACGGCGCCGATGCCGTCTACATCGGCGGCCCAGCCTTTGGCGCGCGGGCCAGTGCGGGCAACGACATCCGCGACATCGAACGCCTGGTGAAGCATGCGCACCGCTTCAACAGCCGCATCTTCATCACGCTCAACACTATCCTGCGCGACGACGAGCTCGAAGCCGCGCGCCAGATGGCCTGGCAGGTGTACGAGGCGGGCGCTGACGCATTGATCATCCAGGACATGGGCCTGCTCGAAATCGACCTGCCCCCCATCCAACTTCACGCCAGCACCCAGACCGACATCCGCACGCCCGAGAAAGCACGCTTTCTGCAGGACGCAGGCCTCTCGCAGATCGTTCTGGCGCGTGAGCTCACGGTGCAGCAGATCGCCGCGGTGCACAAGGCGCTGGGGCCCGTGGATGCGCCGGGGCGCGCCAACATCGAGTTCTTCATTCACGGCGCGCTGTGTGTGGCCTACAGCGGCCAGTGCAACATCAGCCATGCGCAGACCGGCCGCAGCGCCAACCGCGGTGACTGCAGCCAGGCCTGCCGCCTGCCCTACCAGGTGACGGATGCGCAGGGCCGCTTCATTGCGCACGACAAGCACGTGCTCTCCATGAAGGACAACAACCAGAGCGACAACCTGCGCGCGCTCATCGACGCCGGAGTGCGCAGCTTCAAGATCGAAGGGCGCTACAAGGACATGGGCTACGTGAAGAACATCACCGCCCACTACCGCACCTTGCTCGACGAGATCATCGAAGAGTGCGAGGCCCAAGGCCGACCGCTGTCGCGCTCGTCCAGCGGGCGCACCACCTTCACCTTCACGCCCGACCCGCTGCAGAACTTCAACCGCGAGTTCACCGACTACTTCGTCACCGGCCGCAAGGAAGACATCGGCGCATTCGACACCCCCAAGAACCCGGGCCAGGCCATCGGCTGGGTGACGAAGGTAGGCCCCGACTTCGTGGAGCTGGAGGTCAGCGACCCCAGCACGGTGCTGCACAACGGCGATGGCCTGTGCTACTACGACCTGCACAAGGAGCTGGTGGGCATGGCCATCAACGTGGCCGAGCCCGTGTCGGCCCGCAGCGTCGGCCAGTGGCGGGTGTACCCCAAGGACCCCATGGACGGCTTCAAGGACCTGCGCAAGGGCACCGAGGTCAACCGCAACCGCGACATGGACTGGGTGCGCACGCTGGAGAAAAAGTCCAGCGACCGCCGCATCGGCCTGTGGGCGAACCTGAGCGAAACGCCCACCGGGTTCAGCCTGCTGCTTACCGACGAGGATGGCAACGTGGGCTGTGCCGAAGTGCAGCAGCCACACCAGAGCGCCACCGATGCCACCAAGGCTGAGGCCAGCCTACGTGAACAGCTCGGCCGTTTTGGTGCGACGGTCTTTGCCGTGCATGACATTGCGCTGCAGCTCTCGCAGCCGTGGTTTGTGCCCGCCTCGGTGCTCAACGCGCTGCGCCGCGATGCCGTGGCCGACCTGGAGGCCAACCGGGCCCGCAACTTTGCCCGCCTGCCGCGCGCCACACCGGTGGAGCCGCCTGCGCCCTACCCCGAAGACACGCTGTCGTTTCTGGGCAATGTGTTCAACCACAAGGCCCACGACTTCTACGTGCGCCACGGCGTGAAGGTGATCGACGCGGCCTACGAGGCGCACGAAGAGGAAGGCGAGGTGAGCCTCATGATCACCAAGCACTGCGTGCGCTTCAGCATGAGCCTGTGCCCCAAGCAGGCCAAGGGCGTGACGGGCGTGCAGGGCACCATCAAGGCCGAACCCTTGATGTTGATCAACGGCAAGGAGAAGCTGACCTTGCGCTTTGACTGCAAGCCCTGTGAAATGCACGTGGTGGGCAAAATCAAGCGCCAGGTGCTGAACCAGGCCAACGAGATCCCACTGACCTTCTACAAAGCCCGGCCGCACAAAGCACATTGATGCACCTGCATGTGGCGGCTCAACAGCAATGCCCCATGCACACTGACCCGTTTTCATGCCCGCCCTGCGGGCCAGCACCATGACGGCCACGCTGCTGGTGTGGCTGCAGTTCGCAGTCTGCGCGGGGCTGATTGGCGCGGCGGGCTACCAGCTGTCGCGCTACGGTGATGCCATTGCCCAGCGCACAGGCTTGTCGGGCAGCTGGATCGGTCTCACGCTGGTGGCCAGCGTGACTTCGCTTCCAGAGCTGGCCACCGGCATCACCAGCGTCACCATCGCAAACACCCCCAACCTGGCTGTGGGCAACGCACTGGGCAGCTGCGTGCTCAACCTGGTGTTTCTGGTGGTGATCGACCTGCTGTACCGGCCAGCACCGGTATGGACCCGGGCCGCCCACGGCCACGTGCTGGCAGGCGCTTTTGGCGTGGTGCTGCTGGGCTTTTTGCTGCTGGGGCTGCTGATGGGCCAACTGGGGGCTACTGCCAGTGCTTCCACCGGCGCTGGCACTGCCTCCCAGCGCAGCGTGGGCCTGCTCACTCCCGTGATCCTGCTGCTGTATCTGGTGGCGATGCGCACCGTCTTTGCGTATGAACGGAGCCACCCCGCTGCGCCACCGGCCGACACAGTGCCGCCCACCAACAACGCAGCACCTACGCTGCCCAGCCTTCGACAAGCGGCCACCCGCTTTGCGATGGCGGCTGCCATCGTGGTGGGGGCCGGCATGTGGCTGCCCTTTGTGGCGGTCAACCTGGCCACCACCATGGGCTGGAACCGCAGCTTTGTGGGCAGCCTGTTTGTGGCCCTGGTCACAACCCTGCCCGAGCTGGCGGTCACGTTGTCCGCCCTGCGGCTGGGTGCGCTCGACATGGCCATTGGCAACCTGCTGGGCAGCAACCTGTTCAACGTGGCCATCGTGGGCATAGATGATCTGTTCTACCGCCCCGGCGATCTGCTGGCCCATGTGTCGCCCGTGCATGCCATCACCGCCGCATCGGCCGTAGTCATGACCGGGCTGGCGGTGGTGGGCCTGTTCTTTCGCCCGCGCAGCCGTGTGCTGCGCGCGGTGGGCATGGTCAGCATCGGCATGGCGGCGGTGTACCTGGTCAACACCTACGTGGTCTTTCTGTATGGAAACTGATGCCGTGAAACACCCCCATCCTCATCTGCGCGATGCCATAGACGTGGCACGCGAGCACGCCGTTGACCCTGACGCGGGCCTGCACCCCGACGAAGCCCTGCGCCGCAGCGCCACCCACGGCGCCAATGAGCTGGCGGCGGGGCAAGACCGCCCCTGGTGGCATCTGCTGGCCGACCAGTTCAAGGACTTCATGGTGCTGGTGTTGCTGGGTGCGGCCGTCATCTCGGGCCTGGTGGGGGAGGTCACCGACACGTTGGTCATCCTGGTGATCGTGGTGCTCAATGCCGTCATCGGCTTTGTTCAGGCATGGCGCGCCGACCAGGCCATGGCCGCGCTGCGCCAGCTGGCGGCGGCGCACGCCACGGTGCTGCGCAGCGGAGCCGTGCAAGTGGTGCCCGCCACGGCGCTGGTGCCGGGTGACATCGTGCTGCTGGAGGCGGGCAACCAGATTCCGGCCGACCTGCGGCTGATCGAGATTGCGCAGCTGCAGGTGGATGAATCGGCCCTCACGGGCGAGTCCGTCACCGTAGCCAAGCAGACGGAGGCCCTGGCCGCCGAGGATGTGGGCGCGCTGGGCGACCGCACCAACATGGCCTTCAAGGGCACCACGGCCACGCATGGCCGGGCACGCGGCCTGGTGGTGGCCACCGGCATGCACACCGAGCTGGGCAAGGTGGCCACGCTGCTCGACACCGGCGACCGCAGCACGCCGCTGCAACTGCGCCTGGCGGCCTTTGGCAAGCGCTTGGCGATCGCGGTGCTGGGCATCTGCGCGGTGATCTTTGTGGTCGGCGTGCTGCGCGGCGAGGCGCCGCTGCTCATGGCCCTCACCGCCATCAGTCTGGCCGTGGCCGCCATCCCCGAGGCACTGCCTGCGGTGGTCACCGTGCTCCTGGCCCTGGGCGCACGCCGCATGGTGGCCGTGCATGCGCTGGTGCGGCGCCTGCCTTCGGTGGAGACCCTGGGCTCGGTCACCACCATCTGCTCGGACAAGACCGGCACCCTCACGCAAAACCGCATGCACGCCGAGCTGCTGATGGCCCACGGTGTGCGCTGGGTGCCCGGTGACCCCCTGCCCGGCCCCGCCCATGCCGAGGCCCTGCGCGCCGCAGCGCTGTGCAACGACGCCACGCTCCAGGCGCAGAACGAAGAGGGCCAGTTCGGCACCCGCTGGCAGGGCGACCCCACCGAAACCGCGCTGGTGCTGGCCGCCCATGCGGGCGGACTGGACAAGGCCCAGCTAGATGTGAGCAGCCCCCGCGTGCAAGAGCAGCCCTTTGACTCGGACCGCAAGCGCATGACCACCTTCCACCGCGCTGCCGATGGCTTTGTGGCCTACACCAAGGGCGCGCCGGAATCAGTCTTGCCACGATGCACCGCCCACTGGACGCCCGAAGGCGCTGCCGCACTGGACATCGCCAAGGTCCTCGACACTGCCCAGCAGCTCGCCGCCCAGGGCCTGCGGGTGCTGGCCCTGGCCCGCCGCAGCCACGCCCGCCTGCCCGACACCAACGACATCGACGCGGTCGAAAACCAGCTGGAGCTGCTGGGCCTGATCGCCCTCATCGACCCACCCCGCGCCGAGGCCCAGGCTGCAGTGCGCGACTGCATCAGCGCGGGCATCACTCCGGTCATGATCACGGGCGACCACCCCGCCACCGCGCGCGCCATCGCGCACCGGCTGGGCATTGTGAAGAGTAGCGATGCCCCTGCGCTCACCGGCGCAGACCTCGCAACACTGGACGATGCCGCCCTGCGCGCCCGCGTGGAACAAGTGCAGGTCTACGCCCGCGTGGACCCGGCGCAGAAGATCCGCATCGTCGAGGCGCTGCAGGCCCAGGGCCACTTTGTGGCCATGACGGGCGACGGCGTGAACGATGCCCCGGCGCTCAAGCGTGCCGACATCGGCGTGGCCATGGGCCAGGGCGGTACCGACGTGGCGCGCGAGGCGTCAAGCCTGGTGCTGCTGGACGACAACTTCGCCACCATCGTCGCGGCGGTGCGTGAGGGCCGCCGCATCTACGACAACATCCGCAAGTTTGTGCGCTACGCGATGACGGGCAACTCGGGCGAGATCTGGACCATCTTCCTCGCGCCGCTGTTGCTGCTGCCCATTCCGCTGCTGCCCATCCACATCCTGTGGGTCAACCTGGTGACCGACGGCCTGCCCGGCCTGGCGCTGGCGGCCGAACCGGCCGAGCGCGGCATCATGCAGCGCCCGCCCCGAGCGCCGCGCGAAAGCCTGTTTGCCCACGGTATGTGGCAGCACATATTGGGCGTGGGCCTGCTCATTGGTGGGCTGTGCCTGGCGGTGCAGGCCTGGGCCCTGCACACCGGCCACGCGCACTGGCAGACCATGGTGTTCACCGTGCTCACGCTGGCGCAAATGGCGCACGTGATCGCCATCCGCTCCGAATCCGAACCCATATGGCGCCTAGGCCTGCTGAGCAACCGCCCGCTGCTGGGCGCCGTGCTGCTCACCTTTGCACTGCAGATGGCCACGATTTATGTGCCCTGGCTCAACCCCATATTCAAGACCGAGCCGCTGACGGCAGGCGAATTGGGCCTGTGCATCGGAGCGGCACTGGTGGTGCTGATTGTGGTGGAGCTGGAAAAGGCCTGGCGGCGCGGGCGCCCCGCTTTGACAGCTTCTGACGCGGCTCTCGACGCCTGAGCAGCGCTCCACACCCGGGCGGCTTCAGGCCCGGTTCAACGCGCCTTGCGCCCATGCCCGTTCATCACGGCGCCCTGGCTCACTGGTGCGCTGAAGCCTGCGCCAGGCCCTGAGCCAGCGCAGGCTGCAGCGCCACCACCTCACCCACGATGATCAGCGCAGGCGCCCTCACGCCCTGGCTGGCCGCCAGACTTGGCAACGAGGCAAGGGAGCCGGTGAGGCAGCGCTGATGCGGCAGGGACGCGCGCTCGACGATAGCTGCGGGCGTGGTCGGCGGCAGGCCGTGCGCCACCAACTGAGCACAGATGGTGGCCAGCGTGGCCACGCCCATGTAGAACACGACGGTCTGGCGCGGACGTGCGAGCAGCGGCCAGTCCAGCGCCGTGTCGTTGTCGCCGCGCAGGTGGCCGGTGGCCAGCACCAGCGTGCCCGCATGGTCGCGGTGCGTGAGTGGAATGCCTGCGCAAGCCCCTGCGGCCTGCGCCGCCGTGATGCCCGGCACTACCTCGAAGGGGATGCCCGCGCGGGCAAGGCCCAGCGCTTCTTCACCGCCGCGACCGAAGATGTAGCAGTCGCCTCCCTTCAGGCGCACCAGGGGTCGGCCGCTGCGTGCCAGCCGGCACATCAGTTCGATGATGTCCTCCTGCGGCAATGTGTGGCGTGAAGACTCCTTGCCCACATAGACGCGCTCGGCGTTGGCGGGCACCAGGGCCAGCACCCCCTCGCCGACCAGATGGTCGTACAGCACCAGGCTCGCCTGCCGCAACACACGCGCGGCCTTCACCGTCAGCAGGTCGGGGTCGCCTGGGCCGGCACCGACCAGGGTCACGCATCCCGGGGGCACCGGGTGGCTATCGCTCTGTACTCCGCCGTGCGCGGGCTTCTTCAGCCAATGGGGATCGTCCATGAAGCTCATGTCTACGGCTCTCTGGTATCTGTGGGTGGGGCCATGGTGAAACAGGGCGGACACCGCGTCCTTGAACCAGTTCAAGGACAGCGCACGCCGCCCGCAGGACCATTGCCTCACCCGCAAGCAACGAAGGGCAGCCGTTGCACGGGTCGGAAGGGCGCAGACGCATCCACCGCCAACCATTCGCTGCCCATGACGCAGAGGACCGATGATGAAAGCAATCAAGACCGTCCAGCACCTGGCCCTGGCAGCCCTCGCAATGGCTGCGGCCACGGCGATGGCACAGGCAGGCAAGGGAGTCTCGCAACCCGAAATGAACTATCAGGCTGGCGGCTCCCCCCTGGTGAACGAGCCCATGCACCAGAGCACCAACCCCAAGGCGCCGCCCATGACGGCCGCCGAGTTCGAGAAGGCCCGCCAGACCTACTTCGAGCGCTGCGCGGGCTGCCACGGCGTGCTGCGCAAGGGCGCCACCGGCAAGCCGCTCACCCCTGACCTCACCACCGCCAAGGGCACGGACTACCTGAAGGTGTTCATCTCGTATGGCTCACCCGCAGGCATGCCCAACTGGCTCACGTCGGGCGAGATGAACGAGCAGGAAGTTGACCTGATGGCGCGCTACATCCAGCACGAGCCGCCAACACCGCCCGAGTTCGGCATGGCCGACATGAAGAAGACCTGGAAGGTCATCGTCGAGCCCAAGGACCGGCCCAAGAAGAAGCTCAACAACTACAACATCGAGAACATCTTCTCGACCACGCTGCGCGACACCGGCGAAGTAGCGTTGATCGACGGCGACACCAAGCAGATCATCAACATCGTGAAGACCGGCTACGCGGTGCACATCTCGCGCACGTCGGCTTCCGGTCGCTACCTGTTCGTGATCGGCCGCGACGCCAAGATCAACATGATCGACCTGTGGATGGAAAAACCCGACAACGTCGCCGAAGTGCGCGTGGGTCTGGAAGCCCGCTCGGTGGACACCTCCAAATTCAAGGGCTACGAAGACAAGCTAGCCATCGCGGGCAGCTACTGGCCGCCGCAGTACACCATCATGGACGGCGACACGCTGGAACCCAAGAAGATCGTGAGCACCCGGGGCATGGTGGTGGGCACGCAGGAATACCACCCCGAACCGCGCGTTGCCTCCATCGTGGCATCGCACTTCAAGCCCGAATTCGTGGTCAACGTGAAGGAGACCGGCAAGACATTGATGGTGGATTACTCCAACATTGACGCGCTCAAGGTCACCGAGATCGGCTCCGCGCCCTTCCTGCACGACGGGGGCTGGGATTCGAGCAAGCGCTACTTCATGGTGGCCGCCAACAACAGCAACAAGATCGCCGCCATCGACGCCAAGGACGGCAAGCTCGCGGCCATCACCGAAGTGGGCAAGATCCCCCACCCCGGCCGTGGCGCCAACCTGCTGCATCCCAAGTTCGGCCCCGTCTGGGCCACCGGCCACCTAGGCGACGACACCATCTCGCTGATCGGCACCGACCCCAAGAAGCACAAGCAGTACGCCTTCAAGGAAGTGGCCAAGCTCACCGGCCCCGGGGGCGGCGCGCTGTTCATCAAGAGCCACCCCAAGAGCACGCATCTGTACTCGGACGCACCGCTCAACCCCGACCCCAAGATCTCGCAGTCTGTCGTGGTCTTCGACATCCAGAACCTCGACAAGGGCTTTGTGACCCTGCCCGTGGCGGAGTGGGCCGGGCTGAAGGACGACGGCGCCAAACGCGTGGTGCAGCCTGAATTCAACAAGGCTGGGGACGAGGTGTGGTTTGCCGTGTGGAGCGCAAAGAACAAGGAAAGCGCGCTGGTGATCGTGGACGACAAGACGCTCAAGCTCAAGGCCGTGATCAAGGACCCGCGCCTAATCACGCCCACGGGCCACTTCAACGTCTACAACACCCAGCACGACATCTATTGATGCCCCCTGAGTCGCCTGCGGCGCCTTCCCCCCAAGGGGACGCCGCCAGGGGCCTGGCGAAGCCAGATCCCGGCGGCGCTGGCCTGGGAGCGCGCGGGCGCGCAGATCGGAGACGGTACTGAGCGGCGGGGCAATCCATCCACATTACAGGAGCGAACGATGAAAAACCATCTTACATGGCACTTGGCCATTGCTGCGGCGCTGGCGCTTTGCAGCACTGCAGGCAGTGCGGCCTCCCCCGAAGAAGCCATGAACAAGGCCGGGTGCATGGCCTGCCATTCCAAGGACAAGAAGCTAGTCGGGCCGTCGTTCAAGGACATTGCGGCCAAGTACAAGGGCAAGGACGCGACCGCGCAGCTGGTTGACAAGGTGCGCAAGGGCGGCTCCGGCGTGTTCGGGCCGATTCCGATGTCGCCCAACGGGCCGGAGAAGATCGGCGATGCCGACCTGAAGGCGGCCGTCGAGTTGATTCTCGGGACCTGAGCGCCACGCCATGCCGCTGCGCGCCGCCGCCCTGACCGCTTTGTGCGCCCTGGCCTGTGCCGGGGCCATGGCGCAGGCTCCTGCGGCACCGCCAGAGCGCCAGCGCGAGCTGGTGCGCATGGTGCGGCAGGACTGCGGCTCGTGCCATGGCATGCACCTCACCGGCGGGCTGGGACCGCCCCTCACCGCTGCGGCCCTGGCGGACAAACCCGTCCCTTCCATGGCTGCCACCATTTTTCACGGCCGCCCGGGCACGCCCATGCCGCCCTGGCGCACCTTTGTCACCGAAGCCGAAGCCCTGTGGATCGCCGAGCAGCTGGCCTCGGGCTTCCCCCCCTAACCGGAGCGCCCGCCCCATGAAACGACGCCCACTTCTCCTCAGCCTGGCGGCACTTCCGCTGCTGGCCAGCGGCTGCGCCACGTTGCAGCAGCAAGAGCCCGCACGCATGGGCACGGGCGACCTGGGCTTGGTCGTCGAGCGCGCCACGGGCTCCGTGCTGCTGGTGAACACCACGCACCGGTCGGTCCTGGCCCGCGTCGACGGCCTGGGCGACCTGTCGCACGCCTCGCTGGTCTTCTCGCGCGATGGCCGCCATGCCTATGTGTTCGGCCGCGATGGCGCGCTCACGCGCATCGACCTGCTGACGCGGCGCATCACTGCACGCGAGCAGCAGGCGGGCAACTCGATTGGGGGCGCCATCAGCGCCGACGGCACGCTGGTGGCGGCGCAGAACTACACGCCCGGCGGCGTGAAGGTGTTCGACGCCGAGACGCTGACGCTGCGGGCCGATATCCCAGCCCTCACGGCCGACGGCCAGCGCTCGCGCGTGGTGGGCCTGGCCGACCTGGCCGGACGGCGCTTCATCTACAGCCTGTTCGATGCCGACGCGATCTGCATTGCCGACTGCACGGACCCCACCCGGCCGCGCGTGACGCGCATCGACGGCATTGGCCGCCAGCCCTATGACGCGCTGGTCACGCCCAACGGCCGCCACTACATCGCCGGGCTGTTTGGCGAAGACGGCCTGGCCCTGGTGGACACCTGGGCCGACCAGCCCGTGGCCCGGCGCATCCTGGCCGGCTACGGGCGTGGCCAACAGCCTCTGCCCGTGTTCAAGATGCCCCACTTGCGCGGCTGGGCTGTTGCCGGGCGCCATACCTACCTGCCCGCCATCGGCCGCCACGAGGTGCTGGTGGTGGACACCACGACGTGGGAAGAGGTCGGCCGCATCCCGGTGGCGGGCCAGCCCGTGTTCGTGATGGCGCGGCCCGATGGCCGCCAGGTATGGGTGAACTTTGCCGTACCCGACTACCACCGCGTACAGGTCATCGACACGGTGGCCCAGCGCGTGGCCGCAACGCTGCAGCCGGGCAAGGCCGTGATGCACATGGAGTTCACGCCGCGCGGCGAATCGGTGTGGATCAGCTGCCGCGACGACGACAAGGTGGTGGTGCTGGACACCGCCACGCTGGCCGCCCAGGCATCGTTGCCCGCCCGGGCGCCCAGCGGCATTTTCTTCACCGCGCGGGCACAGCGCATGGGGTTCTAGGATGGCGCAGCACGACCACGCCCACGACCTGCCGTTGCTCAACGCTTGGCAGCGCGGCTTTCCGTTGTGCCCCATGCCTTTCGACGTGCTGGGGCAGGCCCTGGGCCGCCCGGCAACCGAGGTGATTGCCGCCTGCGAGCGCCTGCAGGCGGCGGGCGTGCTGGGCCGCATCGGCGGCGTATTTGCGCCCGGCGCGGGCGGAGCCGGGCTGCTGGCCGCGATGGCGGTGCCGCCCCAGCAGCTGGAGGCCGTGGCCGCGGCCGTTTCGCGCCACCCGGGCGTGAGCCACAACTACGAACGCGAGAACGCGCTGAACCTGTGGTTCGTTGCCACCGCCGCCACGGCGGCCGCGCTGGAGCAGATGCTGGCGCAGATCGAGCACGACACGGGCATTGCCGTGCTGCGCCTGCCCATGCTGCGGCCCTACCGCATCGATCTGGGGTTCGACCTGGCGCTGCGCAGCGCCGCTGCAGGCGGCATGACCCGCACCGCCGCCGCGCCCGTGGCGGCGCAAGAGGCCGCATTGGCCGCCCTGGCGGAGCACGGCCTTCCCCTGGTGGAGCGGCCTTTTGACGCCTGGGCCCGGGCGCTCGGCCAATGTACAGACGAGGTGCTGGGCACCCTCTCGCGCTGGCTGGCGCAAGGGACCCTGAGCCGCTTTGGCATGGTGGTGCGCCACCACGAGGTGGGCTACACCGCCAACGCCATGACCGTATTCGACGTACCGGACGACGAGGTAGACGCCTGCGGCGAGCGCATGGCCTGCCAGCCCGGCGTCACCCTGGCCTACCGCCGCGCGCGGGCCGGGCGCTGGGGCTACAACCTGTACTGCATGGTGCACGGGCAGGAACGCAGCGAGGTGCTCGCATTGGTCGAGCAGGCCGCGCAGCAGGCGGGTGTGGCGCGGCACCGGCGCGAGGTGCTGTTCTCGCTGCGCCGCTTCACGCAACGCAGCCCGCGCCGCTTTGCTGCTGCGCAGCCCACACCCCAGGAGGCCCCCCGCCATGCTTAGCCACGATCAGCTGCAACTGGTGGACTACCTGCACGGCGGCTTGCCGCTGGTGGACCGGCCCTTCGCCGCCGTCGGGCAAGCCATGGGATGGAGCGAGGACTACGTCATTGAATGCCTGCGCCAGCTGCTGGCCAGCGGGGTGCTCACCCGCTTTGGCCCGCTGTTCCAGATCGAACGCGCCGGTGGGCAGTTCATGCTGGCGGCGCTGGCCGTGCCCCCGGAACGCTTCGATGAAGTGACCGCGCTGGTGAACGCCCTGCCCGAGGTAGCCCACAACTACCGCCGCGACCACCCGCAGCTGAACATGTGGTTCGTGCTGGCCGCCGAATCGGCCGAGGGCGTGGCCTGCGCCGCGCAACGCATCGAGCAAGCCACGGGCCTGACGGTGTTCCAGTTTCCCAAAGAGCATGAATACCGCGTGGAGCTGCGCCTGCCGCTGCTGCCCGCCGAAGGAGACCGCAATGGCGCTGGACGCCTTTGACCGCGCACTCATCGCCGCCGTGCAAAGCGGCCTGCCGCTGGTGGCCCGCCCCTACGAAGCCGTGGGCGCCATGCTGGGGGTGGACGGCGAGCGCGTGCGCACCCGGCTTGCGGCCATGCTGGACGAGGGCCTGGTGCGCCGTATTGGCGCGGTGCCCAACCACTACCGCCTGGGCTTCACCGCCAACGGCATGAGCGTGTGGGACGTGGCGGACGACCAGGTGGACGCGCTAGCGCGCCAGGTGGCCCAGCTTACGGGTGTGAGCCACTGCTACCGCCGCACACGCCACCTGCCCGAGTGGCCCTACAACCTGTTCGCCATGCTGCACGGCCGTTCGCAGGGCGAGGTGCAGCGCCAGGCCGATGTGGTGGCCGCGCTGCTGGGCCCGGCGTGCCGCGCTCACGACATTCTTTACTCCACGGCCATCCTCAAGAAGACGGGATTCCGTCTGAAAGGCCCCCACGATGTTCAGGATTAGCCAATACATGCGCGAACTCGCGCAAGCCGAACAGACCGGCGAATACCGGATGCCTTCCCGGAGGCGGCAACCGCCGGGCCAGGACACTACCGAACCGGCTTTGCCGGGCGGCGGCCGGCATCGCCCTCCTGCGGAGGCTGGGCGAAGCCCGGCGGGGGTGGGCCTTGTGGTGATCTGGAACCTGATCCGCCGCTGCAACCTCACCTGCAAGCACTGCTACGCCCTCTCGGCCGACCACGACTACGCGGGCGAGCTGACGCGCGAGGAGGTGTTCACGGTGATGGACGACCTGCGCGCGTACGGCGTGCCGGTGCTCATCCTCTCGGGCGGCGAGCCGCTGATGCGGCCGGACCTCTTCGACATTGCCGCGCGTGCACGGGACATGGGCTTCTACACGGGCCTGTCGACCAACGGCACGCTCATCGATGCGCCGCTGGCCGACCGCATCGCCGCCCTGGGTTTCAACTACGTGGGCATCAGCCTGGATGGGCTACGCGATACCCACGACCGCTTCCGGCGCATGCAGGGCGCGTTCGACCTGAGCCTGAATGCACTGAAGCTGTTGCGCGACCGTGGCGTGAAGGTGGGCATGCGCTTCACCATGACGGCGATGAACGCGCACGACCTGCCCGCGCTGCTGGCGCTGATGCGCGAGGAGCGCATCGACAAGTTCTACTTCTCGCACCTCAACTACGCGGGCCGGGGCAACATCCACCGCGGCAGGGACGCACAGTTCCAGGCCACGCGCGCGGCGCTCACCATGCTGTTCGAGCGCGCCTGGGACGCCGCGCGGGCGGGACTGCCAGAGGAATACGTGACGGGCAACAACGATGCGGACGGCCCCTTTTTGCTGACATGGGTGCAGGCGAACCTCCCGCAATGGGCGCCCGCGCTGGCGGAGCGCCTGGCCGCCTGGGGCGGCAACGCCAGCGGCCTGAACGTGGCCAACATCGACAACCTGGGCCAGGTGCACCCCGACACCATGTGGTGGCACCACACGCTGGGCAACGTGCGCGAGCGGCCCTTCTCGGCGATCTGGAGCGACACCTCCGATCCGCTGATGGCGGGGCTCAAGCAGCAACCCCGCCCGGTGGAAGGCCGCTGTGCCCAATGCCGCTACCTGCCGCTGTGCGGCGGCAATACCCGGGTGCGCGCCCAGCAACTCACCGGCAACGCCTGGGCCGAGGACCCGGGCTGCTACCTGGAAGACGAAGAGATTGGCGCAGCAGCCCCTGCGGGGGGCGCCACGCACGGCCCGCGCCAACGCATCACCATCCCCATCCGGGAGCAAATCCATGCCTGACACCCCTGCCTCGCACCAGCGCCGCTGGCGCGCCTGGCTGGCCGACGCCGTCCGTGCCACCCTGGTGGCTGGCCTGTGCTGGATGGGCTGGGACCTGGCCATGGCCCAGCAAACCAGCCCCAGCACTACAGCCGCCAACGCCAGCATCAACAGCAGCTCAGCCTCCAGCGCCGCCAGCCTCTTCGCCACCCACTGCGCCAGCTGCCACGGAACCCAGCGCACTGGCGCCATGGGCCCGGCCCTGCTCCCCGAAAGCCTGGCGCGCCTGCCCGCCGCCGAGGCCTTGCGCGTCATCGCCCAGGGCCGCACGGCCACGCAGATGCCCGGCTTTTCCGGGACGCTCTCGTCCGCAGAAATCCAGGCCCTGGGCGCGTTCATCCGCACGCCCATGGTGCCCGCGCCGCGCTGGACGGAGGACAACATTCGGGCCTCGCGCGAATTCCATCCCGCGCCAGCGGGCGAGCCCGCCACGCCGCTGTGGCAAGCGGACCCGATGAACCTCTTCGTGGTGGTGGAAGGCGGCGACCATCATGTGAGCCTGCTCGATGGCGACCGCCTGGAAGTCATCACCCGCTTTGCCAGCCGGTTCGCCCTGCATGGCGGGCCCAAGTTCTCGCCGGACGGGCGCTACGTGTACTTCGGCTCGCGCGATGGCTGGATCACCAAGTACGACCTGTACCGGCTGCGCGTTGTGGCCGAGGTGCGCGCCGGGCTGAACATGCGCAACGTGGCCGTGAGCGGCGATGGGCGCTGGGTGATCGCCGCCAATTACCTGCCCCACACGCTGGCTCTGTTTGACAGCGAGCTGCAGTTGGTGCGCACCTACGACGCGCGCACGCTGGACGGCAAGGGCAGCTCGCGCGTCTCGGCCGTGTACGACGCCGCGCCGCGCAAGAGCTTCGTGGTGGCGCTCAAGGACATCCCGGAGATCTGGGAGATCTCGTACGACCCAGCCGCCGCCCCCATCCACGACGGCTTGGTGCACGACTACAAGATGGGCGAGGCCATCGCCAAGCCCGGCTACCTGGGCGTGCGCCGCACGCCGCTGGATGAGCCGCTGGACGACTTCTTCTTCGACCAGAGCTACCGCCATGTGCTGGGCGCCACGCGCCCCAAGACGGCTGCCCCGGACGGCAAGGCCGCTGCCGCCCTCGCCACCGCCCAGGTGGTGAACCTGGACGTGCGCCGCAAGATCGCCGACCTGCCGATTGCCGGCATGCCCCACCTGGGCTCGGGCATCACCTTCGCCTGGCAGGGCACTACAGTGCTGGCCTCGCCCAACCTGCAGGGCGGCAGCATCGACGTGATCGACATGAAGACCTGGAAGCCGGTGGCCAGCATCCCTACGCCGGGGCCGGGCTTCTTCATGCGCAGCCATAAGAACACGCCCTATGCCTGGACGGATTCGATGATGAGCACCAGCGCCAAGGACACGCTCACCATCATGGACAAGGCCACGCTTAAGCCGGTGGCCACGGTGCGCGAGCCCGGCAAGACCCTGGCGCACATCGAGTTCACCCGCGACGGCCGCCTGGCGCTGGCCAGCGTGTGGGAGATGCAGGGCGCCCTCGTCGTGTACGACGCCGCCACGTTCAAGGAGGTCAAGCGCCTGCCCATGAGCAAGCCCGTGGGCAAGTACAACGTGTGGAACAAGATCACGCGATCGGAAGGAACATCGCATTGAGCAGCAGTGCGATGCCCCCGGCGCAGGCGGCCCACCCGCCGACATCGCCGCGCCTGGTGGGCGACCTGGTGGTGTGGCTGCTGGTGCTGGCCGAACTGCTCACCTTCGGCATCCTGTTTGCCGCCTTTGCCTTTGCGCGGCTGCGCGAACCGGGCCTGTTCGCGGCCGGCCAGACCACGCTGGACCTGTCCACCGGCGCGGCCAACACCGTGCTGCTGGTGTCCGCCAGCTGGTGTGCGGCGCGCAGTGTGCAGGCCGTGCGCAACGGCTGCTCTGCCCAGGGCGCGCGCTGGCTGCTGGGCGCGCTCGGCTGCGGCTGCGGCTTTCTGCTGCTCAAGAGCGTGGAGTACGCGCACAAGTGGCGCGAGGGCATCGATGTGGCCGAGAACACGTTCTACCTGCTGTACGTGATGCTCACGGGATTTCACTTTCTGCATGCGGCCGTGGGCTGCATCATCTTTGCGGTGCTGTGGGGGCCCACGCGGCGCGGCGCCTACGGGCCGCACGGTTGCCACGCGCTGGAGACCGGCGCGGTCTTCTGGCACATGGTGGACCTGCTGTGGATGGTGCTTTTTCCGCTGGTCTACGTACTGCGCTAAGGCGGCCATGACCCGCTTGTTCCACCGCATCGACGCCCTTTGGCTGGCCCTGCTGGCCGCCACGGCCCTCACCACCTGGCTGGGCGAGCGCGCCGGGGCGCAGGGCCTGGGCACCGGCGCGGCCGTGCTGGTGCTGGCCCTGGCGGCGGCCAAAGGCTGCCTCATCATCCTGGACTACATGGAGCTGCGCCACGCCCCCGCGCTGTGGCGCCGCCTGTTGCTGGGCTGGCTGGCCGCCGTGGTGCTGCTGGTGCTGGCGGCGACGCTCTGGCCGCGATAGCCCGCCGCCACCTTCGCCATCCACTATCAAATCAATAGCTTCCCGCGCTTGCCACACAAGCGCTGGGGGCCATTTTTGCTCAAAAACTCCGCACAGCAAAGCCGGGGGCAGCTGCGCATTCCTTGAACCGGTTCAAGGAAAAAAGCCGAGCAAATTGGGAGGATATAGCCGTCCATTTCAAGGAGGGCTTCGAATGAGCCAATCACACAGCGGGTTCACCAAACAGATGGCCCGCAACATGTTCTACGGGGGCACGGTGTTCTTCGCCCTGCTGTTTGCCGCCATTGTGTTCGACAGCGAGCGCCGCATCCCCGAACGCTCCAACGCCCAGGCCATCACCCCGGCCGTGGTGGCAGGCAAGAAGATCTGGGAGACCCGCAACTGCATCGGTTGCCACACCCTGCTGGGCGAGGGCGCGTACTTCGCCCCCGAGCTGGGCAACGTCTACAAGCGCCGGGGCGGCGACTTCATCAAGGTGTGGATGAAGGTCCAGCCCACCGGCGTGGCACACCGCCGCCAGATGCCGCAGTTCAACCTCACCGACCAGCAGCTCGATGAGCTCGTCGAGTTCCTGAAGTGGACCGGCGAGATCAACACCGAGAACTGGCCACCCAACATCGAAGGCTGAAGAGGGACCGACACCATGCACATTCCAACACTCAAATACCAGAGCCAATCGGTCTCTAAGCTCTACTTCATCACGGCCATGGCACTGTTCGCCGGGCAGATCATCTTCGGCATCACGCTGGGGCTGCAATACGTGGTGGGCGACCTGTTCTTCCCCTACATCCCGTTCAACGTGGCGCGGATGGTGCACACCAACCTGCTCATCGTGTGGCTGCTGTTCGGCTTCATGGGCGCGGCCTACTACATGGTGCCCGAGGAATCCGAGACCGAACTGCACTCGCCGCTGCTGGCCAAGGTGCTGTTCTGGGTCTTCCTCGTGGCGGGCGCGCTCACCATCGTGGGCTACCTCACGGTGCCCTACGCCAAGCTGGCGGAGCTGACGGGCAACGACCTGCTGCAGACCATGGGCCGCGAGTTCCTGGAGCAGCCGCTGCCCACCAAGGTGGGCATCGTGGTTGTGGCCCTGGGCTTTCTCTACAACATCAGCATGACGGTGCTCAAGGGCCGCAAGACTGCCATTTCCCTGGTGCTGCTGATGGGCCTGTGGGGCCTGGCGCTGATGTTCCTGTTCAGCTTCGTGAACCCGCACAACCTGGTGCGCGACAAGATGTACTGGTGGTTCGTGGTCCACCTGTGGGTGGAAGGCGTGTGGGAGCTGATCCTGGGCGCGCTGCTGGCCTACGTGCTGGTCAAGACAACCGGCGTGGACCGTGAAGTGATCGACAAATGGCTCTACGTGATCATCGCCTTCGCGCTGATGACCGGCATCCTGGGCACCGGCCACCACTTCTACTTCATCGGCCTGCCCGGCTACTGGCACTGGATCGGCAGCATCTTCAGCGCCATGGAACCCATCCCCTTCTTCATGATGACCGTGTTCGCCTTCAACATGGTGCAACGCCGCCGCCGCGACCACCCCAACCAGGCCGCCGTGCTGTGGGCCGTGGGCACCGCCGTGCTGGGTTTCCTGGGCGCTGGGCTGTGGGGCTTCATCCACACGCTGAGCGCCGTGAACTACTACACCCACGGCTCGCAAATCACCGCCGCCCACGGCCACCTGGCCTTCTATGGCGCGTATGTGCTCGTGGTCATCACGCTCATCAGCTACGCCATGCCCACGCTGCGCGGGCGCATTGCCAACAGCCCGCGGGCCCAGGCGGCGGAGATGTGGAGCTTCTGGATCATGAGCATCGGCATGGCCGTGATGGTGCTGGCACTCACCGGCGCGGGCATTTTGCAGGTGTGGCTGCAGCGCATTCCTGAGACCAACGCCATGGGCTTCATGGCCACGCAGGACCAGCTGGCCATCTTTTACTGGGTGCGCGTTGCGGGCGGCGTGATTTTCCTACTGGGGCAACTGCTGTACTTCGCCAGCTTCTTCATTGGCGGCGACCCCGTCACCGAAGAAGGCCGCGTGGATTCCCCGCGCCGCTCGGCCCTGGGCACTGCCTGAGGCCGCGCAAGGAACGCCGCCATGGACCACAGTGAACTGCACCGCATCGCGGCAGCCGCCCTGCCCTTCTACGCCGAGCAGGGCGGCGAGGCCGCGCTGTTCGAGCATGCCTGGCGCCAGCGCCTGCCGCTGCTCATCAAGGGCCCCACGGGCTGCGGCAAGACGCGCTTTGTGGAACACATGGCCGCCCGCCTGGGGCGGCCCCTCATCACGGTGAGCTGCCATGACGACCTGGCCGCCGCCGACCTGGTGGGCCGCCACCTGCTGGGCGCAGAGGGCACCGTGTGGGCCGACGGCCCGCTGGCTCGCGCCGTGCGCCAGGGGGCGATCTGCTACCTGGACGAGGTGGTGGAGGCCCGCAAGGACACCACCGTGGTGCTACATCCGCTGGCGGACGACCGGCGCGTGCTGCCCATCGAGCGCACTGGCGAACAACTGGCCGCACCGCCCGAGTTCATGCTGGTGATCTCGTACAACCCGGGCTACCAAAGCCTGCTCAAGAGCCTCAAGCCCAGCACCCGCCAGCGCTTCATCGCGCTGACCCTGGGATACCCGGCCCCGGCGGTCGAGGAAGCCATCCTGCGCACCGAAGCGGGCGCAAGCCCCCAGCTGGCAACCACGCTGGTGCGCCTGGGCACCGCCCTGCGCCAGTTGACCGACCAGGACCTGGAAGAAACCGCCAGCACCCGGCTGCTGGTGATGGCCGCACGGCTGGCCGTCTCAGGCGTTCCGCTGCGGGCCGCGTGCCACGCGGCCATCGTGGATGCGCTCACGGACGACGCCGATACCGCCGTGGCGCTGGGTGAGGTCGTGCAAGCACTCCTCGGCTGACCGACCAGCCACTGCCTCATGCCCACGCTCCATGCAACGCCAGCGCCGCACGTTCCAGATCGCCTTCTTCGCGCTGTTCCTGCTGGCACCCGCGCTCAACCTGCTGCGCTTTGACATCACCGAGGTCCAGCTGTGGGTGCTGGGCCAGCGCTGGAGCCTGGGGATCGACGACTTCCGCCAGGGGCTGATCGGCCCGGGCGAGATGACCTGGCGGATCTTTGTGCGCGCCCTGCTCCCGGCCATCGCCCTCGTCGGCGCCTTTCTGGCCGTGGCGTGGCGCTATGGGCGCCTCTACTGCGGCTGGCTGTGCCCGCATTTCTCGCTGGTGGAGTTGCTCAACCACGTGCTGCAAAAAGCCTGCGGCCGTCTGTCGCTGTGGGACCGCAAGCCCACGCCGCGCCAGGGCCTCACGCCGCGCCACGGCTGGTGGCCGGTGTTCGTGCTGCTCTCCGTGCTGATGGGCTTTGTGTGGGCCATCACCCTGCTCACCTACCTGCTGCCACCTGCCGATGTGTGGGGCCGGCTGGTGACGGGCACGTCCACCCCGGGGCAGTTGCGTTTCCTCGTCGCAGGCACCGCCGTCTTCAGCGCGGAATTTCTGCTGGCGCGGCACCTGTTTTGCCGCTTTGGCTGCGCCGTGGGACTCTTTCAAAGCCTGGTGTGGATGGCCAACCCGCACGGCCGGGTGGTGGGCTTTGCACGCGATGCCGGGCGCCAGGCAGCGGCCCGCCCCAAGCCTGCGGCCACGGGGCTGGAGCCAGCCACCCCCGCGCACTGCCGCAGTTGCGATGCGCCCCACGGCAATGCCTGCGACCGCGCCTGCCCCATGCATCTGCCGCCGCGCCAGTTCAAGCGGCGCAAGTTTTCGTGCGTGCAGTGCGGGCTGTGCGTGCAGTCCTGCGAGGCATCGCAGGCCGCGCAGCAGCGCGAGCCCCTGCTGCAATGGAGCATCGGCGTCGATGCCCTGCGCGAATCGCTGCAGACCCGGCGCGGCGCGGCCCTGGCCGCGCCCTCACGTGCCCCCCCGCAACGCGGGCGTGCCCCCTTGCGCCACGCCTGCGGCACCCCATGCGGCCAACGCCGCGGAGCACTGACATGGAAGAGTGGATCGGCCAGCAATGGCACCGCCTCGTCACCCGCTGGGCCGAGCCTGGCCACGCCGCGGCCGCCGTGTCGCTCGACGAGATGCGCAAGCCGCTGGGCCTGCTGCTGCGCTGCGGGGGCGGCCCGGCAGGCATGCGCATCGGCCCCGCCGCGGCGCGCAGCCACGGCGGGCCGCGCGGCTGGGCGCAGCGCGTGGCGGGCAGCGGCACGCGCGCGGCCCTGCCGGAGTTGCATGGCGACCTGCTGGCCCTGCCGCCCACGGTGGCGGTGTTTGCAGACAGGGCGCTGAACCGATCGCTCTACCTCTGGCTGGCCGCTTTGGCCTCGCAATGGGGCACCGTCGCCGCACACCACGGCGACAGCTGGCTGAGCCACAACGTGGCGGCAGCGCGGGCCACGCTGGACACCTTCCCCGGCCTGGCCATCACTTACGCGCAGTTGCGGCAGGCGCAGCTCACGCTACGGCCGTCGCCCGGCACCCTGCGCGGCACTGCTGCCGAAGCCGAGGCCTTGGTGCAGCGCGCCCTGCGGGGCGAGTGGGACCATGGCTTCCCGAAAAACGTCGCATGGCCGAAGGGTCTCACGCCCGCCAACGTAGCCCCCGTCTGGCTGTGGCTGGAGGGCTGCGATATCAGCACCGCCGATGCGCCGCGCCGCCAGGCGCGATCCCCGGGCGACCGATCCGTCAACGATGCCGTCCCACCCGCGCCGGAAGACCGCACGCGCCGCAAGGCCGAGCGCGTGCGCGATGAACGCCATGCAGCGCCGCTGATGCTGTTCTTCCGCGCAGAGTCCATTCTCTCGTGGGGTGAGTTCACCAAGGTGCAGCGGGCCGACGACGACAGCGACGACGGCAACGCGCTGGAAGCCGCGCGCGACATGGACGTGCTCTCCATCGCCGAAGACCCAGACAACGCCAACCGCCTGGCCGCGCGCGTGCGCTTCGACCTGGACCTGCCCAGCGCGGCGGCCGACGACGTGGTGCTGGGCCCCGGGGAACACCTCCCCGAGTGGGACTGGAAAGCTGGCGTGCTGCGCCCCGCGCACTGCGCCGTGCAATGCCGGGTGGCGCGCGAGACCACACCGTTCACGCCCAACGCGCAGCTGCGCACCACCGTGCGGCAGGTGCGCCGCCGCCTGGAGGTGCTGCGCGCAGCCCCCTTGCGCGCCCACGCCCAGGCCGATGGCGACGAGCTGGATGTGGATGCCTGGGTGCGCCATGCAGCGGACGCAGCCGCCTGGCGCAGCGAGTCGCCCGCCGTGTGGCAGCGCCGCGTGCGGGCCGAGCGCAGCCTGGCCACGCTGCTGCTGGCGGACCTGTCGCTTTCCACCGACGCGCACGTGGCCGGTGCGGGCCGCCCCATGCGCGTGGTGGACGTGATCCGCGACGCGCTGTATGTCTTTGGGGAGGCGCTGGCGGCCGGTGGCGACACCTTCGAGATGCTGGGCTTCAGCTCGGTGCGGCGCCAGAACGTGCGCATCCAGCATCTCAAGGGCTTTGACGAAGCCTGGACGGGCGCGGCCCGTGCACGCGTGGGCGCCATCAAGCCGGGCTACTACACGCGCATGGGAGCAGCCATCCGGCACGCCACGGCGCGCCTGGCCGCGCGGCCCGAGCGCCAGCGCCTTCTGCTGCTTCTGACCGACGGCAAGCCCAACGACCTGGACGTGTACGAAGGCCGCTATGGGCTGGAGGACACGCGCCACGCGGTGCAGGAAGCGCGTGCGCAGGGCCTCACGCCCTTTGCCGTGACCATCGACGACGCCGGCCACGACTACCTGCCCTACCTGTTCGGCCAGCAGGGCTACGCCCTGGTGCACCGCCCGCGCGATCTGGCGCAGCGGCTGGCGGCGGTGTACAGCCAGCTCACGCGCCAGCAATGACGCAGTGCACCATGACCTTTGACCAAGGTCATGAAGATTCATGCCGCATCCTTGTTTAATGGCGCATCCCACATCACGACCTACGAGCCCGCGCCATGGACATCCGGCTGTTCGATATTCCCCGCTACCTCTCGGCCCTGCCGCTGTTCCAGGAATCCACCCCCCAAGACCTGGCGCGCCTGGCCAGCGGCTGCCGCCTGCGCCGGTTTGCGCGCGGGGACAGCATCTTCCGCGTGGGCACGCCGTGCGAGGAGTTTCACGTCACGGTGTTGGGCCAGGTCAAGCTCTTCGCCCTGTCGCCCGCCGGACAGGAGAAGGTGATCGAACTGGTAGGCCCTGGCAGCAGCTTTGCCGAGGCGCTGATGTTCACCGGCAAGCCCTACATCATCAACGCCCAGGCGCTGGCCGAGACCTTGCTGCTGAGCGTGGACAAGGGCACGGTGGAACGCGAGATCGAGGCCGACCCGCGCTTTGCGATGCGCATGCTGGCTGGCATCTCGCGGCGGCTGCACGGGCTGGTGCATGACGTGCAGACCTACACGCTGCACAGCGGCATGCAGCGCGTGATCAGCTACCTGCTGCACGAACTGCCGGAGGAGTCGAGCGACGCCGCGGGCATCGCGCTGGCCTGCGCGGGCCACGGCCAGCCGCAGGGGCCCGGCGGCCTGAATGTGACGCTGCCAGTGAGCAAGGCCACCATGGCTTCGCGCCTGTCGCTCACGCCGGAGTACTTCTCGCGCGTGCTGCACGAACTGGAGGACGCTGGGCTCATCCGCATGGACAAGCGCGACATCCACATCCCCGACGCGGCACGCCTGGCCGCACACACCTGGCCCGAGCCCTGCTCGCGCCGGTGCATGTCGGCCCAGGCCGCCGTGGCGCTGCCTGCCTGAGCCGGGCCCGAGACGGCCCTGCCTGGCCGCACGGGTTGAGCCGACTTTTTTTTGCACCTTTCTCCACCGTTCGGGCGGAACCTGCCCACGCTTGGCGCGGCACATCGACTAGCCTGCGCTGAGCATGTCGAAGGCTGCACGCGAGCGTTTTTCAACGGGCCGTTGTCGACGCCATAAGCTCATCACCAACGATTCGAAGGCCGCAACGCCCAGCGATGCAAGAATGGCCCCGCGGCGGCGCAGCCGCCCGTCCCATCCAACCGTTCAGAAGGACCTTGCACCATGAAGATCGAAACCCTGGCCGTGCACGCAGGCTACGCACCCGACCCCACCACCAAGGCCGTGGCCGTGCCCATCTACCAGACGGTGGCCTACGCGTTTGACAGCGCCCAGCATGGCGCCGACCTGTTCGATCTGAAGGTGCCGGGCAACATCTACACCCGCATCATGAACCCCACCACCGACGTGCTCGAAAAGCGCGTCGCGGCACTGGAAGGCGGCATTGCCGCACTGGCCGTGGCCTCGGGCATGGCGGCCATCACGTATGCCATCCAGACCATTGCCGAGGCGGGCGACAACATCGTGTCGGCCAGCACGCTCTACGGCGGAACCTACAACCTGTTTGCCCACACGCTGCCGCAGCAAGGCATCACCACGCGCTTTGCCGACCCGCGTGACCCGGCCAGCTTTGCGCAGCACATCGATGCGCGCACCAAGGCCATCTTCATCGAGTCCATCGGCAACCCGCTGGGCAATGTGACCGACATCGCCGCGCTGGCCAAGGTGGCGCACGACCACGGCGTGCCGCTGATCGTAGACAACACGGTGCCCAGCCCCTACCTGCTGCGCCCCATCGAGCATGGCGCCGACATCGTGGTGCACTCGCTCACCAAGTACCTGGGCGGCCACGGCAACAGCGTGGGCGGCGCGATTGTGGACAGCGGCAAGTTCCCGTGGGCCGAGCACAAGGCCCGCTTCCCGCGCCTGAACGAGCCCGATGTGAGCTACCACGGCGTGGTCTACACCGAGGCCCTGGGCCCGGCTGCCTTCATCGGCCGTGCGCGCGTGGTGCCGCTGCGCAATACCGGCGCGGCGCTGGCGCCGCTCAATGCCTTCCTGATCCTGCAAGGCATCGAAACCCTGGCGCTGCGCATGGACCGCATCTGCGACAACACGCTGGCCATTGCCAAGTATCTGCAAAGCCATCCCAAGGTGGAATGGGTGCGCTACGCCGGTCTGCTCGACCACCCGGACCACGCGCTGGTGCAGCGCCAGTCAGGCGGCAAAGCCTCGGGCATCCTGAGCTTTGGCGTGAAGAACAGCGACGCCGACCCACGTGCGGCCGGTGCACGTTTTCTGGATGCGCTGCAACTCTTCACACGCCTGGTCAACATCGGCGATGCGAAGTCCCTCGCCACGCACCCCGCATCGACCACCCACCGCCAGCTCAACCCCGAGGAGCTGGCCAAGGCCGGCGTGAGCGAGGGCATGGTGCGCTTGTCGGTGGGCATCGAGCACATCGATGACCTGCAGGCCGACCTGGCTCAGGCGCTCGACAAGGTGTGATGCGCGGGTGGCCATGCGCTGTGGGCGCATGGTCACTCAGAATTTCAAGTGTTGTTGGCCTCCAGCGCTTGACTGGCAAGCGCTAATAGCTATAATTTTAATAGCAAATCAACCCACAGTAGCACCGCTTGCCCCCCCTGATTCACCGGCCCACGCTGACCAGTGGTGCAGCACCGCCGCCCATCAGCACCGTGTTGCCCTGCTTGCTGGCAATGGCCAGGGCGGTGTCGCGCTGGATCTCGGCCAGCCGGATTTCCTTGAGCGCGGGCGTGAGCGATGCGCTGATGATCTGGTTGGCCCTTGCCTCGCCTTCGGCCTGCACGATCAGGCGCTCTGCCTCGGCCTTGGCCAAGTCGATCTCCTTGCGCTTTTTCTCGATCGCCTGGTCTGTCTCGGCGCGCTGGCGGATGGCGGATTCGATGGCCTTGTCCGTCAGCATGTTGCGAACATTCACGGCGGTGACAGTGAAGGCGCCTTTGTCCGTGGCGTCCAGCTCGGCCTGCAAGGTGGTGCGCACGCTTTCTGCCAGCTCTGCGCGCTTGGTGTGCATGGTGGTCGCATCCATCTGGGCAATGGCCTTGTAGATGGCTTCACGGGCTTCGCGCTGCACGCGGCTGTAGGCCACCAGCAGGTCCGCCGTGCCGTCTTTGACCACTTGTCTGTGCTGCACCACATCGCCCTGGTATTTGACGAACAGCGTAGGGATGGAGGCCGGCGTGGTCTTGAAATAGATGTCGATGTCCACGTCCTGCATGGTCAGGTTGTCACGGCTCTTGGGGGTGAGGTTCTCCAGCGAAAAGCTCACCTCTTTAGCCGTGAATTCATCCACCGTCTTGAACAGCGTGAAGTAAAGCCCCGGCGGCAGGGCCTCCTGCCCCACCTTGCCCAGCGTGCGCTCCACACCCACATTGCCGGTATCGATCTGGCTGCACGCGCCCAGTGCAACGCTCAGGCACAACAGGGACAAGGTTCGCAAAGCGGTCATGGGAGTCTCACGGGTCAAAAGGGGTTGGTAGGCACGGCGCGCCGTGGCTGCGCCGGCAGGGCGAGCGAGCGCGATTGTAGGAGAGCCCTACCCCACCAAAAACGCGTCGTTCGCCGCTGTCTACAGCAGCCTTCGGGACGGCAGAGCCCCGTATCAACCCAGGTCGCGCGCCAGCCGGATGCCCGTGAACTGCCAGCGCGCGGTGGCCGGGAAGAAGTTGCGGTAGGTCAGCCGCTCATGCCCCGGTGGCGTAGCGCAGGACGAGCCCCGCAGCACGTACTGATTCACCATGAACTTGCCGTTGTATTCGCCCACGGCACCTGCCGCCACCTGAAAGCGGGGGTACGGGGCGTAGCTCGACTGTGTCCATTGCCAGGCGACGCCAAAAAGCTGCACCATGGGGTCGGCATCCTGCGCCGCAGCGTGCTCCCATTCGGCCTCGGTCGGCAGGCGGGCTCCCGCCCAGCGCGCGTAGGCATCAGCCTCGTAGTACGACAGATGCACCACCGGTTGGTCGCCCTCCAGCGGCTGCAGGCCGGCCAACGTGAAGCGGTACCACTCGCCTTCCACGCGGTGCCAATACAGCGGGTGATTCAGACCCTGTGCTGCCCGCCAATCCCAACCTTCCGCCAGCCAGAGCATGGGGTTCTGGTAGCCCCCGCCCCCCACAAAGGCCGCAAATTCAGCCTGGGTAACAAGGCGCGAGGCCAGTGCGTAAGGGTGCAGGTACGTGCGATGGCGTGGGCCTTCGTTGTCAAACGCAAAGCCTTCGCCTTTATGGCCGATTTCGATGAGCCCTCCGTCGAAAGAATGCCACGTCAAAGTTGCAGCCACGGGCGGTGGCACCACATCGCAAGCCGCCGCATAAACAGGGAACAGCGGGTTGCACGACAGCAGGTGCTGTATGTCGGTGAGCATCAACTCCTGGTGCTGCTGCTCGTGCTGCAAGCCCAGTTCGATCAATGCGCACAAAGCGGCATCGTGCGCCACGGTAGACAACAGGCGCGCCATGCGGGCATCCACATCGGCCCGGTAGGCCAGCACCTCATGGAGCGCGGGGCGCGTAAGCAGCCCCCTCTGCGGGCGCGGGTGCTTGGCCCCCACACCGTTGTAGTAAGAGTTGAAAAGCACCCGGAACGCGGGCGCAAACGGCGCAAACCCGGGTTCGTGCGCTTCGAGCACGAAGGTTTCAAAAAACCAGGTGGTGTGCGCCAGGTGCCATTTGGTGGGGCTGGCGTCCGGCATGGACTGCGCGCTGCAGTCCTCGGGCGACAGGGGCGCCGCCAATGCCACCGAGCGACCGCGCACGGCGGTGTAGCGGGACTGCAGTGTGTTGGATGCCATGGTCATTGCAGCCACTGATCAGGGACGCGCGTGCACCACCGCAAACCAGCCGCGCTCGTCCGTCCACGCCTGGGCCTGTGCAAAACCAGCGCGGGCCAGCATGTCGGTGAACACGGGCAAGGGGTATTTGTAGCTGTTCTCGGTGTGAATGCGCTCGCCCTGCTCAAACCTGCGGCCGCCGCCGGGCCAGCACACCTCGGTATCGGATGTCGCCTCCAGGTGCATTTCAATGCGCGACGCCTCGGGGTTAAAGAACGCACGGTGCTGCCACTGCCCCACATCAAAGTCGCTGCCGATCAGGCGGTTCACGTGGCGCAGCACGTTGCGATTGAACTCGGCCGTCACGCCCGCCGCATCGTCGTAGGCCGCCTCCAGCACGGCCACGTCCTTGGGCAGATCGATGCCGATGAGCAGGCCGCCATCGTCATCCACAAGCTCGCGCATGTGGCCCAGCAGTTCCAGGGCATGCGGGGGATCGAAGTTGCCGATGGAAGAGCCCGGGTAGAACACCAGCCGGCCGGTGCGGGGAATGTCGTCCGGCAGTGCCACCCCCAGGGTCATGTCGCCCGCCAGTGCGCGGGCATCCAGCGCGGGGAAATCGTCGCGCAGCCCCTGCACCGCCTGTTCCAGAAAATCCGCTGAAATGTCCACACCCACAAAACACGCCGGCTGCACCAGGCGGCACAGGGTGCGGGCCTTCTGGCAGTTGCCTGCGCCCAGTTCGATGAGGGTACGCCCCGGGCCCACCATGCCTGCAATGCTGTCCGCATGCGTCTGCATCAGTGCCATCTCGGTGCGCGTGGGGTAGTACTCCGGCAGGCGCGTGATGGCCTCAAACAGCTGCGAGCCGTGCTGGTCGTAAAAATACTTGGGGGAGATGCGTGCGGGCCGCTGGGTCAGCCCGTGCGTGATGTCGGAGTAGCGAGGCAGGAGCATGGGTCAGTGAGACGTTGGGTGCGGCAGCGCCGCCGGGTGGTCAAAAAGCAGAGGCACCTGGGGCGCATACACGGCGGCACGCCCCACACGCTCCCTCACGCCATTGTGCGTCGCCTCGCCTGCAGCTGTGTGTAGGCCATTTCCGCACCCCCCAAAAAAAAGGCTGGCGCAGGCGCCAGCCCTTTTAACCTTGGAGAACTCTTGCTGCCAGGAATGCAGGGCCAACCTTGACCCCAGCCTCCCTCGTGTGGTGTTGCACGCTATCCGGCACTTAAAACCGCGTCTTTTCGGCCAGGGCTGCGTTGCAAATCCTCGCGATACCTACGGGTATCGCTGTGGTTTGCGCCTTGCCCTGACCAAAAATCCTTCGGTTTTAAATGTGCCGTCAAGCCTGCAACACCACACTAGAAGCGCCAGCCCAGACCCACGCCCACCAGAACGGGGTCCACCTTGAAGGTGCCCAGCTTGGCACCGCCTGCGCTCACGTCGGTCTTGATGTAGACCTTCTTCACGTCGAAATTCAGGTACAGGTTCTTGGACAGCGGAATGTCCACGCCGGCTTGCAAGGCGGGGCCAAAGCTGTTGCGGTCAATGTCCACACCAGCGGGCAGGTGCACGCCGGAGAAGCGCGTGTAGTTCAGGCCCGCACCCACGTAGGGCTTAAAGCCGGCTACGTCAAAGTGGTATTGCACAGTGAGCGTGGGAGGCAGGTGCTTGAGCGTGCCGATGGCAGCGCCGCCCGCACGCAGGGTGTGCTTCTGGGGGACGGTGAGGATCAGCTCAGCGGCGATGTTCTTGTTGAAGAAGTAGGTGATGTCTACTTCAGGGATGGTCTTGTCGTTGACCGTCAGGCCCAGCGGTGTGCTGTCCTTGTTGGCGCTGTCAAGGTTGACAACGCGCGCGCGGACCATCCAGGGGCCTTCTGCTTGTTGCGCCAGCGCAGCGCCAGAAGACAGAACACACAGAGCGGCTACAGCCAGCAGAGTTTTTTTCATGGTGATTTCGCATCGGTTGGACGGGGACGACCCCCGTGCATGTATTGAACCGCTGCATCCACCCGCCGACCTTGCCCTATCTCAAGACCCCCGTACTAACCCTTAGACCTAGATCAAGACATACCCATTCTCACGCTGTGGACTTGCCGCGCAGGCGCTGCACCAGCGTGACACCGGCCAGCACCAGACCCCCGGCCACGATGCCCACGACCGCGTTGAGCAGATTCTCCACCACCACCTTCCACAACCCGCCCGTCGGCCATTGGCCTGCTGCGGCAGCTGCGCCCTCTACAGCATGGTGCAGCACCGGAACGCCATGCACCAGGATACCGCCGCCCACCAGAAACATCGCCGCCGTGCCAGCAATGGACAGGCCCTTCATGAGCCAGGGAGCAGCGCGCAGGATGCCTGCCCCCACGGCACGGGCCACGCTGCTGGCCTTGTTGTTGAGCCACAGGCCCAGGTCATCGAGCTTGACGATGCCCGCCACCAGGCCATACACACCGATGGTCATGATGATGGCGATGCCCGACAGCACGGCCACCTGCTGCGTAAACGGTGCACTGGCCACGGTGCCCAGCGTGATCGCAATGATTTCGGCCGACAGGATGAAGTCGGTGCGCACCGCGCCCTTGATCTTGTCCTTTTCAAAGGCTACCAGGTCCACCGCGGGGTTCGCATTGGCCTTGGCATGGCTTTCGTGCTCGGCCTCATCCTGGTGCTGGGCATGCAACAGCTTGTGAGCCACTTTTTCAAAGCCCTCAAAACACAAAAATGCGCCCCCCACCATCAACAAAGGCGTGACCGCCCAGGGCGCAAACGCGCTGATCAGCAGCGCGGCAGGCACCAGGATGACCTTGTTGATCATCGAACCCTTGGCCACGGCCCAGACCACAGGGATTTCGCGCTCGGCCCGCACCCCGGTGACCTGCTGGGCATTGAGTGCCAGGTCATCCCCCAGCACACCCGCCGTCTTCTGCGCGGCCACCTTGGTCATGACCGACACGTCATCGGCCATGGCAGCGCTCTTCTTGGCCGCCACCTTGGTCATGAGGGCCACGTCGTCGAGGATGGTGGCGATATCGTCCAACAGGGCAAGCAGGCTGCCAGTGGCCATGGGGAATCCTTGAAATAAGTCTGTACAAAATCGGCGGGCATGCCGCCATGCGTGCGCCGGACTATAGCAACGCCCAGGCCAACGGCGCCGCGCGGCACAGACCCCTCGGTCTGGGCGGCCCTTGTGCGACCTGTTTCCCCCTGGCGTGCCGCCCCTTGCTCCGCCCAGCGATGGGCGGCGCGAATGCCGCCTCCGCACAAAGCGCATACTCGCGCCCTCACCCATCACCTCTGGGGTCCTGGAGCATGTGCTCTCATTCGGGCTTCATGCCCAAGCCATGCCCGGCTACCTCACCAAACACGAAGACATCGCCATCACTGGCGCAGCCGACCTGATCATTCGATCATTGCTCGACAAGCAACAGTTCTCTGATCCACTGGGAGCCGCCGAGGCGCTGGGCATATCGTCGGCCGCGTGGCCCCTGTTCGGCCTGCTTTGGCCATCGGGGGCACAGCTGGCACAACGCATGGCCAGCCGCCCTTTGCTAACCGGCGAGCGCGTGCTGGAGATTGGCTGTGGCCTGGGCCTGGCAAGCCTGGTGTGCCACCGGCGCGGCATGGATGTGACCGCCAGCGACTGCCACCCGCTGGCACCAACGTTTCTGCTGGAAAACCTGCGGCTCAACGGCCTGCCGCCCCTCAAATACCGCACGGGCCAGTGGGGCGCGGACGCCGCCGCGGGAACAGGCGCGGTACAAGGTCAGTTCGATCTCATCATGGGCAGCGATGTGCTGTATGAACGCGACGCCCGCGCCTCGCTGGCCAGGTTTCTGGACCGCCACGCCGGCCAAGGCGCGCAGATCTGGATCGTGGACCCGAACCGGGGCAACCGCTCTACCTTCCACAAACAGATGGCAGTGCACCGGTTTGAGGTGGTGGAGGAGCGCCTCGACCACCCGGCCCTGGAAGACCGCCCGGCCTACAAGGGCCGCCTGCTGATCTACCAACGCAAGATGGGATGAGCCCCTGAGCCGCCGGGAGCACCCTCACCCGAGGGGGGCCCAGGCCCTCGTTGCGGAGCAGCCCTTGGCTTGCCGCCTTTCACCCGCACCGCCCACCTTCCTCAAGGGTTGGCTCCACGAAAAAAGGCCGACCCCATGAGGGGCCAGCCTTTTGGCAACAACCGCCGCAGCGGTGCAGATGATCAGCGCCGGATCAGCCTACCCACTTGCGCGCGTTGCGCCAAATGCGCATCCAGCCGCTGTACTGCGCCTTGTCTTCACTCGTCCAGCTCATCTGCACGTTGCGGAACACGCGCTCGGGGTGCGGCATCATGGCCGTGAAGCGGCCGTCGGCCGTGGTCACCGCCGTCAGGCCGCCTGCGCTGCCATTGGGGTTGAAGGGGTACTGCTCCGTCGCGTGCCCGTGGTTGTCCACGTAGCGCATGGCGGCAATGGCCTTGTCGGCGTTGCCCCGGTACTTGAAGTTGGCATAACCCTCGCCATGCGCCACGGCAATCGGCAGGCGGCTGCCAGCCATGCCCTGCAGGAACAGGCTGGGGGACTCCAGCACTTCCACCAGCGAGAGGCGGGCTTCGAAACGCTCGCTCTGGTTGGTGGTGAAGCGCGGCCAGTCTTGTGCGCCGGGGATGATGTCGGCCAGCTCGGCAAACATCTGGCAGCCGTTGCACACGCCCAGGCCGAACGTGTCGGTGCGACCGAAGAAGCCCTGGAACTGCGCCGCCAGCACAGGGTTGAAGGTGATGGACCGAGCCCAGCCAATGCCCGCACCCAGCGTGTCGCCATAGCTGAAGCCGCCGCAGGCAACCACACCCTTGAAGTCTTCGAGCTTGACGCGGCCAGTCTGCAGGTCGGTCATGTGCACGTCGTAGGCCTCAAAGCCTGCTTCCGTGAACGTGTAGGCCATCTCGATGTGCGAGTTCACACCCTGCTCGCGCAGGATGGCGACCTTGGGTTTGGCGAGGTTCAGGTATGGCGCAGCCACGTTGTCAGTGGCGTCGAACGTGAGGTGCACGTGCATGCCGGGGTCGGTGGGCTCGCCCGCTGCGGCGTGTTCGGCATCGGCATTGGCGGGGTTGTCGCGCTGCTGGCAAATCTTCCAGCTCACAGCGTCCCACACCTGGTGCAGGTCGGCCAGCGGCGCACTGAATACGGCCTTGGCATCGCGCCAGACCTGCAGTTCGCCCTTGCCTGCGTCGATCTCGGACGATGCTGGACGCGTTTTGCCGACGAAGTGGCTGAACTTGGACAGGCCATGCTCGCGCAAGGTCTGCATCACGTCGTTGCGCTCGGCAGTACGCACCTGCAGCAACACACCCAGTTCCTCGTTGAACAGGGCTTTCAGCGTGAGCTCTTCGCGGCGAGCCCCCACCTGGCCTGCCCAGTTCTTGGCATCGCCCGTGTCCATGCGGCTGTCGCTGATGCCGTCGCCTTCAGTGACCAGCAAATCCACGTTCAGCGCCACGCCCACATGGCCCGCAAACGCCATTTCGGCGGCGGCCGCCAGCAGGCCGCCATCGCTGCGGTCGTGGTACGCCAGGATCTGGTCCTTGGCGCGCAGTGCGTTCACGGCGTTGACGAGGTTCACCAAGTCTTTCGGATCATCCACATCGGGCACCACATCGCCGCTCTGCTCCAGCGTCTGGCCCAGGATGCTGCCGCCCATGCGGTTCTGGCCCCTGCCAAGGTCGATCAGCACCAGCGTGGTGTCGGCCTCGGTGGCGTCGAGCTGGGGGGTGAGCGTGCCACGCACGTCGGACAGTGAGGCGAATGCGCTCACGATCAGGCTGACGGGGGACGTGACCTTCTTCTTGTCCGCGCCCTCACTCCACTGCGTGCGCATGGACAGCGAATCCTTGCCCACGGGGATTGACACGCCTAAAGCGGGGCACAGCTCCATGCCCACAGCCTTCACGGTTTCGTACAGCGCGGCGTCTTCGCCGGGCTCGCCACAGGCGGCCATCCAGTTGGCGCTGAGCTTCACACGCGGCAATTCGATGGGCGCAGCCAGCAGGTTGGTGATGGCCTCGGCTACCGCCATGCGGCCCGATGCGGGTGCATTGATGGCGGCCAGCGGAGTGCGCTCGCCCATGCTCATGGCCTCGCCCGCAAAGCCCTTGTAATCGGCCAGCGTCACGGCGCAATCGGCCACGGGCACTTGCCAGGGACCAACCATCTGGTCGCGGTGGCTCAGGCCGCCCACGGTGCGGTCACCAATGGTGATGAGGAAGCGCTTGGACGCGACCGTGGGATGGGCCAGCACGTCGATCACAGCCTTTTGCAGCGGCACGCCGGTCAAGTCCATCGGTGCGAATTCGCGCACCACCGTCTTCACATCGCGATGCATCTTGGGCGGCTTGCCCAGCAGCACGTTCATGGGCATGTCCACGGGCAGCTTCTGGTCGTCGGCCGTAGCAGCAGGGTCGTGCAGCACCAGCTGGCGCTCTTCGGTGGCCGTGCCGATCACGGCAAACGGGCAGCGCTCGCGCTCGCAGAAGGCCTTGAACTGTTCCAGCGACTCGGGCGCGATGGCCAGCACGTAGCGCTCTTGCGATTCGTTGCTCCAGATTTCCTTGGGCGCCATGCCCGACTCTTCGAGCTGCACGGCGCGCAGGTCAAAGCGTGCGCCACGGCCTGCGTCGTTGGTCAGCTCGGGAAAGGCATTCGAGAGGCCGCCTGCGCCCACGTCGTGGATGGCGAGGATCGGGTTGGCCGCGCCCTGCGCCCAGCAGTGGTTGATGACCTCTTGCGCGCGGCGCTCGATCTCGGGGTTGCCACGCTGCACCGAGTCAAAGTCCAGCTCGGCCGCGTTGGTGCCAGTGGCCATGGAGCTGGCGGCGCTGCCACCCATGCCGATGCGCATGCCGGGGCCGCCCAGCTGGATCAGCAGCGAGCCCGCAGGGAATTCAATCTTCTTGGTCAGCTCGGCGTCGATCACGCCCACACCGCCCGCGATCATGATGGGCTTGTGGTAGCCGCGCTGCACGCCACCGACTTCTTGCTCGTACTCACGGAAGTAGCCGTTCAGGTTGGGCCGGCCGAATTCATTGTTGAACGCCGCGCCGCCCAGGGGGCCTTCGACCATGATCTGCAACGGGCTGGCAATGTGCTCGGGCTTGCCCACGGTGCTGCCCCAGAGCTTGGACACCGTGAAGCCCGTGAGGCCCGCCTTGGGCTTGGAGCCCCGGCCGGTGGCGCCTTCATCACGGATCTCGCCGCCTGCGCCGGTCGATGCGCCGGGGAAGGGAGAGATGGCCGTGGGGTGGTTGTGGGTTTCCACCTTCATCAGCACATGCTGGGTTACGCTACTCTTTTGATAGCTATTGGCGCTTGATGGATAAGCGCTGGAGTCCATTTTTGCCACAAAACGCTCGACCTGGTGGCCTTCCATCACCGAAGCGTTGTCCGAATACGCGATCACCGTGTGCTGGGGCGCCAGCTGGTGCGTGTTGCGGATCATGCCGAACAGGCTCTTGTCCTGCGCCACGCCGTCGATGGTGAACTGCGCGTTGAAGATCTTGTGGCGGCAGTGTTCGCTGTTGGCCTGCGCGAACATCATCAGCTCCACGTCGGTGGGGTTGCGCGCGAGGCCCGTGAAGGCGGTCACGAGGTAGTCGATTTCATCATCGGCCAGGGCCAGGCCAAAGCGGGTGTTGGCGGCTTCGAGTGCAACGCGGCCGCCGGCCAGCACGTCCACATGCTCCATGGGCGCGGGCTGCAGTTCGGTGAACAGCGCGGCGGCGGCGCTGCGGTCGGCCACCACCGATTCGGTCATGCGGTCGTGCAGCAAGGCGGCCACCTGGCCCAGCTGCTCGGCCGTCAGCTCAGGGGTTTTGCCCAGCAGACCGGATTTGAGGCTGATGCGGTATTCAGTGATGCGCTCGACCCGGCGGATGGCGATGCCGCAGTTGCGGGCGATGTCGGTGGCCTTGGAGGCCCAGGGCGACAGCGTGCCCAGGCGGGGCGTGACGATGAGCGCGGCGCCGTCTTCGGGGCCCGCATAAGGGTCGCCGTAGGTCAACAGCGCGGCCAAACGTTCTTGCTCAGTGGGTGTAGGGGCCGCGTCGGTAGCGACCAGGTGCACAAAACGCGCTGCAATGCCGCTGATCTTGGGGTGGATCGCCTCCAGGGCGGGTTGAAGTTGCTGGGCGCGGAAGGAGCTGAGGGCGTTGCCGCCCGCCAGCGTGGTCATGTGCAAGGTCACGGTAGCGGCCTGTTGGGGGGTGTCAGGGGTAGAGGGTGGCTCCGGGCGCCAGCGTGCAGCCAGGACCGGAGCCCGCTATTTTACCGGGCATGGCCGCACCGCCTGCGTGGCGCGGGGGCCAATGGGATAATCCGGGGATGAGCATCACCATCAAAAGCGCTGAGGACATCGAGGGCATGCGCCTGGCCTGCCGTCTGGCCTCCGAAGTACTGGACTACATCGCCCCCCACATCAAGCCCGGCATCACCACCAAAGAGATCGACCGCCTGGGCGCCGAATGCATGGCCCAGCAGGGCACCATCTCGGCCACCGTGGGCTACCAGCCACCGGGTTATCCACCCTACCCGGCCTCGCTATGCACCTCGGTCAACCATGTGGTGTGCCACGGCATCCCCAACGACAAGCCTTTGAAGAAGGGTGACATCGTCAATGTGGACGTGACTGTGATCACCAAGGACGGCTGGTATGGCGACAACAGCCGCATGTACCTGATCGGCGAATGCTCGATCGCCGCCAAGCGGCTGTCGGCGATCACGTTTGATGCCATGTGGCACGGCATCGTGCAGGTCAAGCCCGGCGCGCATCTGGGCGACATCGGCCACGCCATCCAGAAGTTTGCCGAAGGCCAGGGCTTTTCCATCGTGCGCGAGTTCTGCGGCCATGGCATTGGCAAAAAATTCCACGAAGAGCCTCAGGTGCTGCACTACGGCCGCCCCGGCACGCTCGAAGAACTGGTGCCCGGCATGGTGTTCACCATCGAGCCCATGATCAACGCTGGCCGCCGCGAGGTAAAAGACTTTGGTAACGACGGTTGGACCATCGTGACCAAGGACCACAGCCTGTCAGCCCAGTGGGAGCACACGGTGCTGGTTACCGAAACAGGCTATGAAGTCATGACGCTGTCGGCAGGTTCGCCGCCGCTCCCGGCGTTTGTGACCGCGACCAAGACCTGACCCGCTCGCCGGCCCCTGCCAGCCGGCTCGCACAACTCTTGCATGGCTTTTTGCATGGCCCTTCTTCAGCGCGACCTTCGACGACCATGACCAAAATCCATGCCCTGCCTGAAGTGCACGTCCTGCGGGACGCCTACCGCAGCGACAAAGCGGCGCTGCTGGCCGCCATGAAAGCGACGGGGGCCTCCACACGCGGCATCCGGGTGCTGCTGCGCAAGCTGTCCACCCTGGCAGGCAACCTGCTGCAAACGCTGTGGCAGCGCGCCGAACTGCCTGCCGACATGGCCCTGGTGGCGGTGGGCGGCTTCGGGCGCGACCAGCTCTTTCCTTATTCGGATGTGGATGTGCTGCTGCTGATGCCCGATGGTGCGGCGCCCGAGGCGGGCAGCGCACTGCGCACCCAGCTCGAAGGTTTCATCGGCAGCTGCTGGGATGCGGGGCTGGAGATTGGCTCCAGCGTGCGCACGGTGGCCGAATGCCTGGCCGAAAGTGCGGGCGATGTCACCGTGCAGACCTCCCTGCTTGAATCACGCCTCGTGTGCGGCAACGCAGCGCTGTTTGAAGACTTCCAGCGACAGTACCGCGCGCAGATGAATCCCCAGGCGTTTCTGGTGGCCAAGACACTGGAGATGCGCCAGCGCCACAACAAGTACGAGAACACGCCCTATTCGCTGGAGCCCAACTGCAAAGAGTCTCCTGGGGGGCTGCGCGACCTGCAGATGATCTTGTGGGTCTCCCAGGCCGCGGGGCTGGGCCGCAACTGGAAAGAGCTGGCCGCCAGCGGCATGGCCACCGCGTTCGAGGTGCGCCAGATCGAGCGCAACGAGGCGGTGCTGTGCCTCATCCGTGCGCGCCTGCATGCCGCCGCTGGGCGGCATGAAGACCGGTTGGTGTTTGACCTGCAGACCGCCGTGGCCGAGTCGTTTGGCTACCGCTCACAGGCGCCCGACGGATCGCGGCTGCCCATGCGCGCCAGCGAGAGCCTCATGCGGCGCTACTACTGGGCGGCCAAGGCTGTATCGCAGCTCAGCCAGATCCTGCTGCTGAACATCGAAGAGCGCCTGAATCCCTCGACGCACGAGCCGCGCCCCATCAACGAGCGCTTCTTCGAAAAGGCTGGGCTCATCGAGGTGGCCAGCGATGACCTTTACACGCGCGACCCACACGCCATCCTCGAAACCTTTTTGCTCTACCAGACCACGGTGGGCCTGAAAGATCTGTCAGCCCGCACCTTGCGTGCGCTGTACAACGCACGCGGCGTGATGGATGGCGCTTTCCGCCGCGACCCGGTCAACCGCGACAACTTCATGCGCATCCTGCAGCAGCCGTCGGGCATTACGCATGCCATGCGGCTGATGAACCAGACCTCGGTGCTGGGCCGCTACCTGTGGGCGTTTCGCGGCATCGTCGGGCAGATGCAGCACGACCTGTTCCACGTGTACACGGTGGACCAGCACATCCTGATGGTGCTGCGCAACGTGCGCCGCTTCTTCATGGCCGAGCACGCGCACGAGTACCCCTTTTGCTCGCAGCTGGCTGGCGGCTGGGACAAGCCGTGGATCCTGTACATCGCCGCACTCTTCCATGACATCGGCAAAGGCCGTGGGGGCGACCACTCGCAGATCGGTGCCGTGGAAGTGCGCCGCTTTTGCCGCCAACACGGCGTCGCCCGCGAGGACGCAAAACTCGTCGAATTCCTGGTCAGCGAACACCTGTCGATGAGCCGCATCGCCCAAAAGGAAGACCTGAGCGATCCCGACGTGATCGCCGCGTTCGCGCAGCGCGTAGGCAACGAACGCTATCTCACCGCGCTGTACCTGCTCACCGTGGCCGACATCCGTGGCACCAGTCCCAAGGTGTGGAATGCGTGGAAGGGCAAACTGCTGGAAGACCTGTACCGCGCCACGCTGCGCACTCTGGGCGGCCGGGCGCCCGACGCTGCCGCCGAAATCGAGGCCCGCAAGCGCGAGGCGCTGGTGCTGCTGGCCCTGAGCGCCCTGCCCTTCGAGGCACACAAGGCCCTGTGGGCCACGCTGGACGTGAGCTATTTCATGCGGCACGAGGCTGCCGACATCGCCTGGCACACGCGCCACCTGTCGCGCCATGTCGGCACGGCAAAGCCTGTGGTGCGCGCGCGCCAGTCGCTGGCAGGCGACGGGCTGCAGGTGATGGTGTATGCGGCTGACCAGGCCGATCTGTTTGCGCGCATCTGCGGATATTTCGACCGCGCGGGGTTTTCCATCCTGGATGCCCGCGTGCACACCGCGAACAACGGCTATGCCCTCGACACCTTCCAGGTGGTGGCCCCATCGCAGCCGGGGCACTACCGGGAGCTGACGCACATGGTCGAAAGCGATCTGGTGCGTGTGATCGAGGCCGGTGGCCCGCTGCCCGAGCCCGCCCGCAAGCGGGTCTCGCGCCGGGTCAAGAGTTTTCCGGTGGCGCCGCGCGTCACCCTGCGACCCGACGAAAAGGCCCAGCGCTGGCTGCTGGCCATCTCGGCCAGCGACCGGGCGGGCCTGCTCTACCTGGTGGCCCGTATCCTGGCGCAGCACCACCTGAGCGTGCAACTGGCCAAGGTCAGCACCTTGGGGGAGCGGGTGGAAGACACCTTCCTGATCCAGGGCCCCGAGCTGCAGAACAACGCCCGCCAGATCGAGATCGAGACCGAGCTGCTGCGCGAACTGTCCGCGTGATTCATGCCCAACAAAATGCTCTCTTATTAATAGCAACCAGCGCTTTACCAGAGAGCGCTAGCGGCTTTTTTTTAATATATGAAACCCTGATCAGCTTCAGCAACCACGCGTACGAAGCCCTCACCCACAGCAAGATCTATCCCGGTGCGGGTACACCGGTGACGGATGTGCGCCTGTCAGGCGGAGGCATCAGTCGTCCTCGTTGGCGCTGATCTCCGGGAACAGCACTTCGGTAAAGCCGAACTGCGTGAAATCGCGCACCCGCATGGGGTAGAGCTTGCCGATGAGGTGGTCGCATTCGTGCTGCACCACCCGGGCATGAAACCCTTCCACCGTGCGGTCGATCGGGTCGCCATACGGATCAAACCCGGTATAGCGAATGCGCGACCAGCGGGGCACCTTGCCGCGCAACCCTGGCACCGAAAGGCAACCTTCCCAGTCCTCATCCTCCTCATCACCAAGGGGCATGATGACCGGGTTGAGCAAGACGGTGGGAGGGACCACGGGCCGGTCCGGGTAGCGTGGATTGCGCTCGCCAGATCCAAAAATCACGAGCTGCAGATCCACGCCGATCTGCGGCGCCGCAAGTCCCGCTCCGTTGACAGACTGCATGGTCTCGAACATGTCGCGCACCAGAAGGTGAAGCGCATCGGTATCGAATTCAGTGACAGGCTGGGCAACACGCAGCAGGCGCGGATCGCCCATCTTCAGGATGGTGTGGATGGTCATCGAAGGTGCATTCAGGTCAAGAGAAAAGCGGCGCATGCGCTGCTGCGGCAGCATAGCGCGTGCGCACGCCCCGGTGCTGCCGCCGGGGCATTCACAATAACGGACATGCCCCAGCCCCCCACCGAGTCCCACGAAGACGCCGCGCCGCCACTGCGCACCCTGCCCTGGCCCGTGCGCTGGCTGCTGCTCGCATTTGCCGTGCTGTGCCTGGTCATGGGCATCATCGGTGTGATCGTTCCCGGACTGCCGACCACGGTGTTCATCCTCATGGCGGCCTGGGCCGCTGCCCGCAGCTCGCCACGGCTTTACCGCTGGCTGTGGAACCACCGCTTGTTCGGCCCCCTGCTTCGCAACTGGGCCCAGGGCGGCAAGGTCAGCCGACGGGCCAAGTGGAGCGCCACACTGCTGATGGCGCTGAGCGGCATCGTGCTGTTCGCCACGGGCACCCGGCCGTGGGTGGTGGGTATCGCCATCACCTCCATGGTTTGCGTGGCAGCCTGGCTGTGGCACCGCCCCGAGCCCTGAAGCCCACCCTTCCCCTCACCGGAGTAGTGAAAGTTGGCCGTCATTCGCACACCTCGGCACGCGACCGCAACACCACGCAAGAACACGCCGTCAAATCTTCGGAGCCCCAATTTTTATGTATATAATCTAAGTCTTGTTCCTCGATAGCTCAGTCGGTAGAGCGCCGGACTGTTAATCCGTAGGTCCCTGGTTCGAGCCCAGGTCGAGGAGCCAAGAATTTTGCAGGCCCTGCATGTGTACGCGGGGCCTTTTACATACCGATCATTCCTCGATAGCTCAGTCGGTAGAGCGCCGGACTGTTAATCCGTAGGTCCCTGGTTCGAGCCCAGGTCGAGGAGCCAGCCAAGAAGCCCGCCATGTTCACACATGGTGGGCTTTTTCATTCATACGCCTCAAGAAAATCCACCACCCCTGTGCCTGCCTGACAATACAGTTCTTTGTCATGACTTGCGCAAAACAGGCCCAGGCAATCGGCCCATCCCAAGGCGAGGCGGCCGTTGCACCCCGATTTGCGCAAGTCCTATTTGTATTGCAACCCCATGCCCCCGCAACTGCCTTGGCTGGAGCTTGAAGATCCGCTACCCGCCCCTGCGAAAGCATGGGGACCCGACGACCCCGCCCCCGGACTCCTGGCTGCCGGTGGCACGCTGGATGTAGCGCATCTGCGAGCGGCGTATGCCCAGGGCACGTTCCCCTGGTACGGCCCGGGGCAACCCATCTTGTGGTGGGCTCCCGATCCACGAATGGTCTTGCCCGTGGCGAACTTCCGACTCCATCGCTCGCTTCGCAGGACCCTGCAGGCATTCCGAGCAAATACAGCCTGCGAGATCCGCATAAACCACAACTTCCTGGACGTGATTACAGCCTGCGCCAGCAAGGAGCGCGACGGGCAGGCGGGCACCTGGATCGTGCCCGAGATGGTTGAAGCCTACACCCGCCTCCATGCAGCGGGCAATGCTCATAGCGTTGAAACCTGGATCGATGGAAAACTGGCAGGCGGCCTGTATTGCGTCGCACTGGGGCAGGCGGTGTTCGGTGAATCGATGTTCGCCCACGCTACCGATGCATCGAAAATCGCGCTTGCAGCCCTGGTGGCCTTGTGCCGCCGCCAGGGTGTGGCAATGATTGATTGCCAACAGAACACCCGGCACCTGGCCTCATTGGGAGCCCACGAAATCTCGCGAGCCCAGTTCCTGTCTCACATACAAAACGCACTGGACCAGCCCGCCCTCTCGTGGTCGTTTGAACCCGTATACTGGAACGAGCTGCAGCCCTTCACGGCGCCCACGGCATGACGCAACTCAATGACCTACCACTGCAGACCCTGCAGTTCTACGCGACAGCCCCTTACCCCTGCAGTTATCTGCCGGACAGGCAGGCACGGTCGCAGGTCGCCACGCCCAGCCACCTGATCCAGAGCGATGTGTATTCCGATCTCGTGGCGAAGGGGTTTCGCCGCAGTGGCATGTTCACTTACCGCCCCTATTGCGATGGCTGCCAGGCCTGCACTCCCTTGCGCGTGCTGGTGAACGAGTTTCAGCCGGATCGGAGCCAGCGGCGCGCTACCGTGCGGCACGGCAATCTGCAGGCGCGGGTATTGCGCCTGTGTTTTGTACCCGAGCACTATCAGCTGTATCTGCGCTACCAGAACGGCCGCCATGCGGGCGGCGGCATGGACCATGACAGCATCGACCAATACACGCAGTTTCTGCTGCAAAGCCGGGTGAATTCACGTCTGGTGGAGTTCCGCGAAACAGATGGCATAACAGGAGAGCCCGGCGCGCTCAAGATGGTGTCCATCCTGGACGTGCTCGACGACGGGCTTTCGGCGGTCTACACCTTCTACGAACCCGAGCCACATTGCAGCTACGGCACCTACAACGTGATGTGGCAGATTGCCCAGGCACGCTCCCTGGAGTTGCCCCATGTGTACCTGGGCTACTGGATCGAGGCCAGCCCCAAGATGAACTACAAGGCGCGCTTTCACCCCCACGAGATCCGGACCGATGGCCAGTGGCATCGCTCCAGCCCAGGCGCGAATCAGAGCGCGTGAATGCAGGCTCGCATTTCACAAGATAAAATGCTGCGGCCGTCACTGCATCGCCGTCCATGAAAAAAAACGATCCCAGCATCCCCGTCAAACCCAGCGTTCAGGTGCTTGAGCGCATGTTTACGCTGATCGATGTTCTGGCGTCACGCGAAGAGGCGATATCTCTCAAGGAAATCAGCGAGAAAACAGGGCTGCACCCGTCCACCACGCACCGCATCCTGAACGACCTCACGATTGGCCGTTTCGTGGATCGGCCAGAATCGGGCAGCTATCGACTGGGCATGCGCCTGCTGGAACTGGGCAACCTCGTAAAAGCGCGCCTGAGCGTGCGCGATGCAGCCCTGACCCCGATGCGCAATCTTCACAAGCTGATCCAGCAGCCCGTCAATCTGAGCATGCGCCAGGGCGACGAGATTGTGTATGTCGAACGTGCCTACAGTGAACGCTCCGGCATGCAGGTGGTGCGCGCCATTGGCGGACGGGCCCCTCTGCACCTTACCTCCACAGGCAAGCTCTTTCTGGCCCTGGACGACCCCCAGCGCGTGCGGGCCTATGCCACCCGAACCGGTCTGGCCGGACACACCCGCAACAGCATCACCCAATTGCCCATCCTGGAGCGCGAACTCGCCAAAGCACGCCAGTACGGTATTGCCCGCGACAACGAAGAGCTGGAACTGGGCGTGCGCTGCATGGCCGCTGGCGTCTACGATGACCAAGGCAAGCTGGTAGCCGGACTGTCCATATCAGCACCCGCTGATCGACTGGACGAAGGATGGCTTCCCAAGCTCCAAGCCACGGCCAACGAGATTTCTCTGGCTCTGGGTTACACACCCAGCATGGAAGCGTCGGCATCCGGTGATGCGGGTTTGCGTCCGGGACTTCGCTGAGCCTCGGGACACAACAGCTACCGCAGTCGCAGCCGGGCCTGATCCATGCAAAAAAACCGACGCAGGCAGTGATACCCGGTCGGCCGGTGGATCCATCAAATCAGCGCAAAAGGCAGTCGGCACGAAATCCCGCCGACGCTACCAGCACCAAATGCTTGTCGCAGAAGGGATGGATGTGCAAGCTACAGGATTAACCGCCTCACCCGTTGGACCCTGCACGGGCCTGCAAAGGCGCCGTCAATGACGGCATGGACTCCACCCAATGGCGCACACGCTCAGCATCACCCAGGCGGCTGAATTTGCCCGCCGAATCCAGAAACACCATGATGAGCTTGCGCCCGGCGATCTGGGTTTGCATCACCAGACAGCGCCCTGCTTCCGAGATGTAGCCGGTTTTCTGGAGGCCAATGTCCCAGGTGGGGTTTTTTACCAGCCCGTTGGTATTGTTGTACTGCAATGTTTTGGGACCCACTGCCACCTCATATCCCGGAGAGGTGGACAGTTCGCGCAGCAGGGGATCACCATGCGCCACATTCACCAGGGTAGCCAGGTCACGTGCGCTGGACTGGTTGCGGCTGGAAAGGCCGGTTGGCTCAACATAACGGGTATCGGTCATGCCGAGCAGGCGGGCCTTGACATTCATCTGCACGACAAACGCTTCGAGGCCCCCTGGGTACGTACGACCCAGCGCATGCGCTGCGCGGTTCTCGCTGGACATGAGCGCCAGGTGCAGCATCTCGCCCCGGGTCAACGTAGAGCCCACCGTCAGGCGCGAGCGGCTGCCTTTTTCAGTATCAACGTCATCCTGGGTGATCGTAATGGGCTCATCCATCGGCAGCTTGGCCTGGGAAATCAGCAAGCCCGTCATGAGCTTGGTCAGGGACGCAATGGGAAGCACGGCCTGATCATTCTTGCTGAGCAGGACTTCATGCGTGTCCTGGTCGATGACGAGTGCGACGCTGGACTTCAGGTCCAGCGGATCACTCACCTCATGCAGCCCCGCCATTTGCCCGAACGACTGCTTGGCAGGCACAAAGGCCACACGGGTCGGCGCCTTGGCGGTCTTGGCCGTGACACGCACGGCCCGGGTATTGGTAGCGACCTTGCGGGCCGGAGCAGCGCGCTTGGCATTGGCCGAACTGACTTGCTGCTTTTTGGCTGGCGCCTTGGAGCGCTCCCCTGAGTGCGCAATCGGCACAACCAGCGCCGTACTGACGACGACAAAGCCCAAAAGCTGGAAAAAACGGGTCACTGCGGCGCGGTGGCGATGGTGCATCAAAGTGCTCCAAACGGTAATAAGTGTTGAGCAGTGTACAGAATCAAAAAAAGTCGCGCAAGATCAATACCTTGCGCGACTTTCCAAGAAAGTGAATGAAATTATAAATTGATCATTCAACCCTGTGCAGCCACCCGGTCAGCTTTACTTTGTAACTTGTTCAGCGCACTCAGATAGGCCTTGGCCGAAGCGACCACGATATCGGGGTCTGCTCCGACGCCGTTGACCACGCGGCCACTGTTCTGCAGGCGCACTGTGACCTCGCCTTGGCTCTCTGTCGAGCCGCTGATGGCGTTCACCGAGTACAGCACCATCTCCGCACCACTCTTCACATGCGATTCGATGGCCTTGAGCGAGGCATCCACAGGGCCGTTTCCTTCGGACTCGCCCCGCACCTCCTGGCCATCTACCGTAAAGACGATGCGTGCTCGGGGGTGCTCACCCGTTTCGCTCTGCTGGAACAGAGAGACAAAGCCATATTGTTCCCTTTCGCTGGTCACGCTCTCATCACTCACCAGCGCCAAGATGTCCTCGTCAAAAATCTCGCTCTTGCGATCGGCAAGTTCCTTGAAACGCGTGAAAGCGGTGTTGACTTCGGTTTCACTGTCCAGGCTCACACCCAGTTCCTGCAGGCGCTGCTTGAAGGCGTTGCGGCCGCTGAGCTTGCCCAACACGATCTTGTTGGCGCTCCAGCCCACATCCTCGGCACGCATGATTTCGTAGGTATCGCGCGCCTTGAGCACGCCATCCTGGTGGATACCACTGGCGTGCGCAAAGGCATTGGCCCCCACCACGGCCTTGTTCGGCTGCACCACGAACCCCGTGGTCTGACTGACCATTCGGCTGGCCGCAACGATGTGCTGGGTATCAATGTTGAGATCGAGGTTGAAATAGTCGCGGCGGGTCTTGACCGCCATCACCACCTCTTCGAGAGAACAGTTGCCAGCGCGCTCACCCAGACCATTGATCGTGCATTCCACCTGGCGCGCGCCGCCAATCTTCACACCAGCCAGCGAATTGGCCACGGCCATGCCGAGGTCGTTGTGGCAGTGCACGGACCAGATGGCCTTGTCGCTGTTGGGAATGCGCTCGCGCAGGGTCTTGATGAAGTTGCCGTACAGCTCGGGGATGGCATAGCCCACGGTGTCGGGCACATTGATGGTCGTGGCACCCTCGGCGATCACAGCTTCGAGCACGCGGCACAGGAAGTCTGGGTCGCTGCGGTAGCCATCTTCGGGGCTGAACTCAATATCTCCCACCAGGTTGCGCGCAAAACGCACCGACTGCTTGGCCTGCTCCAGCACTTGCTCTGGCGTCATGCGCAGCTTCTTTTCCATGTGCAGCGGGCTGGTGGCAATGAACGTATGGATGCGCGCGCTGTTCGCCCCTGCAAGCGCTTCTGCTGCGCGGGAAATGTCGCGGTCATTGGCGCGCGACAGCGAGCAGATGGTGGACTCCCTGATGGCATTGGCAATCGCCTGTACCGCCTCAAAATCTCCGTTCGAGCTGGCCGCAAAACCGGCTTCGATCACGTCCACCTTCAGGCGCTCCAGCTGGCGGGCAATTCGCAGCTTCTCATCCTTGGTCATCGAGGCGCCGGGGGACTGCTCGCCATCGCGCAAGGTCGTGTCGAAAATGATGAGTTTGTCAGCCATGTTGTTTCTCCTGGTACTGGTGGGGTGGAATTGGCCCGCAACACTAAAAATCTGGCGCCCAAAACAAAAGGCCCGTTGCGGGTGCATACGGGCCTTTGTGGAAAAAGTGTGCGCGTGCGCCTACTGTCTCCGCCCGTAGGGAGGTAGCAGTAGAGCCAGTGCAAACGAATTCATGCGGTGCAATGTAGCACAACTGGCCAGACATCATTCCAATCACTTGTGCAGTCCACGTTCGTCCGGTTCGTCCGTCGAGGTGCTGATCACGCTGCTGTGCTGCCCTTTGGCCTTGCGCCAGGCGTACACGCCGTAACCGCTCAGGCCGTAGAACACGAACACTCCAAACAGCACGATGGGCGGGTGGATGTTGATGATGGCAATGCCCAGCGCGATCAGCACGATGGCTGCAAAAGGCACGCTCTTTTTCATCTGCACATCCTTGAAGCTGTAGAACGGCACATTGGTCACCATGGTGAGCCCCGCGTACAGCGTGAATGCGAACATGATCCAGGTCGTCTGACTCCAGGTCAGCCAGTGGTCTTCACCAGGATGCACGCCCAGCTCGGTCATCAGCCAGATGAACCCCGCCACCAAAGCTGCAGCGGCTGGCGAAGGCAGCCCCTGAAAATAGCGCTTGTCCACCACGCCGGTATTCACATTGAAGCGCGCCAGGCGAAGCGCGGCACAGGCGCAGTACACAAATGCGGCAATCCAGCCCCAGCGGCCCAGCCCCTGGAGGGACCACTCATAGGCGATCAGGGCAGGCGCCGCTCCAAAGGACACCATGTCGGAGAGCGAATCCATCTGCTCGCCAAACGCGCTCTGGGTATTGGTCATGCGCGCTACCCTGCCATCAAGACTGTCGAGCACCATCGCACAAAAAACGCCCACGGCCGCCATGTCGAAACGGCCATTCATGGCCATCACGATCGAATAGAAGCCCCCAAACAATGCCGCCAGCGTGAACAGGTTGGGCAGGATGTAGATGCCCTTGCGCCGTTTGCGCACCATCACACCGGGGTTGTCGGTGGATTCATTGCCGTCATGCATTAAATTGACCTCCATCGCTTGCCCATATTGCGTGAGCAGCTATTAAATTTATAGTATCCGACAATTCCCGCTGCACAGACAGATCGCCGCGAGCCATCAAGGCGAAGGTCGCAGTGTAGCGCCTGCCCACAGGACCGACCGCCAACGAAAAAGGCCACCGAAGTGGCCTTGTGATGCTCCAGCGATGGAGAATCAGTTGCGGGTCTGATCGACCAGCTTGTTCTTGGCGATCCAGGGCATCATGGCGCGCAGTTGGCCGCCTACCTTTTCGATGCTGTGGTCGGCCGTGTTGCGGCGGCGGGCCGTCATCGATGGGTAGTTCAGGCGGCCTTCCTGGATGAACATCTTGGCGTAGTCGCCGTTCTGGATGCGCTTCAAGGCATTGCGCATGGCGGCGCGCGACTGCTCGTTGATCACTTCGGGGCCGGTCACGTACTCGCCGTACTCGGCGTTGTTCGAGATCGAGTAGTTCATGTTGGCAATGCCGCCTTCGTAGATCAGGTCCACGATGAGCTTGAGCTCGTGCAGGCATTCGAAGTAGGCCATTTCAGGGGCGTAGCCGGCTTCAACCAGGGTTTCGTAACCCATCTTGATCAGCTCGACGGCACCGCCGCACAACACGGCTTGTTCGCCGAACAGGTCGGTCTCGGTTTCTTCCTTGAAGTTGGTCTCGATGATGCCGGCCTTGCCGCCGCCGTTGGCAGCTGCGTAGCTCAGGGCCAAGTCACGGGCCTTGCCGGACTTGTCTTGGTGCACGGCCACCAGGTGGGGCACGCCGCCGCCTTGGGTGTAGGTGTTGCGCACGGTGTGGCCAGGGGCCTTGGGCGCCACCATCCACACGTCCAGGTCAGCACGGGGCACGACTTGGTTGTAGTGCACGTTGAAGCCGTGGGCAAAGGCCAGCGAGGCGCCTTGCTTGATGTTGGGTTCGACGTTGTTCTTGTAGACGGCTGCGATGTCTTCGTCGGGCAGCAGGATCATGACCACGTCAGCGGATTTGACGGCGTCGTTGACTTCCAGAACCGTCAGGCCAGCCTTGCCGACCTTGTCCCACGATGCACCGCCCTTGCGCAGGCCGACCACGACCTTCACGCCACTGTCGTTCAGGTTTTGTGCGTGGGCATGGCCCTGTGAGCCGTAGCCGATGATGGCCACGGTCTTGCCTTTGATCAGGCTCAGGTCGGTGTCTTTGTCGTAGAAAACTTTCATGGGTCGCTCCGGTTGAAATGCGTTGTTGGGGGTTGAAATGGGAAAAACGGGGTGAATTGTCTTACACGCGCAAGATGCGCTCGCCACGGCCGATCCCGCTGGCACCCGTACGTACGGTTTCCAAGATGGCGGTGCGGTCAATGGCCTGCAGAAAAGCGTCGTTCTTCGACTGGTCGCCGGTCAGCTCAATCGTGTAGCTCTTCTCGGTCACGTCGATGATGCGGCCACGGAAGATGTCGGCCATGCGCTTCATCTCCTCGCGCTCCTTGCCCACCGCGCGCACCTTCACCATCATGAGCTCGCGCTCGGTGTAGGCACCTTCGGTGAGATCCACCACCTTCACGACCTCAATGAGGCGGTTCAGGTGCTTGGTGATCTGTTCGATCACATCGTCGGAGCCCGTGGTCTGGATCGTCATGCGCGAGAGCGATGGATCCTCAGTGGGCGCCACGGTGAGCGATTCGATGTTGTAACCACGGGCAGAAAACAGGCCTACAACGCGCGACAGCGCACCGGGTTCGTTTTCCAGCAGAACGGCAATGATGTGTTTCATAGGTGCAGATTCCTCTTTTCGCTGCCCTCCCCCGTGCACGGTAATGCACGGGCTTGGCAGGCAATAGATTCGTCAAAAAGTGAATGCTATCTATTCGATAGCTGGTAGCGCTTGATGAACAAGCGCTGGAGGCCGATTTGGCTTAAAGGTCTTCCGACCCCAGCAACATTTCGGTAATGCCCTTGCCGGCCTGGACCATCGGGAACACGTTCTCGGTGGGGTCAGTGCGGAAGTCCATGAACACGGTGCGGTCCTTGAGCTTGCGGGCTTCACGCAGAGCGGGCTCTACGTCCTTGGGGCTCTCGATCAACATGCCCACATGGCCATACGCCTCTGCCAGCTTTACGAAGTTGGGCAGCGCGTCCATGTAGCTGTGGCTGTAGCGGCCAGAGTATTCGATCTCTTGCCACTGGCGCACCATGCCCAGGTAGCGGTTGTTCAGCGAGCAGATCTTGATCGGCGTGTTGTACTGCAGGCAGGTGGACAGTTCCTGAATGTTCATCTGCACCGAGCCTTCGCCCGTGATACAGAACACTTCAGAATCCGGCTTGGCCAGCTTGATACCCATGGCGTAGGGAATGCCCACGCCCATGGTGCCCAGGCCACCGGAGTTGATCCAGCGGCGCGGCTCGTCAAAGCGGTAGTACTGCGCGGCCCACATCTGGTGCTGGCCCACGTCGGACGTGATGTACGTATCGGCGTCCTTGGTCATGTTCCACAGCGTCTCGACCACGTACTGGGGCTTGATGACGTCAGGGCTGCCCATGCTGTACTTCAGGCAATCGCGCTTGCGCCAGCCTTCAATGGTGTCCCACCAGGCGGCCAGAGCACCCGCGTCGGGGCGCGTGCTGCTCTCGCGGATCATGGAGATCAGCTCGGTGAGCACGTCCTTCACGTCGCCGACGATCGGGATATCGACCTTCACGCGCTTGGAGATGCTCGACGGGTCGATATCCACGTGGATGATCTTGCGGTCGTTCTGTGCAAAGTGCTTGGGGTTGCCGATCACGCGGTCGTCAAAACGCGCGCCCACAGCCAGCAGCACGTCGCAGTTCTGCATGGCGTTGTTGGCCTCGATGGTGCCGTGCATGCCCAGCATGCCGAGGAACTTGCGGTCCGACGCGGGGTAAGCACCCAGGCCCATCAGCGTGTTGGTGACCGGGTAGCCCAGCATATCCACCAGCGTGCGCAACTCGTTGGTGGCATTGCCCAGCAGCACGCCACCGCCGGTGTAGATGTAGGGGCGCTTGGCCGCAAGCAGCAGCTGCAGTGCCTTGCGGATCTGGCCGCCATGGCCCTTGCGCACGGGGTTGTACGAGCGCATTTCCACGCTTTGTGGGTAGCCGCTGTACGGCACTTTCTTGAAGGAAACGTCCTTGGGCACGTCCACCACCACGGGGCCGGGGCGGCCGGTGCGGGCAATGTGGAAGGCCTTCTTCATCGTCATGGCCAGATCGCGCGGGTCCTTGACGAGGAAATTGTGTTTGACGATGGGACGGGTGATGCCGACGGTGTCACATTCCTGGAAGGCATCGAGCCCGATCGCGGGCGTGGGCACCTGGCCGGAGATGATCACCATCGGGATGCTATCCATGTACGCCGTAGCGATACCGGTCACCGCGTTAGTAAGACCTGGACCGGACGTGACCAACGCAACGCCCACTTCACCCGTGGCGCGGGCGTAGCCGTCGGCAGCGTGTACAGCAGCCTGCTCATGGCGCACCAGCACATGCTGAATGGTGTCTTGCTTGTAGAGCGCGTCGTAGATGTAGAGAACAGCACCACCGGGGTAGCCCCAGATGTACTGGACGTTCTCAGCTTGAAGCGACTTGATGAGGATCTCGGAACCCATGAGGTCCTGAGCACCGGGAGCGGGGGAGGTGTTGCCCTGCGAAGCAGCGGCTGCTGAAGAGATTTCAGCCTTGGAGATTTCCATGATCGATCAACCTTTGTGAATTTCTCTGACGAAAAACCTTGGGTGCTCCTAACATGCGCTCTTGTGAAGCCAGCTTGGAACTTGAGGCCAAGGACATGGGCGGGATGATTGCCGCGCCGGACCGTGACCCGTTTGCCTTTGAATTGCAGTGGCGATTATCGCACTGCAACACATGTAAAACTGCCATCCCCCGAAAAAAACCCCGGCGGATGCGATAATCAAAGGCTCCACGTGCCGGATAGCCACATTTTTGTGAACTCACCGGCACCGATCCCCTCCCGGGCTGACCCGTCTTGGCAACCGAACGAGAACTCTCCGACTTCCTCAAAAGTGTAGAAAAGCGCGCATTCAAGCGCTCGGTCTACCACGTTCGCAATGAGGAAGCGGCGCTCGACATCGTGCAGGACAGCATGCTCAAGCTGGCAGAGCACTATGGTGACAAGCCGGCGGCTGAGCTGCCCATGCTCTACCAGCGCATACTTTCCAACTGCACGCTGGACTGGTTTCGCCGCCAGAAAACCCGCAATGCACTGTTTTCGAGCATGAGCGACTTTGAAGGTCCCGGCGAAGATGGCATGGATTTTGATCTGCTTGAAGCGTATTCAGGACCAGAAAATGGGGAACGGGCGGAGAGCGCTGAGGATCTGACCCGGCGGGCGCAGATCTTTCACGGGATTGAAGCCGAGATTGCCGAGCTGCCCCCACGTCAACGGGAAGCGTTCCTGATGCGTTACTGGGAAGAAATGGATGTAGCTGAAACGGCAGCCGCCATGGGCTGCTCCGAAGGCAGCGTCAAAACGCACTGTTTTCGTGCCATACAAACCCTCAGCAAGGCACTGAAGGCCAAAGGAATCGAGCCATGAACACTGTACAGACCCCATCGACACAGGCAGAAGCTGCGGCAGAGCGCTTTGCACTGCGCGTCACGGCGCGCTTGTCCAGCGGCACCGACGAATTGCCTTACGACATTTCCGAACGGCTGCGCGCCTCGCGCATGCAAGCCCTTGCCAAACGCAAGAAAGACACCGTGCCGGTGCGTCTGGCGGCACCCGTTGTGGTGCATGCGGGTGGCAGTGTCACGCTGGGCCGTGGCGGCAACGAGGGTGGCGGCTGGTGGAATGCACTGGTGTCTGCCGTTCCGCTGATGGCACTGGTGGTGGGGCTGGTGGTCATCAACATTGCCCAGGACGAAAGCAGCGCCAATGACCTGGCCGAAGTCGATGCAGCCCTTTTGACCGACGATTTGCCGCCAGCAGCCTACGCTGACCCTGGCTTCGTACAATTCCTCAAAACCTCTGCCCCGTCGAACTGAGCCCCGCCCCCGACCGCGTACTGCATGCACCCAAGTTCACCCGACGCTTCCCCTGCCCTGCCAGCCTTCGTGCTGGCTTTGGCGCTCTTGGGCGTGCTCGCAGCGGTGGGTGGCCAGGTGCTGGTACAGATGCGCATGGCACCCGGCACCCTGCTGCCTGCGGGGGCTGAAGCTGCGGTGGCCAGCCCCAACAATGCCCGCACGTCCACCCGGCCTGGCGCCATGGCAGTGCCACAGGTCGAGACCGGCCCGGGCTGGGAAACCCTGACCACGCCCCAGAAACTGGCGCTGTACCCACTGGCAGAGCGCTGGGCGCTCATCAGCGAAGCGCAAAAGCGCCGCTGGCTTGCGCTGGCCGCCAATTTCTCGGCGCTTCCTGAAGAAGAACAGGCCAAATTTCATGACCGCATGACGGACTGGGCCAGCCTGAGCGCACAGCAGCGCAACCAGGCCCGGCTGAACTATGCAGTCACCAACCGGCTTGCCCGCGACGACAAACGCGCCCAGTGGGAGGCCTACCAGGCGCTGTCCGACGAGGAAAAACGTGCGCTGGCTGCGCGTGCCGCCCCCAAACCCAAGGGCGCCGCCACGGCCTTGCGCCCCGTGTCGCCCAAGAAGCTGGCCCAGGTTCCTGCGGCCACGCAGGCCAACCCCAGCCGCCCCAACGCACCGAAGATTCCGCCCGTGCTCGACCACAGCGCCCCCCGTGTGGCGGCACCGGTCACCCCCACGGCGCCCCCGGCGACCGGCGTGCCCACGCAAAATCCCGCCTCCAACGTGGTCGAGACTGCCCCTGTCTCGATTCCGGTGGCAGTACCGGCAGCACTCCCCCCTCTGGGCGCAGGTTCCGCAGAAACACCTGCGACAACAGCGCCCATGGTCACTCCCGACAACTCGGGCCTGTATCCTCAGTAGTCCCGTCGCTGGCCGACACTCTCCGCCTTGCTTTCGCCTTCTGGAATGACCGCCACCCCTCCCGCCCCAGCACCGCAGGCATCCCTCTCTGCAAAGACCTCTTCCGCCGCCCTCGGCCCCACGCCCAATTTGTGGCGTCGCATGGCCTGCTGGCTGTATGAGGGCATGCTCATGTTCGGGGTGGTCTTCATTGCAGGCTACCTGTTCGGCACCCTCAGCCAAACCCGCCACGCCCTAGACAATCGGCACGCCCTGCAGGCCTTTCTGTTTGTGGTGTTTGGCATTTACTTCACCTGGTTCTGGGCCAAAGGCCAGACCCTGGCTCAAAAGACCTGGCTCATCCGTGTGGTGGACACCGCCGGGCAACCCATCACCCAGGCGCGTGCGCTGCTGCGCTACCTGCTGAGCTGGGTGTGGTTCCTGCCGCCCTTGGCAGCCTATCTGTTGGGGGTCTCGGCCATTGAAGTGCTGGTGCTGCTGTTCGGCTGGGTTGCCATCTGGGCCATCCTGAGCCGCTTTCATCCAGAGCGGCAGTTTTGGCACGACGCCCTGGCAGGCACGCGCCTGGTGCACTTCGAGCTTCCGAAAAAGTAGCACCCGCGCGCAGGCTGCAACGCCCGCTGTCATGCGGCTGCGACACAATATCCCTATGCCCCTGTCCCCACCCGAGTCCTCCGCGCCCGCCAACCCCCAGAAGGCCCGCACGGGCTTGAACCGCATCTGGCACGCTGCGGGTTACTCCATCGAAGGCCTTCGCGCAGGCTGGAACGAAAAGGCATTCCGCCAGGAGGCCATTGCCGCCATGGTGCTGTTGCCCGCGTCTCTCTGGCTGGGGCAAAGCTGGGTAGAAACCGCGCTGCTGGCAGGCTCGGTGGTGATCGTGATGATCGTGGAGTTGCTCAACACCGGCATCGAAACCGCCATCGACCGCATCGGCCCCGAGTGGCACGACCTTTCCAAACGCGCCAAGGACATGGGCAGCGCTGCCGTGCTTCTGGCCTTGCTGCTGTGCGCGGGCATCTGGGGTGCAGCGGTTTTTCAGAGGATTTTCCATGGCTGAACCGACTTTTTCCGTGTGTGTGTATTGCGGCTCGCGACCTGGCGAGAACGCGGCCTTTGCCGACGCTGCCGAAGCCGTGGGCCAATGGATTGGCCAGCACGGCGGCCAGCTGGTGTATGGCGGCGGCCGCAGCGGCCTCATGGGTACGGTGGCCGAAGCCACCCGGCTTGCGGGCGGGCGCGTGGTGGGCGTGATTCCCCAGGCGCTGGTCGACAAAGAGTTGGCCAACCGCCAATGCGACGAGTTGCACATCGTGCAGACCATGCACGAACGCAAGGCCATGATGGCCGAGCGCAGCGATGCCTTTTTGGCCCTGCCCGGCGGTATCGGCACCTTTGAAGAACTGTTTGAAGTGTGGACCTGGCGCCAGCTGGGCTACCACGACAAACCCCTGGGTCTGCTCAATGTGGCCGGCTACTACGACGGGCTACTGGGCTTTTTGCAGTCCAGCGTGGCCAGCGGCTTCATGGGCGAATGGCAGATGGGCCTGCTGCACGCCTCTACCGATGCCGAGGCACTGCTGCGCACGCTGGTGCAAGACGCCGGCCCCGACCAAGCGCCCGTCCCGCTGCGCTCGGTGATCTAACGGCCTTCAAAAAACTGGCGCAGCGCAAGGCCAGCGCCACCGTGGAACTGGCTTTGCCAGGCCACTGGTGGCGTCCCCCTCAGGGGGAAGGTGCGCAGCGACTAAGGGGGGAGCCTTACACAGCCGCGTCGTCCAGATCCCCAGTACGGATACGCACCACACGCTCCACAGCCGTCACAAAAATCTTGCCGTCGCCAATCTTGCCGGTGCGCGCCACATTCACGATGGCGTCCACACAGCGGTCCACGTCCTCGGTTTTCACGACAACCTCGACCTTGACCTTGGGCAGGAAGTCCACCACGTACTCGGCGCCACGGTACAGCTCGGTGTGGCCCTTCTGACGGCCAAAACCCTTCACCTCGGTCACGGTGAGACCGGTCACGCCACACTCGGCCAGGGCTTCGCGGACTTCTTCGAGCTTGAAGGGCTTGATGACGGCGGTGATCATTTTCATGGCGGGTCTCCTGGAGGATGTAAAAAAAGGGGTCTGAAAGCGCAGCGCCGAAGCGTCACGCCCTGAATTTGCTGGTGATAGGGTAACGCCAGTCCTTGCCAAAGCTGCGGCGCGTGACGCGAATCCCTACCGGCGCCTGGCGGCGCTTGTACTCGTTGAGCTTGATGAGGCGCGTGACACGCTCCACATCGGCACGTTCAAAGCCGCTGGCGATGATGGACTCGATGGGCTCGTCGTTCTCCATGTAGCGCGCCACGATGGCGTCCAGCACCTCGTAGGGCGGCAGGCTGTCCTGGTCTTTCTGGTCGGGCCGCAGCTCGGCGCTGGGCGGGCGCGTGATGATTCGCTCTGGAATCGGACTGGCGCCCGTGCCATACGGGTCGTTGGCGTTGCGCCAGCGGGCCAGGTCGAACACGCGGGTCTTGGCCACGTCCTTGATCACGGCGAAGCCCCCTGCCATGTCACCGTACAGCGTGCAGTAGCCCGTGGACATCTCGCTCTTGTTGCCCGTGGTGAGCACGATGGATCCGAACTTGTTGGACAGCGCCATGAGCAGCGTGCCCCGGATGCGCGCCTGCAGGTTTTCTTCGGTCGTGTCTTCGGGTAGCCCTGCAAAGTCGCTGGCGAGCGCGGCCTTGAAGGCCTCGAACTGCGGCTTGATGGAGATCTCGTCGTAGCGCACGCCCAGGCGCTCGGCCATGTCGCGCGCGTCGATCCAGCTGATGTCGGCCGTGTAGGGCGAAGGCATCATCACCGTGCGCACCTTGTCGGCCCCCAGCGCATCCACGGCAATCGCCAGCACGAGGGCCGAATCGATGCCCCCCGACAGCCCGAGCAGCGCGCCAGGGAAGCCGTTCTTGCCCACATAGTCGCGCACGCCTAGCACCAGCGCATCCCACAGGTCGGCCTCCAGGCTTTTCTCTGGAGCTACGTCTGCTTCAATTTTTATAGCAGATTGCGCTTGATGGACCTGCGCAAACACCAGTTTTTCTTCAAAACCCGGCCCCCGGCAGGCCACCGTGCCATCGGCATTGAGCGCGAACGAGCGGCCTTCAAACACCACCTCATCCTGCCCGCCGACCAGGTGCGCGTACACCAGCGGCAAGCCCGTCTCGGCCACCCGCTCGCGCATGGTGGCTTCGCGCTCGGCGCTCTTGCCCAGGTGGAAAGGCGATGCATTGATCACCGCCAGCATTTGTGCCCCCGCTACGGCAGCATCGCGTGCAGGGGTGGCAAACCACGCGTCTTCGCACACCAGCACCCCCACGCGCACGCCTTCCACCTCGAAGATGCAAGGCTTGTCGCCCGCCACAAAGTAGCGGCGCTCGTCAAACACCTGGTAGTTGGGCAGTTCGCGCTTGGCATAGGTCTGCTCGATCTGCCCATCGCGCAGCAGGCTGGCGGCATTGAAGCAAGCGCTGAACGCCGGTGCATCGGGCGCCACGGCCTGCGGGTGGCCCAGCACGATGGCCAGGCCTTTCAACCCCGCAGTCTCGCGGGCCACGGTTTTCACGGCATCATCACAGGCCGCAATGAAGGCGGGGCGCAGGAACAGGTCTTCGGCCGCATAGCCGCAAATCGCCAGCTCAGGCGTCAGCAGCAAGCGGGCGCCCTGGGCATACGCCTCGCGGGCCGCCGCAATGATCTTTTGGGCGTTGCCGGGCATGTCGCCCACAACAAAGTTGAGCTGCGCAGTGCAAATGGAGAGCGTCATGGAACTGGAATCGGCCCCTGCGGCCAGGTTGAACACCGCCCACACGGGCCCGCAGCTTGCAAAACAAAACCGGGGCGTGCATGGCTGAATCTGCCATTATCGCCCGCGTACTTGCCACTGCGCTGGACGTGGATGCTGCGGCCTGGAACACCCTGCTGGCCCAGCAAAGCCACCCCACGCCCTTCATGCGCCACGAGTACCTGGCCGCCCTGGAGACCAGCGACAGCGCCACCCCACGCAGCGGCTGGGCGCCGCGCTTCATGACCCTGTGGGAGGGCGACACCCTGATTGCCGCCTGCCCGCTGTACCTCAAGAACCACTCCTACGGCGAGTACGTGTTCGACTGGGCCTGGGCCAGCGCCTACGAACAGCACGGCGTGCCCTACTACCCCAAGGCCGTGATCGCCGTGCCCTTCACCCCCGTGCCGGGCAGCCGCCTTTTGGCCCGTGACGATGCTGCACGCGCTCTGCTGGTGCAGGCGGTGTGCCAGTGGTGCGAGGACGAAAACGTGTCGTCCGTGCACATCCTGTTTGCCAGCGACGACGACGTGCTGACCAGTGCGCAGCAAGACCTGATGCTGCGGCACACCGTGCAATTTCATTGGAAGAATGTGGCCCCCACGCTCCCCGCTGCGCGTGGTTCGCTGCCCCCCGAGGGGGCCCTCACCGCCTTGGGGCGGCCCGGCGGCGGCGAGAACGTTGCCCCCACGCTCCCCGCTGCGTCTGATGCACCCTCCCCCGACAGCACCTTGCCCGGCGGCGGCTCGGGCCAACCCTTCAAAGACTTCGACCACTTCCTTGCCAGCCTCTCCCATGACAAACGCAAGAAGATCCGCCAGGAGCGCCGCCGCGTGGCGGATGCCGGGGTCAGCTTCCGCTGGTCGCGTGGTGCGGACATCAGCGCAGCCGACTGGGATTTTTTCTACCGCTGCTACGAGTGCACCTACCTCGAACACGGCAACCCGCCCTACCTCACGCGGGACTTCTTCGCCCGCATGGCGGCCCACATGCCCGAGGCCTGGCTGCTGTTTGTGGCCGAGCGCGACGGCCAGCCAATTGCTAGCAGTTTGATAGCTATCAGCGCTTTACCATCCAGCGCTGGCAGCCAAAAAGACCAAAACATTGTGGCCTACGGCCGGTATTGGGGCGCGCTGGAGCGCGTGGACTGCCTGCACTTCGAAGCCTGCTACTACCAGCCACTGCAGTGGTGCATCGAGCACGGCGTGATCCGCTTTGAGGGCGGCGCCCAGGGCGAGCACAAGATGGCCCGCGCCCTGCTGCCCGTGCAGGCCACCAGCGCCCACTGGCTGGCGCACCCGGCTTTTGCCGACGCGGTGGAGCGGTTCCTGCAGCGCGAAGGCGCCGGGGTGGCTGAGTACCTGAGCGAACTGCACGAACGCAGCCCGTTCAAGACAGCCTGAGCCAGCGCAACGCCAGCCCGCCCCACACCAGCTTGCACCAGCCTGACAACGCCACCAGCGCGTTGGATGCGCCCAACCTCGGGTTCTCCCGACCTCGGCACAGCTTTTGCAACGGCATACTGGCGGCCGCCCGCACCCGGGCTGCGCACCACGGCGGCCCATCCGCCCGCCCGTCAACCCACAGCACCCTCACCATGGCCGCTCCGCAGCATGTCCCATTTCTGACGGTGGAAGACGAAGACGACTGGGTCGTCTCATTCGCGCTGGGCCCACAGGGCGCCCACCGCCTCACCCTGGTACGCACCCCCCGGCTGGAATTCATGCTGCGGCCCGAGCAGCGCGGTGTGTCGGTGGGTGCCGAAGCGGGCCAGCGCCCCGCCCTGCTGGTCGCGGTGCAGTGGGGCCCCAAAAGCGTGGACGTGGTGTCCACCGCCAAGCGCTACAGTCTGGACATCAGCAAGGTAGACAACGCCACCCGCACGGCGGCACTGCGTGTGCTGGGCAAGATGAACTTTGACCAGCGGTTTCAGCTGGCAGGCAACTGACCAACGGCTGCAGACGGCCCGTCAAACGGTCACAAATAGATAGCTGTCTGCGCTTTTCTGATAAGCGCTACGGGCCAATCTGATTCAACCATTCAGGCCCGCAGAGTCGGCCAATGCGGTCCATTTGCGCTCGCTCGCAGCGGACTCCACCACCTTTTCGATAAAGCGCACCCCCTCGGCACCATCCTCCACGCGCGGATAGTCGGCCGCCAAAGGGTCGGCCGCGCGGCCAGCGGCACGCGCGCGGATGTCGGCCGCCACACCCAGGTAGATGTTGGCAAAGGCTTCGATGAACGCCTCGGGGTGCCCCGCTGGGATGCGCCCGGCGCGCCGCGCCGATTCGCACAGCCACGGCGAGCCGCGCGTGAGGATGCGGCGCGGGCCGTCCACCGGGGAGTGGATGAGCTGGTTGGGCTCCTCCTGCCGCCAGGTGATGGTGCCCAGCGTGCCGGACACCTGCAGGCGCAGGTCGTTCTCCAGCCCCGCTGCCACCTGCGATGCCACGATGAAGCCGCGTGCGCCGCTGTCGTAGCGCAGCAGCAGCTGGGCGTCGTCGTCCAGCTGCCGCCCGGCACCAAAGGTGGTGAGGTCCGCACACACCCAGGCGGGGTGCTGGCCGGTGACGGTGGCGGCCAGGTTTTCGGCGTGTGATCCGATGTCGCCCAGCGTGCCTGCGCTGCCGCTGCGCGCCGGGTCCAGCCGCCAGTCGGCCTGCTTGTTGGCGCCGCCCTCTTCCACGGCTGTGGCCAGCCAGCCCTGGTTGTATTCGACGGTGATCTTGCGCAGTGTGCCCAGCGCACCGCTTTGCACCAGGTGGCGCGCCTCGCGCACCATGGGGTAGCCGGTGTAGTTGTAGGTCACGCCGAACACGGTGCCCGCCTTCTTCACGGCGGCCACCAGCTCGTCGGCCTGCGCGCGGGTGTGCACCAGCGGCTTGTCGCACACCACATGGAAGCCTGCCTGTACAAATGCCAGCGCCACCGGGTGGTGCATGTGGTTGGGGGTGACGATGCTCACCAGGTCGATGCGCTCATGCGCCGGGCGGCGCAGTTCGTCTGCCAGCAGGTCCTGCCAGCTGCCGTGGTTGCGGTCGTCCGCCAGGCCCAGTTCGGCGCCGGACGCGCGCGCCCGCTCGGGCGAGGACGAGAGCGCACCGGCCACCAGTTCAAACTGGCCGTCGAGCGCCATGGCCTTGCGGTGCACCGCGCCGATGAAGGCGCCATGACCGCCGCCCACCATGGCGTAGCGGAGCTTTTGGGGACTGGACATACGAAACGCCTTTGCTCGCTGTGTGTTGTTATGGTTTTGGAAATGGGCAGCGGCTAGGCCTGCTTGTCGCGCGCAAAAACGGCGTCGAACGCGCCCGCCGCCGGCTTGAAGTCGAGCCGCTTGCAGAACGCCGCGCTCTCCGTGGCACCGTGCACGCGGTCCATGCGGCTGTCTTCCCACTCCACCGACAGCGGGCCCTGGTAGCCGATGTCGTTGAGGGCAACGATGATGGATTCAAAGTCGATCATCCCGCGCCCCACGCTGCGAAAGTCCCAGTTCCGCCGCGCGTCGCCAAAGCTGGTGTGCCCGCCGAAGGTGCCCACCGTGCCGTCGCCCTTGCCCCACCACACGTCCTTCATGTGGGCGTTGTAGATGCGGTCGGCAAACTGGCGGATGAACTTGATGTAGTCCACGCCCTGGTAGGCCAGGTGGCTCGGGTCGTAGTTGAAGCCAAAGCGCTGGTGGCCGCCCACCGCAGCAATTGCGCGCTCGGCCGATGCGATGTCAAACGCGATCTCGGTGGGGTGCACTTCGAGCGCAAAGTTGATGTCGTGCTGCTCGAACACATCCAGGATGGGGCCGAAGCGCTTCGCAAAATCGGCAAAGCCTTTGTCCCAATACGCCTGCGTGGTGGGAGGAAACGCATAGATCGAATGCCACACCGACGAGCCCGTGAAGCCCGTGACTGTCTTCACGCCGAACTTCGCGGCAGCGCGCGCCGTGTCGGCCAGCTCTGCGGCAGCGCGCTGGCGCACGCCCTCAGGCTCGCCATCGCCCCACACATGCGGAGGAAGGATGGACTGGTGGCGCTCATCGATCAAATCGCACACGGCCTGGCCCACCAGGTGGTTGCCGATGGCAAAACATTGCAGGCCGTGCTGGGCCAGCAGTGCATGTTTGTCCTTGACGTACTGGGGCGACGACAGCGCCTCCTGCACGTTGAAATGGTCGCCCCAGCAGGCCAGCTCCAGGCCGTCGTAGCCCATGCTTTTGGCCAGGGGCGCGAGTTGCGCCAAAGGCAGGTCGGCCCACTGGCCGGTGAAAAGGGTGACGGGTCTTGGCATGGGGACTCCAAGGGACGTTGGGTTGCAGGTTCGAAGCGGCTATAAGCTATATTTTCAATAGCTGCTAGCGATTACTGGATAAGCGCTAGAGGCCAATTTGGCTTGATTTTTCACACATCTCAGATCGCCCCTCACTCCCTCTCCCCTGGTGGGAGAGGGCCGGGGAGAGGGGGGATGGAACGGGCGCGGCGCGGAATGCGGCCCCCCTCTCCCCAACCCTCTCCCGCGAGGGGAGAGGGAGTAACACCCAGCGCCGCTGAGGGTGCGGGGGCTGATGTCCTCATCTGAGGGATGTTCCTGATCAGGCAACTTGACTCACATTGACGCCATCAAAACGGCGAATCAGGAAAGTAAAAGTCCTTCGCCGTTTCCTTCGTGATCAGCACGGACGGAATGATGGTGTTGGCAGGCAGCTTCTCGCCCTTGATGCGCGCCTCGGCCGTGAGCTTGATCGAGTCATAAATGAACTTGGGGCTGTACGACACGTTGGCCTGGATGAGCGGGTTGCTGCCATCCATCAGCGTCTTGATCATGCCCTTGGCCCCCGCGCCGCCAAACACCAGCTTGATGTCCTTGCGCTTGGCCTGCTCGATGGCCTTGAGCACGCCCACGGCCATGTCATCGTCGGCGGCCCACACGGCGTCGATCTGCGGGAAGCGGGTCAGGTAGTCCTGCATCACCTTGAAGGCGTCGTCGCGGTTCCAGTTGGCGTACTTGGCGTCCAGCAGCTTGATGCCGGGGTGGTTCTTCAGCACGCTGTTGAACGCGTCCATGCGCTCGTTGTCCAGCGTGGTCGCAATGCCACGCATGGCCACCACGTTGCCCTTGCCGCCCAGCGCCTTGGCGATGTACTCGGCCGGAATCTTGCCGAAGGCCGTGTTGTCACCCGCCACATATGCGTCCTGCGCGCTGGTGTCGGTCAGGCCCCGGTCCACCACCGTCACGTACACGCCCTTGGCCTTGACCTGGGCCACGGGCTTGGTCAGCGCCGCCGATTCAAACGGGAAGATGACCAGTGCGTTGATCTTGTTCACCGTGACCAGGTCTTGCAGCTGGTTGGCCTGCTCGGGCGCGCCGCCTGCGGTCTTGACGATGACCTGCAGGCCCGGATGGGCCTTTTCCAGGTCCTTCTTGGCCTGGTTGGCCCAGTACACGATGCCGCCGGTAAAGCCGTGCGTGGCCGACGGAATGGCCACGCCCACCACCGTCTTGTTGGCCTGCGCCATGGCGGGGGCGGCCAATGCGAAGGCAGCGGCGCCCACGGCCGTGAGGGCCAGGCGGCGGGTGAAAGAAAGTTGGCTGTTCATGCGTTGTCTCCTGTTGCTTTGGAATATGGCCATGGAAGCTGGCCGGCTGGGGAACACCTTGAAAAACAAATGCACGCAAAGAGTGGCTGGAAAACTCAGCGAAGCGGTCCTGGCTAGGCGCTGTGTCGCAGACAGTGCGAGTAGCACGGCAAGACGCAGCAACAACGCCAGGAGAGTTGTTCCGGCCACTCCGTCACCGCTTGCCGCGCTGCATGAACGCCACCGCGATGATCACGAAGCCCTGCACCGCCGCATTCAGGTACACGCTGATGATGCTGGTGAGGTTGAGGATGTTGCTGATGACCGAGAGCAAGATCGCGCCCACCACCGTGCCGGTGATGCTGCCCGCCCCGCCCTTCAACACCGTGCCGCCCACGATCACCGCAGCGATCGCCTCCAGCTCCCACAGCAGCCCCGTGGTGGGCGATGCGGACCCCAGGCGCGGCACGTACAGCAGCGTGGCAATGCCCACGCACACACCGAGCAGCATGTACGTGAGGATCTTGATCTTGTGCACATCCACCGCCGCGTACTGCGCCACCTGCTCGTTGGAGCCGATGGCCTGCACATAGCGGCCATAAGCCGTGCGGTTCAGGATGACGCCGCCGATGACAGCCACCAGCAGGAAGATCCACACGGGGATGGGCACGCCCAGCAGATTGGCGTAGTACACAGGGCTGTAGATGTCCGACAGATCGTTCTCCAGCGTGATCGCCCCGCCGTTCGAAAAATACGTGAGGTACGCGCGGAAGATGCCCAGCGTGCCCAGCGTCACGATGAAGGGCTCGATACGCCCCTTGGTGATGAGCAGCCCATGCACCAGCCCGAACACCGCGCCCAGCACCACCGCCAGCAGCATGCCCACCACCACGGCCGCCAGGGGTGAGCCCAGCACGGGCGCCATGGCGTTCATGAACAGGATGACCGAGCCTGCGATCAGCGCCGCCATCGACCCCACCGACAGGTCGATGCCGCCCGAGATGATCACAAAGCACATGCCCACCGCGATGATGCCGATGAAGGCCGTGCGCGTGAGCACGTTCATCACGTTGTCGTAGGTGGCGAAATTGCTGTTGAGCAGCGTGCCCGCGATGCACAGCAGCACCAGCCCGATGACCGGGCCCAGCCCGTGCAGCTTGCCCCACCAGGCCGTGGCGCCGCCGTGGCGGCCTGCACCGGGTACCACGGGTGGTGCGGGTGCTGCGGCAGCCGCTGCGGTGGATGCGTTTTCAGCGGGTACCTGTGGCATGTGCGATCAACTCCTCTTCGGTCAAATTTGGCTCTTGCAGCGTGGTCTGCAGCCGCCCGGCGCGCATCACCGCCACGCGGTGGCACAGGCCGATCAGCTCCATCAGTTCAGACGAGATCACCACAACAGCAAGCCCCTGCTCTGCCAGGCGCTGCACCAGGTGATAAATCTCGCGCTTGGCGCCCACGTCCACGCCGCGCGTGGGTTCGTCCAGCACCACCACGCTGGGGCCGGGGTGCAGCACCTTGGCCAGCGCCAGCTTTTGCTGGTTGCCGCCCGACAGCGATGACGCGCGCACGTCCAGCGAGCCGGTGCGGATGCCGAACTCCTGCACCGCATCGCGCAGCGCAGCCTGCTCGGCCGCGGGGTCGAGCCAGGGCTTGGCGTACCGCTCCAGCGCCATCAGCGTCAGGTTGGGCCGCAGGCTGAAGTGCACATGCAGGCCCTTGCCCTTGCGGTCTTCGCTCAGATACGTCAGGCCGTGGCGCGCCGCATCGCGCGGGCTTTTCAAATTCACCGGTTTGCCCGCCAGCTCCACCGTGCCGGCCGAACGCGGGCGCAGGCCCAGCAGGCCCTCGAACAGCTCCGTGCGGCCCGCGCCCACCAGCCCGGCAAAGCCCAGGATCTCGCCACGCCGCACGTCAAAGCTCACGTCCTCGGCCCAGCCCGGCACCGTGAGGCCGCGCACTTTGATGGCGGGCTCTCCACCCGCAGGCGCAGGCAGCTTGGGCGGGAACAAATCCGCCAGCTCGCGGCCCACCATCAGGTTGGCCATCTGCCGCCGCGTCACGCTGGCCGTGGCCTCGCGCGCCACCAGCAGGCCGTCGCGCATCACCACCACCTCGTCGGTGGTGCGCTCCACTTCGTCGAGCTTGTGCGATATGTAGATGATGGTCACGCCCGCCGCCTTCAGCCCCGCCATCAGCGCAAACAGGCGCTCCGTCTCGCCCGGGGTCAGCGTGGCGGTGGGCTCGTCCATGATGAGCAGGCGCGCATTGCGGGCCAGCGCGCGGGCAATCTCCACCAGCTGCTTTTCAGCCACGATGAGCTTCTTCACGCGCGTGTCGGGGTCCAGCGGCAGGCCCACCTGTGCCAAAGCAGCGCGCGTTTTCTCGCGCATCGCCTTGTCGTCGAGGAAGGGGCCCTTCTTGATCTCGTGGCCCAGAAAGATGTTCTGCGCAATCGTCAGGTCGTCCGCCAGGTTGAACTCCTGGTGGATCAGCACAATGCCCTGCGCCTCGGCCACGCGCGATCCGCCGCCCGGGGCGCGCACCGCGCCGTCCACCACCACCTCGCCGGTGGTGGGGCTCTCGTACCCCGCCAAAATCTTCATCAGCGTGGACTTGCCCGCGCCGTTCTCGCCCAGCAGGCCATACACCCTGCCCGGCTGCAGCGCAAAGCCCACCCCGTGCAGCACGCGCACGGGGCCAAACTCCTTGGTCACATTGCGGAACTCGACGGCAACACTCATCGCATCGCTCCTGCCGTTGCAACGCCAACCGCTGCGGTCGGGCGTGACGAAGACCGCGCCAAACTTTCCTGCATCGCCAGCACGCCCGCGCCCACCACGCCCGCATCGTCAGCCAGCGGCGCGTATTGAATCTCCAGGTGCCGCGTAGAAAGCGCCAGCGACCGGTGGTACACGCTTTGCCGCACCGACGCAAGGAACAGCGGGCCCATGTCCGTCACCCGCCCCGCAATGAACACATGCGACGGGTTGAAGAAGTTGACGATGGACGCCAGCATCTGCCCCACCAGGCTGCCAGCGCGCTGGATGATCGCGTTGGCCGCCACATCGCCCGCGCGGCTGGCCTGGGCCACGTCCTCGGTCGTCAGCGTGCCGGTGGCCTGCAGGCGCTCGGCCAGCATCGCGCTCTCGCCGCGCTCCACGGCCTCCATCGCCATGCGCGCCATGGCGGGCGCTGCGGCCATCGCCTCCACACACCCCTGGTTGCCGCAGTGGCAGCGCGGCCCGGCCTGGTCCACGCAGATGTGGCCCACGTCACCGGCCGACCCGTTGGCGCCCCGATACACCTGCCCGTGGCACACGATGCCGCAGCCAATGCCCGTTCCCACTTTGATCACGAGGAAGTTGGGCAGGTTGCGCTGCAGCCGCCACAGCTCGCCCAGCGCCATCAGGTTCACGTCGTTGTCGACAAACACCGGCGCGGCAAACGCCTCGCGCAGATAGTCGCGGATGGAAAACCCGTCCCAGTCGGGCATCAGCGGCGGGTTGACGAGCTGCCCGCTTTCAAAATCCACCGGCCCCGGCACGCCCATGCCGATGGCAATGACCTGCGAAGCCTGCATCCCGCAGCGCGCCAGCAGTTCCCGCATCAGCCCCCGCAGCCGCGCCAGAATCACACCCGGCCCCTGGCGCACATCAATGGGCTCGCGGTGCCGCGCCAGCACCGTCATGTCTGGCCGCATCACCGCGACTTGCATGCTGGTCGCGCCCAGGTCGGCACCAATGACCACGCCCAGGGTTTCGCTCAAACGCAGGGTTTCGGCCCGCCGGCCGCCAGAGGACTCCTGCAGGCCCACCTCGTCGAGCAGGCCCTCGTCCAGCAGCGCCGCGACCATGGCGTTGGCCTTGCTCTTGGAATAGGCCAGGCGCTGCGCCAGCGCATTGCGCGACGCGCCAGCGGACCAGAAGATGGTCTGCAAGACGCTCAGGTCTTCGGTGCCGCAGTGACTCCAGCGGGTGGATGGCAAGGCTTGTCTCCTGTCATGTTTTTGTGCAGCACCTCATGGGGATGGGTGCTTGACAGGGATGCTATGCGGTCTACTTTGGCCGGGCAAGACTGAACTTTGGCTTGAACCAGGTCAAACAATGTCTTTAAAACTTTGTCCAAAACGAGAAGTGGGTATAGCGTCTTTACATGACAACACGTCTCGTGACTTGCTTCACCACCCCATGGCTAATACGTTCCAGAGATTCTGCTAGGCAAAGCTATAGTCTCCCCTGTACTTGCGGTCGTCTGCGGAAGGGTCGCTGTAAGCAACACGATAAGCCCTGGACCGACTTTTAATTCCATTAACTATGAAAAATCGCTGGATCCCACCACTCTCTATTTTTTCTGCGATCACTTGCGCCTTTGCCTACTACTATTTTGCAGTAGTCAATAGCTGGTGGCCAGTTACCCCAGACAGTCTTCAAGACAAAGGCCAGTTTGGAGACTCGTTCGGCGCTTTTACATCGCTATTCTCGGCATTGGCTTTTGGAGGGGTGCTCTTCACATTATGGTATCAGCATCAAACATTGCAACAGAACAAAAAAGAAACCGACATTCGTCACTTCGAATCCATTTTATTTAATCTAGTTTCTGCGCACAATAACGTTGTGCAAGATATGGACATACATAGCGCGGAAACAAGACTATTGCAAGCCAAAGGCAGAGATTGCTTTTATAGATACTTCGTCAAGCATCTGAAGCCACGCTATAAACGCATCAAAAGAGAAAATCCAGATATTAGCGAATCGGATGCTGCTATTTTTTCTTATGATACAGTCTGGCTTCGTCATAGGCAAAATTTGAGTCACTATCTAACATTTTTGTATAACATATTAAAATTCATCGACTCATCAGAAATTCCGAATGAATCAAAGAAAAAATATACCAACATTGTTCGAGCACAACTCTCAGACTACGAGCTTTTAATACTCTTCTACAACTGTTTGCATAGCAATGGCCATCAAAGATTTAAACCCCTGATTGAGAAATACTCCATTTTCAACAACTTACCAAGCGATCTTTTGCTTGATTCAACTCATCGCGATTTTTATTTACCAACCGCGTATTAGCAACGCTAAGCAAGCCGCCAATCCTTCAATTGAAGCCCGCCAAATTTATTAATGCAAAAATCTACGAAAACGAAAATTCGAAAGATAAATTAATACCTCTTTATCCAACTCGGATTTTCTTAGGCCCAGATGGGGTACTGATATCACTCACAAACCACCACCCCTGAACGCAAACCCCATAATCGCCTCGTCTTCCTGCGGGCTCATCACCGACAGCTCTGCCGCGACCTTGTCCCGCGCCCTGGCCGCATGCTCCGGCGGCACGCCGGACGCCACCCGAAACGCCGCATAGCGCGACAGCCACAGATCGCGCTCCCCTGCCCCGCCCTCGCCGCTTGGGCCTTCATCGCTGTCCGCCACGCTCAGATGTGCCACCACCAACGGCACGCCGGGCTTCAGCCGCCGCGGGATCTCGGCCACCATGGCCACGCGCTCCTCCCGCAGTACAAAGTGAAAAGTCAGCAGGCACATCGCGCCATCAAACGGCCCTACAGGTGCGCTCCCCACAAAGCCGTGGTGCAGCGCCACGCGGTCGTTTGACGCGCCCGCGCCCACTATCAGCACGCGACGGCGGGTTTGGAAGATCCGCTCTGTATTTGATAGCTATTAGCGCTTAAAAAATAAGCGTTACAGCCGTTTTTCATCCATATTTTTTATAGTAGGTGCTCCGCCCGGCTGGGCTCGTAGCAAAGATCACGCGGCACCACGCCCACCGTTTCGCACCACCGGCGATAGTCCGCCCGTCGATCAGCCGTGCTAATCCGCTGCAGCACCGTGTGGTGTGGCCCCAGGTACTCCACGCTGCCCTTGACCACCACATGCACCAGCAGCTCCTCGGTGCCCGTTGCCTCCCACCAGTCCACATTGCCGGCGGGCTCGTGGATGTAGTCGCCCGGCCGCACCACGCGGCCATCGTTCAGGCGGCGCTCGCCCGCCAGCGTGAGGGCGTGCACTTCGCCCGTGTGCCGGTGCAGGCCCAGCCGCGTGCCGGGCGACAGGCGCATCAGCTCCCCCCAACCGGCATCGTCGGGCAGGAACTGGATGGGCAGGGACCACTTGCCTTCGCCTTCAGGAATCCAGTCCGCCAGGCCCGCACGCTCCAGCGTCTGGGCCACGATCACATCTGCGAGATGGTTGTTGTTCGTCGTCGTCATGTCGGTGCTCCTGGGTAGTTGTTGGTGGATTGCCTGATTGCTTGCTTATTGCTCGGGGTGCTGGTGGCGGTATTCCTGCGTGCGGCCGCCAAAGCCGTACGCGGCGGCGCGCACGTCTTGCACGTAGACGTAGCTTTCGGGGTGCAGCGCGCCCAGCAGGCCCTCGAAGGCTGCGAACGCCTCGGCGATGTAGCGCGCCTTCTCGGCCTTGGTGTTGGTCTCATCCACCACCTTGACGTCGAAGTAGAAGCTTGATTGCTTGAGGTCGGCCAGCGACCGGCCGGCGACGTACCAATCGGCCGGGTCCACAAAGGTGATGACCACGGCGGTGAGGTCGCGCCGCTTGCCGAGCACGCGGGTGGTCAGGTCCAGCAGAGTTTCTGCAATGCGGGCAGACAGCTCGGGCGTGCGTTGGGCGGACACTTGGACGTTGAGGATGGGCATGGTGGGCTCCTGTTAAAACTCATGGGGTTGAACGAGCCTTCACTGTAGAAATTGCGCCCCGCCACGGAAACCGCCCGTGGCGATAATGGCTTTTGCTCCGCACGCAAAGGCGCGCTCGATGAAAAACGAACCTCGCTCCTTCCTCCCCGATCCGGCCGACCTGCGGTGGCTGGTGCGGTCGCTCGACCTGCGCTCGTTTTCTGCGGCGGCGCGCGAGATGGATGTGGCGGTGTCGGTGGTGGCGCGCGGTGTGGACCGGCTGGAGGCCGGCTACGGCGTGCGCTTGCTGCGCCGGTCCACGCACGGCCTGTCGGCCACGCCGGAGGGCGCAGAGCTGGCGCAGGAAGCGCGTGCCTTGCTGGCGCAGCTGGAGGACATCGGGGCATCGCTGTCGGACCAGCGCAGCCGCGTGGCGGGCACGTTGCGCCTGGCCTCCAGCCAGGAGATTTGCGAGGCGCTGGTGCTGCCCCACCTGGCGGACCTGCAGGCGCGCTACCCGGCGCTGCGGGTGGAACTGCTGGCCGACGACCGCGTGGCCGACCTGGTGACGGAGGGCATCGACGTGGCGCTGCGCACCACCGTGGGCCACAGCGACCTGGTGGTGGCGCGTGCGCTGGGCCGGTTCGAGCGGCGCCTGTACGCGGCCCCGGAGTATTTGCGCCTGCACGGCACGCCGGCCGACCCCAGCGAGCTGCAGCAGCACCACACCGTGACGCACACCGCGCAGGGGCCGGCGGTGACCTGGGCCTTTCGCAATGCACAAGGCAAGCCGCTGGAGGTGACCGTGCGCTCGCGCCTGGCCGCCAGCACTTCGGCCCTGGTGCACCACGCACTGGTGAGCGGCGCGGGCATCGGCATGTTGTCCAGCCCGCTCGCGGCGGCCGATGTGGCGCAAGGACGGTTGGTGGAGGTGCTGGCGCCTTTTGCCTCGCGCACCGTGCACACGCTGTACGCAGTGTCGTCACCGGGCCGGCGCAATGCGGCCAGGGTGAAGGCGGTGATTGATTTTCTGGTGAAGGCGTCGAAGGACCGGTGGGCGCTGGCGCCTGTGCGCTGAGTGGCTCTTGTGCACCACCGGATGGATGGCCGGGGGCTGCTGACCCCAGTTGCAAGACAGCCTGGGGGTGAGCAAGGTGCGGTCATGCGGGTCCAATGAGCTGGCCCTCTTTAGTTGCTCGCTACCGGGCCGTTGCCACCCAACCCCTGAACGCAAACCCCATATAAAACATCCGCACATCGCTGAACCCAGCCTCACGAAGAATCGCCTCGTCTTCCTGCGGCGTCAGCACCGCCAGCTCCGCCGCAATCTTGTCCCGCGCCCTGGCCGCATGCTCCGGCGTCACGCCGGACGCAACCTGAAACGCCGCATAGCGTGACAGCCACAGATCGCGCTCCCCTGCCCCGGCATCGCCACCATGGCCTGCCCCATCCGCCACGCTCAGATGCGCCACCACCAGCGGCGCCCCGGGCTTGAGCCGCCGCCGGATCTCCACCAGCATGGGCACACGCTCTTCGCGTGGCACAAAGTGAAAAGTCAGCAGACACGTCGCGCCGTCGAACGGCCCGGCCGGTGCGCCCTGCACGTAGCCGTGGTGTAGCGCCACGCGGTCGCCTAGCACGCCCGCGCTCTGCAGCCGCTGGGCGGCCAAGTCCAGCATGGGCTGGCTGGGGTCCACGCCGTCGAACCGCCAGCCGGGGTGCGCCCGCGCCATGTCTTCCAGCTCCAGCCCGCCGCCTGCGCCCACCACCAGCACGCGGCCGTGAGCGGGCACGCGCTCGGCCAGCAGGATGCGAACCATGGGCAGCAGGCTGTCGTAGCCGGGCACGTTGCGGCGGGGGCCTTCGGCGTAGCGGGCGACGGCGGCGGGGTCGGTGAAGGGGGACGTGGTGGGTTGGGTCATGGTGTGTTGCGTGTGGTGGATACGCGTTTTTGCGTTGAGCTTGTCCATCGGCATTGCCAGGTCAGCGCAGGGTTTCGGCAGGCTCAACCCGAACGGTCAGGGGTGGGCAACGTCTGAAAAAATCAAGCCAAATTGACCTCTAGCGCTTATCCATAAAGCGCTTGCAGCTATCAATTCAGTAGTAATTTGTTCGTACCCAAGCACTGTTCCCGGTTGCATGCTAGCATCACGCAACTTTAAATGTTGCATGAAACGAGATAGCCGACTTTCCAATGTTCTCCACGCGCTGCTGCACATGGCAGAGATGGAGGGGCCCGCTACATCTGAGGCGATGGCGCAGGCCATGCAGACCAACCCGGTGGTGGTGCGCCGCCTGATGGCGGGGCTGCGGTATGCGGGTTTTGTGTCGTCGGCCAAGGGGCATGGCGGCGGGTGGGTGCTGTCGTGCCCGCTCACCGACATCACGCTGCGCGACATCTACGAGGCGCTGGGCGCGCCCACGCTGCTGGCGGTGGGCAACCGCATGGAGAGCCCCGGCTGCATCGTGGAGCAAGCGGTGAACCGCGCGCTGACCGATGCCTACCAGGCGGCCGAAGAGGCGTTGCTGGCACGGCTGGGCGAGGTAACGCTGGCGCAACTCTCGGCCGAGTTTCATGAACGCATGGTGGCCGGGTGCCACGGTCACAAGGAGATTGAGCATGGCGACGGCGGCAATGACAACCACCCAGGCGTATGAGGTGATCGTGATAGGCGGCAGCTTTGCCGGCCTGTCGGCCGCCATGCAGCTGGCGCGTGCACGGCGGCGGGTGTGTGTGGTGGATGCAGGCCAGCCGCGCAACCGGTTTGCGGCCGCGTCGCACGGCTTCTTCGGGCAAGACGGCGAGCCGCCGCTGGCGATGATCGAGCAGGCGCGGCGCAAGCTGGCGGCCTACCCCACGGTGGTTTTTGTGCAGGGCACGGTGGTGTCGGCCACGGCGCAGCAACGCGCCGGGTCACCAGAGAACGGGTTTGAAGTGGTGCTGGACGATGGCGCAACCCTGGAGGCCCACAAGCTGGTGCTGGCGTTTGGCGTGCAAGACGGTTTGCCGGACATTGCAGGCCTGCGCGAGCGCTGGGGCGCATCGGTTTTGCACTGCCCGTATTGCCATGGCTATGAATTTGCAGGCCAGCGGCTGGGCGTGCTGTACCACTCGCCAGGCTCGGCCATGCACGCGCAGCTGATTGCCGACTGGGGGCCGACCACCCTCTTCCTGAACGGCGACACCACGCTGGAGAACGCCGAGCGCGAGCGGCTGCTGGCGCTGGGCATAACCATCGAGCCCGCGCCCATCGCCGCGCTGGAGGGCCTGGGCCAGGCGCTGCAGGGCGTGCGCCTGCAGGCCACCGGCAGCGGTGACGCGCGCGTGGTGCCGCTGGCTGCGCTGTATGTGGCCGCCACCACGCGCCCTGCCAGCCCGCTGGCCGAACAACTGGGCTGCGCGTTCGACGATGGGCCCATGGGCCCTTACCTCCGCACCGATGCGAACAAGATGACCACCGTGCCCGGCGTGTATGCCGCAGGCGACCTGACGCTGATGCGCCACAACGCCACGTTGGCCTCGGCCGAAGGCGTGCTAGCGGGCGTGGGGGCACACCAGGCGATGGTGTTTGGGCAATAAGAGCAGCTAACAAAACTCTTCTGGCGTTGTTGCCGCGTCTTGTAGTACTGCTCGTACTGCCTGCGACGCAGCGCCTAGCCAGAACCGCTTCGCTGATTTTTGTCAGCCGCTCCAAGTAGTGCAGCGCTGCCGCGGCACCAGGCCACAAAGTAGCAAGATCGGCTAAGTACCGGCGCGCAAGCTGCGGCAAACTCTGCGGCCATGAGCCTGGACCAGAGCGCCGATCAGCACTACCGCGACCGCGTGGCCCGCGTGGTCGCCCACATCGTGGCGCACCCGCTGGCAGCGCATCGGCTGGAGGACCTGGCCGCCATTGCCCATTTTTCCCCATTTCACTTCCACCGCGTCTACAGCAGCATTGCGGGCGAAACCGTGGCCGCCACGGTGCGCCGCGTGCGCCTGGCCTTGGCCACGCGGATGCTGGAGCAAGGCGGGCAGAGCATCACGCAGGTGGCGCTGGAGGTGGGCTACGACAGCCCGCAGGCCTTCACCCGCGCGTTCAGCCAGTTCACCGGGCAATCGCCACGGGCGTTCCAGCGGGACATGCACCGCCTCATCCTTGATTCAGGCGCCGCAAACGCGCACGCAAACGCGCATGCAAAGGCCGAGCAAACGCTGGCCGTGCAGATCGTCGAGCGCCCGGCACAGCGCCTGCATGCGCTGCGCCACCAGGGGCCGCCATCCACCATCCCCCACACGCAGCGGCGGCTGTACCTGCAGTGCGGGCAGCGCGCTGTCCACCGGCTGGGCGCATCGTGCGGAGACCCGCAGGACGTGGAGGGCGGCAGCTTTCGCTACTACGCGGCCGTGGTGCTGCCAGAGCCTCTCTCAGTGGCAGATGGCGGACTGGAACGGCTGGACATCCCCGCAGGGCTGTACGCACGCCACACGCTGACCGGCCCCTATACGCGCATCAACGCGGCACTGGCGGCCATCCACACACGCTGGATCCCGGCCAGCGGCTACGAGCCGGACGACCGCCCCACGCTGGAGCACTACCTCAACTCGCCCCGCAACGCCGCGCAGGCGGACCTGCGCACCGACCTGCTGATTCCCATCCGCCCCACCACACCCCTATAACCCGTTTTCGCTGGCTCTTTCGTTCCCTTTTGCCCGCAGCGCTGTGCTGCGCCGCCACCCTGGCCCACGCTGCAGGCTTTGCCTTTATCGAGGTGCCTGCAGACAAGGACGGGCCCGCGCTGCGCGGCGCCGTGTGGTCGCCCTGCAGCACGCCGCCGGGCCGCATTGACCTGGCGCCGCTGGTGCTGCAAGGCACGCGTGACTGCCCCGTAGCTGGCCAGGGCCTGCCGCTGGTTGTGGTGTCGCACGGCGCGGGCGGATCGGCCCTGGGGCACCACGACACGGCGGCCACGCTGGCCGACGCAGGTTATGTGGTGGCCGCCATCAGCCACCCGGGCGACAACTTTCAAGACCTGAGCCGCCAGGGCTACCTGTCGGCCTTTGCCACGCGGCCGGTGGACATGAAGCGGCTGACGGATTACATGCTGGGCGCCTGGCCCCAGCGCGCGCAGCTGGACGCGGGCAAGGTCGGTTTCTTTGGCTTTTCACGCGGCGGCTACACGGGCCTGGTGGCCATCGGCGCCGTGCCGGACTGGACGTCACGGCAAGACCTGTGCTCGCCGCTATCCACCCGGCCCTTGTGCGGCGAGATCCGGCGCAAAGAAATCCCCGCCACGCCCGCGCCGGACCCGCGCATTCGGGCTGCAGTCATCGTCGACCCGTTGAGCGTCTTCGATGCCAAGGGCTTGGGGCACGTCAGAACCCCCATCCAGCTGTGGGCCTCGGCCCTGGGTGGTGATGGCGTCACGCTGCAAAGCGTGGAGACGGTGCGCCAGGGTCTGCCCAGTGCGCCCGACTGGCAGCTGGCGGCCAACGCCGGGCACTTCGCCTTTCTGGCGCCCTGCTCACCCGCGCTGGCCGAGGCAGTGCCCGGCATCTGCCGCGATGCAGCAGGGTTTGACCGGGTGACTTTTCACCAGACTTTCAATGCCCAGGTGCTGGCGTTCTTTCAGCGGCACCTCGCGGCAGGCAAAGCGCCCTGAGCGCAGTTCGGCATTCGTCGCGCCCACGCTGCCCGTGAGTTGACGCAGCCAGCGTCTGCCACCTACACTGCCAACCTCGCATCCGGTCCTTGGGATCGGAGCGAACCGCAAAGCCCTCCACCACCGTTGAGGGCTTTTTTTCGTCCGCCCTATGGAAAGCTCTCCCTGCTTGCAGAGAGGGCTTTTTGCATTTCTGGAGCCCTTATCTCATGCAAACCGCTTCGACCCACACCACCCCCGCAGCCGTTGCAGGCACCGCCCCCCGCATTCACCTGGTCATCGGCCCGGTGGGAGCGGGCAAGTCCACCTTTGTGCGCCACCAGGTGCAGCAGCACCGCGCCGTGCCGCTGAACCTGGACGACTGGATGGCCACGCTGTTCTCGCCTGACCGGCCCGACACGGCTGACATGGCCGATGTGATGGCCTGGTATGTGCCCCGCACCCTGCGTTGCCTCACGCAGATCTGGAAAACCGCCGAGGCCGGGCTGAACGCGGGCAGCGATGTGGTGCTGGAGGTAGGCCTGATCCAGCAGCACCAGCGCGACGCCTTCTATGCCCGCATGGGGCCGTGGGCCGACGCCATGGTGGTGTATGTGCTCGATGCTCCGCGCGAGGTGCGCCGCGAGCGTGTGTTGCGGCGCAATGCCGAACAGGGAGCGACGTTTTCGATGGTGGTGCCGCCGCACATCTTTGAGCTGGCCAGTGACCTGTGGCAACCGCCCGGCGATGTGGAGCGCGCGGAACGTACCGTGGTGTTTGTGCCGATGGCGGAGCGGTAGGCCGTGGTTGCAGCTGTGCTTGCACGCAGGCCCTTCCGTGGCGATGGAAGTGCCCGGGGGCCCGACCACCTCGACTACATGAACTGCGCGCGCAGCCCCACCATGAGGCGCCTGCCCGCGGCGGGCTCGAAGTAGCGGCCGTTGGCGTCGTTCACGATGAGGGTGGCCGCGTGGTGGCGGTTGAACACGTTGTCGAGCCGGGCCCAGAGCTGCCAGCGCGCCGTGCCTGCACCTGGACCTGCTTGTTGGCCGCCCCAGCCGTAGGCCGCGTGCAGGCCCAGCACGGCAAAGCCAGCGGCCCGCTCGCTGTTGACATCGTTGGCAAACACCGGCCCCGACACGTTCGCCGTGCCCCCCAGTTGCCAGCGTGCGGTGGGCGCGTAGTCGATGGCAAGCTGCGCAGCGTGCCGCGCCGTGCCCGGCAACTGGTTGCCCGCGGCGACGTTGGCGCCCCCTGCCCCCGCGTAGGCGCTGCCAAAGTGGGCATCCAGGTAGGTGTAGCTGGCGCGCGGGGCCCAGGCGCCCCACTGTGCACGCCAACCCACTTCAAGCCCCCGGCGCCGCACGTTGTCCACGTTCTGGAACACCGAGCGGCCGTTGACCGTGGCCACGGGCACGATCTCGCCCTGGCTGCGGGTGTCGAACCATGCCAGCTCCAGCTGCTGGTGGGTGCCTTGCCACTTGGCGCCCACCTCCCACTGGCGGCTGCGGGCGGCAGCCAGGCCGAAATTGGGGCCGGTGTTGCCGGTGCTGTAGGCCATCTCGGCCAGCGTGGGGGTTTCAAAGCCCTGGCCTGCGTTGGCGTACAGGTTGAGCTGGTCGGTGGCAGCCCACACCAGACCCAACGCGGGGCTGGTGTGGCGCCAGTTGCGCGCGCCACTGTCGTCGGGGTTGGCGGGGGTGACGTAGCGGTCATCCACCTGCACGCGCACCTGGCTGGCGCGCAGCCCGGCGATGGCGCGCCAGCGCGGGGAGAGCCAGACGTCTACCTGGGCATACACATCGGTGTTGGCGGCACTGTCTTGTTCGTCGCGCCGCAGCGCGCCGCTGGTGCCCGCGTTGTTCACAAACCCTTGGCGGTGTTCAGACAGGCGATTCGCCTCCGCCCCGACCGTCCACGTCAGCGGCAGGCCCGAGGGCAGGCGCACGGCCCGCGTCCAGGTGGCGGCCGCGCCCTGGTAGCTGCGGTCCAGGTCCACCACCCCGCCTGCGCTGTTGACCGCCGCGCCGCTGAAAGACAGGTACTGCGTGAGCTGCCGCCCACCGCCATAGGCGCGCAGCCGCACGCTGTCGGTGTCGCTGAGCTGGCGCTCCAGCACCAGGCCCAGCTGGTTCTGGCCCACCGACTTGCGGGTGTTGAAGGTGGTGGCCAGGGCGCTGGCCTGGCGCGGGTCGCCATCGAATTGCGCGCGCGTGAGGCCCAGTGGGTCTTGCGCCTGGGGCTGGTCGTACAGGTTGACCAGGGCTGTGATGCGTGTGCGGCTGTCGGGCTGGGCCTGCAGCTTGGCGTTGAGGTGCGTGCGCCGCGCGGCGCTGTGGCCGCGCCAGCCCACGGTTTCGAAGTGCGACACCCCCAGCAGCCCGCCCAGGCGCTGGTCGCCAAAGTCCAAGGATGCGTCCACCAGCCGCTGGCCGAACGAGCCCACCGCCACCCCGGCCTGGGCGCCGCCCCCGGGCCGGGGATCGCGGGTGGTGACCTGCACCACGCCCCCTGCCGCATTGCCATACAGCTGCGCGAGCGGGCCGCGCAGCACTTCAATCTGGCTGGCCGAAGGCAGGTGCGCGGTGGCCGCCTGGCCCTGGCCGTCGGGCATGGTGGCGGGGATGCCATCCACCAGAATGCGCACGCCCCGCACACCAAAGGTGGCGCGGGAGCCAAAGCCCCGCACCGCGATCTGCAGATCCTGCGCGTAGTTGCCCCGGTCTGTGGCCACCACGCCAGCCTGCCCTGCCAGCAGCTCCGACAGGTTCACCAATGGCGTGGGGGCCGTGAAGGCATCCACGGCCACGCTGCAGTGGCTGGCTGCACTGTCAAACTGGCGCTGCGCCTGCGCGCTGCCGGTGACCTGCTGGGTTTCAAGTGTGGGGGGCGTGGTGGGCAGTGACTGGGCGGGATCGGCCGGGCTATCTTGCGCATGGGCATGGGCGTGCGCCACCACGCACGCGCAACCGGCCAGGATGCGGGCAACCTGGGTAACTTGGGCGGCGCGGGGCCAATGGGTGGCTGCAAAAGACATGGGTGCCGCTTCCTGGTTGCGGAATTTCAGAACGGGGTTGTGCGGAACGTCGCGTGGCGGGCACAGGGGCCAAGCCCAGCAAACAGCAGGATAGTCTGCTCTGGCCCCGTGGCGGTCTTGCGAACCACCGCAACGAAGGGCCGAGCACCTACGCAGACGTCATTCGGACCGCACCACGCGCCAGACCACGTTGCCCACGTCGTCGGCCACCAGCAACGCGCCATTGCCGTCCAGCGCCACGCCCACGGGGCGGCCATAGGCATCGCCGTCCTTGCTCAAAAATCCCGTCAGAAACGCCTGGGGAGGCCCCGAGGGGCGCCCGTCGGCAAAAGGCACGAACACCACGTTGTAGCCCGTCAGCTCCTTGCGGTTCCACGAGCCGTGCTGGCCGATGAACGCGCCGCTGGCGTAGGCGCCGGGCATGCGGGCGTCGGAGAACGCCAGGCCCAGCGGCGCAACGTGTGAACCCAGGCCAAAGTCTGGCGCGATGGCCTTGGCCACCATGTCGGGGTTGGGCGGGTTGACACGGGTGTCGACATGCTGGCCCCAGTAGCTCCAGGGCCAGCCGTAAAAGGCGCCATCCTTCACCGAGGTGAGGTAGTCGGGCACCAGCTCGTTGCCCAGCTCGTCGCGTTCGTTCACCACCGTCCAGAGCAGCTTGCTCTGCGGCTCCCAGCCCAGGCCGTTGGGGTTGCGCAGGCCGGTGGCAAACAGCCGCTTGCTGCCAGTCTCTACATCCACCTCCCAGATGGCGGCGCGGCCCTCTTCCGCCGCCATGCCGTTGTCGCCCGCATTGCTGTTGGAGCCCACGGTGGCATACAGCTTGCGGCCATCGGGGCTGGCGATGATGTTCTTGGTCCAGTGGTGGTTGGCCCCGGCAGGCAGATCGGTGACCCTGACGGGTGCCGTGTTGACCGAGGTCTGCCCGGTTTCGTAAGGCACCTTCACCACACCGTCGGCCGTGGCAATGAAGAGCTGGGTGCCCACCAACGCCATGCCAAAGGGCGAGAGCAGGTTTTGCAGAAACGCACTGCGCACGTCAGCCACGCCGTCACCGTCCGTGTCGCGCAGCAGCGTGATGCGGTTGGCGCTGGGCGTACCGGCACCAGCGCGTTTCATCACCAGGCCCATGGCCAGGCCACGCAGGCCGTCGGAGTGCACGTTTTTGGCGCCCTCTGCAGGCGGTGGCTTGTTGCTTTCCGCCACCAGCACATCGCCGTTGGGGAGGGTGTAGACCCAGCGGGGATGGTCCAGCCCACGCGCCAGCGCCGTGACCTTGAACCCCGCAGGGGCCTGCGGCTGGGCGCCCTGCGGCCAACCCTGTGCAGGTGCGATGTTGAAGGTGGGCACCAGGCCACTCTTTTCCGGTGCGGGCAATTGCGGGTTCGGACCCAGGCCGGGGCCAGGGGTGGCCGGCTGGGCCAGGGCCAGAGCCATGGACCCTGCCAGGGCCAACGCCAGCGGCCCCTGGGTGAAGCGGTGGGAGCAGAGGTGCGTTTTCATCAACGCAGTATGGGCGGCCCGATTTGCGGGCAGCTGTAGGCCAGTGCCGTCAGTTCCACATGTGATGGCGGCGTGTGATGGCGGCGCGCGCACCCTGCACCCACATAGAGGCACCGGGCACACAATGCCGCGTCGATTTTTGTCTTGGTAGCCTTGGATGCCCCTGCGCCGCGCCAAGGGCATGGTGGCCAACTGGCCCAGCGCGTGGGGAGGGTTGTCGGTGCTGCCGCCGGACCCTGTGCTGGCTTGAACGGGCTGGCGGGAGGTGCGTTTTGACCTCGGGCCGGACTTGGGTTCGGATCATCGGTCGGTGGTGGTGCAACTGACGGAATCGCCGTAGTGCACACCACCCGAATACTACTGATTTGATAGCTTGAAGCGCTTATCCATCAAGCGCTGGATACCTTTTTTGGCATAATTTCTGCGGAGGCGTTCCTCTACGGCCTGCCAGCACAACGGGCCGTTCACGCTGAGCCTGCCCAATCACCTGGTGGGCCATTGACAGGCGCAGCCCGAACGGATTTGCGCCATCTACCCCCATCCAGCACGATGTTCCCGGCGGGGGTAAGTTGTGGCGCCCTCAACAGCCGTTCGCGTGCACGGCAGTGCCTGGGTTGAGCTTCTGGCACGCTTTGACCTGGTTGGATTTGACCCGGTTGTCCACCCAAATAGTGATGTGCGGATCCGTGGCCTGATGGCAGCCTTTTTCGACCTCGACCACACCACACGAGTCCAGAATCTGGCTGGCCAGGGGTGCGCCGGAACGGCGGTCCTTCGCATTGTTGAGGAACGCCTCAATCTGAGTCTGGGTGTAGGGCTGCCCGGTGGCGCCGTTGTTCACATCGTTGTTGTTGGGTTGATTCCACTGAGGCTGGAATACATAGGTCGGCCTCGCAAAGGCTGTGCCGCACAGCAGCAACATGCAGACCGCAGTCATGAATTTTTTCATTGCCAAGTTCCCCTTCATGCCTACTCTGTGACGATTTTCGGCGCCCTCGGCTTCATCACGTGTTGATGAAGTGAGCGCATGGTGGCGCCACCAAAGCGGTTTGGCGATTACAGGAAATTACAGCGAAGCTACTCCCAAACGTTTGGCGCATTTCACGCATTGAGCGTGGGGGCGGGCCTGATCAGCGGCTTGCTGTGGTGGAGCCAGGAGTACCCACCCCCTTCGAACGGGGCCGCCGAATCGTCCACAGCGCCACAGCCATCAGCCCCACGCCGCCCAGTTGGATGGGGCTGAGCGTACGGCCATACACCACCCAGTCCACCAGCACCGCCGTGAGCGGGTACACAAACTGCAGCACCGCAATGCGCCCCAACCCCAGGCGCGACATGCCGGCAAACAGCACCACATACGCCAGGCCGGTGTGCAGCACGCCCAGGCCCAGCAGCCAGCCCCACGCGGCGCCCTGCTGCGGCCAGCCCAGCACAAAGGGCGCCCACACGAGCGCCACCGCGCCCACCAGGCACTGCCACAGCGCCATGGCAAAGGGGCTGATGGTTTTCTGCGTGTTGGCGAGCAGCGTCACGCCCGCATAGCAGAGCGAACCGCCCAGGCACATCAGCACGCCAGCCACATAGCTGCCGCCGCCGGTGCTGCTGGCCGCTGCGGCTGCTGCGGTGCCGTCGAGCAAGCCCGTGGTCAGCACCAGCCCGCCCAGCGCGGCCAGTGTGGCCAGCCACTGCGTGGGCGACACGGCCTCGCGCAAGAACAACGCGCCAAACACGATGACCCAGATGGGCTGGATGTGAAAGATCACGGTGGCCACTGCAATCGATGTGCGTGGGATGGCTGCAAAGAACAGCGCCCAGTTGAGCACCATGAGCACGCCCGTAGCGCAGGCCACCCAGCGGGCACGGCCGTGCAGAAAAAGTTGCTGTCCCCGCCCCGTGGCCAGGCACCAGGCCAGCAGCGCCAGTGCACCGAATGCGCAGCGGAACCACACCGTGACCAGAGGGTGCTGGCCCGCCTCTTCCACAAACACGCCGATGGTGCCCAGCAGCACGCCACCGGCGATGAGCAGCCACTGGCCGTCGCGCTCGCGGGTGATGGCATTGGCATTGACGGGCAGCGGTGTGGTGGCCAGGGAAGGCGATGCGACGGTGCTGGCTTTGGAGTGGTTCATGCCGCCGATGCTCACGCTTTACAGGCATCCTGTAAAACGGATAAATCGAACAGCTACCATTCGATAAACGAATTTACCAACCCACCGAGAGCCCCACCACTGTCGTCACTGGTCCGACCGATAAAGGCCCCCATGAACTACCCAGACTTTCAAATCGACTGGCTGCGTGCCTTTGTGGCCGTGGTGGATGCAGGCTCGCTCTCGGGCGCGGCGCCGCTGGTGCACCGCTCACAGTCGGCCGTGAGCATGCAGATCAAGAAGCTGGAGGCCGCGCTGGGCCGCCCGGTGCTGCTGCGCGGGCCGCGCCACCTGGAGGTGACGCCTGCGGGCGCCGAACTGCTGTCGTATGCGCGCCGCGTGCTCGATTTGCAGGCTGAGGCACATGCCGCATTGTTTGGCCCCAAGCTGGCGGGCCGGGTGCGGCTGGGGGTGCCCGACGACTATGCGTCGGCCTACCTCACGCCAGTGCTGCGCAGCTTTTCGCACCGCTACCAGGGGGTGGAGATTGAGCTGACGTGCGAGCAGTCCACGTCGCTGATCCCGCGTGTGGTGAAGGGCGAGCTGGACCTGGCGCTGGTCTCGCAGGACAAGCCGCAACGCGGGCGCTTCTTGTTCGACGAGCCGCTGGTGTGGGTGGGTGCCGCCCAGTTCGAGGCCTGGCGGCGCGATCCGCTGCCGATTGCGGTGTATGAATCGGCCAGCATGGCCCGGCAGGCCACCCTGGCCGCGCTGGGCACGCGGCGGCGGGCCTACCGCATCGTGTACCACAGCTCCAGCCTGGCGGGCCAGCTGGCTGCTGTGGAGAGCGGTTTGGCGGTGGCGGTGCTCACGCGGTGCAGCGCCCCGGCCCATTTGCAAATCCTGCAGAACCTGCCGGCGGAGTTTGACCTGCCGCCGCTGGCTTCGATGAACGTGGCGGTGCTGCGCAGCAAGGTGTCGCTGCGCTCACCGGCTGTGGATGCGATGTACGAGCAGATGGTGCGGACCTTGGGCCGACGGGGCGAACTCCTGCCCAAGGCCTGAGAACCTGTTCAAAATCTTTTCGGGGATCGCATTGGAGTGCCATCGTGATGGACGTGGATGCTTCGGATGCGCCGCATGGGCTCGTGCCCATGCAAGCAGCCGGGGCGTCCAATCGCCCGATTTCACTCCAACCCTTCGGGCAAGTGCCTTGCCGGGCGGTCTGCGGCGCTTGTTGATAGCCGGGCTATCCACTGCGCACCGCGCCTTGCATCCCATCCCGGCAAGGACCTTGTGCGACCCCGAAAAGATCTTGAACAGGTTCTGAGCCCTCCTAGGGTTCAGGGCCTCAGGCCGCCAGGATGTGCTCTACCAGTTTCTCGCGCGGCCCCAGCAGCGCATCGCCTCCGATCAACCGCAGCGCACCGCCCTGCCCCTTCACCACCAATTGCGGCACGCCGCGGGCACCCGCGGCACGCAGCGTGGCCTGGGCGCGGGCTACGCGCTCTGCCACCACGCTGTGCAGTGCGGCGTCGGGTGCCAGCGTCAATGCGGCGGCATCGGCCAGGCCCAAAGCCCGCAACAGGTCCGCCAGCACCTCCGGTTCTGCGGTGTCGCGGCCTTCCACATAGCGTGCGTGCTGCAGTGCGTGCAAGGCTCCCAGTTCATGCGCAGGCGCGGTCTGCGCCACGGCAGTCAGCGCGAGGGTGGCAGGGCCTGAATCAAAGCGACCGGACACAGCACCCAGAATTTGATCGCGGTAGGCCTGCGTGAAGGGCTGGCCTGTGAGCTGCTGGATGCGCTGGTCGTTGGACCAAGCATAGGCGGCAAACTGCGCGTCCATGGGCCGTGCGCCTGCGCCTGCAAACAGACCGGTGGGGGCCAGCACCACCTCGACACCCTTCTGCGCTTGCAGGAACTTGAGCGCGGGCGCGGCGGCATAGCACCAGCCGCACAAGGGGTCAAACAAGTAGGTCACGGTGACGTTGGGCATGGGTCAGGTTCTTTCTTGAGGGTCTGATGTTTCGGACGCAATCAGTGCGGCTTCAAACGCCGCAATCTCTTCGGCCAGCGTGCCCCGGCTGCGGAAATGGCGGGCGGCGCGGTCGTACCAGTTTTCGGCATCCTCCAAATCACCTTCCTGCAGGTGCAGGATGCCGTGCAGCCAGGCTGCGAGCATGGAGCCATCGTGCTGCACCAGATCGTGCGCCGCGCTCCAGCGCCCGGCGTGCAGGTGCTGCAGGACTTGTTGGAGCGGGTGCGTGGTCACGATCTGGTTCCTTTCTTTCAACAACTTGCTTTGACAGCTTTCAGCACGTCATCTCACCACTTCATCTCGCCCTTGTTGACCTTGGCACCGATGTCCAGCGACAGGCCCATTGGCGCTGCGGGGTAGGCCTTTTTCATCGCGTCGATGAGTTCGGCGCTGGTCTTGGTGGCGGCGGCGTTCTTCTCAAACGCTTGCAGGTAGCCCTTGGTGTAGCTGATGTTGGCGGCATCCAGCGCGCCACCGGCGGGCATGTGGCCGGGCACCACCACGGTGGGCTGCAGGGCGGCCATTTCGTCGAGCTGGGCCACCCAGGCGCTGCGCTCGGCCACCGTTTGCGTGTCGGCCGTCCACACATGGGTGTTGGTGCCAAACACGCCGATGGTGCCCACCACGGCCTTGATGGATGGAATCCACGCATAAGGGCGGTGCGCCAGCAGGCCGGTGGTGCCACGGATCTCCACCGCCTGGCCGTCCACGCTCAGCGTGTTGCCGCTGATAGCCTTGGGCAGCACGGGCGTGCGCGGCGCGTTGGCGCCCATCTTGGGGCCCCAGAAGGCGAGCTTGCCGGCCAGCTTGGCGTTGATCTTCTCCAGCACGGCGGGCGTGGTCACCACGTCGGCCTTGGGGAAGATTTCTTTCAGCGTTTCCACGCCGAAGTAGTAGTCGGGGTCGGCCTGGCTCACGTAGATGGTCTTTAGCTCTTTGCCGCTGTCGAGCACGTTGGCGGCAATGCGCAGCGCGTCGGCACGGGTAAAGCCGGCGTCGATGACCATGGCCTCCTTCTCGCCATAGACCAGCGTGGAGTTGACGTTGAAGCTGTTGCCGTCGGCGTTGTAGACCTTGACCTGCAGGGGCTGGGCGGCTTGGGCGCCCGCGAAAACGAGTGACAGGGTGGCGGCGATGAGAGTGGTGCGGAACATGGTGGCTTCTCCAGGGTTTTGAGAGGTTGGTGTTGATGACGGAATGAAGTTTATTTGCGCCAATCGATCTAATAAACCCGATAATCCGCGCATATTTGTTTCGTAAATCGATCAAATACCCCCCTATGGACCGCCTGACCGCCATGCATGTGTTTGCCGAAGTCGCCACCAGCGGCAGCTTCAGCGCCACCGCCGACAAGCTCGATATGTCGCGGGCCATGGTCACGCGCTATGTGGGCGAGATGGAGCAGTGGTTGCAGGCGCGGCTGCTGCAGCGCACCACCCGCAGCGTGACGCTGACCGATGCGGGCGAACACGCACTGCGCCGCTGCCAGCAGATGCTGGCGCTGTCGCAAGACCTGGAAGAAGAAACCGCCTCCACCACCGAGGGCGCATTGCGCGGCCAGCTGCGGCTGACCTGCAGCGTGTCGTTTGCGTTTGCGCAGATGGGTGCGGCGATTGCGGACTTTCTGGCGCAACACCCGCAGCTCAAGATCGACCTGGACGCGAGCGAGGGGTCGCTGAACCTGGTGGAAAAGCGCATCGACCTGGCCATCCGCATCAGTGCCGAGCCCGACCCACTGCTCATCGGCCGCCCGCTGGCACGGTGTGATTCGGTGCTGGTGGCCTCGCCCGCCTACCTGGCCGCGCATGGCGTGCCGCAGCAACCCGCCGACCTGGCGCAGCACCGCTGCCTGAGCTACGCCAACTTTGGCAAAAGCGTGTGGCAGCTGACGCGCGGCGAGGTGGTGGAGCGTGTGGGCGTGAGCGGCCATTTCAGCGCCAACGAGGCCACCACGCTGATGCGCGCCGCGCTGGCGGGCGGTGGCATTGCGATGCAGCCGACGTATCTGGTCAACCCCTACCTGCACAGCGGCGCGCTGCAGGCCGTGTTGCCTGGGTGGGACTTGCCGGTGATGACGATCTATGCGCTGTACCCGTCACGCAGGCACTTGTCGCCTGCGGTGCGGGCGTTATTGGATTTTTTGGTGGCCCGGTTTGCGGGGGGGCCGTGGTGAGGGATGGTCGCCCAGGCTGAGTTACTACTAATTTGATAGCTGTTAGCGCTTGTCCATCAGACGGTAGAGGCCCATTTTGGCTTGGTTTTCTCCACACTTTGAAGGCGCGCTGACACACCCTCTCCCCTGGTGGGAGAGGGTTGGGGAGAGGGGGGAGCATGGGGCGCGGTGCTCGGAAAAAGAGCCCCCTCTCCCCCGCCCTCTCCCGCGAGGGGAGAGGGAGTGAAAACCCGGCGCAGCGCGTGTTACCCCCCGCCGCTACCAGGCCTTCGATTTACTCCGCCTCAATCCCCGCCGCCTTGATCACCTTGCCCCACTTCTGGGTTTCGGCAGCCTGGAACTTGGCCAGTTCATCGGGCGTGGTGGTCCAGGCTTCCGAGCCCGCGTTCTCGAAGAAGCTCTTGGCCGCTGGGCTTTTGGTGGCGGCGGTCAGCAGCTCGTTCAGGCGCGCCACCACCGGCGCGGGCGTGCCTGCGGGCACGTAGGCCGCAAACCAGTAACCCATGTCGTAGCCCTTCACGCCCGCTTCGTCCAGCGTGGGCACATCGGGCAATTGCGCGCTGCGCTTTTGGGTGGAATAGCCCAGCGCACGCAGCTTGCCCGCCTTGACCTGCGGCACGCCGGTGGAGGTGTCGGTGATCATCAAATCGATCTGCCCGCCCAGCAGGTCGGTGATGGCCAGTGGGTTGCTCTTGTAGGGCACGTGCAGGATGTCCACGCTGGCCAGCTGCTTGAGCATCTCGCCCGCCATGCGGCTCGACGAGCTGCCGCTGCCGAAGCTGAGCTTGCCGGGGTTCTTCTTGGCAAAGGCCAGCAGCTCGCCCACGTTCTTGTACGGTGCGCTGGCGTTGACCACCAGCACCTGGCCTCCCTTGCCCAGGCCGGTGACGGGGGCGAAGTCCTTCACCGGGTCGTAGGAGAGCTTCTTGTACAGGTGCTCGTTGGCGGCGTGTGTGGTGTTGGTGGTGATGAGCACGCTGTAGCCATCGGCCGCCGACTTGGCCACGGCCGACGCGGCGATCATGCCGCTGGCGCCCGCCTTGTTGTCGATGACCACGGGCTGCTTGGTGTCGTTGGTGATGGACTGGCCCAGCGCACGCGCCAGCTGGTCAGTGGCGCTGCCTGCGGCAAAGGGCACGACAAAGGTGATGGCCTTGGCGGGGTAGGCACCAGCAGCCTGGGCCAAAGCTGCTGGGGCATGCAGTGTTCCGAGCGCCAGTACGGCAGCAGTGGCGAGCAGAGCGCGGCGGGGGGATGAATGGGTCATGTTGCCTCCTGGTGTTGGTATGGATGAAAAAGCGAAACGGGAGGCCTAGGCCGTGGGACCGCCAAAGTGCGGCGCCAGATGGGCGGGCACGGTGATGGGCATATCGAGCAGCAGGTAGCTGAGCGCCTTGCCGTGGCTGTCGAGGTTGAGCGAGTCGTTCACGCCACCGTCAAGCACATCGTCCAGCACGAGGTTCATGGCCTGCAGCTGGGGCAGCAGGTAGCGTGTGACCTGGCGCGGGCGGCGCTGCGCAAACTGCTGTGCCACGGCGGCCTCGGTGACTTGTTCGACCAGCACCTCCCACAGCGCGGGGTGCCAGGCGATGACGCTGATGTTGGAGCGGTTGCCTTTGTCGCCGGTGCGGCTATGAGCAACTCGATAAAGCGGAACGGTGAGGGTCGTCGTCATGGTGTGTGTACTCCTCAGAAGCTGAGAATGAATCCGGCGTGGCCGAGCGGGCCGCACAAACGTGCGCCATCAAGGCCCAAAGCACAGCCATAGCTCGGGCTATGGCGAGCATTTGCAACGCCGAGGGCGTGCGTTTTTGCGGCACGAGCGGGCATGAGGGATTCGTTCACAGCTTCTTAGCCCACCATCTCAAAACGCACGGCCACCGCATCGCGCGGCACCAGGCACGACACCGTGCCCAGGCGCGGGCGCATGGCGGTGCGCACGCCGCCTCCGCCTGCAGGCCCGCAGGTGTAGAGCGCGGTTACCTCGCGCACCAGGCGCTGGGCGCTGGCGTGGTCGCGGTGCTGCAGGGCCACGCGCAGGCGCACATCACGCACGTCGTTGCGGGCGTCGCCGCTGTCGCTGGCGGGCGCATCGAGCCACCGGCTGGTGTCGTCGCCAAAGATGCTGGTCACGCCAATCAGGTCGATGCGCAGCGGGCCCAGGCCGTGCAAGCGCTCGCGCAGCACCTCGCCCGCCAGTCGGGCACGGGCTTCGGCACGCGGGCCGGCGTAGGAGATTTCGCCCTCCGCAAACCAGCCGGATTCAAAACACACATTGACCTTGAGCGTGGCGGGCCGCGCCTGGCCCTGCACGCCCTCCAGCCGCACCGCGTCAGCGCCCACCGTGGTCACGCGGGCGGTGGTGATGTCGGCCACTACATCGGGCGTGAGGTACGCCGCCGGGTCGTGCAGCTCGTACAGCAGCTGTTCCTTCACCGTGCGCTCGGTAATGCAGCCGCCCGTGCCCGGGGGCTTGGTGATGGTGCAGTGGCCGTCGGCGTCGATCTCGGCGATGGGGTAGCCCAGTTGCGCCAGGCCCGCCACGTCTTTGTAGCCAGGGTCGGCAAAGTAGCCGCCCGTGACCTGTGCACCGCATTCCAGCAGATGCCCGGCCATGGTGGCGCGGGCCAGCCGGTCCCAGTCGTCCAGCGCCCACCCGTAGTGCGCCAGCGCAGGGCCCAGCACCAGCGACGGATCGGCCACGCGGCCGCAGACCACAATATCGGCGCCAGCGCGCAGCGCATCGGCAATCGCCTGCGCGCCAATGTAGGCGTTGGCACTCACGATGGGCTCGGTGGGCATGGCGCTGCCCAGCGCGCCCTGTAGCAGCGCACGGTGGTCGGGGCCGCTCAGGTCGTCGCCCTGCAGCACGGCAATGCGCGGGCGGGCCAAGCCCAGCTCGGCCGCCAGCGCGTGGATGCGGCGCGCCGCGCCGTGCGGGTTGGCCGCACCAAAGTTGCTGACAACGCGCACGCCGTGCGCCAGGCACTGCGCCAGCACGGGGCGCAGCAGGTCTACCAGCAGGGGTTCGTAGCCCGCATCGGGGTCTGTGCGGCGCGCCAGCTGGGCCAGCGCCAGCGTGCGCTCGGCCAGGGTCTCGAAGATGAGCACCGCAGGCTGGCCGCTGGCGATGAGCGCCTGCACCACGGGCAGGGCCGCGTCGGTGCGGTCGCCCGAGAAGCCGGCGGCGCAGCCCACCAGCAGGTTGGTTTTTTGGTCGTTCTTCATGAATCCGTTGGCTCCTGAGCGTGACTGTAGGAACATGGCGGTATTCTGTGAAATCGATTGTTACGATGAATCCATCTGAAAATCAGATGAATCACACCCACCCCGCATGAGCGCCCCCCACCTCTCCAGCCGCCAGCTCGATGCCTTCCTCGCGCTGGCCGAGCAGCGCAGCTTTACGCGCGCCGCCACGTTGTGCCATTTGTCGCAGCCCGCGTTCAGCGCGCTAATCCGCGCGCTGGAGGACGACCTGGGCCTGCGGCTGTTCGACCGCAGCACGCGGCATGTGGACCTGACGCCTGAGGGGAAGAACTTTCTGGAATCCGCCCGCCGCATCCGCGCCGAAATCACCAGCGCCCTGGCCGCCGTGCGCGATGCCGCCACGCTGCAGCGCGGGCGTGTGGCCGTGGCGCTGCTGCCGTCACTGGCGGCGGGCTGGCTACCAGGAGTGCTGGCGCAGTACCGCGCGGCGCACCCAGGCATCGAGATCGACATTGCCGATGTGCTGTCCGAGCCCTGCATCGACCGCGTGGCCAGCGGCCATGCGGACTTTGCGCTGGCCGCCATCCGCGCCGACACGCCCGCGCTGCAGGCCGAGCCGTTTTGCAGCGACAACTTTTACCTGGTGTGCCCTGCCGACCACCTGCTGGCGCGCCGCCGCAAGGCGATCACCGCGCAGGACCTGGCCGCCTGGCCCTTCATCCACCTGGCGCGCACCAGCAGCGTGCGCCAGTACCTGGAGGCCGCCCTGCAGCCGCAGGCCATGCACACGCTGATGGAGGTGGAGCAGCTGGCCACCGTGATGGGCATGGTGCGCGCGGGGCTGGGCATCAGCGTGGTGCCCGCGCTCACGCTGTTCCACTTTGACCAGCCGGGGCTGGTCACGCGGCCGCTGTCGCTGCCGGGGCTCACGCGGCAGATCTACCTGGTGCGGCGGCGGGACGAGAGCTTGTCGGTTGCGGCGCAGGCGCTGTATGCGCTGGTGATGGCGCAGCGGCCATGATTCACAGGCGGCAAAACGTACAAATTTGATAGCTATCAGCGCTTATGCAACAAGCGCTGGCGGCCAAATTTGCTTGAAAGCCGGCCGCCTAGGTGGCGGCTGCGCGCGCATAGCTCACGGTCAGCATCTCCCACTGGTGCCCATCGGGCTCGTTCCAGTACACGATGCGGCCACCGTGGGCTGTGTCCACCTGGCTGTCCACGGGGCCGTGCACCGCGCTGCGGTACGGGATGCCCGCCGCCTGGATGCGCGCGAGGATGGCGTTGAACTCCGCATCGCTCACGCGAAAGCAGTAGTGGATGCGCGGAATGGGCTCGGGCCATTCGTCGAAGTCGATGGTGAAACCATCGTTCACGAACACAGGGGAAAACGGCCCCACGCCGGTTTTGGACCAGGGCACGCCGAGCAGTTCGGCCAGCAGCCGGGCGGCGGCCAGTTTGTCGCGGGCGGGCACCATCAGGTGATCGAGCTGGATGGGCATTGTCCAAACCTCCTGTAGAAGTCCAAGCCCTCGCGGCCTGGGGGGATCAGATGGCCGCAGTGTAGGGGCTGCCGCTGGGGTTCAACCCGCCAGCGGAAACTACCCCAGGAGCCTCTGCAGGAATCGAGCGGCACTGGTGCGCTGCGCATAGGGATGGGCTGCCAGGCGCAAAGCGCAGCAATAGCCGTAGCTATTGCGAATATTTGCTTGCGACGCAGACCGCCCGATCCGCAGATGCACACGGCGCGGTGATTCGTGCAGACGCTTCCTAGGCTTCATGCTCACCCGCGACCCAGCACCGCCAGCTCCTGGTGCAGCAGCAACTCCACCTCAGTCGGCTCGAACTGGTCCTGCAGCAGCGGGATGGCAAAGCGGTATTCGCCTGCCTCATGTTTGCGCAGCACGTAGGCCAGCTGCAGGCGCGCCAATGACTGGCGCAGCGCTTGCGCGTCGCCCGCGATGCCGTGGCTTTGCAGCAGTTGGGCCAGGGTGACCAGGCTGGTCTGCCCGGCCTGGGCTGTGTGGTAGACCACGATGCGGTCGAGGCGGCAGGCGGCTTCGTCGTGGCTCAGGCGGCCCCAGCCGGCCAAGGCGTCTTGCACGGCTTGCGAGGCCAGGGCCTGGGTGAGGTGGCGGGCTTCGATGACACGTTCGCCGGGCAACAGCGCCTCCAGGCATTCCTGGCACAGGATGGCCACCAGGTTGGCACGCTGGCCGCTGGCATCGATGAGGCGATCCACCAGTTTTTCGTTGTCAAAGCCCAGGCGCAGCTTGCGCAGTGGCTCGGTGGCCAGTTCGCGGCAAGCGGCGCGCTCCAGGCCGCCAATGGCCAGCACCTCGCCAAAGTTGCGCAGTGGGCTTTGGTAGTCGAGCACGGCCGTGGCATACAGGTCCCAAAAGCCCGCCAGCATGAACCAGCAGCGCCCCTCTTCGCTGAGCGCGCGCAGGGTGGACAGCTGCACGTAGCCATTGGCCGATTCATCGCGGAAGAACAGGTCGGCCTCGTCGATCAGCAGCACCAGGTGCTTGCCCTGGTACTGCGCCTGCAGATGGTCCACGATGGCTTCAAGCGGCGTGTCGGCCGGCAGGCCAAACTGCAGCGCCATGCGCGGCGCCAGGCGGTGATCGCGCAGCGAGACGTAATGGCACACAGTGTGCGGATGGCCCGCCATGCGGCGCTGCACGGCCTTGAGCAAGCTACTTTTGCCGAGCTGGCGCCCACCCACCACCAGGTAGTTGGCGGGCTCGCGGTTGATGACACGCGCCAGCAGCTGGGCGCGGCCGAAGAAGGCGCCTTCGCGCGTGACGCCGCCGCGCGTCTGGTACGGCGAGATGCGGGTGATGCGCAGCTGCGCGGCCAGTTGGCGCAGCAGCACTTGCAGGGCGTCGCCACCGATCAGCCATTCGGTCTGGCTGGCGCTGTCCACCATCACATGCAGGTTGGCGCGGTCTTGGGTGTGGGCCTGCAGCAGCGGCCAGGGCGTGTCCACGCTGTGCTCGCACAGGATCAGCAGCACGTCGCTGCCGGTCTGCACGGCGCGCAGCTGGCGCAGCACGGTGGCTTCGTCGATGCCGGGGGTGGGCACAAACACCAAACAACGGTCCAGCGACACGGGCAGGTCGGGCGGAAACTGCCACTCGAACACCTGGCCGGGCAGCGCCCAATCCGTGCTGGGCTGGCAGCGGGCCGACACGCGCTCGGCCAGCGCGCGGGCCAATGCCGGGGCGCGCTCGCCGCCCGTGGCCTGGGCGCAGGCCACGGCGCGGCGCCAGTCCACCATGCGAATGTCGGCAGCCAGCAGCGTGGGTTCCAGCCGCCGCAGCCAGCGCAGCAGCCGGTCGATCTGAGGCAGCCGCGCCAGCGGGGTGCGGCGCAGGCGCGCGGGCCGCAGCTGCCCGGCGCCGATCATGGGGTGGCGCACCACCCATACCACGGCGCCTGCGGCAAAGATCACGCCGCACCACAGGATGAGCGAGCGCAGCCAGCCGAACGGGTCTGCGTCGGGTGCGGGTTTGACGGGCTCGAAGTCGTCGGAGCTGCCTTCCAGGCAGTTGATGGGCAGGTAGCCCGGTGGAATGGGTGGGTTGCCGGGGCGGCACGTCCAGGTGTGGGTGCCGGGTTTGAGCTCCACCACCACCTGGGTGCCCGCCAGCTTGCCCAGCTCGGGGTTGTGGGCGATGTCGGCCTGCAGCACGTTGGGGCGCGGAGACGTTACGCGCAGCTGCGGGTTGGCAATGCGCGGTGCGTATTGGTGGATGTCCTTGGGCCAGCCATCCCGCTCGTTGCGCGCCTCGATCATGGCGACGCGCCACTGCACCAGCTCGCCCCACACCGGGCCTACATTGACCGACGCCAGGAACGAGCCCCGCGTGACCGGGTTGAGCTGCGGCGTGAACAGCGCGCTGGCCACGAACAGCGTGACCACCGCAATGACCACGGCACGCACCACGGCCCTGGAGAAAAAGGGGCTCAAGCGTTCGAGCATGCGTCCAGCACCATCAAGCCTGCATCGCGGATGGTGGCGCAGCGCCAGTGCAGCCGCGCCGCATCGCCCGTGCCGCGCACGTGGATGAGGTTGCCCCAGAACAGGCTGCGCAGTTCGTCGTCCTGCAGATAGGGCCGCGCGCGGCCCAGATCGTCGGCCTGCAGCAGCTGCTGCAAGCGCGTGCGCGTGGCGGGCGCCTGGGCCAGCGGCAAAAAGGTTTGCCACAGGCGCGGGCTGCTGGTCAGGTGGGTGCGCAACGCAGCAGACGATGCATGACCATCACCCACCCCTTGGTCTACCAGCCACTGCAACCCTTCTTCAAACAACGCGGGATGGCCGCCGCTGAGCGCCTGCAAGTCGGCCACCACGGGCTCGGTCCAGGTGTGCTCGGGCCAGCGGTGGCGGGCCAGTTGCGTGAGGTCGTCCAGCGACGGGTCGGGCCAGTGGTGGACCTGCGCAATGTTGAGCAGCGAGAGATCGCCACTGCGGTATTTGAGGTCGGCCAGCGCCTGCCCGCCGCACAGCAGCAGGTGCAGGCGGCCGCTGTGCATCTCGCTCAGGCTGCGCAAGATGCCCGCCAGGGTTTCGCGCAGTGCGGGCGTTCCCTGCTCAAAGCGGCTGACCAGGCAGAAGATGCGCTCACCCGCCATCAGGCGGCGCTCAAGCGCGGATTCAAACTCGTAGTCCGACGCCACATCGCCCAGGCCACATTGGCGGCCGATGGCGGCGAAGTATTCGGCGGGCACGGTGCTCACGCTGTAGGGCGGCTGGATGTGCAGCACCGAGCCTTCGCCGTACTGCGCGCGGGCTCGCTGCAGCAGCTCGTGCCGGAACGGCGGCTGGCCCCAGTGCGCGGGCGACAGCAGCAGCGAGATGGGGTATGGCACCGCCTGGGCCAGTTGCGCAAACACCTTGTCCTGGAACGCGGCAAACGGCTGCGCACCGGTGGATTCGGCCTGCAGGGGAAATTCTGGCGCAAACCCTGCTGCGCTGAGCAGGCGGTTGGCCTCGCTTTCAGTGAGGCGCAGGTAGCGGGTGCAGGCCACCAGCTTGTCGCGCGAGCGAGGGTTGGGCACCGAGATGCCGTTGCGCCAGTTGTTCACCGCCTCACGGCTCAGGCCGATCTCGGTGGCCACGCCGGAGGCGCTGGCGCGGATGCGGCGCATGTAGACCGACAGAAGATCGGCAAAGGAATCAGGGGACATGGAGTTGTGGACTAACGAAGGCTGGTACACCGAGCCAAAACCAAGGGCAGCGAAAAACATGGGGATGGTGGGCAGGCATTGTCAGCCTTGCCAGACCACCGCCATCCCACTGCGCACTGCGGATGCACTACGCCAGGCGCTGCACCATGGGCCAGGCCTTGTAGCTGGCGAGGCCACAGGCCGTGAGTACCGGGCTGTACAGCACCATGGCGCCGACCACCGACATCAGCCAGCCGGGCTCTTCGTACTCGTCGGTATCGTCGGCCTTGGCTGTCGCGCCCTCCTTCAAGGGCTCCTTGCTGCGCCCCTCTTCTTGGCCCTCGCCCGAATCGCCTGTCATCTCCTGCACCAGCATCACGGCCACCACCAGCAGCGAGATGGCCAGCAGCGCCAGGTAGCCGTATTGCAGCGCGGGCTGCGTGAGCGGATAGAAGTAGCCCGCCAGCAGCGCGGCCGGGGCCAGAAAGAACACGTGCATCATGAGCCGGTACCAGGGAATGCCGCCCACAGGCCTTTCTAGCGCCCCCATGACCATGCGGTAGGTCAGCGCCCCCAGCACAAAGATCACCCCACCCCACCATTCGATTTGCGTCAGCATGTTGTTGTTCTCCGGAAATTCTTTTACTGGGGTGCCATCACCGTGGCGGGGCCATCGTCGCCAGGCTGGTCGGCGTCATCGTCTCCGTCGTCCCCGCGCAGCTCCTTGTGTTCGGTTGCCATGTAGTACAGCGGCAGCGCCACGGCCAGAACCAGCCCCAGGCCCATCCACAGCCAGAAGCCTTTGAACAGCAACACGGTGACGACCGTGAATGCCACCGCATGCACCAGCCCCTTGAGCCCGGCGCGCAGCAGCACGGCAATGAGGCCCTGCATGGGCGATTTGCCGCTTTTGCCCATGGCCTGCGCCATTTCCACGAAGGCCTCGGCCGCCTTCCGGGCCTCGCGCATGCGCTTTTCCTCCTGCTGGCGCAGCTTGGCCACGGCAAGGGGCTTGGCCGGGTCTTTGGAGCAGGCATAGGGGTCATCGGCCTCACCACCCTCCTCGCCGCCGTTGCCCTGGCCTTCGCCACCATGCTGCGCAGGCTCTACCACTGCGCGCCACTGCGGGTTGGCGTCCATGAATGCCTTGCGCGACACCCACTGGCCCCGGTCGAAGTGCATGCGCTCGGTCTCCCCCACCTGGTCGTAGAAGATCTCCAGCACTGCAGCCCGCAGGCCCTGGTCAAACAGGGCTTCGAGCTGGCGCAGCGGTGGTGGGTCGCTCGTACCCGTGTCGAACTGGAGCAGAAGGTGCGTGGAAGCGGCAGATGCCGACGCATTGAACCATTGTGCATCCCACAGGGACTCCAGACTGGAGGCCCCTAGTTTGTCCGCCCAGCGTTGGGCCTGTTCCGTGTTGTCTGAGCACAGGTATTGGTACGTGAGCTGTGCGAGCTTCAGCTTGATCGGGTCTTCGAAAAACAGTTGCAAGGTCAGGGTGTTTTGCGACATGGGAAACGCTGTTCACAGCGGTAGGCATTGCGATGGATTGGAATTGTGTGGACCAGGCCCGCGCATGTCCCCTGCGGGCTTGTCCATGCCGGGGCGGCGCGAAGTTGACAAAACGTCCACCGGCACGGGTCGCCAAGGCGCTGATTGTCACAAAACGTTCATGCATACTGGCCGACCCGCGCGCGGAGCGCGCTTTCACCACAATTGGAGGGAAAACAACGATGCGATTCGATACCCGCTTTTTTGCACTGCTGTCTGGCACCGCGCTGATGCTGGGCCCGGTAGCTGCGCAGACCGACCGGGCCGCGCCTGCCCGCGCCGCCGCAGCCACCCCGGCCGCCACGAGCTTTGCAGGCAGCCCACGCGAGAAACTGGTGGTGGCCATGCCCAAGACCTATGCCAAAAGCGAAACCATGCTGCTGTGGGGGGACTACTTCAACCACCTTGCGCGCTGCGGCAACATTGATCTGCAGAATCTGCAAGGCGAATCGCTGGAGAAGAGCACCAACATCGATGTGCTGGGCGAAAAGGAACTGATCGACAGCCTCCTCAGCGGCAAGGCACAGCTGGCGCAGGTCAACCCCGGCCTGGTGCCCCAGTTGGTGGGCGCTGGCCAGCCTGCCCCGTTTGGTGTGCCCGGCAACAAGGCCAGCGGCAAACGCAATTCCTACACACTGATCCTGATCTCGCGCGTGGACAGCCCTTTCACCAAGCCGCAGGACCTGGTGGGCAAGAAGATTGCCCACTCCACACCCACCTCCAACTCCGGCAACCTGGCGCCGCGCGCGCTGTTCCCGGCGATCGGGCTGGTGCCGGACCAGAACTACGAGGTGGTGTTCTCCAACGGCCACGAGCGCTCGGTCACAGGGGTGATGCACGGCTTCTACCCCGCCGCAGCCGTGGCCAGCGATTTGTACCAACGCATGGTGGTCAAGGGCGATGTGAAGGGCTCCAGCATCCGCACGCTGTGGGAGAGCCCGCCCTTCATGACCGAGACCTGGACGCTGGGCAAGGACGTATCGCCCGAGCTGCAGGCCCGCGTGAAGAAGTGCTCGTACAGCTACAGCTTTTCGCCCAAGCTGCGCCAGTTGCTGCCAGGTAATGACACCTTTTTACCCATCAATTTCGAGCGCGACTTCGCGACGGTGATGGAGGTCTACACCAAGACGCAGAAGGCGCAGGCTGCCAAGGCTGCCGCCAAATAAGTCCCGGTGTCAAAAGCGTCTATCGCCGCCCTGCGCAGGCCGGACTCTGGTTTGCGGGCTCAGATGGTGCAGCAACAGATTGACGCCATAACACGACAGAGCCAGGAAAAACAGGCCGCCCTGCACCAGCAGACCCTGGCAAGCAGGGATGCAAACACGAAAGCAGCGCCGGTACCGGAAGGCCGTCGTACCCCTGGCCTGGTGGAAGCCATCAACACTCTTGTCTGAATGCGGCCACTCAGGGGGACGCATTGCGAGAAGTGCGCGGCGGCAAAGCCACCAACTCCATCTCCGACAGCGCTTCAGAATGGTGGCCTGGATAGGTACGGAACGACGGCAGCGCCACCACACCGATGCACATCCTGCCGACAGCCGCTGCCAGCGCGCGCCTACACACCGACCCCCTCGCAGTGCCTACAGTGGATCGCACGAACAGCCGCTGCGCAGTGCACATTCCGTCAGGTGCCATAAGGTGACGTCAGGTGCAACGGCAGCCCCGGCAGCAACCCCAGCAGGAGCAAGCCCCATGCGCATTCACACCCCACCCCGTGCCCATTCGCCCTGGCCGCTGGTCATCGGCGCTGCCGCAATGATGGCGTTGCTGGCGCTCACGGCCTGCTCCACGCCCCGCGCGCCCGAGGGCATTCAGCCCGTTACGGGGTTTGACGTAGACCGCTACGCAGGCCACTGGCACGAGGTGGCACGCATCGACCACGCCTTTGAGCGCGGCCTGACCCAGACCAGCGCCACCTACAGCCGCAACGCCGACGACACGATCAAGGTGGTCAACCGAGGCTACGACCCCGTGCGCAAGGCGTGGAAGCAGGCCGAGGGCACGGCGCGCTTTGTGGATGAGCCCACGCGCGCTGCGCTCAAGGTGTCGTTTTTTGGACCGTTTTACGGCGGCTACAACGTGGTGGCGCTCGATGAAAACTACCAGTGGGCCATGGTGGTGGGCTCCAGCACCGATTACCTGTGGATCTTGTCACGCACGCCCACCCTGCCCTGGCATGTGCGCGAGCACCTCATGGAGCGGGCACAGACGATGGGTGTGGATGTGCGCAAGATTCTGTGGATGCCCGCCGCCAGCGAGCAACACGCCAAGCGGGCCGTGATGACCTGAAAAGCTTCAACGCCAGCAAGCGCGAATCGCTATATTTTTGATAGCTATTCACGCTTACCTAATAAGCGCCAGGGATCCTCTGCACGAATCGAGCGGCAAGTGTGCGCTGCGGATTGGGATGGGCTGCAAGGCGCAAACCGCAGCAATAGCCGCAGCTATTGCGAGTATTTGCAACGCGGCAGACCGCACGAGCCCGCAGATGCACGCGGCGCGGTGATTCGTGCAGAGGGTCCCTTGATGCCATTTCTATTCAAATATCAGCCGATACCCGGCTCGGTGGCCGCCGCCACCAGGCGCTGGGTGTAAGGGTGTTGTGGTGCATCCAGCACGTCGTTCACGCTGCCACCTTCCAACACCGCGCCGTCCTTCATCACCACCACGTCGTGCGCCATGGCGCGGATCACATCCACGTCATGGGTGATGAGCAGGTAGCTCAGGCCCTTTTCTTTTTGCAGCCGCTGCAACAAGCCCAACACCTGCTGCTGGATGGTCACGTCCAAGGCGCTGGTGGGCTCGTCCAGCACCAGCACCTGCGGCTGCACGATGAGGGCCCGGGCGATGGCCAGGCGCTGGCGCTGGCCGCCTGAAAATTCATGCGGATAACGCTCCAGCAGACGGGGGTACTGTGCTTCGGCCAGCCCCACCTCTTCCAGCGCGGCCTCGACGCGCATGCGGCGCTGGGCCACGGTCAGTGTGGGCTCGTGCACCTTCAGGCCCTCGCCCACGATCTCTTCGACCGTGAGGCGCGGGGACAGCGACGAAAACGGGTCTTGAAATACCACCTGCACGCGGCGGCGCAGCTGCTGGTTGGCGGGGGTATTGCGCATGGCTGGTTGCTGCCACGCCTGCCCCCCGACCTGCAACTGGCCGGCGTAAGGCAAAAGCCCCAGGATGGCCTGCGCCAGCGTGGACTTGCCCGAGCCGGACTCGCCCACCACCCCTAGCGTCTGGCCGGGCAGCAATTGCAGCGTGGCGCCCTGCACAGCCACAAACTCGCCCTTTTTGAACCAGCCCTTGATGCCGGGCAGCGGCGTGGGGTAGACCACGCGCAGATCCTGCGTCTTCACCACCGGGGCAGTGCCTGCGGGCGGATCGGACTCGACCACATCGCGGCGGGGTTGGCTGGCAATCAGGCGGCGCGTGTAGGCGTGCTGGGGTGCACCAAACACCTCGGCGACGGGGCCCTGCTCTACCAGCACGCCCTGCTCCATCACGGCCACGCGGTCGGCAAAGCGGCGCACCAGGTTCAGGTCGTGCGTGATGAGCAGCACGGCCATGCCCGTCTGGCGCTGCAGATCACTCAGCAAGTCCAGGATCTGGCCACGCAAGGTCACATCCAGCGCGGTAGTGGGCTCGTCGGCCAGCAGCAGCTTCGGGCTGCTGGCCAGGGCCATGGCAATCATCGCGCGCTGGCGCTGGCCGCCTGAGAGTTGGTGTGGGAAGCTGTTGGCCCGGCGTGCAGGCTCGGGGATGCCGGTCTGGGCCAGCAGCTCGATGGCAGCCTGCGCGCACTGGGCGCCGGTCAGGCCTTTTTTGAGCTGCAGGATTTCGGCAATCTGCAGGCCAATGGTCATCAGCGGGTTGAGCGCGGTCATGGGCTCCTGGAACACCATGGCGATGTCGCCACCACGCACGCCGCGCATCTCGCGCTCTGTCAGCGCCAGCAGGTCGCCCCGCCCTTGCAGCGTTGCCTGCCCGGTGATGGCGGCATTGCCCGCCAGGCGCAGCAGGCTCAAAGCGGTGATGGTTTTGCCCGAACCAGACTCGCCCACCAACGCAAGCTTTTCGCCTGCGGCAATGCTGAAGTTGACGCCCCGCACCACTTCTTTGGGGCCAAAGCGAACGTGCAGGTCCTGAACCTGCAACAAAGGGGTCATGGCCGTAGGGGTCACTGGTCGGCCTTTCGGGGGTCCAGGGCATCGCGCAGCGCATCGCCCATGAAGGTCAGCAGCAACAGGGTGGTGACCAGCACCGCAAAGGTAGACAGCGAAATCCACCACGCGTCAATGCTGTTCTTGCCCTGGTTCAGCAGTTCACCGAGCGACGGCGTGCCCGGCGGCACCCCCAGGCCCAGGAAGTCGAGCGAGGTCAGCGCCAGGATGGCGCCACTCATGCGGAAGGGCAAAAAGGTGACCACGGGCGTCAGGCTGTTGGGCAGGATGTGGCGCCAGATGATCTGGCTGTTGCTCACCCCCAAGGCCCGGGCAGCCTTCACATAGTCGAGCTGGCGGTTGCGCAGGAACTCGGCACGCACATAGTCGGACAAACCCATCCAGCCAAACAGTGACAGCAGGATGAGCAGCAGCGCAATGCTGGGCGCGAACACGGCGCTGAAGATGATGAGCAGATACAGCTCGGGCATGGAGCCCCAGATCTCGATGAAGCGCTGAAACGCCAAGTCGGTCTTGCCGCCAAAGAACCCCTGGATGGCCCCGGTGAGCATGCCCAGCAGTACGCCAGTGATGGTGAGTGCCAGACCAAACAGCACACTCACACGAAATCCGTACAGCAGCTGCGCCAGCAGGTCGCGCCCCCGGTCATCCGTGCCCAGCCAGTTGTCGGCCGTGGGGGCTGACGGGTTGGGCGCCTTGGCAAAGTAGTTCAGCGTGTTGGGGCCGTAGGGGTTCAAGGTGTACAGCGCCCAGTTGCTGCCTGCGGTGATGCGCTCCTTGATGAAGGGATCGAGGTAATCGGTGGGGGTTTCGAAGTCTCCCCCGAAGGTCTTTTCGGAGTAGTCCTTGAGCATGGGAAAGTAGGTCTGCCCCTCATAGCGCACGATGAGCGGCTTGTCGTTGCTGACCAGCTCGGCACACAGGCTCACCAGCACCAGGGCGCAGAAGATCAGCAGGCTCCAGTAACCCAAGCGGTTGCGCTTGAAGCGCAGCCAGGCACGGCGGGAGGGCGAGAGCGAAGGCGATGCGGAAGCAGAACTCATCAGGGCCATGGATTCGTTCGGGCTAGTCAAACTTCACGCGCGGGTCCACCCACACATAACAAAGGTCGCTGACGAGCTTGGTGACCAGCCCGATCAGTGTGAACAGATACAAGGTGCCCAGCACCACCGGGTAGTCGCGACGGATCACACTCTCATAGCTGAGCAAGCCCAGCCCATCCAGCGAGAACAGGGTTTCGATGAGCAGCGAGCCCGCAAAAAAAGCACCGATGAACGCAGCCGGGAAGCCAGTGACGATGGGAATAAGGGCATTGCGGAACACATGCTTCCACAGCACCTGCCGCTCGCTCAAGCCCTTGGCGCGGGCGGTGAGCACATACTGCTTGCGGATTTCTTCGAGGAACGCGTTCTTGGTCAGCAGGGCCGTCACCGCAAAACTGCCCAGCACCATGGCCGTGACGGGCAGCGTGATGTGCCACAGATAGTCCACGATGCGCGCGCCCCAGGTCATTTCATCCCAGTTGGCCGACGTGAGCCCTCGCAGTGGGAACCACTGCAACTGCCCACCAAAAATGACCAGCAGCGCCACGCCCAGCACAAAGCCGGGAATGGCATAGCCCACCAGAATGAGCAGCGTGGTCACCAGATCAAAGCGTGACCCGGCGCGCACCGCCTTGGCCACGCCCAATGGCACGGCGACGAGGTAGCTGATGAAAAAAGTCCAGAGGCCCAGGCTGATGGAAACCGGCAGTTTCTCCTTCACCAGTTGCCACACATCCTTGTTCTGGAAAAAGCTCTTGCCCAGGTCAAACCGCGCGAACTGTCCCAGCATCTGCAGGAAGCGCTCATGGGCAGGTTTGTCAAAGCCGTACAGCGCCTTGATCTGCTCTAGCCGTTTGGGGTCAACGCCCTGCGCGCCCCGGTAGCTCAGGCCGCCCCCCTCGGCGCCGCCACCGCCCACACCGGCCTTGGCCTCGGCCATGTACTGCTCCACCGGGCCGCCCGGCACGAACTGGATCACCACAAAGGTCAGCAAGAGCACGCCCAGCAGCGTGGGCAGCATGAGCAAGACACGTTTGAGAATATAGGCAAACATGGGTGGGCGGTCTTATGGCTATTTCTTGTCTGGCGCGGTCTGGGGAGGAATACGCGCCCACCACGTGTCGATGACCCACCCTTCGCCGCTGGCGTAAGGCGGCACCGTGGCCGGCCGTGCCAGCCGCCAGGCGTTGTAGGCCATGCGGTGTGTGCCCGCCGTCCACTGCGGAATGAGGTAGTGGCTGTGCGCAATGATGCGCTCCAGGGCGTGGCAGGCGGGAAGCAGTTGCGCCTCGGTCTTGGCAGAGGTCATGGCCTTGATCATCGCGTCCACCGCCGGGTTCTTGACGCCCGCAAAGTTGCCGGAATCCTCCACGTCGGCCGCCTGGCTGCCAAACATGTCGGCAAACTCCTGGCCCGGATTGTTGGTGCCCTGGTAGGCAATCGAGGTAATGTCGAAGTCGAACTTCTGCAGACGCTGCTGGTACAGCGCGAAGTCTACTGACCGAAACCGCAAGGTGACACCAATCTTTTCGAGATTGCGCATCCAGGGGGTGATGGTGCGCACGCCGCCTTCATTGCTGTCCATGTATTCGAGCACCATGGCCTCGCCCTTGGCGTTGCGCAGGGCACCGTCGCGCACCTCCCAGCCGGCTTCCTTGAGCAAAGCCTGCGCCCGCCGCAGGTTGGCCCGCAGTGAGGAATCGCCATCCGTGCGCGGGGGCACCGTCATCGGGCCAAACGCGGCAGCCGGAATGTCCTTGCGGTAGGGCTCCATCAGCGCAAGCTCCTCGGGCGAGGGACTGCCCTTGGTTTCGCACGCCGTGTTGCCAAACAGGCCGTTCACCCGCTGGTAAGCGCCATAGAACATCTGGCGGTTCATCCACTCGTAGTCCATGGCCAGGCCCAGGGCCTGGCGCACGCGCGCATCCTGCAGCAAAGGCCGGCGGGTGTTGAGCACATAGCTCTGAAAACCCGAGGGGAGCTTGTGCACAAACTCGCCCTTGACGAGTTCACCCGTATCGAACTTCTTGCCCGTAACACGTCGGGCCCAGTCGCCCGCGCTGAAAAACCGCATGAGGTCAAACTCGCCCGCCTTGAGGGCCTCCAGCCGCGCAGTGTTGTCCTTGTAGATCTTGACAAGGATGTTGTCGAAATTGGCCGTGCCCTTGCGCACGTTCAGGTCGCGCGCCCAGTACTGCGGGTCGCGCACATAGGTGATGTCCTTGCCAAAACGCACCGGGCCGATTTTGTAGGGGCCACTGCCAATGGGAATATCCATCACCACCTGGTCAAACGGCTTGGCCTTGCCGTTCTCGACGCCCCAGTCGCGGCTGAACACCGGCAGGCCACCCACGGTGAGGGGCAGCTCGCGATTGGGCTGCTTGAAGCGGTAACGCACGGTGCGGTCGTTGATCACATCCACGCCCGCCACCTCGATCAGCAGCGTCTTGTAGGCAGGGGATGTGAAGGGGCCCACCAGCGTGTCGTAGCTGTGCTTCACATCCTGCGCCAGCACGGGCTTGCCGTTGTGAAAACGCGCCTCCGGCCGCAGGCGGAAGGTGGCGGACAAACCATCGGGGGCAACTTCCACATCTTCGGCCAGCAGACCATAACCGGTGGCGGTTTCGTCCATCGAACCGGCGAGCAGCGAATCGAACATCAGCGACGACAAATATGCTGGCGCGTTGCCCTTGATGGTGAACGGGTTGTATTTGTCGAAGGTGGAAACCCGCAGGTTGCTGACCAGCCGCAGCTCGCCGCCTTTCGGCGCATCTGGGTTCACATACGCAAAATGCGCAAACCCGGCGGGATAACGCGGCTCGCCCCACAGAGCATACCCATGTGCAGCCCATGCAGGAACCGCACACCCCATCAGCAAAAAAGTCAGCCAAAACCGCATGCGACAATTCTGCACTACGTTCGCCGGGCCCCGCTGCAGATCGCGCATACCCACATGCGCCAGGCCGCCCGCCGACATTTCGCCATTCCAAAAGGAGATTGAACATGGGTTTTCTGACCGGCAAGAAGCTGCTCATCACGGGTGTTTTGTCCAACCGCTCCATCGCCTACGGCATTGCCAAGGCCTGCCACGCACAGGGCGCCGAACTGGCGTTCAGCTACGTGGGCGAGCGCTTCAAGGACCGCATCACCGACTTTGCGGCCGAGTTCAACTCCAAGCTGATCTTTGACTGTGACGTGGGCAGCGACGAGCAGATCGAGCGCATGTTTGCCGAGCTGTCGCAGACCTGGCCCCAATTCGACGGGTTTGTGCACAGCATCGGCTTCGCCCCCCGCGAGGCGATTGCCGGTAATTTCCTCGAAGGCCTTTCGCGCGAGGGTTTCCGCATCGCCCACGACATCAGCGCCTACAGCTTTCCCGCCATGGCCAAGGCCGCCCTTCCCTACCTGAACGACAAGTCGTCGCTGCTGACGCTGAGCTACCTGGGCGCGCTGCGCTCCATCCCCAACTACAACACCATGGGCCTGGCCAAGGCCAGCCTGGAAGCCAGCGTGCGCTACCTGGCCGAGGCCGTGGGCCGCACCGAAGACGGCCGCAGCATCCGCGCCAACGGCATCAGCGCCGGCCCCATCAAGACCTTGGCCGCCAGCGGCATCAAGGACTTTGGCAAACTGCTGAGCCGCGTGGCCGATGCATCGCCCCTGCGCCGCAACGTGACGATCGAAGACGTGGGCAATGTGGCAGCCTTCCTGCTGTCGGACCTGGCATCGGGCATGACGGCCGAGATCACCTACGTGGACGGCGGCTTCAGCCAGACGGCGGGCCTGAGCGCAGACCAGGTCTGATTGTCGCCAAAAATTCAGATCAAAACAGGCCCTAGCGCTTATTGAACAAGCGCCGGTAGCTATATATTTAATAGCAAATGCTCCGCAGGCACTGGCTGGCGTGGCTGAGTTTCACTGCGCTGCCCACGCACGCAGCAGATGCCCCTGCCCTGTTGCTGGCCAATGCGTACCGGCCTGGCATGCCGCTGGCCGACTATTGGGTCAGCGAAAAATACGACGGTGTGCGAGGCTACTGGGACGGCCACACGCTGCGCACGCGGGGCGGCGAAACGGTGATGGCCCCCGCCTGGTTCACCGCCGGGTGGCCCACCACTCCCATGGACGGAGAGCTGTGGGCCGGACGCGGGCGCTTTGCGCACGCCCAATCCACCACGCGCCAACAGCAGCCTCATGAGGCGGCCTGGCGCCAGATGCGCTTCATGGTGTTTGACCTGCCCCGGCACGGCGGCATGTTTGACGAACGGCTGCGGTCGCTCAGTGCCTTGGTGATGCAGATCAACCAGCCTTGGGTCCAGGCGGTGCCCCAAAAGCGCATCGAAAACGATGCTGCCCTGCAGGCCCTGTTGCAACGCACGGTGCGGGCGGGAGGCGAAGGCCTGATGCTGCACCGGGGCAGCTCGCTCTACCAGTCTGGCCGCAGCGACGACCTGGTCAAGGTCAAGACCCACGAAGACACGGAAGCGCGCGTGGTCGCCCACCTGACTGGCAAGGGCCGCCACGCCGGTCGCATGGGAGCCCTGCTGGTGGAAATGCCTTCTGGCCAGCGTTTCCGGCTGGGAGCGGGTTTCAGCGATGCGCAGCGGGCTGCCCCACCACCTGTGGGCAGCTGGGTGACGTACCGGTTTCGCGGCACCCATGACGGGGGCCTGCCGCGCTTCGCGAGTTTTGTGCGTGTGCGGGACGATATGCCACCGGTCCGCTGACGGGGCCACAGCAACCCCTGGCCGATCCCGGCCCTGCGACACGGCGGCCATGCACAGCGGACGGGCAGCCCCTCCCATCCGTTGCTCAATCAGTTAGGCAACAGGACCTTGTCCACCACGTGGATCACGCCGTTGGACTGGTACACGTCGGCAATCGTCACCGTTGCCGTACCGCCCTTTTCGTCCGTCACCATGACAGCATTGCCGCTGGCCTTGGCGGTGAGCATACCGCCCGCCACCGTCTTGAGGCTGGCCATGCCTTTGCCGTCTGCAATCATCTTGGACAACGCAGCAGCGTCGTACTTGCCCGCGACCACGTGGTAGGTGAGCACCTTGGTCAGGGTGGGCTTGCTCTCGGGCTTGAGCAGCGTGTCCACCGTGCCGGCGGGCAATGCGGCAAATGCCGCATTGGTGGGCGCAAACACGGTGAAGGGACCGGGGCCCTTGAGCGTCTCGACCAGGCCCGCAGCCTTCACAGCGGCCACCAACGTGGTGTGGTCCTTGGAGTTCACGGCGTTGTCGATGATGTCCTTGCTGGCCAGCATGGGCGCACCGCCCACCATGACCTGCGCCATAGCAGGCATTGCGGCAGCGGCCATGGCTGCGGTGAAGGCGATGGTGGCGAGGCGGGCGTTGAATCGAAGGGTCATGAGAATCTCCTGAGAGGTGTGTGAAGACAGTCGTCACCGCATGAAAACCACGCGGCTGACAGTCAATACGGCAGCACCACAACAGCGGATTCAAATGCACAAAAAAATCGCTCCGCCAGCCATGCCGGGGGAGCGATTTTCGAGACGCTGGTGCACCCACACGCCAGCGCGAAGACGTGCTTAAACGTTGCGTCCGTACGGGCCGTCGTCGCCCACCTGCACCAGGTTCTGGGCGGTGGCCAGCGGCTTGGGGTTCTTGCCGGTCTTGCCTTGCTCTGCCACGCAGTCGGCGTAGTAGCGCACCTGGCCGTTCTCGTCTTCCACTTCCACCAGACCGTGGATGTCGGTCTCGAAACCGGGGCACAGCTTGGCGAATTCGCGCGCAAACTTGAGGTAATCCACGATCTTCTTGTTGAACACTTCGCCCGGAATCAGCAGCGGAATGCCAGGTGGGTACGGCGTGACCAGGCCCACGGTGATGCGGCCTTCCAGGTGGTCGATCTCCACGCGCTCGGTCTGGCGGTGGGCGATGTGCGCGTAGGCGTCCGAGGGCTTCATGGCGGGCGTCAGGTCCGACAGGTACATCTCGGTCGTCAGGCGCGCGATGTCGTACTTGGCGTACATCTCATGCACGTGCTGGCACAGGTCCTTCAGGCCCATGCGCTCGTAACGTTTGTGCTGCTGGCAGAACTCGGGAAGGATGCGCCACATGGGCTGGTTCTTCTCGTAGTCGTCCTTGAACTGTTGCAGCGCCGTCAGCAGCGTGTTCCAGCGGCCCTTGGTGATGCCGATGGTGAACATGATGAAGAAGCTGTACAGGCCGGTCTTCTCGACCACCACGCCGTGCTCGGCCAGGTACTTGGTGACGATGGACGCGGGAATGCCGGTCTTGTCAAACTTGCCGTCCAGGTTCAGGCCCGGTGTCACGATGGTGGACTTGATCGGGTCCAGCATGTTGAAGCCGTCGGCCAGCTGGCCGAAGCCGTGCCACTTGCTGGCGTTCTTCTTGCCCTTGCCATCGCTGCGGATGATCCAGTCCTCGGCGCGGCCCAGGCCTTCGTCCACGAGCTTTTCAGGGCCCCAAACCTTGAACCACCAGTCGTTCTTGCCAAAGTCGTGCTCCACCTGGCGCATGGCACGGCGAAAGTCCAGCGCTTCGAGCAGGCTTTCTTCCACCAGGGCCGTACCGCCGGGAGGCTCCATCATGGCGGCGGCCACGTCGCAGCTGGCGATGATGCTGTACTGCGGGCTGGTGCTGGTGTGCATCAGGTAGGCCTCGTTGAAGAGGTGGCGATCCAGCTTGGTGGTCTGCGAATCCTGCACCAGCACATGGCTGGCCTGGCTGATGCCGGCCAGCAGCTTGTGGATGGACTGCGTCGCGTACGTCACGGAATGCTTGGGGCGCGTGCGCTTCTTGCCCATGGCGTGGTAGCTGCCATAAAACGGGTGGAAGGCCGCGTGCGGCAGCCAGGCCTCGTCAAAGTGCAGGTTGTCCACGTAGCCGTCGAGCATGCCCTTGATGGTCTCGGTGTTGTAGAGCACGCCGTCGTAGGTGGACTGTGTGAGCGTGAGCACGCGCGGCTTGACCTTTTTCGCATCCACGCCCTTGAGCAGCGGGTTGGCCTTGATCTTGGCCTGGATGGCGGCAGGCTCGAACTCGCTTTGCGGGATAGGGCCGATGATGCCGAAATGGTTGCGCGTGGGCTTCATGAACACGGGGATCGCCCCGGTCATGATGATGCTGTGCAGAATGGACTTGTGGCAGTTGCGGTCCACCACCACCACGTCGCCCGGCGCCACCGTGTGGTGCCACACCATCTTGTTCGATGTGGACGTGCCGTTGGTCACGAAGAAGCAATGGTCGGCGTTGAAGATACGCGCGGCGTTGCGCTCCGATTCACCAATGGCACCGTTGTGGTCCAGCAGCTGGCCCAGCTCTTCCACCGCATTGCACACGTCGGCGCGCAGCATGTTCTCGCCGTAGAACTGGTGGTACATCTGGCCCACAGGGCTTTTCAGAAACGCCACGCCGCCGGAGTGGCCGGGGCAGTGCCAGCTGTACGAGCCGTCTTCAGCGTAGTCGAGCAGTGCTTTGAAGAATGGAGGCTGCACGCTCTCCAGGTAGCTCTTGGCCTCGCGGATGATGTGGCGCGCCACAAATTCGGGGGTGTCCTCGAACATGTGGATGAAGCCATGCAGCTCGCGCAGGATGTCGTTGGGCAGGTGGCGGCTGGTCTTGGTCTCGCCGTGCACATAGATGGGCACTTCGGTGTTCTTGCGCCGCACTTCACCGATGAAGTTGCGCAGGCTCAGCACGATGGGGTCCAGCCCCTCACCCACCGTAAACTCCTCATCGTCGATGGACAAGATGAATGCGCTGGCGCGGCTTTGCTGCTGGGCAAACTGCGACAGGTCACCATAGCTGGTGACGCCAACCACCTCGAAACCCTCAGACTCGATAGCCTGCGCCAGCGCGCGGATACCGAGGCCCGAGGTGTTCTCGGAACGATAGTCTTCATCGATGATGATGATGGGAAAGCGAAACTTCATGCGCAGCCTCCGTGCAACCGTGCCCTGCCCGGCCAAAAAACGAAATAGGCGCGAAGTGTAAGGAATAACCTTGACGCGCCTTTGAACTGCAACCCTTTTGTCCCAGAATGTGGTGCACTAAACACAACCACAACAAGGAGTTGGCTATGGAGGAATCCACCATCTGGTGGCTCGCAGCGGGGGCTGTGGTCGTTGCAGAGCTGCTCACCGGTACGTTCTATCTGCTCATGGTGGCCATTGGACTGGTGGCAGCGGCCCTGGCGGCCCATCTGGGGTTGCCAACTACCGCTCAGATCGTGGCAGCGGCTGTTGTGGGCGGTGGCGCAGTGGTGGGCTGGTACTACCTCAAGAAAAAGCGGCCAGGAGACCCCTCGGCCCGTGCGGATCGCAGTGTGAACATGGACGTGGGCGAAACCATTCTCATCGAGGGCTGGAACGCTGATGGCACCACCACCGTGAAGTACCGGGGTGCCACCTGGACAGCCATCCACCGTCCCGGAGTCACCCCCTCCACGGGCATGCACCGGGTTGCTGAACTGGTGGGCAATCGCCTGCTGGTAGACCCTCTCTAAAAATCCCGCTGTCGCTCACCTTCACAGATCAACAACGAAAAAGAGGCTCCTCATGGAAATTGCCATCGTCATTCTCATCATTGCCGTCATTTTCATCGCGCGGTCCGTCAAGGTCGTGCCCCAGCAAAATGCCTGGGTCAAGGAGCGCCTGGGCAAGTACGCGGGCACGCTCACACCGGGACTGAACTTCCTGGTACCTTTTGTCGACAAGGTCGCCTACAAACACAGCCTCAAGGAAATCCCGCTCGACGTGCCCAGCCAGGTTTGCATCACGCGCGACAACACCCAGCTGCAAGTGGACGGCATCCTGTACTTTCAGGTGACCGACCCCATGCGCGCCAGCTACGGCTCCAGCAACTACATCATGGCCGTGACGCAGCTGGCGCAGACCTCGCTGCGCTCGGTCATCGGCAAGCTGGAGCTGGACAAAACCTTTGAAGAGCGCGACATCATCAACGCCCAGGTCGTGCAGGCCATCGACGAAGCTGCCCTCAACTGGGGCGTGAAAGTGCTGCGCTATGAAATCAAGGACCTGACACCACCCAAGGAAATCCTGCACGCCATGCAGGCCCAGATCACTGCAGAACGCGAAAAACGCGCGCTGATCGCCGCCTCTGAAGGCCGCCGCCAGGAACAGATCAACATCGCCACCGGCGAACGCGAAGCCTTCATCGCCCGATCCGAGGGCGAAAAGCAGGCCGTCATCAACAAGGCCCAAGGCGAGGCAGAATCGATCAAGGCCGTGGCCGAAGCCAACGCCCAGGCCATCGAGCGTGTGGCCTCGGCCATCCGCCAACCCGGTGGCGAACAGGCTGTACAGCTCAAGGTGGCAGAGAAGGCCGTGGAGGCCTACAGCCAGGTGGCAGCAGACTCCAGCACCACACTTATCGTGCCGAGCAACATGACGGAGGTGTCTGCGCTGATCGGGTCGGCGATGAAGATGGTGCAAGCTTCACAGAAAGCGGCCTGAGCGCAAGCAAAGCTTTTTTCGAGGCAACGGCTACCGTCAGCCCAGATATCCCTTTTCCTATGGCTATAATCGAGGGCTTCGGAGAGGTGGATGAGCGGTTTAAGTCGCACGCCTGGAAAGCGTGTGTGGGCTAATCCCCACCGCGGGTTCGAATCCCGCCCTCTCCGCCAAAAATCAAAAAAGCGTCCTTCGGGGCGCTTTTTTCGTTTCGGCCTCTCAAGTGACACGGAGCGCTTTCAGCGCCTCCTTCCCGCCTCGCGAAATGCCGGGAGCGGTTGGACCAAGCCCGCCGATTTGTTGCAAAACGTGTGATTGGTTGTCACGCCGCGGCGCACTCCTCACAATAAATGACTCCACCCAAAAGGAGTGCACCTATGCCCATGGAGCTACTGTTCGTCCTTGCACAGAGCAAGCTGCCCATGATGATCGAGAAGCCCTGCGACGTTGACAAGCTTCGGGTGCTGGCGGCTGCTCAGCTCGTAGAGGTGCAGCTTCCCGATGTGCGTGCCAAGGAGCAAAAAGCAGAGGTTCTTGCCATTTCGCCGCAGGGGCGGGCAGCGCTGGCAACAACCTACCCCCGTCACCCATTCAAGTTCGCGCCCATGCGCTCTGCGCCAGCGCCGGCTTCGGCCGATTGGCTTCCGTCTTTGGACTCCTGCCAGGTGCAGCGCGGTGGGACAAGGACCACGCTGGACTCCTAGTGTCATGCGCATGCTCGCTCTACGGAACATCTGAGCACAACCAAGCTTCTGAATGACTTGCAACCAAAGGCAACAAACCGGGGTCATCTGCGGATATCGCACTTGTCTGACAGACGCTGACCGCGCGTTTTGCTGAAATCCTCTCCATCAGCCATTGAGGCTGACCCGGGAGCTCATTGGGACTCCCACCTTTTTGACAAAGGATCCGCCATGAAGCGCCACCCCTTGACACCCGGAACCCGCGCCCTCGCTGCGTTTGCCGGCACGGTTGTGCTTGCGGTACTGGCGGCGGCATCGTTGTTGATGCCCGATGTGACCGTGCAGTCGGTGGATTCGATGCCGCTTTTGCCCAGTGGGCTGGACCAGATCTTTCCCTCCAGTCTGTTTGAGTGAACTTGTGCATGAGGTGGAGTGTTTAGCATGCCTACTCGCCATGGGTAGCAAAAAGCATAGCATCGGAGTACCATCTGGCGCTGCGCACCGGGATTTTCGGTGGCAATCTAGAATGGAGGACGATCGTGACCACACGTTTTCGAATCTCTGCAAGTCTTTTTTCTGCTCGCTTCTTCGCGCGGCCTGTGGCGGCGACAGCGCTGCTGGTGGCGATGGGAGGATGCACCAGCCCGAGGGATGGCTCCCTTGAAGAATTCGCGCGCTGGCATGACGGTGCGCGCGCCCAGGCCCAGGCCGGGGCGCTGAGCTGGAGCGAACTCTACAAGCAGAGTTTTGACCGCCTGACCGCCCTGCCGCCCTCGTTGCAACAAGACACGCGCCTGGAAAACACGGTGCTGTTGTTATCCACCGCCCGCAAATACGAAGCCAATGAGATCACCGCCCAGCAGTTTGCGATGGAGCGGGAACACATCGAAACGCAATTGCAGGCACGCCTGCGCTAGCCGTTCGCGCCTCAGCGCTGCGGCGCACCCTGCTCCACGATGGCAATGCGCCGACGCAGCGCTGCAGTGGCTTGCTGGTCGCCCGCAGCTTCAGTGCGTTGCGCCTGCACACTGAGCCAGGCCATCAACGGTCTGCGCCAGCCCTGGGCAGAGGCTGTGTCAGCAGCGATAACGATCACCGCCGGGCTGGCGCGCCCCGACTGAAACAGCACCCCAGCTGCCACGAGGCGCGACAGCGGGTCTTCCAAAGCGGGCAACGCAGATGCATCGCCCGATGCAGCCACCTTGCGCTGCGCTTCGGGCAGCAAGCCCACGTCCTGGGGCTGTACTCGCCCCCCCAGATAGTCGGCATAAGCGCGCTCGGGCGCGGCGGCGTCGGCGCGCAGCGGTTCAAAGCGCTCGCAGGGGCCAGGTACCAAGCTGGCGACCTGCGCAGCGCAGCGCATCAGTTCCAGACGGGCCAGCAGGTCTGGGCGCCCCGTGCGGGCCACTTCAGCCCGGGCGCGGTCCCATTCGAGCTGCTCGACGCGGGGGTTGCCCGACAGATAGGCTTCGAGGGCCTTCTGGGCTGAGCCTTGAGCGTTCATCTGCCAGTCGGGCACGGGAGGTTTGCTGGAGCATGCGGACAACAAGGCCGCCGCAACCACCACAGCTCCCAGCAATGACACCCGGAGTGGCCTTGCCAGGTGCATGGGCTTCGAAGGGAATGCAGAAACTGAAAAGGGCTTCATGGCAGCTTGAGTTCCGTATCCCGCGCAAAAGGCCATTTGCGGTTGATTTCGTTGACCAGGCTTTCTACCTTGCGCAGATTGCTTTCCACCTCGGCGCGCAAGGCCCCCAGGTCAGTGGTGGCTTCGCGGGCATTGGCGCCAATGGCCTGGGCTTCCACCAGCACCGCATCCACCTTTTTCAGGCTGGTGCGGGTGTCGGCCAACAAGCCATTGAGCTGGGCCACGGTGGCGCGCACCTCAGGTACCAGCGCTTCCTTGCTGCCTTCGGCGCCAAATACCTGTTTGTCAGCCCGCGCCGCCATGCCATCCAGGCGCGCCAGCAGGGCATTGGTGCGGTCGAGCGTGGCAACAATTTTCTTCCCATCGGCCTCATTGCCCATCAGCACTCCCAGCATGCCGCCGGGGCCATTGAGGCGTTCGGTGAGCGCCTGCACATTGGTCAGGCTGCTGCCCAGGGCAGCGTCCTGCGCCGTGAGCGCATTGAGGTTAGACAGCAGTTCGCGCGCCGAGGCCATGAGCTGCGGGATTTCGGCGGTGGCGTCGCCACGCAGCACGGGGCGCACGGCACCATCGGGCAGGAGCTTGTCGTTCAGCATGCCGGTGTAGGCGCGGATGTTGGTGCCACCCACAATGCCCCGCACCAGTGTGAACACGCTGGATTCACGCAGCCAGTGCGCGTCCTTGCGGGGCACGTCCACGATGATGCGGGCGTTGCCGGTTTCGGCCAGTTCGATGCGGCGCACGCGGCCAATGGGGAAACCCGAGAACGTCATGTCCATGCCCACCACCACGCCTTCAGAGTCGTCGGCCGTCAGCACCAGGGTCTGCGTGGGTTCGAACGCACCACGCGCATACAGCAGGTACAGGCCCGACCCGACGATGAGGGCCAACGTGAACAGCAGCAACGCCGCCGCCTTGATCTCCAGGTAGGCCACCGGGCGCAGGGTTTCCACGGGCGGCACGTCGGTGGCGGGAGAAGCCGGAGCGGGCCCCGGGGGCGGCGTTTGGCGGGCGTTGTGGTTCTCGTCGTTCATGGTGCCGGAAGGTGGGTCGCCGTAAAGGAATGGGGTAGTCGGGTGTCAGCAGACATCGGTCAGTAGTAGTTGCCCATGAGCGAGGCCACCTCGATCATCAGCAGCACGGCAAACATGCGGGCCAGGCCGCCCAGCTCTGAATCGGGCTGGGTGCGATCGCCCGTGTCGTACAGGCCTGCCGCCATGGGGATCAGCGCTACGGCCAGGCTGAAGAACACGGTCTTGAGCGCGAACACCATCGTCACGCTGGGCGTGAACACCTGGCCAAACATGCGGGTGTAGCTGGGCAACCCCGCCAAATTGAAACCATACACCCCCAGGTACGCCAGCACCAGGGCCACCACACAGCTGAGCGCGGCGAGCGTGATGCAGGCGAACACTCCAGCGATCACGCGCGGCAGAAGCTCGATGCGCACCGGGTCCGAGCCATGGGCGCGCAGCGCGTCAAACCGTCCGGTTTGCCGCAGCCGCGTGATCTGCGAGCCATTGGGGATGGTGCAGCGCATGGCGACGAACAGCGCCGCCGTGAGCGGGATCAGCTCCAGCACCAGCACGCGGATCACCATCTCCAGCGCATAGCGCGACAGGCCATAGCTGAGCGCCGTGACCACCACGATGCGCGTGAGCACCAGGCTGATCAGGGCAGCCAGCACCGTAAAGCCGAGCAGCACCGGGGCGGTGTCGAGATACAGGTGGCGTGCCAGCGCCCTGCGCGTGCCCTTGCCATAGCTGGACGGCGACAACACCAGCACCAGCACCACCGCCCCCAGATACAAGATGCGCCACCAGGCGACCGCCCAGCGCCGCGCGGTGTTCCACACACGTTCGGGCAGGGAGAGGCCGGGCAAGCGCGAAATCATGGTCGGATCATAGCGGGGCACTCACAGAGAGCGTTGACGGTGGACTGCCATAGAAATTTTTCGATGTTTTTGGCATCTAGCGCTTGATAGACAAGCGCAAACAGCTATTATTTTTATAGCATTTTCAAACGCAGAAGAAACAGCTACTCACATCCTTGCGGAAGCTGGTGCTTGCAAGCGCCCACGGCAGACCGGGCTACACATGCCGCTTTGCCGCAGCGGTGGCGAACGGCACAGCGGGCTGCGCATCCGCACGCGCGTGCAGGGCTTCGATGATGTGACAGTGGGCATCCGTCCCATCGCAGCGGTTGCGCAGCGCGAGCAGGTCGGCCTCCAGCGTCTGCAGCTCTGCCAGGCGGGCACGCACATGCTGCAGATGGTCATCCAGCGTGTCGCGTGCGGCGTCGCAGTCTTCTTTGCGGCTCCAGTCCAGCGCGAGCAGAGTGCGCACTTCATGCAGCGACATGTCCATGGCGCGGCACAGGCGGATGAAGCGCAGCTGGTGCACGTCGGCACCGCTGTACAGGCGGTAGCTGTTGTCGCCCCGCACGCCGGGGGGCAACAGCCCCTCCTTCTCGTAGTAGCGGATGTTGGCGGCAGACACCCCGGACTGCAGGGCGGCCTCGCCAATGCGAAACTGCACAGCGTTCTGATCCATGGCTTGACCTTCAAGTGACTTCAAGGTTTCCAATCATGCCATCGCTTTCAAAACTGCACGGAGAACCCCCCATGTCTGCCCACTGCCACGACGACCATTGCGCCACTGGCCCTGCCGCCGCCGACCCGCGCTACCGCCGCATCTTGTGGATAGCGCTTGTCGTCAACGCCACCATGTTTGTGGTGGAGCTGGGGGCGGGTACCCAGTCGGGCTCGGCATCGCTGCTGGCCGATGCCATCGACTTTCTGGGGGATGCTGCCAACTACGGCCTGTCGCTGTGGGTGCTGGCCATGGCCCTCACTTGGCGCGCCCGCGCCGCCCTGGTCAAGGGGGCCAGCATGCTGGCGTTTGGCATGTTCGTGATTGGGCGCGTGGCCTGGGGTGCGTGGCAAGGCACACCGCCCGAGCCCTTCACCATGGGCAGCGTGGGCCTGCTGGCGCTGGCGGCCAACCTGGGCGTGGCCGCCCTGCTCTATGCCTACCGGGAGGGCGACGCCAACATGCGCGGCGTGTGGCTGTGCACCCGCAACGATGCGCTGGGCAACCTGGCGGTGATGGGCGCTGCCCTGGGTGTGTTGGGCACCGGCACCGCCTGGCCCGATCTGGGGGTGGCGGCCATCATGGCAGGCTTGGCCATCAGCGGCGGCTGGAGCGTGATACGCCACGCGCGGCAAGAGCTGGCCAGCACCACCGCACAGCCACAACCGCAAGGGCACTGATCCATGCGCGTGCACCTATCGACTCCGTTGAGCGCCCCGCCTGAATGGGTGGCTGCGCAGCTGCAAAGCACCGCTGTGTTCCGCCACATCACCGCGCCGCTCATCCAGTTTCACCCCGCACGGGGCACGGAATGGCCCACGCACTGGGCTCCCGGCGAGCTGGCGCTGCACATGCGGTTGCTGGGCGTTTTGCCCATGGGCCCGCAAACCGTGCGCATCTCCATCGAGCCGGCTGCACAAAGGGGCGGCTGGCCCACGCTGCGCGACAACGGAGAAGGCGTGCTCATGCGCCGCTGGGACCACCGCATCACCCTGCAGCCCCTGTCCGATGGCCGCACGCTGTACACCGATGACATCGAGGTGATTGCGCGCCACCTGCCCTGGCTGATGACACCGCTGAGCGCCCTGTTTGCCCAGGTGTTCTACCGGCACCGCCAAAGGCGCTGGCGCCAACTGGCCGCGCAGCATGCCGCCGGGGGCGCCGCCCCCACCGCGCTACACAGGTGCGCCGCGTTCAACCACCTGCTGGCCAGCTTTGCCCGCCAGCCTGACGCGCCCCCCGCCCAGCGCTGGCGTTGGCTGGAGGCCGCCCACGTGCTGGGACAGACCTCATTGCCCCTGCACTGGCGGTCACACACCGCCATGCTGCGCTACGCCCTCGCACTGGGAGATGCGCGCGAGGCCACCGGCCAGCTGCTGCGGCTGGCCCTGGTGCCCCTGGGGCACCTGCTGGCACTGCTGCCGTTGGGCAACATCGGGCGCTCCCACGTGAGTGCTTTCCGGCCCATGGTGCCAGCGGCAGAAGTCACTGTGCTGATGGACCAGGCGCTGGAAGAAACGGCGATCCGCCCCGTGCAGCCGGGCGACCACGGCGTCTGAAAACTGCGCACCCGGCTTCCCGAGTCGCAGCCTGCGCACTCAGTGCTTGGAGGAGCGAGCCACGCGACCTGGCTTGAGGGGTGCCCTGGCTGGCTTCGCAGCGGCCTGCTCCAGCCACAGCAGGCTGTCCATCTGCGATAAAAAATGCCGCAGGTAGTCCGGCGACAGGGACCGCATCAAGGCCAGGGAGCGCAGCATGAGGCGGTGCGCATTCAACGGCCCCGCGTTTTCCGGCCCACGCGTGAAGGCCTGGGCCACCTGCTGTTCCGCAGCAATCTTGGACCAGACTTCGCTGAAGCGGCGCACGCTCTTCATGTCCGACACACTGGCGCCACCGCCCACCAGCACGCTGTCTGCGTCGGCCTGGGCGCGGGTACTGAGATCGCTGTTCAGTTGCGCCAGTGCAGATGGTGCATCGGCTGGCGCTGTGGCCGCCAGTGGCTGGCGGGGAGTTGTCCGGGTGCGCCTGGCGTAGTCCACCAAGGCGGCCTGCAGCCTGCGGGCCAGCACCTGCTGTACGGCGGGGGGCTGCGCAGGCAGGCGTGTGGCCAGCACCTCCAGGTACCGAAAGCGCACCGGGTCGTGGTGCTGCGCGCCTTCTGCCCGCAGGGACTCCAGGGTCGGCTCACTCATTGCGGGCGGGCTTGGCCTGGGCAGCGCGGGGTACGGGGGCCATCTCCACGCGGCGGTTCTGTGCCCGCCCCTTTTCGTCGGCGTTGTCGGCCACCGGCTGCTCGGCGCCAAAGGCCGCAGCAAACACCTGGGACGAGGGCATGTCCTCTTCGATCAGGGCGCGGGTCACGGTCAACGCGCGCTGGGCCGACAGCTCCAGGTTATCGGCAAAACGCTGGTGGCGCCCTTGCAGCAGCGTGGTGTTGTCGGTAAAGCCACTCACCATCAGCATCTCGTCACGTTCGCGCAGGTACACCTGCAGCGGCTGCACCAGGCTCTGGAGCAGTTGCCGGCCTTCAGGGCGCAACTCGGCAGAGCCTGCCGCAAACAGCACGCTGCCGCTGATGCCGATACGGCCTTCATTGACCGTGACGCGGCCGCTGGCCAGCGGAATCGCCAGTGCTTTTTCCAGCGCCATGCGGCGCTTTTCTTCCATCTGCCGCTTTTCCACTTCCTGCTTGAGGCTGGCGACCAGGTCGATCTGCACCACCAGCACGCCCACCAGAATCAGCACAAACGCACCCAGCAAGCCCGCCATGAGGTCGCCAAACACGGCCCACACCGGGGCCGTCTGTTCGGTGGCATCGTCCAGCGTGTCGTCCAGGCCGGTCACGCGGCGACTCCCTGCACCGCTGCGGCCATCTGCCCGTTGAGGCGGCGCAGGTCTTCCACGATGCCCTGCTGCGAAGAAATGCTCAGGTCGATCACCTCGCGGGCCTGTGCCACGTAGTAGGCAAGCTGCTCATCGCTGCGGCTCATGGACTGGCCAATGGCGCCTTCGATGCGCTGCAGGCTGCCCATCAGCTTTTCGTTACTGGCCGTGAACAGCTCCACGCCATGGCCAAAGGACTCACCCAGGCTCGACAGCTCCACCGCGCTGGCGGCCACGTGTGCCGACACTTCATCGACCTTGCCCGCCTGCGCGCCGAGCGCCTGGGAAAACTCCTGCCCCGCCTGCTCCAGCACCGAGGCCGCAGACCCCACCAGCGATTCAATGGCCGCGCGCTGCTGCCCGGCGGCTTCGTTCACCGATTGGAGCAACACACCCAGTTGCTCCATCATGGCCGAGCGCTCTGCCAGGGCCGCGTTGTCGCGTTCGCTCAGGTGGGACATCTCCTGGCGCAACTGGGTGATCACCTCAGCCGCGGCCTGCGGTACATCCGACGCCGTCTGCAGCAATCGCGTGAGCGGGGCTTCCAGCGCAGAACCCAGCGTGGCCAGGTGCCCGGCCACGGCGGCCTGCAGCGCATCGAGCCGCTCCACTGCGGCCTGGCCACGTGCCGCCTCGGCATCCCGCAGCGCCACCAATTCCGTGCGCCACACGCCCGCCAGCGCATCCATGCGCTGGGCCTGGGTGTCGGCCCATCGGGCTTCGGCCTCAATGCGGGTGTGCAACAACGCGTCCGACTGGTCCATCAACCGGGCGGCACCGCCCAGGGCCTGGTGGACCTGCTCGGTCATGCGCTCGGTGAGCTGCGCCGCAGCGCCCTCCAGCGCCTGGCACACGCCGCGCTGCTGCTGCGCCGTTCGCTCGCCCACCTGCTGCCATTGCTCCGCCAATCGGCTGGCCATGCCCTCCATGGACTGGCTCCAGCCCGCAAGGCGCTGCTGATCCGCCACTGCCTGGTCGGCCTGCGTTTTCTCCACCGTCTGTTCCAGCGAGGCCAGCAGCGCCGTGGTGCGCAGCTCGAAGGCCTGCGATGCCGTCTGCAGTGACTGGTCGAGCTGGGTGGCAGCGCCTTCCAGCGCCAGGCACACGCCCTGCTGGTGCTGTGCGGTTTGCTCGCCCACCTGTTGCCATCGCTCCGCCAGTGCGCTGGCCATGCCCTCCATGGACCGGCTCCAGCCTGCGAGGCGCTGCTGGTCGGCCGCCAACTGGGCCGCCTGTGATTGGGCCACAGTCTCTTGCAATGAGGCCAGCAGCGCCGTGGTGCGCTGCTCAAAGGCCTGTGATGCCGTCTGCAGTGACTGGTCGAGCTGGGTGGCAGCGCCTTCGAGCGCCTGGCAGACGCCGCGCTGCTGCTGCGCCGTTTGTTCACCCGCAAGCTGCCATTGCTCCGCCAGTCGGCTGGCCATGCCCTCCATGGACAGGCTCCAGCCCGCAAGGCGCTGCTGGTCGGCCGCCAGTTGGGCCGCCTGTGATTGGGCCACAGTCTCTTGCAACGTGGCTAGCAGCTTCGTGGTGCGCTGCTCTAGCGTCTGCGTGATGGACTGCAGCGCGCTGCCCAACTGCACCGCCTGCTGGTCCTGCGTCTGCGTGTGACGGTCCAAGGCCTCCGTCCAAGTGTCCGCCACCTGGCGGGCCGTGCCCTCCCATTGGGCCGTGAGGGCGTGCATCTGCACGCCAGTGGCCTCGCGCAGCCGCTGGTGCGAGCGCTCAGCCTCTTGCGCCAGCGTTGCCATGGCCTGCTCCACCACCGGGCGGATCGTCTCACCCGCCATGCGGGCGCTGGCGCCCAGGCTGTCGTGCAGGGATGCCCCCACGGTGGTGGCCAGCTGGGTGTAGGCCGCAGCCGCCTCGCGGTGAAACACCTGCTGTTGGTCTTGCAATTGGCCGTTCAACTGCTCGTGGCGGCGCTCCAGCCCTTCCATCAGGCCTTGCAGGCGCTCTGCAATCAGCGGCATGGCCTGCGCCTGGGCCTGCAGGGCCTCGAACATTTCCTGGCGCCGGTGGGCTGCCGAGAAGGGGCGCAGATCACTAGCGATGCGGGCATCCAGCATGCGCAACGCTGCCAGCCGTTCGCGGCGGCACAGGGCGGACATCAGCCCCAGCATGGCCGACGCTGCCACCCCGGCCACCGAGGTACCAAACGACAGACCCAGCCCCTTGATGGGCGCGGCCAGCGCCGCCCGGATCGACTCCAGGCTGGACGAGGCCTCCAGTGCGAAAACCGCGCCATTGAAGGTGACCACCATGCCCAGAAAGGTGCCCAGCATGCCCAGCATGACCAGGAGCCCCACCAGGTACGGCGCCAGCGCAGGCCCCGGCAGGGGCACACGCTCCCCGTCGATCCGCTGGCGAACCGGGTTGCGCAAGGACGAATGCATGCGCTCCAGCCAACCACCCAGGTCCACCAGGGGCTGCTGCCCCAGCCCGGCCAGCGCAATGGACAGCGACGAAGTCGCGGCCCGGAACTGCATCAGCTCATAGGCTCCCACCACGTAGACGGCAGCAATCACCACCGTCATGGCCAGCGCCAGAGGGCTCGACCCGACAAATCCCCATCCCACCCAGCCCACCACCGCCAGGCCCACCGCAAAGATGGCGGCCATCACACTCTTGTTCATTCGATCATTCCTGTTACCGGTTCCGGGGTCTTCGTGGTTGTGGGGGGACGGTGGGTGGTGCGGCGATGGGAGTCATGGCTCTGCGCCGCTTCCAGCAAACCAGCAAGGGGCTCCAGCCGCACCTGCAACTCGGCCAGCAGCAGCGCCCGCAAGTCCTGCTCAAAGGCAAACAGCCAGCCGCCCGGCAGCGCCCAGCGCTGCGGCTCATCATCTCGCCCTGCAGCCTCCAGCTGCTGCTGGTGGGCTGCGCGCAAATGCGCCATCCGCCGCTCCAGATGGCCGGGTAGCGACGCCCACAGCCTTTGCTCACGCGCATCCAGCATCTGGTCCATCACCGCATCCAGCAGGGCCAGCCGACGCAGGCCCTCGGGGCCCATCGACAAGCTCTGCCGAATCAGCGCGCGCAAGGCAGCCAGTCTGGCATCCATCTGCTTTTGTAGCGCCAGATAACGCGCCGCGTGGACTGCAAAATCTGCCCCGGCCTCGGGGTCCGGGCCGTCGACAGGGGTGTTGTCGGCACGCTCGCGCACGGGTTTGGCAGGCGCGGCCTTGGCCGTGACCAAGTCCGTCAACTCGGCCCGGGTGGACTGAAGGCTGGCCTGCAATGCGCGCACATCCACCGTCCCCCGCCCCAGCGTAGTGACAGCCGGGGTTTGGCTGGACTCCAGAGCATGCAGCGCCCGACTGAGCTTGACCGCATCCACGGTACTGAGCCACTGGCTGAGTTGCTCCGCCACATCCTGGCGCGCCGATCCACCTTGTGGCTGCGTCCATTGCTGGAGCAAAAGCACAAGTCTGGAGCTGTTGAGTCGGTGGGGCTGGTACATCAATCTGAGGCGTCCATGGCACCGGCCCCCCGAAGGGTGGCGGGCGTCAGGGAGCAAGTCCCTGCAATGGGCAAAGCCCGCTATTTTCGCAGGAACGCTGCCGCCCCAGCCCCACATGGCTGTGCGTTGCAGGTGTTACATCTAAAGCAGAATGCAAGAATCGGCCAAAAAACCGCCAAGGAGCGGCCAGTTTTTCCAGGACCGAAGCCCCCACAGACACGCCGCTTCTTGACGGCGGACAAGTCCGGCACAGGGCTTGCATGCTCCAATCTGAGACTCTTTCCCCTGACCGGCACCCGCCGCCCTGCCCGCCTGCGCTCACCATGTCCAACCCGCCTGCACCCCACGCCCCTTCCCTGCCGAACCCTGCGCAAGTGGCCGCTCCTGTGGTGGTGCCACACACGCTCACGGAAGATGCTGTGGCCATCTTCACCGGCGTGCTGCTCATTTCCGTAGGGGTTGCTTTTTTCACCAGCGCAGGCCTGCTGACCGGGGGAACCGCAGGCCTTGCGTTCCTGTTGCACTACGCCACGGGTATCGGCTTTGGCAAGATTTTCTTTGTGCTGAACCTGCCCTTTTACTGGCTCGCCCTGCGCAAGCTGGGGCGCGCATTCACGGTCAAGACGTTTATTGCCGTGCTGTTGTTGTCGCTGCTGACCGAACTGCAGACTCAATTTCTGGAATTTGCGCAGTTGCAGCCGCTGTATGCGGCCGTGGCAGGCGGGTTGATCACGGGCACGGGGTTTCTGGTGCTCTTTCGCCACCGTTGCAGCCTGGGGGGCGTGGGCATTGCCGCGCTGTACCTGCAAGACCGGTACGGATGGCGCGCCGGCAAGGTCCAGATGGTAGTGGACTGCTGCATCGTGCTGCTGGCGCTGTGGACGGTGGAACCCCTGCGCGTTGCCTGGTCCATTGCAGGGGCCGTGGCGCTCAACCTGGTCCTGGCGATGAACCATCGGCCAGGGCGTTACATGGCGGTGTAAGTCGGTCCAGAACACACGGACCAGAACTCAAACAGAGGCTGCCCGTGCCTGCAGGTACTGCTCCAGCACCCCGATCGGCACCGGGCGGCTGAACAGGTAACCCTGAAAGAGGGTGCAGCCGTGCTTTTCCAGAAACGCCCGCTGCGCGTCCGTCTCCACGCCTTCGGCGATCACGTCGATTCCCAGGCTCTGCGCCATGCCGATGATGGTCTGCACGATCAGCGCATCGGTGTGCTGAATGCCAATGTTGCGCACAAAGCTCTGGTCGATCTTGAGCTGGTCCAGCGGCAGGCGCGTGAGGTAGGACAGCGATGACTGCCCCGTGCCAAAGTCGTCCAGAGAAAACCGCAGACCCAGGGCGCGCAATGCGTTCATCTTCGCGATGGTGTCGTCCACGTTGTCCAGCGCCAGGCTTTCCGTCAGTTCCAGCTTCAAACGGTCGGGCCGCGCACCGGTTTGCAGCAACACGGTGCGAATCTGCTCCATGAAATCGGGCTGCCGGAACTGCCGCGCGCTCACGTTCACGGACAACTGCAGCTGTTCCATGGCGGGGTTGCCCTGCCAGCGGCGCAACTGAGCACACGCGGTCTGCAACACCCACAGGCCTATGGGCAGTATGAGCCCCGTTTCTTCGGCCAAAGGAATGAACTCATAAGGGGGGACCATGCCGCGCTCCGGGTGTTGCCAGCGGATCAGCGCCTCGGCCCCGACAGGGCGTACACCACAGCCCACCTGGATCTGGTAGTGCAGCAAAAACTGCCCGGCAGCCAACGCAGTGCGCAGGTCGTTTTCCAGTGCAGCGCGGGCAGAGACCGCCGCCTGCATCATCGGATCAAAGAACCGGATCGCGTTGCGCCCCGCTGTTTTTGCGGCGTACATGGCCAGGTCGGCGTGTTTGACGACGTCTTCCACCGTTTGGCTTTGGCCGCTGAACAGCACGGTTCCCACACTGGTCGTGCTGTGCACATGGTGCAAGGCAAGCTGGTAAGGCTGGTTCAGGGCGGCAAGTATTTTCTCGGACACATTCTGTGCCTGCTCAGCCGCGTCGGTGGCAAGCGCATCCAGGTCTTCCAGCAGCACCAGAAACTCATCGCCGCCCAGGCGGGCCACGGTGTCACCTTCACGCACGCATCCCGACAGGCGCTGCGCAACCTGCTGCAGCAAGACATCGCCCATGTCATGGCCCAGTGTGTCGTTCAGGGTCTTGAAGTGGTCCAGATCGAGGCACAACACCGCCCCATGCAGGCCGGTGCGCGCGCTGGTGGCAAACGCCTGCTGCAGACGGTCCAGCATGAGGCGGCGATTGGGCAGGTGTGTCAGCGGGTCATAAAAGGCCAGATGCTCGATCTCGCGCGCGGCCTGGGCACGCTGGGTGATGTCGCTGAGCGTGCCGACATAGTGGGTGACTTCGCCCCCACCGTCCGTGACGGCGGTGATGCCCATGAAGTGGAGGTTGACCGCCCCGCTTTTGCAGCGGTTCCAGATTTCGCCTTTCCATTCACCGGTGTCCGAGAGGCTGCCCCACATGGCGTCGAAAAAGGCCTTGTCATGGTGGCCCGACGCGAGAAGGCTGGAACGCTTGCCCACCGCATCTTCCGAGCTGTAGCCCGTAATTTTGGTGAAGGCCCTGTTCGTGCGCAGGATGACGGTCTCTCGGTCGGTGACGATCATGCCCTCCTGCGACTCAAACGCAATGGCCGCAATGCGCAGTTCGTTTTCATCGCGCTTGCGCGCCGTGATGTCCTTGCCCACGCCCCGGTAGCCGCAAAATGTTCCGTTCACGTCAAAAATGGGGGTGCCGCTCACCGAAAGCCAGTGCAGCTGGCCCGAAAGGTCTTTGCGCTGGAACTCGAAATCGCGGAACTCCTGATGGCGTTCCAGCAGCTCGCGGTGCTCCTGCCAGCGGGCTTCGCTCACCCCAGGGCCTGCCAACTCCCAGCGCGTCTTGCCCATGTACGCAGCCGCCTCCTGCAGCAGACGGTCTTTGTCGCTTCCGTCCACATGGGTCAGGCGGAACTGGGCATCCTGCTCCCAGTACCAGTCAGACGACAAGATGGTCAGGGTGCGAAAGCGCGCTTCGTTGTCTTCCAGTTGCTTGCGCACGCGGTAGGCCTCGGTCACGTCGCTGAACACCAGCACGACACCGACAATCTGCCCCTGCGCATTGCGAATGGGCGCCGCGCTGTCCGCAATCTGATATTCGGCACCGTCCCGCGCGAGCAAGGTCGTGTGGTTGCTCAGCCCCACCACCTCGCCCTTGGCCACCACCATCCGAACCGGATCGACCACCGGCTCCCGCGTGCTGGCATTGACGATGCGAAACACGTCCGTCAGCGGCTTGCCCAGTGCCTCGGGCAACGGCCAGCCTGTCAGGCGTTCGGCCACTGCATTCATGCGTGTGATATGGCCCTGCGCATCCGTGGCCACCACCCCATCACCAATGGAATGCAGCGTGATGGACAGGTTTTCCTCACTCTGGCGCAACTGGGCCTCGGCGCTCTGGCGCGTAAGCGCCATGCGGTCAAAACGCTGACCCAACTCGGTCAACTCTGCCAGGTCGGTGGCGAGGGGCTGGGGGGCATAACGGCCCTGGGCCAGTTCGTCGGTGGCGTCCAACAGGCGCCGCAATGGTTTCATCACGCCCCGCCGCACGCCCTGCTGGGCCAGCAGGAAAGACAGCGCAAGGCCAGCCAGCAAGAAGGCCACCTCGGTCCACATGTTGCGGTTGGCAGTGGCGTAGAGCTGGTCCAGTGGCACAGCCAGACTCATGGTGGCAACCGTTTTTCCACCCGACTCTATGAGCGGCTGAAACACCATCAACTGGTGTGATCCGGCCGCATTGCTGCGCTGCAATACCCCTTCGGCAGAGCGCTGCAGCGCCGCGCTGAAATCTGCGTCGGCCAACTGGGTTCCGAGTTCGGCCCCATCGGGCGGGAAACGCGCCACCACGCGCCCATCGGCGTCGGTCACACGCGCCACAGCCCCGGGTGGCAGGCCCAAATCGGCAAGCCGTAGGCTCCACCATTCCAGCGACACCACTGCCACTGCAGCGCCCACCACCTCCTGGCTGCCCGGCGGGACCACAGGCACCGCAAAGTTGACGCTCGCAACCTGGGCAGCCCGGTCGATCTGAAAAGCCCCCACCGAGAACTCCCGGGCGGTGATGGCGTGCTGGAAATAGGGCCGGTTCGCCACGTTCACGGGCGCCTTCAACGGGCGGGCATTGCACAGCAGATCGCCACTGGCCTGTGGCACACCAATGTTGACGTAAGTGGCGTTGAGCGACAGCACCTCGGCCAGGTACCTTCCACACTCGGGTTCCGCCGGCCGGTGCACCGAGGGCATGGCAGCAAGCTTCTGCAGAAAATCGCGGGTGTTCTGAATCAGGCGCTGCTGGCTGGCTGCCACGGCCCGCAGCGTGCCCAAAGCCTGGTTCTCTGCGGCGGCGATGGCGTCCATGCGGTGCGACCGTGCCTGGTAAACCGCCAGCAGCACGGCGGGCAGGGTCGCCACCAGAACCAGCCAGCGGATTCGCGCAGACAACGTACTCCAGGTTCCCACCAGCCAGGAAGGCATACCGACCTTTCGTCTTGCACAGTCATTCCAGGCACCGCAGGGCCAGGAGATGCACCGAACGCATTGTTACATCGTAAGCCGAACCGCCCTACATCTGCACCCCCATTTGCCCGCAGTGCCTGGTTGCCGCCCCAAGGGCCGGGTGCCGGAGATGTAACCTTTTGGGAACCTTGAGGCGTGCCGCCGTATCATTGGGACATGCGTCGCGGCCTCTATTTCGTGTTGATGGTGGTGCTGGTCCTGCGGGGACTTACCGGCACCGCCATGGCCGCCGGGGTCTTGCCGCCCCTGCTTCCTGCTAGCGCGCCGCATGCGCAGGAGCACAGCCACCTGGTGGCAGCCGAAGCGGCATACGCGACTTCACAAGAGCACACGACTGACCAGGCCGCACAGGCCATGGCTGCAGAAATGCAGGAAGGCGATCACGCCATCGCCCATCACGATGACCATGCCGTGCATGCTGCTGCGGCATCCGCGTGTGATGGTGAACTGGTGGGGTGTGCTGCACACGATCACCACTCTGCCGCATGCTCCGCCTGCGAAATCTGCCATTCGGCAATGCTCGACGCCGCCCCGGCAGCGTCCTGCGCTCTCCGCCGCCTGGGCACCGCGCTGTCCACGGCGTCTGCACGGTTTGACAGTGCGCCTCCCGCACTGACCATCAAACCACCCATCGCCTGATCTCCAACGCCCGAAGTGCGTCCGCCACAGCCTGAGCGCCCCTGAAACAGGGTGGCCCGGGCGGTAGCGCAATACCTTTTTCGTCCGTTGTCTGGAGATCGCCATGCGCGCGCCTGCTTCATTTCCGTATCCCGCTTCATCGCCCCCGCGAACCGTCTGCCTTGTGCTGCTGGCACCGCTGCTTTCGCTGGCCCAGGGCATTGCTCCCACCCCCAGCCATCCTCTGGCACCGGCTGCCGACGCTGCCCATGTTGCGGCCCCGACGGCTCCACTGGCCCACCCCGCCCTCGTCCCACAACCCCCATTGCCCGGCGCGACCCCATCGCCCCAGCCATGGCGCGAGGCGCACGAGGCGGTGGCTGCCTTTCCCAGGGGGCATGTCGACATCGTCGCCTGGGAGGCTCGGCAGAGCGCCCAGCCCGCCACACCCCCGTCCACCGTCGAAGGGCAAAAAAGCCCCCACCGTCATCACCACGGGCACCACGGCAGCAGCAGCAACGGCCAGTCCGCTTCACCCACGCCGATGCATCAACGCCACCACGCACCGGGAGGCAAGCCATGAACCTCCCAGCCCAAATGCCGCACATTTCTCCACACCTTTCCCCACGCCTTTGCCTGTTGGCCGCTGCAGCCGTACTGGCCGGTTGCGCCAGTGTCTCGCCCGATGGCCTGCGCGGTGACGTCGCCAATCTCGCTGCGGGCCGCACCGGGGGCGTGCAAGCGAGCCTGCCTGCAGCGGACCCTGCCGCCCGCGCCTCTGCAGAAAAATCCGTCGAAGGCTGGCTGGCACAGCCCTTGACACAAGACGCTGCCGTGCGCATTGCCCTGCTCCACAACCCTGGCCTGCAAGCCCGCCTGGCCGCACTGGGCGTGGCCGACGCTGAGCGCGTGCAGGCCATCACCCTGCCCAACCCGCACCTTGCACTGGGGAGATTCACCAACAGCCACGAGCGCGAAATCGAGCGCACCCTGGCCTTCAGCCTGATTGACCTCATCACCCTGCCCTGGCGCACCGCGCGCCAGGCCGAGCGCCTGCAGATCGCGACGCTGCAAGCCGCGCAGGACGTGGTGACGCTTGCCGCCGACACCCGCCGCGCCTGGCTGCGTGCCGTGGCCGCGGAGCAAATAGCCGCCACCCACGACCGCATGGTCGAGGCGGCCGAGGCCGGGGCCGAGCTGGCCCGCCGCATGGTGCAGGTGGGCAACTGGAGCCGTCTGCAGCAGGCCCGCGAGCAGGCCGTGCTGCAAGAGGCCACCCGCCAGCGCGCCCGCGCCCGCCTTGCCGCAGCCACCGAGCGCGAGCAGCTCAATCGCCGCATGGGCGTGTGGGGGCTGCAGACGCAGTACCAGCTGGCCAACCAGCTGCCGCCCTTGCCCGCCAGCGCCTTGCCCGCGGAAGGCATCGAAGCCACCGCGCTGCGCGAACGGCTCGATGTGCAAGCGGCCCGCCGCCAGCTCGACACCCAAGCCACCCGGCAGGGCTGGAGCCGCGCAGGCGCCGTGTTTGGCGATATCGGCCTGGCCTATAGCCGCAACACCACCACCGAGCGGGATGGCGGTCACCGCGAGATCACGCGGGGTTGGGAGCTGGAGTTGCCCCTGCCCCTGTTCGACTGGGGCGGCGCAGCCCGTACCCGCGCCCAGGCCGAGGTGGAGCAAAGTGCCGCCCAGCTGCAGGACACCGCCGTGCGCGCCCGCAGCGAGGTGCGCGCCGCCTGGCTCACCTACCGCACCGCGCTCGACCTGGCACGCCAGCAGCAGGCTGAGGTGGTACCCCTGCGCCAGCTCATCAGCGACGAGACCACCCTGCGCTACAACGGCATGCTGGCCAGCGTGTGGGACATGCTGGCCGAAGCGCGCAACAGCACCCAGGCCGTGGCCAACGCCATCGAAGCACAGCGCGACTTCTGGCTGGCCGAGACCGATCTGCAGCTCGCACTCACCGGCACATCGCCAGGCGCCCTGCAGGGCCTCGCATCGGGCGCCGCAGCCTCCACCACCCCACAAGGCCACTGACATGAACCGCCGCAATTTCTTCTCCGGCGCCGCCACGGCAGTGGCCGCAGCCTCCGTCAGCCGCGTGGCCCTGGCCGCGCTGCCCGAGCCCGCCATGCAGACCAGCGCCGACACCGCGCCGCCGCTGCACCCGCCCACGGGCCGCCCCTACAACCCGGTGGTCACTTTGAACGGCTGGACCGCCCCCTGGCGCATGAACGCAGGCGTCAAGGAGTTCCACCTGGTGGCCGAGCCCGTGGTGCGCGAGGTGGCGCCCGGCTTCATGGTCAACATGTGGGGCTACAACGGCCAGAGCCCCGGCCCCACCATCGAGGTGGTTGAAGGCGACCGCGTGCGCATCTTTGTCACCAACCGCCTGCCCGAGCACACCACCATCCACTGGCACGGCCAGCGCCTGCCCAACGGCATGGACGGCGTCGGCGGCCTCACCCAGCCCGCCATCCAGCCGGGCAAAACCTTTGTGTACGAGTTTGTGGCGCGCCGCCCCGGCACCTTCATGTACCACCCGCATGCCGACGAGATGGTGCAGATGGCCATGGGCATGATGGGCCTGTGGATCACCCACCCGAAGGCTGCGCACCCGCACATCGCCAAGGTGCAGCGCGACTACGCGTTTTTGCTCAACGCTTTTGACGTGGAGCCCGGCAGCATGACCCCCAAGGTCAACACCATGCTGGACCACAACATCTGGTGCTGGAACAGCCGCGTGTTCCCCGCCATCAGCCCGCTGGTGGCGCGGCAGGGTGAGCGCGTGCGCATGCGCATCGGCAACCTCACCATGACGAACCACCCGATTCACATCCACGGCCACGAATTCGAAGTGACCGGCACCGACGGCGGCCCCGTACCCAAAAGTGCGCGCTGGCCCGAGGTGACCACCGACGTAGCCGTGGGCCAGATGCGGCAGGTCGAGTTCATCGCCGACGAGCCAGGCGACTGGGCCCTGCACTGCCACAAGAGCCACCACACCATGGGCGCCATGGGGCACGACGTGCCCACCATGATCGGGGTGGACCACCGGGGGCTGGTCGGCAAGATCCAGAAGATCGTGCCCGACTACATGGTGATGGGCGAGCGCGGCATGGCCGACATGGGTGCCATGGAGATGCCACTGCCCGACAACACCTTTCCGATGATGACCGGCACCGGCCCCTTTGGCCCGTTGGAGATGGGCGGTATGTTCACCACCCTCAAGGTGCGCGCCGACCAGCCTGCGGGCGATTACCGCGACCCTGGAGACTTCAAGCAACCTGCGGGCACGGTGGCCTACGAATGGCAGGGTGCCCCCGCCAGCACACCACGCCCCGCCCGCGCAGACACCCCAGGCACCGCGCCCGGCGCAGCGAGCGCACGCAAGCCCGCTGCCAGCGGCCACCAGCACTGAACCTCACCATCAGCACACACCATGAACACTATTAAATTGATAGCTGCTTGCGCTTTATGGATAAGCGCTAGCATCTCTTTTGGCCATGAAAACGCCCATCACACCGCATCGAACAGCCCGGTGGTCAAGGAGCAAAAGGACTGGGGCATCGCAGGCGACGCCAAGGCCGTGCGCCGCACCATCACCGTCCGCATGACCGACGACATGCGCTTTGCGCCGAATCACATCGAAGTGCGTGAGGGCGACACCGTGCGGCTACGTGCCGAGAACAAAGGCAAGGTGTTGCACGAGATCGTGATCGGCACCAAGGCCGAGCTGAACCAGCACGCCGAGATGATGAAAAAGCACCCCGGCATGGAACATGACGAGCCCTACATGGCCCACGTGGCGGCGGCCAAGACCGGTGACATCGTGTGGCACTTCAACCGCGCCGGGAGTTTTGACTTTGCCTGCCTGATCCCCGGCCACTACCAGGCCGGCATGACCGGCACCATCACTGTGCTGCCGCGCAACCCATAACGCCAGGAGAGACACGCCATGACCAACTCACGCAATCCACGCTCCTCATCCACCGCAGCCCACCCTGCACGACGCCAATGGCTCACCACCGCACTGCCTTTGCTGGGTGCGGGTGTGGCCGTCGCCCTGCTGCCCGGCCTGTCCCGAGCAGCCACCAACACCCCAACACCGCTGGAGGTGTGGAAAGACCCGAACTGCGGCTGCTGCCAGGACTGGGTGGACCACATGCAAGCCAACGGTTTTGCCGTGAAGGTGCACGCCACCGGCAACAACGCCGTGCGCGCACGGCTGGGCCTGCCGCAAAAGCTGGGCTCGTGCCACACCGCCCTCGTCGGCGGCTATGTGGTGGAAGGCCATGTGCCTGCCAGCGACGTGCGCGCGCTGCTGCAGCAAAAGCCCAAGGCCCTGGGCCTGGCGGTGCCTGGCATGCCTGTGGGCTCGCCCGGCATGGACGGCCCTGCGTATGGCGACCGGCGTGACCCGTACGACGTGCTGCTGGTGGCGCGCGACGGCAGCACCCGTGTTTTCAAAAGCTACAACAAGAAGGCATCGACATGAAAATCCTTTACATCCCACTAGTCGCCAGCCTGCTTCTCCTAGGCGCAGGGCCCGCTCTGGCGCAAGCACCCACCGCTGCAGCCTCCGATAGCCACAACAGCCACCATCCGGCCCCGTCGGCGACCCAAGCGGAACTGAGCGAAGGCGAAATCACCCGCTGGGACCCGCGCACACTGCGCCTCACCTTGAAGCATGGCGAGATCAAGAATCTGGAAATGCCGCCCATGACCATGGTCTTCCGCGTGGCGGACGCCAGCGTGGTGGGTGACATGAAACCGGGTGACAAGGTGCGCTTTCGGGCAGAGCAGGTCAATGGCGCTTACCACGTCAAGCAGATCGAAAAGGCCCCGTGATCCCCCTGCCGGCTGACTGACGTCGCACAAACCAGCTCGTGCGCCCGGGCACCATAATCGACGGCCATGAGTTCTCAACACGTTCTGGCCGGCAGCGCTGGCAGCATCACCCGCGTGGCGGGCATCGAGGTCGGTCACTTCACCGAAACCCGCCGCCCCACGGGCTGCACCGTCATCATCACCCGCGAAGGCGCCGTGGCCGGTGTGGATGTACGGGGCGCAGCACCCGGCACCCGTGAGACCGATCTGCTCCACCCCTCCAACCTGGTGGACAAGGTGCACGCCATCATGCTGGCCGGGGGCAGCGCCTGGGGGCTGGATGCCGCCACTGGCGCCGTGCGCTGGCTCGAAGAGCGCAATATCGGCTTCGATGTGGCCGTGGGCCGCCTGCCCATCGTGCCTGCTGCCGTGTTGTTTGACCTGCTGGTGGGCGACATGCACATTCGCCCCGACGCTGCGGCGGGCTACGCGGCGTGCGATGCGGCATCCACCGCCGACCCGGCCGAGGGCAATGTAGGTGCGGGCACGGGTGCGGCACTGGGCAAGATCTTCGGCATCCAGCGCGCGATGAAGGGCGGCATTGGCACCGCCTCTGTCACGGTGGATGGCGTGACGGTGGGCGCACTCATCGCCTGCAATGCCCTGGGCGACGTGATCGACCCCGACACCGCACAAGTGATTGCAGGCGCCCGCACCGACGACGGCCTGCGCCTGCGCGACACACGCCGAGCCCTGCTGCGCGGCGACCCGCCCCAGCCCCTGCTGGCGGGCACCAACACCACCATCGGCGTGGTGGCCACCGACGCCGTCATCACCAAGGTGCAGGCCCACCGCCTGGCCGTGGCCGCCCACGACGGCCTGGCGCGCAGCATCAACCCGGTGCACACCATGTCCGACGGCGACACGCTCTTCAGCCTGGGCACTGGCCGCGCAGGCAAAAGCCTGGGCATGATGGTGCTGGCCGCCATGGCGGCCGAGGCCACGGCCATTGCCACGGCACGCGCGGCACGCGCGGCGCGGTCCATCACCACGGCGGAAGGTTTGTACTTGCCGTGGGCTGGTGAGTTGGGGTAAACCATGGTCATGGGGCCATGGCACATGAGCCCATATGATGCCCACACCGCGCAGGGCTCAAGCGCCAGAACACGCCGGGAGCGCACCGCGGCCCCCACGCGCCAGTCTTGCCACCCTATCTATCGCGACAAGGAGAATTCATGAAAGACCTAAACCGTCTGCGGCACAGCTGGTTGTTGTGCCTGCCTTTGCTCCTGAATACCCAAGCCGCCATCGCCCAGGACCAGTTCGTGGACCTGCAATCCAACGGTGGCTACACGTCCTATCGCCTGCCGGACGACACCACACAGGTGGACCTGAGCGCACAGACACAGGGGGCTTGCCGTTTCAATCGCACCTGGGGCTATGACCTGACGAACCGGGAACTGTGGACCAACGGGGGGTGTGGCGGCCGCTTCCAGATTACCCGCAGCTACGCCTCTGGCAACAGCAGTGGGTCCAACGCTGGCGCAGCTGTGGCCGCGGTGGCTGCCATCGCGGGCCTTGCGCTGCTGGCCAACCACAACCGGCACGACAACGACCGGCGACCCGAGTACCCGGACTATCCCGGCCAAGGTGGCGACTGGGGGCGAGAAGTCCGCGTGGACGGCCGCCTGTGCCTGGACGTGCGGGGTGGCAAGTTCCAGCCAGGCACCTCATTGCAGGTGTATGAATGCAACGGCACCGCGTCCCAGCGGTTTGCTGTGGGGCGCGGGGGTGAGATCCGGGTACGCGACCTGTGCGTGGACGTGGACCGTGGCGACCCGCGCGATGGCGCACGGGTGGTGCTGTGGTCGTGCTCAGGCTCGCGCAGCCAAAGCTGGGCCACCCGGGGCGGCCAGATCGTGAGCCAGCTCACCGGAAAATGCCTGGACGTGGAGGATGGCCGGGTCCGCCAGGGCGCACACACCATGGTCTGGCCCTGCAACCGCAGCCCCAGCCAACGCTGGTGGTGGTAAGGAGGGCCCAATGATGATCACACCCCAATCCCCACACGCTCTGCGCACCATGCGCTTGCTGTGCAGTGCAGCGGCGGCAGGCACCTTCGCTCTGGCATGTGCATCCGCCGCGCAGGCAGCGGATGCCCCGGTGTCTTCCCCCACATCCCCACCCAAGGTGACTACCACGGCCCAGAAGCCAGCAGCACCATCGCGCGCCAACCGGCTCCAGGCGATCTGCTCGTCTGCTGACCTGAACCACGACGGCAAGGTGTCTCTGGAGGAGTTTCATCGGGACATCGTGCAAGGCTGGCACAACCTCTCGCCCGATGCGACAGGCCATGTCCAGCTCTCCGACCTGGCCCAGGTGCCGCGCATGGGCAAAGGCCGCCTGAAGCGACTTGCAGCCGTTGACACGGACAGCGACGGCAAGCTGTCGTTCAAGGAAGTCGTTGAAAGCCGCATGGCCTATTTCGACGCGGCGGATACCGATCAGGACGACCAGCTCTCCCTTTCGGAATGTGTGGCTTACGAGCGCCAGCGGCGCGGCAGCAAGCCATAGATCTCAGGAACTCCTTGTCGCTCCTGGCCCCATGTGCCTGGAGGGCGTACGCCACAGCCACATGAACAACCACGGGGCCTCGGATGGTCGCAGAGGCCTCGTGGTTGCTCCACCCCATGTTCAGCACTTATTCCATGTCCCAGGCTTTCCGCAATACCCTGCTTTCTCTGCGCGATCTGATCGTGTCGGCCGGTCCTCTCGCGTTTCTGGCGGTGGGACTGCTGGTCCTGGCGTACTGGTGGCTCAACCCCAACCCACCCAAAACCGTAACGCTGGCCACAGGCCCGGCGCAAAGCGCTTACGAGGAGTTTGGCAAGCGCTACCAGAAGGCGTTGGCGGTGGACGGCATCGAAGTCCGGTTGCTGCCCAGCGATGGCTCTTCGCACAACCTGCAGCTGTTGCGTGAGGGCAAGGCCGATGTGGCGTTTGTGCAGGGTGGCACGGCCGAACTGCAACCCGATGATGCCGACGAGCTGGTGTCTCTGGGCAGTCTGTTTGTGGAGCCCGTGTGGCTGTTCTACCGTGCGGAGACTGCAGAACGTGTGTACAACACGCCGCGCATCGACAGCCTGCGGCAGTTGCGTGGCTGGCGGGTCAATGTAGGCTCAGACGGTAGTGGCGTGCCCAAGCTGATGGAGCGCCTGCTCGACGCCAACAAGGTGGCGCCTGGTGCGGTGCAGATGTCCCGGCTGGAGCAGACGCCAGCCACCGTGGAATTTCTGGCGGGCAGACTTGATGCGCTGGTGTTCGCCTCGGCCCCCGAATCCCTGATGGTGCAGATGCTGCTGCAGACACCCGGCGTGCAGTTGCTGGACTTTGCCCAGCACGAGGCCTATGCGCGGCGGTTTCCGTTCCTGACTCCGGTCACGTTGCCGCGCGGCGTGGTGGACCTGGCGGCCAACGTGCCCACGCGGGATGTGCGCCTGGTGGCATCCACCACCTCGCTGCTGGCGCGCGATGCCACGCACCCTGCCCTGCTCACCCTGTTTGCGCAGAACGCGCAGAAACTGCACGGTGGATCGGGCTGGTTCAACCGGGCCCGCGAGTTCCCCAACTCACGCAATAGCGAACTTCCGATTGCCAAGGAAGGCGACCGGGCCATGAACGAGCCGGTGCCGATGCTGCAACGCTACCTGCCGTTCTGGATGGCAAACCTGATTGAGCGCATGTGGCTGGTACTGGGCATTTTGCTGGCGATCATGCTCCCGCTGTCGCGCGTCGTGCCGCCGCTGTACCAGTTCCGGGTGCGTTCACGCGTTTTCCGCTGGTATGGCCGGCTTCGTGAGATTGAAAACGACATGGAGGCTGGCAACATTGACGCCGCCGAGCTGCTCAAGGCCCTCAATACGCTGGAGGCACAGGCTGAAAAAGTGAGCGTACCGTTGTCCTACGCAGACGAGTTGTACGCGCTGCGCAATCACATTCACCTGGTGCGCAAAAAGTTGCTCCGCGCCTGAGCTGTCCCTGGCGCTTCAGGGTACATCTGTGAATTGAGCGCCCTTTGTTGCATGGAGCACGCGAGGCCAAGGCTCAAAGCGATGGCGAATCGCGTGGTACTGAGTTAGCGTGTCTTGGAAGACTTGGAGCCCAACGGGGCAACTTTGGAGGAAGGGGCGCTACTGGGCACCTTCCGGGACGAGCCCGCTGAGACAGCGTCCAGAACACGGACCGTGGAGGACACTGCCGGAACCACCCGCAGGGATCCGTCCGCAGCCAGCTTGTCACGCATCCGCCGGGTCATGGACTGCGTGCTTGCATCCGGTGCGGTGAAAAGGAACAGAGTGCCGTGTGGGCTGGCCCAGGTAAGTTGCGTGCGGACGACCCGGCCGTTGGTGACCAGCTCGACCCATGCGCCAATTACAAAGTCAGCGTAGGGATCGGGCGCATCCACGGGCGCCTGAACACTGTCCTCGGGGGCCACAGCGGAGGCTTGCGCTTCAGCAGGGGCTGCTTCTTGGGCCACCGGCTCGGGTTCTGGCTGAGGCGCCGCCACAGGTGCGGGCGCTGGCTTTTCAAAGGCCGACTGATGCAGCCCCACCAAACGCTGCAAGAAGGCGCTGGTCTGCACTGCGGGGTAATTGATGGTCTTGAGCCCCTTGCGCAGCTTGGCCAGCAGGCCGGGTATGGCCTCGTTCAGGCGCTCAGGTTCCTGGCGGGTCAGGTCGGGTTGGGCGCTCCATAGCAGCACGGGCACCAGCGCCAGGTAGCCACCGGGGTCCTCATCCTGCCCATCTCCGCCCTTGAGCACCTGCGCCAAGGCGATCACGTCCGCCCATGGGCCGGCGGCAAAATCGAGCACGTCGGCAGGCACGTTCTCCAGATCAGGCAGCCTGCGGATGTCGGCAGCAGTCTTTTCGGCCAGCATTTCCCGCTGCTCCGCTTGGAGCAAGGCTTTTTGCTGCGCTTCCTGATGGGCCTTGATCTTCTGCTCCTGAGTCTCCCAGGCAGACTGCAGGGCCTTGAGCACGGTATCAAAAGGCCCTGCATCTTTGATTTCGTTGGCAGTCAGGTGCTCCACCGCCCCTTGCACCAAGCGCATGAAACTGCTGAACCCCGGCGTTGCTTCTGCGGTGAACGCCAGGCTGCGTTGCGTCAGCTCATCCAGCAAACGGCGCGCGGGATGGGTGCCATCGGTGAAAAAACGCCCATCGTGTGTCACCAGTTGTTTGAGTGCGGGCTCCAAACTCTTCACAGCCTTCTGCACGGGCGGCAGAAGGCGAGCATCCTGGGCAATGTTCTCCATCATGCGGCCAACCACCTCAATGGCCATGGCCGGGGATTGGGTGGCCGCCTCCATCGGCATGGCCGCGTACACCACAGGAGCCACACCCGGGCCCCGCCACCCCGTCAAAGGCGCCGACAGCGAAGCTGCCTGGCTGCCGCTGGCGAGCCTTCCCACCAAGCGTTCGAGCTGGGCCATGTCCTCGATGGCCTCGGCCGCTGCACCCACAGGGTAGTAACCACCGCCTTGCGGCATGGGTTGGGCACCCGCCACAACCCCGCCGACAGGAGGCACACCCCACGCAGGCTGCAAAGCCACCGGCTGCGAAGGCATGGCGCCATATGCGCGTGGATCAAAAGGATCTCCGCCAGCCAACATCTGGCGCAGGATGCCCACCGTCAACAATGCTTCTTCTGCGGCTGGCGCCATCGGCGACTGCAGGGAATCGCCACTCCAGCCAGTGGAGGGCCCCATGCCACGGCCATAGCCGGTGTTGCCATAGTCCCCCATGGGCGCGCCCATCGAATTGCCATAGCCGGAGTAACCCCCACCATATCCGGTACCCATGCCGGTATTGATGCCGGGGCCGCCGTAACCACCGCCACGACCCGCGTTGCCGCCGGGCGTGCCGAGCACCGCGTAGCCCACGGGCTGAACACCATGTTCGCGCAGGCTGGCAGCCGTTTTTTTGTATTCATCCACCAGCAGCTTACCCAACAGGTCGCGCATGTGCTGCATCCACAGCTGGCGCACCTCGGGCGATACGCCAGTGTCTCCCACCACTTGCTGGAGAGCGCGGATATAGCTTTCGGGGCGCAGTGGGTTGCGTTCGGGTTGCACACTGCGCAAGCCCTGTGCGGAACTGACGAGGGTGTTGAGTTCGGCCAGCACCGCATCAGTGGCATGCAATGCCGATTGCTGCGCCTTGGACAGCTCCACCTGCGCCTGCATCTCGTTCTCATCCATGAGCGAGAGTTCACCGAAGTCCATGCCGGTGTCCTCGGCAGAACTGCGGCCTTTGGCAGCGGGACCTTCGGCAAAAATCTCCAGCAGGGCCATGGGATAACCCTTGACCAGCGCAGCTTCATGCTGGTTCAGCAAGCGCAGGCTGTCACTGACCAGATTGCGCTGCTGGATATTGCGGACGACAGACTCCTCACCCGTCAGGGCCCCTTGCGTGACCTTGACCAATTCCTGCATCAACGCCTCGCCGCCGCGCACGGCGTTGACGACACAGGCGCGGAAAACAGTTCTCGAACGAGAAGCAGTCTGGGACATGGTGGGGAGGAATCGATCGGACAGCAGGTTTCCAGATGCAATGCTACTTGACCTGACGCCTTATTTGAGGGCTTTGAACCTCATTCGTTTGGGTTTTGCCCCTTCTTCACCCAGGCGCTTCTTCTTGTCGGCCTCGTACTCCTGGTAATTGCCGTCAAAGAACGTCCACTGGCTGTCACCTTCAGCCGCCAGGATGTGGGTGGCGATCCGGTCCAGGAACCAGCGATCGTGGCTGATTACCAACATCGTGCCGGCAAATTCCAGAAGCGCGTCTTCGAGAGCCCGCAAGGTTTCCACGTCCAGATCGTTGGACGGCTCGTCCAGCATCAGCACGTTGCCGCCCGCAATCAGGGTCTTGGCCAGGTGCAAACGACCGCGCTCCCCCCCTGAGAGCATGCCAACCTTCTTTTGCTGGTCGCCGCCATTGAAGTTGAACCGGCCACAGTAGGCGCGGCTGGCCATCTGGAATTTGCCCACGTTCAGGATGTCGAGCCCGCCCGATACGTCTTCCCAGACGGTCTTGTCATTCGACAAGTCATCGCGGTGCTGGTCCACAAAGGCCATCTTGACGGTGGAGCCGATAACGACCTCCCCCGCGTCCGGCTTTTCCTTGCCCGCAATCAGCTTGAACAGCGTGGACTTACCGGCGCCGTTGGGCCCGATGATGCCGACGATGGCGCCTGCAGGAATGTTGAAGCTCAGGTTGTCGATCAGCACGCGGTCGCCAAACGACTTGGTGACGTTCTTGAACTCGATCACCTGGCTGCCCAGACGGTCCGCCACGGGGATGAAGATTTCGTTCGTTTCGTTGCGCTTCTGGTATTCGTAATCGCTCAGTTCCTCAAAGCGGGCCAGACGGGCCTTGCTCTTGGCCTGGCGGGCCTTGGGGTTCTGGCGCGACCATTCAAGTTCCTTCTTCAGGGCCTTGGCGCGGGCTTCCTCACCCTTTTGTTCGGCTTCCAGACGGGCGCCCTTCTGGGTCAGCCAGTCGGAGTAATTGCCCTTGTACGGGATGCCGGACCCACGGTCCAGTTCCAGAATCCATTCGGCGGCGTTGTCCAGGAAGTAGCGATCGTGGGTGATGGCCACCACGGTGCCGGAGTAGCGCTGCAGGAACTGCTCCAGCCAGTCCACCGATTCGGCGTCCAAGTGGTTGGTAGGCTCGTCAAGCAGCAGCATGTCGGGCTTGGACAGCAGCAGGCGGCACAGGGCCACGCGGCGCTTTTCACCGCCGGAGAGCACACCAATGTTGGCATCCCAAGGTGGCAGGCGCAGCGCATCGGCTGCGATTTCCAATTGGTGCTCGGAGTCGGTACCCGCCGTTGCAATAATGGCTTCCAGCTCGGCCTGCTCGGCGGCCAGCGCGTCAAAGTCGGCATCTTCAGCGCCATAGGCGGTGTAGACCTCTTCCAGACGGGCCTTGGCGGCAAAAACCTTGCCCATGCCGGCTTCCACGCTCTCCCGCACGGTTTGTGTCGGGTCCAGCTGGGGTTCCTGGGGCAGATAGCCGATGTTCAGACCGGCCATGGGGATGGCCTCGCCTTCGATTTCCTTGTCAAGGCCCGCCATGATCTTCAGGAGGGTGGACTTACCCGAACCGTTAGTCCCCAATACGCCAATCTTGGCGCCCGGGAAGAAGCTCAGGGAGATGTCTTTCAAGATCTGCCGCTTGGGCGGCACGATCTTGCCGACGCGATTCATGGAAAAAACGTATTGGGCCATTGAGTGTCAAACCTGCAAAAATGAGCAGAAATTCTGCGTGCAAACCGAGATTATCGGGCCATGCGACAATACCCACCGTAGCGGGCTCCAGTTGCCCGCCACATCAGCACACTGCTGGGGACGAAGGAAGCATCAACTTCCAGGCTCCCACTCTTGAACCTCATCGGCTTGAGACTGGCTCGACAACCTCCCGGTTGCACGACAGGCCGATACCCAGCGCCCCGGACGGGCGCATCCAAAGACATGACATTTGACGAACTGAACCTGGCTCCTGCCATCCTGAAGGCCGTGCACGAAACGGGCTACGAAACCCCCACGCCCATTCAGGCCCAGGCCATTCCCGCCGTGCTCGCAGGTCACGACCTGCTGGCTGGCGCGCAGACTGGCACCGGCAAGACCGCCGCGTTTACCCTGCCCATGCTGCACCGCCTTTCGCAAAGCGCTGCCCCCAAGAACAAGTTCGGTGGCAAGGGCATCCGTGCCCTGGTGCTGACGCCCACCCGCGAACTCGCCGCCCAGGTGGAAGAATCCGTGCGCGAATACGGCAAATACCTGGATATCAACTCCACCGTCGTCTTCGGCGGTGTGGGCATGAACCCGCAGATCGACCGCGTCAAGCGCGGGGTGGACATTCTGGTGGCCACGCCCGGCCGCCTGCTGGACTTGCAGCAGCAGGGCTTCCTGGACCTGTCGACCGTGCAGGTGCTGGTGCTCGACGAGGCCGACCGCATGCTGGACATGGGTTTCATCCACGACGTGAAGAAGGTGCTGGCCCTGGTGCCCAAGGACAAGCAAAGCCTGCTGTTCTCGGCCACCTTCAGCGATGAAATCCGCGACCTGGCCAACACCCTGCTCAAGAACCCTCAGAGCATCCAGGTCACCCCCAGCAACACCACCGTGCAGCGCATCTCGCAGGTGATTCACCCCGTGGGCCGTGGCAAGAAGAAGCAGGTGCTGCTGCATATCATCCAGCAGCACAACTGGAGCCAGGTGCTGGTGTTCACCCGCACCAAGTTTGGCGCCAACAATGTGGCCGAGTTCCTGACCAAGAACGGCGTGCAGGCCATGGCCCTGCACGGCAACAAGAGCCAGAGCGCGCGCACCCAGGCACTGGCAGGCTTCAAAAGCGGCGAAATCCGCGCTCTGGTGGCCACCGACATTGCAGCGCGCGGCATTGACATCGACGACCTGCCGCACGTCGTCAACTACGAAATCCCGAACGTCTCTGAAGACTACGTGCACCGGATTGGCCGCACGGGCCGCGCTGGCGCAACCGGCGAAGCCGTGAGCCTGGTCTGCATGGACGAAGAAGGCTTCATGATGGACATCGAGCGCTTCACCAAGCAGCAGATCCCGGTCCAGATCATCGAAGGCTTCGGCCCCGACGCGGGCGAGAAGGCAGAGCCCATCGCCATGGGCCGCCAGACCATCTGGGGCGGTGCAGGCAAGCCCCCGAGCCGTGACGTGATGCAGGCAGCCGCCAAGGCAGCCCGCAGCGAAATGATGGACCGCATCCGCACCAACAAGGCCGGCCAGGGTGCTGGCGGCGGCGGTGGCGGTGACCGCGGCCCCCGCAGTGGCGGCGGCGGTGGTGCCCGTGGTGGCCGCGCCGGTGGTGCCCCTGCTGCAGCGGGCGGTGGCGGCAATGGTCCGCGCGGTGGCCGTGCCGGTGGTGGCGGTGGCGCCCAGGGCGGCGGCGCACGCGCTGGCGGCCAGGCACCTGCACGCGGCCGCTCCGGCGGCAGCGCCGGTGGCGGAGGCGGCGGCTACGAAGGCGGCAATCGCTACGACGACTCGCAACCCCCACGCGCGAATGCCCACCTGGGCACGCACATGGGCCATGCCAACCCAGGCCATCGCAACTCCAGCCATGCAGGCGGCGGCGCTGGCGGCCAGCCAGATCCCATGCGCACCAGCGTGGACAGCTTGGGCGGCGGCGGTCGCCGTGGCGGTGGTGGCTATCGTGGCAACAACGGTGGAGGTGGCGGCTATGGCGGAGGCACGGGTGGTTCTGGTGGCCGGGGCAACGGGTCTCGTGGGCCGGGCGGTTCTCGCGGCTCTTTTGGCCGCTGATCCGTCGGTAGGCAAAAACACAGCCCATACCGGCATAGCGCCGGGCGAAGCGCTGCCACCCGAGGTGCATGCGCTGTATGCCCTTGGTCGGCACATGCCGGACATCACGCATCCACGGCTGCACCTGCACGCTGTGGATTTTGCGGCCTTGAGCGCACAGCCCGCGGTCCCGGGCCTGCCGCATGTAGATGATGTCTACATCACGTTGGGGACGACCATCGCAGCGGCCGGCAGCCAGCAGGCTTTTCGCGCGGTGGACCACGACGCTGTCGTTGCCACCGCGCGCACAGCGATGGCGGCCGGTGCCACCCGCTGCGGGGTAGTGACCGCCATGGGCGCAGACGCAAATTCCCGCATCTTCTACAACCGTATCAAAGGCGAGGTCGAGCAGGCGCTCAAAAGCCTGGGCTTTGACACGCTCGTGATCGCACGCCCATCCTTGCTGCTGGGTGAACGCCGGGCTCTGGGCCAGGCCGCGCGCCCCGCCGAGTCCCTGTCCATCAAGGCCTTCAAGTTGCTGGACCCGCTCATCCCCGCCAGCTACCGCGCCCGCCCCGGTGCCGATGTGGCGCGAGCGCTTGTCCATGCCGTGCAAACGCGGCCTTCGGGGCTGCACGTCCTGTCAGGCAACGCGCTGCAGGTCTTCTGACCTCTTCCCCAGTCCACTGCAGTTGCCTGTGCGATGCTGTGGCCTATGCGCCCCAACGACTTCCCCCAGCCCCTGGCCACTTTGATGGTGGCCACCTGCAATGTGCTCAACCTGGCCAATCCTGGCCGCCTGTTCTACGAGAACCAAGACCCCTACAGCCAGACGGAGTTTGATCGCAAGCTCACCTGGCTGGGCGACCGGTTTCGCATGCTCAATGCCGACGTGCTGGCAGTACAGGAGGTGTGGGACGACGCAGCATTCAAGGGCGCCCTCGGCCGCAGCGGCCTGCGCTACGACTTCGTGGCGGTGCCCGGGGCGGAGAACGATGCGACGCACACTGGAGCACAAGGCACGCCCCGGGTAGGAATTGCGACACGGCTCAAGGTGGATGCCTTGCAGTCGTTTGCGGAATTTCCTCCGGGCTTCCAGGTAGAAATACCGGGCCTGGGCCTGCACACGCGCTTTGAACGGCCGCCTCTGGTTGCAACACTGCGCATGAAACACGGACAGAGCCTGAACATACTGACGGCCCACCTCAAATCCAAGCGGCCCAAGTTCCTGCAGGATGCACAGGGCAACCCCACGGAAGACCGGGACGACCGCAAGGTGATGGCGCTGGCATCGTTGCGCTCGCTGATCATGCGGGGCGCCGAAGCCATGGCGCTGCGCTGCCTGGTCATCGACCTGCTGCACCGCACCAGCGTGCCGCTGGTGGTCTTGGGCGATTTCAATGACACCCCGGACAGCGTCACCACACAGCTCATCTGCGCCACCAATGAGATCGCCTACGACCGCTCGGCACGCGATGTCGCGCTGTTCAATGCCTACGACCTGCAGGGCGATGCGGCGCTGAAGAAGGATGTCGCGTACTCACACATCCACCAAGGCTCGCCCAGCGTGCTGGACCAGATTCTGGTGAGCGAGGAGTTCGTGCACAACGGCAGGAACAGCATGGGCGACGTGCGGCGCGTGGACTACTTCAACGACCACCTGCACGAAGGACGTGACAGGACCCGATCGGACCACGGTTTTGTGCGCGCACTGCTGCGGCTGAAGATGGCACAGCAGACGGAGCCCTCACCTGCACCGTCCACATCCGCCGGCACCTCGCTGGCTTCGAATCCAGTCCCATCGGCCCCAAAACTGTGACATCCCACAGGGCTTTGGCGCGTCAACCCCGGGTTTGCAACGGGATGTACGCTGACACGGCATGGCGGTGACGGGCAGGTAACATCACCGTAACAAAGCCGCCCGGCCAGGCCCCAAAAGGCAGATACCACCATGAACATGTACCCCGACCTTCACCGCACCCCACCAGAAGCCTCCTCGGCCCTGCCGCCACCGGCTCGCCCACAGCGCATGCCCTGGAAGGTCTCGGCGTTGCTGGCAGCCGTGCTGCTGACGGCGTGCTCCAGCACCCCGCTGCCACCCTGGCCATCAGCGCCAGCCACGCGAACCAGCGCACCGGCCCCCTTGCCCCGCGCTCAGCCAGGTACGGTGGTGCCAGCGCCCTTGGGCCAGGCACCACAGGCTCAGGCCCCGCGCCAAGGGGCGATCGCCAGCCCGCTGCCACCACCCGCGCCGCTGGTCGTGCAAAACGAAGGCCCGATGGCGCCCCCCTACGGTGCGGCCGTGGCGGCCCGGTTCCCTGATCCACCCATGGCCTACAGCACACCCGGCCTGGGACCGGACCGCAGAGCTTTCACCACCAATGCCGAGCTGGGCCAGTGGCTGCATTCCCTGGCCGATCCGGCTCCCCGTGGGCCCACGCGCACCAAGCTGCTCAACCTGGGCATGTCGCAGCGCGGTGAACCCATCCTGGGCCTGCTGGTGACCCGCGCTGCGGGCACGGAACCCGTCAACCTGGACACCAGCGGGCGGCCCACCGTAGTGCTCGTCGGCCAGCAGCACGGCGACGAGCCCGCAGGCAGCGAGGCGCTGCTCGTGATCAGCCGTGAACTGGCCCACGGCCTGCTGGAACCCCTGCTAGACCGCATCAACGTGGTGATAGTGCCACGCGCCAACCCCGATGGCGCCGCCGTTGGCACCCGCGTCACAGCCAATGGCGTGGACATGAACCGCGACCACCTGCTGCTGAACACCCCCGAGGCCCGCGCACTGGCCAAGGTGGTGAACGACTACCGCCCCATCCTGGTGGTGGATGCCCATGAATACACGGTGGTGGGCCGCTACCTGCAGAAATTCAACGCCATCCAGCGTTATGACGCCCTGCTGCAGTACACCACCACCGCGAACTACCCCGAGTTTCTGACCAAGGCCTCGCAGGAGTGGTACCACCAGCCCATGGTGGCGGCCCTCAGGGCCCAAGGCCTGACCAGCGACTGGTACTACACCACCTCGACGAACCCGGACGACAAACGCATCTCCATGGGGGGCACCCAACCCGACACCGGCCGCAATGTGAACGGCCTGAAGAACACCGTCAGCCTGCTGATCGAAACACGGGGCGTGGGCATCGGGCGGATGCACATCCAGCGCCGCGTGCATTCGCAGGTCACAGCCATCACCAGTGCACTGCGCAGCACCGCAGAGCGGGCAGCCAACCTGGAGCAGGTCCGATCCTTCGTCGTGCGCGACGTGAGCGCCCAGGCCTGCCGCGACCAAGTGGTGGTAGAAGCAGCGGCCACTCCCACCCAGCGCGAGCTGGACTTCCTGGACCCCGAAACGGGTGCAGACCGCGCCATCCGGGTGGACTGGAACTCATCCCTCACCTTGCGCCCCACCAAAACCCGCGCCCGCCCCTGCGGCTACTGGCTGTCGGCCGGCTCCACCGCCGCCGTTGAGCGCTTGAAAATGCTCGGCCTGCAGGTGATGCGCGTGGCCGAATCTGGATCGGCACTGGCCGATATCTACCGCGAAACAGCGCGTGAGTCCGGCGACCGGCAGGACGTGATCGGCACCATCGCTGGCGGCAAGGGCATTGTTCGCGTGCAGGTATCGCCAGTGCGCAGTGCCATTGACGTGCCTGCGGGCAGCTTCTATGTGCCACTGAACCAGCCCCGCGCCAACCTGGCAGTGGCCGCCCTGGAGCCCGACACGCAGAACAGCTATTTCGCCAACCACCTGATTGAAGAGCTGGGAAATACCGCGCGCATCATGTCACCCCCTGCCCTGGTGTTTGAAGACATCAACTAGCCTTGAACGCGCCTGCCTGAAACCCACCACCGACGAACAATGCAAGTCTTGTGGGTCCAGGTGGCAGAAATGCGGGCCAAGGTGCAGGAGGCAGTGCGCAGGAGCAGCCCAGCGAGGCTGCAACCAGTGCCCCGGCAGAGAAAATACTATAAAAATAATAGCTACTAGCGCTTATTCATCAAGCGCTAGCAGCCAAAAACACTGATATTCAGACCCCACCGTGCAGCGATGCAGGGCGGGTATGCCGCGCAAGGCGTGCTTCGGTACGCTCCAGCACATGGCGGGCCATCGCCTGGGCCAGCGCCTCGTCGGCCAGGAACACCGTGCTGTCGCACTCCTGCGCAAGCCGCCGCGCTTCATCGCCGCTGTGGCTGCGCACCACGGTTTCGATATGGGGGTTCAGTGCGCGCGCGGTGGTGATGATCTGCCGCACATTCAGGGTGTCCGGCGTAGCAATGACCAGCATGGCGGCGCGGGCAATGTGCGCTTGAATGAGCACGGCAGGGTCCACCGCATCACCAAACACTGCTGCAATGCCAGATTCCCGCAATGACTCCACCATTTCGCGGTTCTGCTCTGCAACCACGAACGGGATGTCGTTGGCCACCAGCACATTGGCAACGCGGCGCCCCACCCTGCCGTATCCCACCAGCACCACTTGCCGCGCGAGATAGCGGGCGTCGGTGCTCGTGGGCAGTTCGGCCAGAGGGTCGTCGCGCTGCTCCAGCCGCCGCGCCAATGCCGAACGGGCACGCAGCCAGGCCTGCAGCGGAGCAATGGCATGAAAGAGCATCGGATTGAGCGCCATCGAGATCAGCGCCCCCGCCAGCACCAGGCTGGCCCCTTCGGGCGGCAGCAGCCCCAGCGACGAACCCAGCGCCACCAGAATGAAAGAGAACTCCCCGATCTGCGCCAGGCTCGCCGAGACCGTGAGCGCCGTATTGAGCGGGTAGCGAAATGCCAGCACCAGCGCGGCAGCCGCCAGCGTCTTGCCCAGCATGATGATCGCCACCACCGCCAGCACCTGCATTGGCCGGCTCCACAGCACGGAGGGGTCGAACAACATGCCGACCGAGACAAAAAACAGCACGGCAAAAGCGTCGCGCAGCGGCAAGGACTCTTGCGCAGCCCGGTGGCTGAATTCCGACTCGCGCATCACCATGCCGGCAAAAAAAGCCCCCAGCGCAAACGACACCCCAAACAGCGCGGCAGACCCAAAGGCAATGCCCACCGCAGCGGCCACCACACAGAGCGTGAACAGCTCCCGCGAACCCGTGCGCGCCACCTGCCAGAGCACCCAAGGGAACAGACGGCGCCCCACCAGCAGCATCAGCGCAACAAACCCTCCAACCTGCAGCAACGTCCATCCCAAGGTCTGCCACAGCGCCGCGCCATCCACGCCCTGGGCGGCGGAACCTTCCCCCCCTTTGCCGCCACCCAGCCAGCCTGCCAGCGGCGGCAACAACACCAGCACCAACACCATGGCCAGGTCTTCCACCACCAGCCAGCCCACGGCAATCCGCCCGGTGTGACTGTCCAGAATGCCCAGGGTCTCCAGCGCACGCAACAGCACCACCGTGCTAGCCACCGAGAGCGCCAAGCCAAACACCAAAGCCCCACCCAAGCCCCAGCCCCACCAGGTGGCCAAAGCCATGCCCAGCGCCGTGGCCACCATCATCTGCACCACCGCCCCGGGCACCGCAATCTTGCGCACGGCCAGCAGATCACCCCACGAGAAATGCAGGCCGACGCCAAACATCAACAGCATCACGCCGATTTCAGCCAACTGGCTGGCCATTGCCGCATCTGCCACAAAACCAGGTGTGTACGGCCCGATGACCACGCCCGCCAGCAGATACCCGATCAACGCTGGCAACCGCAACCGCGTAGCCACAAAACCCAACGCCAGGGCCAGCCCCAGCGCGGCAGCGATGGTGTGTATGAGCGTGACGCTGTGCGGCATGGTGCGGGCGGGGTGGGGGAATGCGTTAGCGGGTAGGTGACCTCGTTATACCCGCATCCACCGGGCTTTTGCTACTACCGACATCGGAGCCGCCATCTTCGGGGAAGCTCCGCACGCAGGGTATGATTCGCGGTCTGCGCTACAGCGCAGTTCCGAAATGTTTTGCAATACAAGCAAGTAGGCGCTTCTCTGCAAAAAGCTTGTCTACTGCCCGTAGCTCAACTGGATAGAGCAATAGCCTTCTAAGCTATAGGTCGGGGGTTCGAGTCCCTCCGGGCAGGCCACCCCATCCCCTCTGAAAAACACCTTTTCTGCATTGCGCCAGGGAAGAATCGAGGAAGAATTTTCGATTGATGCGACGCCATCCTGACAAAATCGCAGGCATGGCCGCCCAGAACATCGTAGACCTCCCACCCTGCCGCCCAGGCATGGCAGACACCCACCGCCGCGCGACAAACGCATTCCGCGCGCACTGGCGCACACACGGTATAGCGCAACCGCAGAAGCTGGTCCTGACCAGGGCCCAGGCCGACGATCTGCTTCTGTGCCGCCTCTATGGCTGCGTGCCAATGAATGGCGTGAAGCCAGAGCAAGGCAAATTCAATGGCAGCCCGATAGAGGTATCGGATGCCACTGCTGGCGTTCTTGTGGCCCACGATGGCACCGAGATGCCGCTGGCGGACTTTGACCAACTAGCTCACGCCTGAAGCCAGCTCTGGACGGTCGTTCTATATGGATGACCTCCTACGACGGCCGACACAGGCGAGTGTCCCAATGGACTCTTTCCACAAGGAGCTCCCCATGGCCACCGACCCGAACGAACACCCAGCCCACAAGGTCCCCGAGACCTATCCCCTTCCCCCGGGCGACCTGCCGCCCAGTACCGAGACGCCGACTATCCCCCCGCAGCCCCAGCTCCCCCAATCAGGGCCGGACTACGTTGGCGAAATTGAGGATGAAGGTGCAGATCCTGTGGGCCCGTCGCCCAGGACCAGATTTCTTCCGATTGCGGACGTCCCTTAGCCCCGCTGACGCCGCATAGCTACCATGCCCAGAATAGCTAGCAATGACGACAGTCCAAGTAAGGCGTACTCACCGAGCGTGGGAATGCTAGCTGGAGCGGCGGGTGGCGCTAGCCCCACATTGATGATGATCTCGTCGCCAGATGGCACGAACAACGTTTGAGTCCCCACATTGAGGCCAATCGCTGCCAACGTCGTACCTGCAAAAGTCGTTTGATTGACGAGCGGAGACGCTGAAACATAGTTTTCCGGTAGGTACAGCTCAGTTCCCAGGAGGAACACGTTGGGCCCCGAAGAGCTTGACCCAGCGGTCGGCACTATAGAAGGCAGCGAAATGCCAGGCGACAGCGCCCCAGGATACCAATCTCCGTTTGTGTCTGAGCCAATGCAGAGGGCATTTGTACCGATGAATCCATCGCCAAGAAGACACGGTCCAATGAGGCCCACGGAGGAGAAAGAGCTGGTGTTTATCGAGCCTGAGCCACTCATCACGACATCAGGCCCCACCTGATTGATGTTGATCGTGTAGACGGCCTGAGCTAGGTTCGCTCCCAGGAAGAAAATCAAGCCCACGCCAACGTCTCGCAAATTCATCTCCACCCCTTCATAAGAATACGTATCATTTGAAGTGTAGAGGATGTCTTTGATCCAGCCTAAGCCAAAGTTGCGGGCACGGCCCATGTAGAGTCGGTTTTGGGGTGGTGAAAAGGTCGGCCCCTCCAGCACCCGAAGGGCGATGCAAGGCGCCAAGCTGGTGAAGTTGTCTATGTCCTCCCGGGGCTCCGAACTCACCCAGCTCCTCAAGGCCGTCAAATACTTGGGCCCGGTAGTTGCCGGGTTCTATCTTCTCGATTCTCAGCGTCAGGATCATCAGCGTTCAATGGATCAGGAGACGGCACAGCCACAGCGTGGAATGCGGTCCACAACCGACCATCACAGCGTCGGCTTCCACCCCTGGCTCACGATTCAAGCGGCGCGGTGGCTCAGTTCTACTTCGGCGCGGACATTTCATGCATTGATGCCTGAAAGGACACTCCCTTCCATCAAAATTTGGAGCACTATCGGTTTGGCTGCGGGACGGCAGCGTAGTTCATGGCGATGGCCTGGACCACCGCGCCAATGAGCGCGCCATCGCCCGCACTCTGAGGCAAAACCTCCCGAACGATCTGGACCGCGTACTCCAGCTGCTCCTTGGCAAGGGCTGCTGACATGGCGTTGCCACGTTTTTCGCTGGGCGACGCGTCGCGGATCACAAGGCTCATGGAAAACTCCAGAAAAAGCTAAAGACGCAGTATGCGCTGCATACGACGCGCTACATCCCGGCACTACCCAAATCCCGCCAAGAAAGACTGTTCGAAGAGTGGGCTGAAGTAATGGCTCCGGACTGCCCCTCACATGCTGGAGGCCCAAAACAAAAAAGCGCCGCAACATTTGTTGCGGCGCTTTTTCTGATTTGGGGTGGCTGATGGGGCTCGAACCCACGACAACAGGAATCACAATCCTGGACTCTACCAACTGAGCTACAGCCACCGTAGCTTTATATTATAGCCTGGGATTTGAGCCCCAAGACCAATTTGCTTAATTTTCTGCAGCGGCCTGCAAAGTGGCCGAGGGTCGCGGCGCTTTGATCTCTGCCTTGAAACGCTTCTTGAGCATCTCGTAGTACGCTTGGCCTTCCGCCGAAGCCCACCACTGCATATATTGCTGCCGCTCCTGTTGCGCGCGCTGGCCCTCTGGAGGCGGCCGAGGCACCACACGGTTCACCTTGACCACAGCATAACCCTCGCTCCCCAGGTCCACACCAACCCAGGCTGGGAGAGCGTCGGCTGTCGGCGCGTGCAACGCTGCATCAATCAGAGGACGGGGCAGGTTCTGGACCTGCTCACGCGAAATCTGGATGGGGGCACCGAGGCCGCTGGCGGTTGCCGGGGCCGCTTTCCACGCAGCCAGCTTGGCTTCGCCATCCTTGCGCGCCAATTCAGAGGCTTTCTGCCCCACATACAGTTCGCGCACGCGGGCTCGCACTTCTTCCAGCGGCAGGGTTTTGGCGGGGGTGTACTGCACCACACGGCCAGCAGCCAGTTGGTTGGGGCCTACTTCCACGGCCTCGGTATTGCGTTTGTTCTGCACCGAATCCGAAGAGAAGAGTGCTTCCAGGAACTTGGGGTTGGCCAGTGGTCCCAGCGCGCCAGGAGCTGGCGTGCGGGTGAGGCCAGACGCGGTCTGCACCTTGAGCTTGAGCTTGTCTGCCACCGGCTTGAGGCTGTCTGCCTGTTCATACACGCTGTTCGTGAATGACTCCGCCACCTCGGCAAACTTGCGCTGCGCCTGCTGCTGCTTGAGTTCGGCTTCCATGGTGGGGCGCAGTTCTTCAAAGGAAGGCTGGCGGGGTGCCTTGATGTCGGTCAGCTGGATGATGTGGTAACCGAAGTCGGTTTCCACCAAATCGCTGATTTCACCCTTCTTGAGGGCAAAGGCCGCGTCTTCAAACGGCTTGACCATGGCGCCCCGTCCGAAGAAATTCAGATCGCCACCTGCGGTGGCCGATCCTTTGTCGTCCGAGGCCTTCTTGGCCACATCCGCAAACGTGGCTGGCGCCTTGCGCACCTGGGCCAGCAGTTCCGTCGCACGTGCCTTGGCCTTCTCACGGTCGGCAGACGATGCGTCCTTGGAGGCATTGATCAGGATGTGGCTGGCGCGACGCTCTTCCTTGCCAGCCATGCGCGCAACGTTTTCCTTGTAGTAGGTGCGCAAGTCGTCCTCATTGAGGGTGATACCGGAACGCACGCTGTCGAGGTCCAGAACCACATACTCCACCGAAGCCTGCTCCATCTGAAGGAACTTTGCAGGATTTGCCTTGTAGTAGGACTCCAGATCTGCATCCGTGGGAGCAACCTTGGCAGAGAAATCTGCAGACTTGAAGCGCACCACCTGGATTTCTCGCTGCTCATAGAGCGGGTCCAGCGCGAGCTTGACCTGGGCATTGGTACTGAAGGCGGTACCCATCACACCACCAATGACCTGGTTGATCGACAGATCGCGGCGGACATTGGCCTCGAAGCCTTCCGGCGTCAAACCTTGCGTACCCACCAGGGCCCGATAGGCTTCTGCGTCCAGCGTACCGTCAGCGCGCTTGAGCCCTGCAATGGCGGGAATCTCCTGCAGGCTGCGTGCCAGCCGCGAATCACTCGTCACCAGGTGCATTTCCTTGGCGGCAGCTGCCAGCACGCGGTCGCGCACCAGGCGCTCCAGCGTGGCGTAGCGGGCCTGGGGAGAGTCAAGAAGCTTGGGATCGACCGAGGGAGACTGCGCACGCATGCGGTCGGTCTCCATGCGATGGGCATTGTCCCAGTCAGTCTGGTTGATCTTGTCGCCATCGACGCGCGCCACCACTGGGCTCTTTTCAGAGAAGTAGTTGCTGTCAATGCCTACCAGCACAAACGATGGAATGATCAGCAAGAACAATAAGATCATCACGATCTTGGAGTGCTTGCGGATGGATTCAAACATGGTCGATCTTTCAGAAGGCAAAAAACAAAAGGCGAACTTGCGTTCGCCTTTGTTCGGTGGTGGTGGGTCCTGACGGTCTCGAACCGCCGACCTACTCCGTGTAAAGGAGCCGCTCTACCAACTGAGCTAAGGACCCCACCTAAACTGATCCTCAGTTCAAGGCATCTTTCAATGCCTTGCCAGGACGGAACTTTGGAACTTTAGCAGCTTTGATTTTAATCGTAGCGCCGGTACGGGGATTGCGGCCCGTGCGAGCAGCGCGTTTGCCGACCGCAAAGGTACCGAAACCGACGAGCGAAACGGTGCCGCCCTTCTTCAGGGTCTTCTTGACGGCCTCGATCGTGGATTCCAGGGCACGAGCAGCGGCGGCCTTGGAGATGTCGGCGTTGGTAGCGATGTGCTCAATCAGTTCGGTTTTGTTCACAAGAAGCCTCTCGGAAAAGAGTTGATGGAATGTCTCGCGGATATCTGGTCTTCACACGTCCGAAAGCGCAGCCGGAGGCTGGTTGAAAACAGACGGGGGAATGACTGGCATACACAGCAGTGGCTGCTGCATCAGATTAAAGCCATCGAGTTTCCGGGTGTCAATACAACACGCTGGTTTGGCGCAGCGTTGGGATGAATTCTAGTCGTATTTCACGCTGCGACAGGGCTTGTGGGGCGTTTTTGTCTCAAACACGCCGTATGGGCAGCACTCCGTATTGACACCCCAGTTCCGACAATGCAGCGCAGGCCACAGTCCCCCGCATTCATCCGCAAAACCACCGACGGGATGCGCGCGCCCCACTCCTGCTACTTCACACGCGCCCGGATTTCTGGCAATGCCTTTTGCAGGTAGTACACCATCGACCAGACCGTGAGCACAGCCGAGGCCCAGATGAGCCAGGTGCCCCACACGCCGGTATCGATGACGCCGAACAGGCGCCCGTCATAAAGAAGGAAGGGGATGGCCACCATCTGCACGGTAGTCTTGACCTTGCCGATCATGTGCACAGCAACGCTCTTGCTCGCGCCGATCTGCGCCATCCACTCGCGCAGGGCTGATATGGCGATCTCGCGGCCGATGATAATGAGCGCAACGAACACATCGGCGCGCTGCAGATGCACCAGCACCAGCAGCGATGCACACACCAGAAACTTGTCGGCCACCGGGTCCAGAAAGGCGCCAAACGACGAGGTCTGGTTCAGTTTGCGGGCCAGGTAGCCGTCCAGCCAGTCGGTGGCTGCGAACACCACAAACATCACGGTGGCAATGAGGTTGCGCGTGGCCGGGTCCAGCGGCGCGTAGAACACCCCCACGATCAAAGGTATCGCGACGATGCGCGTCCAGGTCATCAAGGTGGGGATAGTCCAGAACATGGGTCGATTGTGTCACGGCAGGCGAGCAGTCCGGCCGGGGACTCAACGCAAGGCGCGATAGATCTCTTCGGCCAGCTCACGTGAGATGCCGTCCACGGTGACCAGGTCCTCCACACTGGCCGCAGCCACACCGCGCACCCCGCCAAAACGCTGCAGCAGCCGTGCACGCTTCTTGGGGCCCACCCCCGCAATTTCTTCGAGCTGACCACCACCCACCCGCACCTTGGCCCGTGCAGCGCGCATGCCGGTGATGGCAAACCTGTGGGCCTCGTCGCGGATCTGCGCCACCAGCATCAGCGCCGCCGAATCCTTGCCCAGGTAGACCTTCTCGCGGCCATCTGCAAACACCAACTCTTCCAGGCCCACCTTACGGCCCTCGCCCTTTTCCACGCCCACGATGCGGGTCAGATCGAGCCCCAGCGCGGTGAACACCTCGCGCGCCACGCCCACCTGGCCCTTGCCACCGTCGATGAGCACCAGATCGGGCAGGCATGCCACACCTTTGGGCTTGGTGGGCTCTTCACCCCCGGGCGCGGGGTTGGCCGCAAAGTCGATGCCCCCAGCTTCGCGCGCGGCCTCGGCCACCTTGCTGTAGCGGCGCGTCAGTACCTGGCGCATGGCGGCATAGTCGTCGCCGCCCGTAATGCCTTCGATCTTGTAGCGGCGGTATTCGCTGCTCTGCATCTTGTGGTGATGGAACACCACGCACGATGCCTGGGTGGATTCACCCGCCGTGTGCGAGATGTCAAAACACTCGATGGTGAGCTGGTCCAGATCTTCGGGCGGCAGATCCAGCGCCTCGGCCAGGGCACGTGTGCGCGCCTGTTGCGAGCCCTCTTCGGCCAGCAGGCGGGCCAACTGCAGATCGGCGTTCTTTTGCGCCATGTCCAGCCAGGCGCGGCGCTGTTCGCGCGGCTGGTGGATGGCGGTCACGCGCACACCACTTTGGTCGCCCAGTGCCTCCAGCAACGCCTTGTCCACTGGTTCGCTGGTGACCAGCACCGGCGGCACCGGCACGCCGATGTAATGTTGGGCGATGAACGCTTCGAGCACCAACACCTCGACACGGCGAAAGGGCGCGGCCGGAGTATTCTCATCGGTGCCATCACCGCCCTCTTCCTCGAACACGGCGGCAGCGTCTTCCACATGCACCGGGAAATACGGCCGGTCTCCCAGATGCCGCCCGCCGCGCACCATGGCCAGGTTCACACAGGCGCGGCCGCCTTGCACGCGTACGGCCAAGATGTCCACATCCTTGTCGTCCGCAATCTCGATGGACTGCTGGTGCAGCACCCGCGACAGCGCCTGGATCTGGTTGCGCACATCGGCGGCCTGCTCAAATTCAAGCCTGTCGGAATGCGCCATCATCCGCACCTCCATGGCCTTAAGCACCTCCTGCGTTTCGCCGCGCAGCAGTGCCTCGGCATGCTGCACGTCGGCGGCATAGGCCTCAGGCGAGATCAAGTCCACACAAGGCCCGGTGCAGCGCTTGATCTGGAATAGCAGGCAGGGCCGCGTGCGGTTGGCAAACACCGTGTCTTCGCAGGTACGCAGGCGAAACACCTTTTGCAGCAGTTGGATGGTTTCCTTGACCGCCCAGGCGCTGGGGTACGGACCGAAATAGCGGTGCTTCTTATCGACCGCACCCCGGTAATAAGCCATGCGCGGAAACACTTGGGCGGGTGCATTGCCGCTGGCCGTGGGCGTGCCTGTGATCTTGAGATAGGGATAGCTCTTGTCGTCCCTGAACAGGATGTTGAACTTGGGGTTCAGCGTCTTGATGAGGTTGTTTTCCAGCAGCAGCGCCTCGGCCTCGGAGCGCACCACCGTGGTCTCCATGCGCACGATCTTGCTGACCATGTGGCCGATGCGCGTGCCGCCATGGTTCTTGGTGAAGTAGCTCGACACGCGCCGCTTGAGGTGGCGCGCCTTGCCTACATACAGCAGCGCGCCCTGGGCGTCGAAATAGCGGTACACGCCCGGCAGCGCGGGCAGCGCAGCCACCTGCGCCAGCAGTTCTTCGGAATGGGACATGGCGCGTATTGTGGCCCCGCGCGCAGCCTGGCCTGTGTACTATGAAAAAAATAGCTACTAGCGCTTACACATCAAGCGCTAGCAGCCAATTTGACCACTATTCTGCTTCGATCTTCGAGCTTTTCACCACCTGCGCCCAGTTGGCAAGGTCCGCCTTGACCTTGTCACCCAGCTGCGCCGGGGTCTGGTAGTCGGCCGTGGCGCCTTGCTCTTGCGCCTTTTGCTGGAAGGCCGCGCTTTGCACCACGGTGCGGATGTCGGCCGTGAGCTTGTCCACCACCGGCTTGGGCACTGCAGCGGGTACAAACAACGCGAACCACGACGTGGCATCGACCTTGGGGTAACCCGCCTCGGCCGTGGTGGGCACATCGGGCAGGCTGGGCAGCCGCTGCTTGCCCGTCACGGCCAGCACGCGCAGCTTGCCGCTGGCGATGTGGGGCATGAACGGAGGCGCGGTGCCAAAGGTCAGGTCCACCTGCCCACCCAGCAGGTCCTGCAGCGCGGGGCCCGTTCCTTTGTAGGGCACGTGGACCATCTTGATGCCGCCCTGCTGCTCCAGCATGGCGCCCGTGACATGCTGCAGCGAGCCATTGCCCGATGAGGCGTAATTGAGCTTGCCCGGGTTGGCCTTGGCATAGGCCATCAGCTCAGGCAGCGTCTTCACGGGCAGGTCGTTGCGCACCACGATGATCTGCGGTGCCGAGATCACGTTGGCCACGGGCTGAAAGTCGGCCTGGTCCCACTGCTTTTGTTTGGTGATGTGGGGCGAGATGACGTGGTAGCCCGAGTACTGCATGAACACGGTGTAGCCATCGGGCTCGGCGCGTTTGACGATACTGGCGGCAATATTGCCGTTGCCGCCGCCCTTGTTGTCCACGATGACCGACTGGCCCAGCACCGGCGACAGGGCCTGGGCCAGCATGCGGGCCGACAGGTCGGTGGTGCCACCTGCGGCGGTGGGCACCACCATGGTCACGGTCTTGGTAGGGTAGGCGCCTTGCGCCAGGGCAGAACCCCAAAAGCCGGTGGCAATGGCCGCCAGGGCCAGGGACGTGAATTGCTTGCGATGCAGGTTCATGCTATGTCTCCGCTTTCTCTGTTGTTGAATGTCGTTCCGGGGCGGCGGCTGGGCAGCCAGCACCCGCCATAGCCATCTCGGGCGCTCAATCCACGGTGGCGCCGGTGTCCTTCACCACGCGGCTCCACTTGGGCAGGTCGGACTGCACCAGCGCCGCCAGTTGCGCCGCCGTGCCCTTGAAGGGTTCACAGCCCACGGTAGCCAGCTTGTCCACCACGTCCTTGTGCTCCAGCGCCCGGGCCACCTCGGCCTGCAGCTGGGCCACGATGGGCGCAGGCGTGCCGGCCGGGGCAAACAACGCGTACCAGGGCGCCTGGCCAAAGCCCTTGATCGTCTCGCCAATGGTGGGCGCATCGGGCAGCGCAGCCACGCGCTTTTCATTGACCACGCCCAGCACCTTGAGCTTGCCCGCCTTGATGAAGGCGATGGCCGACGGCAGGCTTTGCACCGACAGCGGCACCTGCCCACCCACCACGTCGGTGGCGGCTGCGGCAGAGCCCTTGTACGGAATGTGCTGTAGCTGAATGCCAGCGGCCTTTTGCAGCATCTCGCCGATCAGGTGGTTCAGCGTGCCGTTGCCCGCCGAGGCAATCGAAAACTTGCCAGGGCTGGCCTTGGCCAAGTTCACCAGCTCGGCCACGTTGTTGGCGGGAAAAGACGGGTGCGCCACCAGCACATAACCGGCCGTGGCGACAGGGGCCACGGGGGCAAAATCCTTCACCGGGTCAAAGCCGGGGTTCTTGTACAGCGCGGGGCCAATCACGTGGGCGCTGTCGGCCGTCAGCAGCAGCGTGTAGCCATCGCTGCGCGCGCGGGCCGTGGTGCCCGTGGCCAGGGTGCCTCCCGCACCAGGGCGGTTTTCCACGATCACGCTCTGGCCCAATTGCTCGCCGAGCTTTTGCGCCACCACGCGCGCAATGGCGTCATTGGCGCCTCCCGCAGCCTGGGGCACGACCACGGTGATGGGCTTGGACGGGTACTTGTCCTGCGCGCCTGCTGCCAAGGCAGCAGAGCACAACATAGCAGCCGTGAAGAGTCGGCGGGACAGCATCGTTTGAAATGTCATGGCTTTTGTCTCCTGTTGTTGTGAATGAATGCAGGCTCGCCCGCATTCAACGCGAAAGCGCTCTTTCGCGGATGGCGTCGAAATCCGCAGGTACCGAATGCAGCGCCAGGCGCGGACCCGCCTTGGCGATCTGACTCGGAATGTCGTGGCCGATGAGCACAGGCAACTGTTGCGCCGCTGCCACCAGCCGGACCAGGTCCACGCCCGTGTCGTAGCCCATCAGCGCCAGCGCATGCACGATCTCTTCGCTGCACACATTGCCGCTGGCGCCGGGCGCATACGGGCAGCCGCCCAGGCCGGCCAGCGAGGCGTCAAAACGGTCAGCGCCCGCATCGATGGCCGCCAGCACGTTGGCAAGGCCCATGCCGCGCGTGTTGTGAAAGTGCAGCGTGAACTCCACGCCTGGCCAGCGCGCGCGCGCCGCCACCGTGAGCTGGTGTACCTGCGTGGGGTAGGCCATGCCCGTGGTGTCGCACAGCGTGATGCCACGCACACCCAAGTCCACAAAGCGCTGCACCCAGCCGAACACGTCGGCCTGGGCCACATCGCCCTCCATGGGGCAGCCGAACACGCAGGACAGCGACACATTCACCGTCACGTTGGCGCCCTGCGCCAGGGCCACCACTTGCGCCAACGCCGCAAACGACTGTTCCTGCGTCATGCGCAGATTGGCCAGGTTGTGCGTGGCACTCACCGACATGACGAGGTTCAGCTCATCCGTGCGCGACTCGATGGCGCGCTCGGCGCCGCGCAGATTGGGCACCAGCGCGGTGTAGACGGTGCCCGGGCTGCGCGTGATCTCGCGCATGACGACCTCGGCGTCTTTCAGCGCGGGAATGGCGGTGGGCGATGTGAACGAAGTCACCTCGATCTTGGACAGGCCCGCTGCCGACAGCGCATCGCACAGCGTGATCTTGTCTTCAGTGGGAACGAAGGTCTTCTCCATCTGCAGGCCGTCGCGCAGGCCGACCTCCTGCATGTGGATGCGGCGGTTCGCGCCTTGCCACACGGTGTTGGATGCACTCATTGAATGACCCCCTTGCTGCGCAGCAGGGCGATCTGTTCGGCCGTCAAACCCGCGTCGGCAAGCACCGCATCGGTGTCATCGCCCAGGTGCGGAGCACTGCTGCGGATGGTTCCGGGCGTGCCCGAGAGCTTGGGCACGATGCCCGGCACTTCCACGCTGTAGCCGTCGCGCGTCTGCTGCGTCAGCAGCATGTCGCGGGCGCGGTAGTGCGGGTCTTCGGCGATGTCCTTGGCGGTGTAGACCTTGCCCGCCGGCACGCGGGCGGCGCCCAGCGCGTCCAGCACCTGCTGCACGGTGCGCTGCGCGCTCCAGGCGCCAATCGCAGCGTCGATCTCTTCCACGCGGGCCACGCGGCCGGTGTTGTTGGCCAGATCCGGCGCCGCGCCCAGGTCGGGCCGGCCGATGGCATCCATCAGCCGCTTGAAAATGCTGTCGCCATTGCCCGCCACCAGCACCCAGCCGTCCGTGCAGGGGTAGGCGTTGCTCGGCGCAATGCCCGGCAGCGCGCTGCCCGCCGCCTCGCGCACGGCACCAAAGGCGCTGTATTCGGGGATCAGGCTTTCCATCACGTTGAACACCGCCTCGTGCAGCGCCACGTCAATCACCTGGCCTTTGCCGCCGTTGACCTTGCGGTGGTACAGCGCCGTGAGCACGCCGATGGTGCCGTGCAGCGCCGCCAGCGTGTCGCCAATCGACACCCCCACGCGCACCGGCACGCGGCCGGGCTCGCCCGTCAGGTGGCGCAGGCCGCCCATGGCCTCGCCGATGGCACCAAAGCCCGGCAGGTCGCGGTACGGCCCGGTCTGGCCGTAGCCCGAGATGCGCAGCATGACCAAGCCGGGGTTGAGCGCGTGCAGTTCCTCGGGCGACATGCCCCAGCCTTCCAGCGTGCCGGGGCGGAAATTCTCGACCAGCACATCGGCCTCGGCGATCAGCTGGCGAGCTATTGTTTGCCCCTCCTTTTGCCGCAGGTCCAGCGCCACCGAGCGCTTGTTGCGCGACTGCACCTGCCACCAGACGGAGGTGCCTTCCTTGATCAGGCGCCAGTTGCGCAGCGGGTCGCCCGTCTCGGGCGCCTCGATCTTGATCACGTCGGCGCCAAACTCGCCCAGCGTCTTGCCGCAGAACGGCCCGGCAATCAGCTGGCCCATTTCGATGACGCGCACGCCTTGCAGTGCGGCGGGGGATGCAATGGAATCCATGGAAATGTGTGTCTCCTGCGGGCGGTGATGCTGGGCGGGAATGATGCGCACCTGCGGCCCTCCTGCAAAACGCTCAAGCAACAAGCCACCATCGCAATCCGGCATGGCAAGCAAGCGGCTTGCTACCATCGGTGCCCCATGAAACTCGACCCCGTCTCCCTGCGCCTGTTCGTTGCCGTGATGGAAGAAAACACCATCGCCGCCGCCGCCGCGCGCGAGCACCTGGCCGCATCGGCCGTGAGCCGCCGCCTGGCCGACTTGGAAGACGCGCTGCAGGTGGCCTTGTTCACCCGCAGCAACAAGGGCACCGAGCCCACCGCCGCCGCGTTTGCGCTGCTGAACCTGGCGCGCGGTGTGCTGAACGATCTGGACGGCATCGCCACGCAGATGCGCGACTACGGCACGGGCGTGCGCGGCCATGTGCGTGTGGTGGCCAATATTTCGGCCATCACGCAGTTTTTACCCGCCGAGTTGCAGAGCTTTCTGGAGCAACACCCGCAGGTGGATGTGCGGCTGCAGGAGCAGATCAGCACCGCGATTGCCCAGTCCGTGGCCGAGAACGCCGCCGACGTGGGCATCCTCAACGAAGGCAGCTACGGCGAACGCGTGACGCTGCTGCCCTACCGCACCGACGAACTGGTGCTGGTGGTACCCACCGGCCACGCGCTGGTGCGACGCAAGTCCGTGCGCCTGGCAGACGCCCTGCCTTTTGACTTTGTGGGCGCGCACCCAGGCAGCGCCATCAACAACCAGCTGACCCGCGCGGCCGCCGAGGCGGGCCTGCCACTGCGCCTGCGCATGCAGGTGACGAGCTACGACGCGCTGTGCCTCATGGTCAACGCGGGCCTGGGTGTGGGCGTGATGCCCCGTGGCAGCGCCGCGCTGTACCGGGGCGCGCTGGCCATCCGCACCGTCACGCTGAACGAGACCTGGGCGCAGCGGCGGCTGGCGCTGTGTGTGCGGTCTGAAGAATCGCTCTCCAGCGTTGCCCGGCTGCTGGTGGAGCACCTGCGCGCGCAGCCAACGGGGCCATCACCATGAGCCGCCCCCTGCCCCCGCTCCAGTGGGATGTGTTCTGCCGCGTGATCGACAACTTTGGCGACATCGGCGTGTGCTGGCGCCTCGTGGCGCAACTGGCCGCGCTGGGCCACCGCGTGCGCCTGTGGGTGGACGACGCTTCGGCCCTGCAGTGGATGGCGCCCCAAGGCTGCCCCGGCGTGGAGTTGCGCGCCTGGGGTTCGCCACCACCGAGCCCTGATGAACCCGCCCCCGATGTGATGGTGGAGGCCTTCGGCTGCGACATTGCTCCTGAATTCATAGCTTATAGCGCTTATCCATCAAGCGCTAGAGGCCAAAAATCCTCCAAACCAGTCTGGATCAACCTGGAATACCTGTCGGCAGAAGCTTACGTGGAGCGCAACCACAGGCTGCCGTCACCCATCCTGTCCGGCCCCGCGGCAGGGTGGACGCGCTGGTTCTTCTACCCTGGCTTCACGCCCGGCACGGGCGGCTTGCTGCGCGAACCCGACCTGATGGCACGGCGCGAGGCGTTTGACCGCAGCGCCTGGCGTGCAGAGCACGCCGCCGTCTTCGGGCTGGGCGATGGTTGCGCCGAGCAGCGCTGGGTTTCGCTGTTCTGCTACGAACCCGCCGCCTTGCCGGAGCTGCTGCGGCACAGCCAGACACGGCCCACGCAGTTGCTAGTGACTCCGGGCCGCCCCACGGCCGCCGTGCGGGCTGCATTGGCTGAGGGCTGTGATCAAAATATCGGTCAGATAGGTCTCCAGCGCTTATCTGAAAAGCGCGAGCAGCTATCAATTTCATATCTACCCCACCGCCCCCAGCCTGCGTTTGACGAGATGCTCTGGGCCTGTGACTTCAACGCCGTACGCGGCGAGGACTCGCTGGTGCGGGCGCTGTGGGCGGGCCAGGCGTTTGTGTGGCAGATCTACCCGCAGCATGACAACGCGCACCACGACAAGCTCTGGGCGTTTCTGGACTGGCTGCAGGCCCCCGCATCGCTGCGGCAGTTCCACGCGACCTGGAACGGGCTGGACGCCGAGCCGCTGCAATGGCCCGGCGACGACACCCTGGCCGAGTGGACGGCCTGCACCCAGGCCGCCCGTGCGCGCCTGCTGACACAGGACAACCTCGTTGCACAACTTTTGGGCTTTGTCGCCGAAAAACGGTAAAATCCGAGGCTTTGCGCAAATCAGGTACGGCACAGCAGTGCCACCACCCCGCGCACTTTCGCCGCAGAACATGCACCGGCGCGCAAACCAGGCGGTTTGCCAGCCCGCGCGTTGAGCGGCCCCAACCCAAGCAACTTGCTATGAAAATCGCTCAAGAAATCCGCGCCGGCAACGTCATCATGCACGGCAAGGACCCCATGGTGGTCCTGAAGACCGAATACGCCCGCGGCGGCCGCGGTGCAGCCACCGTGCGCATGAAGCTCAAGAGCCTGATCGGCAACTTCGGCACCGAAGTCGTGTTCAAGGCCGACGACAAGATCGACAACGTGATCCTGGACAAGAAGGAGTGCACCTACTCCTACTTCGCCGACCCCATGTACGTGTGCATGGACACCGAGTACAACCAGTACGAAGTGGAAGCCGAAAACATGGGCGACTCGCTGAACTACCTGGAAGACGGCATGACCGTGGAAGTGGTGTTCTACGACGGCAAGGCCATCTCAGTCGAACTGCCCACCAGCGTCGAGCGTGAAATCACCTGGACGGAACCCGCCGTCAAGGGCGACACCTCCGGCAAGGTCATGAAGCCTGCCAAGATCGCCACCGGCTTTGAAGTGCCCGTGCCCCTGTTTGTCAGCCAAGGCGACAAGATCGAAATCGACACCCGCACCGGCGAATACCGCAAGCGCGTGTAAGCTGCCCTGCGCAGTTCTCCCTTGCGGTAGAACGACCACAAAAAAGGCTTCCCCTGGGAAGCCTTTTTTCATGGTATTTTTAGCCGCCAGCGCTTATCTACAAAGCGCAGATAGCTATCAATTACATAGCTATCAAATGGGTTGCGCCACCAGATCGTGCCCACGCACGCCGACAATGCGCGCCTTGGTGAACTCGCCCACCTTCATGGTTTTGCTGATCTTCTCGGGCGGCAGCAGCTGCACGGTGCCGTCGATCTCGGGCGCATCCGCATAGGTGCGGCCCACACCGCCCTTGCGGCCCAGGCCGGGAGCCGAATCCACCAGCACCTGCATGGTGGCCCCCACGCGGCGCTGCAGCTTGGCAATCGACACCTCTTCGGCTACAGCCATGAAGCGGGCACGGCGCTCTTCGCGCACTTCCAGAGGCAACATGCCCGGCAGCTCATTGGCAGCAGCACCCGTCACATCACTGTAGGCAAAGCAGCCCGCACGGTCGATCTGCGCCTCGCGCACAAAATCGAGCAGGTGCTGGAACTCTTCTTCCGTCTCGCCAGGGAAGCCGGCGATAAAGGTGCTGCGGATCACGATCTCGGGGCAGGCCTCGCGCCAGCGCTGGATGCGCTCGAGGTTGCGCTCGCCGCTGGCCGGGCGCTTCATGCGCTTGAGCACGTCGGGGTGGCTGTGCTGGAAAGGCACATCCAGGTAGGGCAGCACGCGGCCCGTGGCCATGAGCGGGATCACCTCGTCCACGCTGGGGTACGGGTACACGTAGTGCAGCCGCACCCAGGCGCCGTAGGGCTCGGCGATCTCGCCCAGCGTCTGCACCAGCTCCAGCATGCGCGTCTTGACCGGCTTGCCGTCCCAGAAGCCGGTGCGGTACTTCACATCCACACCGTAGGCCGACGTGTCCTGGCTGATGACCAGTAACTCCTTGACGCCACCTTCAAACAGGGCTTTGGCCTCGCTGAGCACATCGCCAATGGGTCGCGACACCAAGTCGCCGCGCATGGACGGGATGATGCAGAAGGTACAACGGTGGTTGCAGCCTTCGCTGATCTTGAGGTACGCATAGTGCTTGGGCGTGAGCTTGATGCCCGCAATACCAAAGCTGCCCGGCACCAGGTCCACAAACGGGTCGTGCGGCTTGGGCAGGTTCAGGTGGACGGCATCCATCACCTCTTGCGTGGCATGCGGACCGGTCACGGCCAGCACGCTGGGGTGCATCTGGCGCACCATGTTGCCGCCGTCGTCGCCCGTGCGGGCGCCCAGGCAGCCGGTGACGATGACCTTGCCGTTCTCGGCCAAGGCTTCGCCAATGGTGTCCAGGCTTTCCTTGACGGCGTCGTCAATGAAGCCGCAGGTGTTGACGATGACCAGGTCCGCGCCCTGGAAGGTCTTGGAGGTTTCGTAACCCTCCGCGCTCAGCTGCGTGAGAATCAACTCGGAATCGGTCAGCGCCTTGGGGCAGCCCAGGCTGACGAATCCGACTTTGGGTGTTTTGGTGGGGGCAATTGCTTCGCTCATATCCCCGTATTGTCCCAGTTCCGGCGTCAGACCGGTGGGACGGGCAATTGCCTGCAATGCCTGCGACTCGCCGCGACCTATGAAACTGGCGCGATCCTAGGCCAGCGGCCACCGCGCAAGGGCCGCCCCGCCGCGCTGGTGGCGTCTCCCTGGGGGGAAGCCGCGAAGCGGCTCAGGGAGGCTACCGCTTGAGTCCAAACGCGCCCAGCATCTGCTCCGTCTGCTTTTGCATCTGCTCCTGCATCTGCGTGAGCATGGACTGCGACTGCTCCACATAGTTGCCCATCATGCCCTTGAGCATGGGCGATTGCAGGCTCATGAACTGGGCCCACATCTCTGGCGTCACGCTCTGCGACTGCTCGGCCAGCTTGGCCTGAACGTCGGTAAACGCCTGTACGTTCTTCTCCAGGTACGCGCCCATGAAACCCTGCATGGCATGGCCATAAAAACGGATGATGTTGGCCAGCACCGCCTCGGTGAACATGGGTGCGCCACCGGCCTCTTCTTCCAGAATGATCTGCAGCAGAATGCTGCGCGTGAGGTCTTCGCCCGTTTTGGCGTCGCGCACTACCACCTGCTGGTTGGCCATGACCAGCTGGCGCACCTCGGCCAGGGTGATGTAGGTGGAGGTGTCTGTGTCGTACAGACGGCGATTGGGGTATTTTTTGATGACACGCTGCGCCGACTTGGGCGCGGCACTTTTCTGTTCGGACACGACGAACTCCTCGGGCTGGAAGCCCATGTATTGCAGTGCAGCACATTCTAGGGAACGGGCAGCCCGGCACCAGCAAAGGAATACCCTGATGACTAGCTGCGCGCCACTGTCGCCGGGGTGACACTTGCCGGGCCCGGTAGCGTCACCACGCTAGGCGCAGCCGTCAAAGGCCTGCACCAGCCCATCAACCGGTGCGGCGCACCGTCTGACAGCTGAATACGTTTGCCGGTGCGATAGTGGGCGTTTGCCCTCTTTTTCACACGATGCTCGAAAGTTTGCAGCTCTCCCCCTGGCTCGCTACGGCGGTAGCGGCCTTGTTTGCCACGACCTTGGCAGCCATCGCCCATCGGATGGTCGCCATCATTCTGCGCCGCGCAACAACCCCCCTCCCCGTGGTGCAGACCGTGGTGCTGGCATGCATACCGGTCATGCGGATTCTGCTGCCGTTGATCGCGCTGCAACTGGTATGGCAAGCCGCCAGCGATGATCTGCCGTACATCGGCGGTATCCGCCATCTCAATGGCCTGGCGGTGATTGGCGGGGCCTGCTGGCTGCTGATTGCCGCAATTGGCGGCCTGGCCAATGGCGTCATTGCCCAACACCCCGCAGATGTGGAAGACAACCTGACCGCCCGACGCATCGCCACCCAGGCACGCGTGCTGTCGCGCACGGCGATGACCGGCGTGGTGATGGCGGGCCTCGCGCTCATGCTCATGACTTTTCCAGGGGCCCGGCAAGTAGGTGCCAGTTTGCTCGCGTCGGCCGGGGTGGTGGGGATTGTGGCGGGCATTGCAGCGCGCCCGGTCTTCAGCAACATGATCGCCGGCCTGCAGATCGCACTGGCCCAGCCCATCCGTATCGACGATGTGCTCATCGTCGAAGGGGAATGGGGGCGGGTAGAAGAAATCACCAGCACCTATGTGGTGCTGCGCATCTGGGATGAGCGGCGCTTGATCATCCCGCTGCAGTGGTTTATCGAAAACCCGTTTCAAAACTGGACACGCACCAGCTCTGAAATCCTGGGAACCGTTTTCCTGTTTGCCGACTACCGCCTGCCGCTGGACCCGCTGCGGGCCGAATTGCAGCGGGTGCTGGAAACCGCACCAGAGTGGGACAGGCGAGTGAACGTGCTGCAGCTCACCGATGTGACCGAGCGCACCATCCAGATCCGCGTGCTGGTCTCCGCACGATCATCCAGCCTGGCGTTCGACCTGCGGTGCAGGGTGCGCGAAGAGCTGGTGACGTTCATTCAACGCGAATACCCGGACTGCCTTCCACAAGTGCGTGTGCCTGCACAGGGGGCTGAAGCACCGACGAGACCACTCGAGCAAGAGCCGCCGTTGAAGGCCTGAGCCAAGGCAGCGCTATGGGTGCACCCACAAGAAGCCCCGCCACATGTCGCCACGATAGCAACCATGCCGGAGCATGGGCATTCTTCCTCAATAGCCCATCTTGAAGTACGCCACGGCAAGCACCGCGACGATGGCGGCGAGAGCAGCAAGCCAGAAGATCCGGATGTCGTACAGACCCAGTTCAGGATCAGTGTCCACAAAACCCTGATGGACACTTGAAGAATTGGATGGAGTGTTCATGGTGGCATCCCTTCTCTTTGAAGCCACCAAAGTTATCGCGACCCCGTGCGTCTTCGTGTCAGACAAAAACCAATTCATTGATTTGCCGCCAGGCACGCAGGCGCCGTCACCCTCGGTGAACCCAATGGGTGCAAGGAGCCAACAAAGAAGTTCGTCGGTATCCCCAGGGCGATGAACGACCGCGACGCCCGACACCGCATAAAAAGAGGACTGATTCGAGCGCGACCAAAGAAAAAGCCACCTGTAAAAAGGTGGCTTTGTGCTTTTTGAAACCTAGTCAAGGTTTCCACAAGTTTTTCAGTGGTCTGAAAGCTGGTTTCTTTCAGGGAAAAACTTGGTAGGCGCGATTGGACTCGAACCAACGACCCCCACCATGTCAAGGTGGTGCTCTAACCAGCTGAGCTACGCGCCTGTCGTTGTTTAGACCACGATTATAGCCATAAAAATCGGGTGCTTCGATCAAAACAGCATAGCAAACGGCAAAGGGATGTTCGTGGCTCTTGTTCCGTGCCTACCGTCCCGCCACTCAGCGTCTGCGCGCGGAGCGCACACCGGGCACGCCGGCCACGATGCCCAGCACCTTGTTCAGGCGGCCCGAATCGGCAACCTCCACCGTGAAGGTCATCCACGCCGTGCCTTTCACCGACTGCGTCTGCACGCCGATCACATTGGTCTTCTCGCGCGCAAAGACTTCGGAGATATCGCGCAGCAGGCCCTGGCGGTCGGCGGCTTCCACGGCGACGTCCACGGGGTACACGGCAGCCAGTGCAGCCGATTTGGAGGTGGAGCCCCACTCCACATCGATCACCCGCTCAATGCTGCGTGCGGCCATTTCGCGGAAGTTGCTGCAGTCGGCCCGGTGCACGCTCACGCCCTTGCCCCGCGTGACAAAACCACGGATCAGGTCCGGCGGGGCTGGCTTGCAGCACTTGGCCAGCTGGGTCATCAGCGAGTCAATGCCCACCACCAGCACGCCGCCCTTGGGTGCGGCATCGTTGGTGCGTGTTTTCTTGAGCAACAAATAGTCGTCGGGCTGCAAAACCGGCTCGGGCGGTCGCAGCACTGTTTCGATGTTGCGCAGCGAGAATTCATCCTTGCCCACCACTTCGAACAAGGCATCGGCGGACTTGAAGCCCAGTTGCACCGCCAGATCGTCGAGCTTGATGGCAGTCTTGCCCTCGCGCTGCAGCAGCTTTTCGACCGCCTCACGCCCACGGGCCACGGTTTCGTGTGTGGCCTGGGCGTTGAACCAGGCACGCACCTTGGCTTTGGCGCGGTTGCTGGTGAGGTAGCCCAGCTCAGCATTGAGCCAGTCGCGTGAGGGGCGGCCTTCCTTGACGGTGGATATCTCCACCGTCTGTCCGTTTTGCAGCGGTGTATTGAGCGGCACCATCGCGCCGTCCACCCGGGCGCCCCGGCAACGGTGCCCGACACTCGTGTGCACGGCATACGCAAAGTCCACCGGTGTGGCGCCCTGGGGCAGCTCCACCACAGCAGCATCTGGGGTCAGCACATAGATTCGGTCTTCAAACAGGCCCCGGTTGGGCAAGGCACCCGACAGATCGCGCTCCCAGGCCAGCAACTGGCGCAGCACCGCAATCTTGGCGTCGTATTCACCGGTGGCCGAAACCCCTGCATAGCCCTTGCTGCCTGCCTCTTTGTAGGCCCAATGCGCCGCCACTCCGTGCTCCGCATGGTCGTGCATGGCCTGGGTACGGATCTGGATCTCGATGGGCTTGCCGTTGTCGTCGCGCACGATGGTGTGCAGCGACTGGTAGCCATTGGGCTTGGGCTTGGCGATGTAGTCGTCAAACTCCTCCACGATGGGCTTGAACTGCTCGTGCACCCAGCTCAGGGCCGCGTAGCAGTCCTTCACCGTGGGCACCACCACGCGCAGCGCGCGGATGTCAAACACCTGATCGAAGTTGAGCGACTTGCCGCGCATCTTCTTGACGATGCTGTAGATGTGCTTGGGGCGCCCCTGCACGCTGGCGCTGATGCTGCGTGCGCGCAGGTCGGATTCAAGCCGCGCGCGCAGCTGCTCCATGTACACCTCGCGCTCGCCCCGCTTTTCGTCGAGCAGGCGGGCCACTTCCTTGTAGGTGTCAGGCTCCAGGAAGCGAAAGGACAGGTCCTCCAGCTCCCACTTGACCTGCCAGATACCAAGGCGGTTGGCCAGCGGTGCAAACACCTGCAGCGACTCGCGCGCCAGGCTGGGCGATACGGGGCGCTTGCTGGCCGCATGAAAACGCAGCGTCTGCAGGCGCGAGGCCAGGCGCAGCATCACCACACGCAGGTCGCGCGAGAAGGCGAGCAGCATCTTGCGCACGTTCTCGGTCTGCACGGCGGGGTCTTCCAGGTGCTCTGCGGTGCGGGCCTGCTGCTGCACGCGCATGAGCTTGGTGGTCTCTACCGCCAGCGCGGCAAAGTTGGCACCAAAGGCCTTGGCGATCACCTCTTCAGGCTTGTTCAGATGAATGCACGCATGCACCAGGTAGCTGGCGGCCTGCATGGCCTCCGAGCCGCCAATGCCCTTGAGGATGGCAGCCACGGCATCGGCGTGGGCCAGCGTGTTTTCGCCGGAATCCAGCGTTTCGCCAGCCATCAAGGGCTCGGCAAACGCGCGCGCACGCGCCAGCGCGTTCACCTGCTCAGGCAGGGTGAGTGCGGTAGCGGCAATGAGCTGGGGGACGGCGTCGGCCTGGGGGGTGTGGGACGCCTGTGCGGGAGGGTAGGTTTTCATCCGGCCACAACACCTTCCGCCGAAAGCAAAAAGCCGGTGACCGCAGCCACCTGATCGCCCGCCACCAGCGTGGGAGCATGCCCCACGCCTTCAAATTCGACCACGTGTGCCCGGGGCCCGCGCTGCGCCATGGCCTGCGCGGTTTCGCGAGAGAGCAGGTCAGACTGCGCACCGCGCAGCAGCAAGGTGCGGGCCGTGATGTGGTCATACAGCTGCCACAGCATGGCCTCACCGGCTACTGCGGACTCTTGCGTGAGTGTTTTGAACGGCACCGCGATGGCCGGGTCATAGTGCAGCGTGATGCCACCACCCGCAGATTCCGGCAACGCGCGCACCATGGCACGCGACAGTTCCAGCCACTGCTCGGGTGTATGGGGGCCAAAGCTGGTGGAAATCGCCCACATGGCGTCGGCCGCCTGCTGGAGCGACTCGAACCGTGCCTGTTGCCCCAGGTACAAGCCGATGCGCTGCAGGGCCTCCCACTGGATGGCGGGGCCCACGTCGTTGAGTACCAGCCTGCGCACAGGCACCGGCAAAGGCAGCCCCGGCTGGCCCGCAATGCCCATGCCGATGAGCCCCCCCATGCTGGTGCCCACCCAGTCGAGGGTGGTGATGGGGGCCTGCTGGTGCACCTGGGCCAGCAGAGCCAGCATGTCGGCGGCGTACTGAGGAATCTGGTAGCCCATGGGGTCAGCCAGCCAGTCGCTCTGGCCGCGCCCGACCACGTCGGGGCAGATCACGCGGGCATGCTGGCTCAACGCACGGGCCAGGGTGTCGAAGTCGCGCCCCTGGCGCGAGAGGCCATGCACACAGACCACCACATGGGGATGCGCCGGGTTGCCCGTGGCATTCCACTCCCAATACGCCATGCGATGGTGTGTAGCCGCAGATGCGGAGGAGTTACCGGAAGACACCACAGGCGCCCCCGGGCCAGGGCACAGTACGTAGTTCAGCGTAGGTTCAATCATGGGTGCGAAATCCGGGGGCAGCGCTCGATAATGCAGGAGCCGTCGGCACCCATTGTTCGTTCATGCGTGCCGACTTTTTCTTGCGTTGCATCGTAATTCATTCGGAGAGACTCACATGCTGAAAGGCAAAACCGCCCTCGTCACCGGCTCCACCAGTGGCATTGGTCTTGGCATCGCCAAGGCGCTGGCCCGCCAAGGTGCCAACATCGTGCTCAATGGCTTTGGCGATGTGGATGGCCCCCGCGCCGAAGTGCTGGCAGCTGGCGAAGCCGCTGGCGCTAAAGTGGGTTACCACGGTGCAGACATGAGCCGGGTGGCCGACATCGAGGACATGATGAAATACAGCGCCGCGCAGTTCGGGCGCGTGGACATCCTGGTGAACAACGCAGGCATCCAGCACGTGGCCAATGTGGAAGACTTCCCCGTGGAGCGCTGGGATGCAGTGATCGCCATCAACCTCACAAGCGCCTTTCACACATCGCGCCTGGCGCTGCCGGCCATGAAGAGTGCCAACTGGGGCCGCATCATCAACGTGGCATCGGTGCACGGCTTGGTAGGCTCGGCACAGAAGGCTGCGTACGTGGCGGCCAAACACGGCATCGTGGGTCTGACCAAGGTGACGGCGCTGGAGAACGCCACCAGCGGCGTGACCTGCAACGCCATCTGCCCTGGCTGGGTGCTGACGCCCCTGGTGCAAAAACAGGTGGATGCCAAGGCGGCCGAACATGGCCTGTCGAACGAAGACGCCAAGAAGCTGCTGCTGGGCGAAAAAGAGCCGTCCATGCAGTTCACCACGCCCGAAGAACTGGGCGAGCTGGCTGTGTTCTTCTGCTCCCCCGCCGCCAACAATGTGCGTGGCGTGGCATGGAACATGGATGGCGGCTGGGCAGCGCAGTGAGAAAGCACGCGCGAGCGTCTGATCGCTGGTGGCATGCCAGCACAGGCGCCCGGCAAATTGCAAAATTGATAGCTGCAAGCGCTTACCAGATAAGCGCTGGAGGCCAATTTTTCTTAAAAATCAGCGCATCTGCACCGAACCCGACACGTTCACGATGACCTGGGCCTTGCCCGCTTCGACCGGCACGGCGGAATCAGAGAACGAGCCCGCCTTGGCCTCCATGGCCATCATGCGCGGACGTGGCCCGGGCACCATCTCATTGCTGTTCACCGCCACCTCGCGCAGGCTGTAGTTGCTGAAGCCAAAACCCTTGGCCAGTTCGGCCGCGCGTGCCTTGAACTGTTCGATGGCCTGGGTCTGGGCTTCGCCCTCCACCTTGGCCCGGGCCTCGCGCGACAGGCCGAAAGCCACATTGCTGATGGCCAGCGTCTGGATCTTGCCGGCCGTGGCCGTGATGCGCGCGAAGTCGCGGCCTTCCAGCACCAGCTCGGCACGACCCTGCCAGCCGTTAATCTTCCCGTCCTTGCCATAACGCGGGTACAGCCCGAAGGGGCCGGTACGCACATCGAGCTGTCCGGGCTGGGCGTTGCGCTTGGCTTCGGCCAGGGCTGCGTCCAGCGCCTGCTTGAGCTGTGTCTGTACCGTGGCGGCGTCGGCAGCCTCCTTGCTGGTGGCAAGGTTGAGCACCAGCAGGTCCTGCTGAACCTCCACCGTGCCCGTGGCCGACAGCTGCACGACATTGCGCAGCTCGGGGGGTGGAGCATTTTGAGCAAAAGAGGCACCAGCGCAAGCAATCAAAACGCCAGCAGCTATCAATTTAGTAGTAATTTTCATCACAAAGGTGTCCTTGATATCGGTGCACGGCCCGGGGCCGGGCCATGCGGGGCACCACCTTAACCGCACTGCCCATGCGTTGCGATGAAGCCCCTCCACCGCGCGTGCGAAGCTGGGCAAAACTTGTAACAGTTGGTCAAACCCAGCCCCAAAATCCGAACTTCGGCGTTCCAAGTGGTCAGAATCGGCTCTGTTACAAATTGGACTTGGGATCAAGATGGCCACAACAACCAATCGCACCGACAAAGTTCTGGTGGTGGACGACGATGCACGAATCCGTGATCTGCTGCGCCGCTACCTCACGCAGGAAGGCTTTGAAGTCATGGTCGCCGAAGACGGCAAGGCGCTCAACCGCCTTCTGCTGCGCGAAACCGTGGACATCATCGTGCTCGACCTGATGATGCCGGGCGAAGACGGGCTTTCCATCTGCCGCCGCCTGCGTGCCGCCAATGACCGCACCCCCATCATCATGCTCACCGCTAAAGGCGAGGACGTGGACCGCATCGTGGGCCTGGAAGTGGGCGCCGACGACTACCTAGGCAAGCCCTTCAACCCCCGCGAACTGTTGGCCCGCATCCACGCTGTGCTGCGCCGCCGCCCCGCACAGGAAGCGCCTGGCGCCCCCTCGGGCGACAACGAGGTCGTGACCTTTGGTCCCTTTACCTTCGACCTGGGCACCCGAGCACTGCAGCGCAATGGCGAAGAACTGCCCCTGACCACCGGCGAATTTGCCATGCTCAAGGCGCTGGTGCGCCACCCACGCCAGCCCCTTTCGCGCGAAAAGCTGGCCCTGCTGGCCCGTGGCCGCGAGTTTGAGCCGTTTGACCGCAGCCTGGATGTGCAGGTGTCGCGCCTGCGCAAGCTGGTGGAGGTGGATGCCGCCGCCCCGCGCTACATCCAGACCGTGTGGGGGGTAGGCTACGTGTTCGTGCCGGACGGAACCAGCTGACCCCTCTTTCCTTGCCTGTATGCACAATTCCGACGGCAATTCGAGGTCGAGATCTTCATCATCGGTCCGGCAGTCCGTGACCGCTTCCCCCGACGCCACCAGCCCCGCCCCCCTGGAGTCCTTGCGACAGGCCCGGGAGCAGCGGGCGCGTGTGGGCCTCAATCTCTTCTGGCGCACTTTCTTCCTGCTGGCGCTGCTGTTGGTGGGTAGCATTCTGGCGTGGCTGCAGACCTTGCGGGCGCTGGAGTTCGAGCCGCGCACCCTGCACACCGCGCAGCAGATCGCATCGCTGGTGAACCTGAGCCGTGCGGCGCTGGTGCATTCCGACGCCATTGCTCGTGTGTCGCTCATCAAGACCATGGCCGACCAGGAAGGCGTGCGCATCCTGCCGCGCGAGCCGCGCGACAAGTTCGAGCTTCTGGAGGGCACGGCCTTGGGCAACCGCCTGACCGACGAACTCACCCAGCGCCTGGGGCCCGACACCATCGTGGCGCAAAACGTGAATGGGGAAACCGGCCTGTGGGTCGGCTTCAACATCAATGGCGATCCCAACTGGCTGCTGATGGACCGCTCGCGCTTCAGCCCGGCAGGCGGCCGCACCTGGCTGATCTGGCTGATCACGGCAGGGGCGTTGTCCTTGGCCGGTGCGGCGGCCATTGCGCGGCTGATCAACCGGCCTCTCAAGCAGCTCTCTTACGCGGCCAACCGCGTCAAGGACGGCGACTTCGCAGCCAGCCACCTCGACGAGGAAGTGGTGACCAGCGAAATCCGCGAAGTGAACATCGGCTTCAACCGCATGGCGCAAAAATTGGCCAAGCTGGAGCAGGACCGCGCCGTGATGCTGGCGGGCATTTCGCACGACCTGCGCACGCCGCTGGCGCGCCTGCGGCTGGAAACCGAGATGAGCGTGACCGATGAAGTGGCCCGCGAGCACATGGTGGCAGACATCGTGCAGCTCGACGCCACGATCGACAAGTTCCTCGACTACGCTCGGCCGGACCATGTCACGCTGACACCGGTCAACCTGCATGCCGTGGTGTCGTCCTGCGTCTATGCCGTGCAAGACCATCGCGAACTGCAGATCACGATGTCCGTGCCCGAAGACCTCAACGTGCTGGCCGACGAAGTGGAACTGGCCCGCGTGATCTCCAACCTGCTCGAAAACGCGCGGCGCTACGGCAAGGCCGAGGACACCGGTATCACCAACGTGGACATTGCCGCCAAAGGCCGTGAGAACTGGGTGCTGGTCAAACTGCGCGACCATGGCCCCGGCGTGCCACCCGAGCAGTTGTCGAATCTGACCAAGCCCTTCTTTCGCGGTGACTCTGCGCGCACCGCAGCGGCAGGCGCGGGGCTGGGGCTCTCCATCGTGGACAAAACCGTGCAGCGCATGGGCGGCATCTTTGCACTGGCCAACTCCAGCACCGGCGGCCTGGTAGCCCACCTGCAGTTGCAGCGGGCCACTGATCTGCCCGAGGGTGCAGACCCCAAGCAGCGGCTGCAGCGCCCGTCCGTCAAACGCCAGCTACCGCGGCGTCGCGCCGAAGACCGGATGGCGTGATCGCCCCGCACTGCCCCATGTACAAAGCCCTCACCTAGAGGGCTTTGTTTTTGGCGCATCCTCTCGGCATCCGAAGGTGGCGGCGACCAGACCGCAAGAGCCCTCAGCGCACCATGCAGGGCGCCTTGTTGTTGAACTTCCAGCCCGGGATCAGGTACTGCATGGCAATCGCATCGTCGCGTGCGCCCAGGCCATGCTGCAAGTACAGGCGGTGGGCACGCTCGACCTCGTCCATGTCCAGCTCCACGCCCAGGCCGGGCTTCTTGGGCAGTTGGATGAAGCCGTCCTTGATCTGGAACGGTTCCTTCGTCAGCCGCTCACCGTCCTGCCAGATCCAGTGCGTGTCAATCGCCGTCACGCGGCCAGGGGCAGCGGCGCCCACGTGGGTGAACATGGCCAGCGAGACATCAAAGTGGTTGTTCGAATGCGAACCCCAGGTCAGGCCGAAGGCCTGGCACATCTGCGCCACGCGGACCGACCCGGCCATGGTCCAGAAGTGCGGGTCGGCCAGCGGGATGTCCACCGACTGCAGGGCCAGGCTGTGCGCCATTTCGCGCCAGTCGGTGGCCACCATGTTGGTGGCGGTGGGCAAGCCCGTGGCGCGGCGAAATTCCGCCATCACCTCGCGGCCCGAAAACACGCCTTCGGCGCCGCAGGGGTCTTCGGCATAGGCCATCACGCCGTGCAGATCACGCGTGAGGCGGATCGCATCTTTCAGCAACCAGCCGCCATTGGGGTCCAGCGTGACGCGCGCTTCGGGAAAGCGCTCATGCAGCGCGCGGATGGCCTCGACCTCTTCCTCGCCGCGCAGCACGCCGCCCTTGAGCTTGAAGTCGGCAAAGCCATAGCGCTCGTACGCCGCCTCGGCCAGGCGCACGATGCCGTCGGCCGACATGGCCTTCTCGTTGCGCAGGCGGAACCAGTCGTTGTCGGCACCGGGCTCGGTGCGGTAGGCCAGGTCGGTCTTTTCGCGGTCGCCCACGTAGAACAGGTAGCCCAGCATCTGCACCGCCTCGCGCTGCACGCCGTCGCCCAGCAGCGCGGCCACGGGCACATCAAGGTGCTGGCCCAGCAGGTCCAGGAAGGCGGACTCCACGGCCGTGACGGCGTGGATGGTGATGCGCAGATCAAAGGTTTGCAGGCCGCGTCCGCCTGCATCGCGGTCGGCAAACTGCGCGCGCATGGCGTTGAGCACGGCGTTGTGGTGCCCGATGGGGCGGCCCATGATCAGCGATCGCGCATCCTCGATGGTCTGGCGAATCTTCTCGCCGCCGGGCACCTCACCCACCCCGGTGTTGCCCGCGCTGTCGCGCAGGATGATCAGGTTGCGCGTGAAGAAGGGGCCGTGTGCGCCGCTCAGGTTCATGAGCATGCTGTCGTGGCCCGCCACGGGCACCACGCGCAGCTCGGTGACAACGGGGGTACTAGCGACGGAAGGGATGGAGGAGGTGGTCATGGTGGTCTGGAAACGAAGATGGGGCGGGCAAAGGCGCCCCGTGACAAGGCTCAATCGGCAGTGATTTTTCGGGTTTCGATGACGGTCTTCCAGCGCGCGAATTCGCGCGCCTGGTAGGCAGTGAAGGCTTCGGGCGTGCTGGCCACGATCTCCAGGCCCTGGTCGAGCATGCGCTTCTTCACGGCGGGGTCGTTCATGGCGGCGATGGCTGCGTCCGAAAGCTTCTTCTTCACAGCGGCGGGCAGGCCCTTGGGCGCGGCCATGCCCTGCCACGAGTAGACCTCGGCACCGGCCACGCCAGCTTCGGCCAAGGTGGGCACGTCGGGCAGCACGGGGCTGCGCTTGTCGCCGGTGACGGCAATCGCGTGCAGCTTGCCCGCCCGGATGTGCTGCAACACGGCGTTCACGTTCTGGAACGAGAACTCCACCTGCCCGCCCAGCAGGTCGTTGATGGCCGGTGCGCCGCCCTTGTAGGGGATGTGCAGGCCTTCGGTGCCGCTCTGCTGCCAAAAGACCTCGGCCGAGAGGTGGTCCGACGAGCCGTTGCCCGAGCTTGCAAAGCTCACCTTGCCAGGATTGGCCTTGAGCTGGGCAATCACCTCTTGCACGGTGCGCGCCTTCTGATTGGGGGCAGCCACCAGCACGTTGGGTGCCTGCACGGGCACGGTGATGTAGTCAAAGTCCTTGAGGGCGTCGTACGGCACGCTTTTGAGCAAGTGCGGCGCCACCACAAACGCACCGAGCGACGACACCAGCAGCGTGTAGCCGTCGGGCGCGGAACGCTTCACCGCACCAGCCCCCAGCGTGCCCGTGGCACCGGGGCGGTTGTCCACCACAAAGTTCTGGCCCAGCTTGTCGCCCATGTGCTGCGCCATGGCGCGGGCCACCATGTCGGTGGAGCCCCCTGCCGGAAAAGGCACGACGACGGTGACTGGTTTTTCGGGCCAGGGAGTGGCGGCGGTCTGGGCCGATGCAGCCAGAGCGATGGTGCAGGTACTGGCAATCAGCAGCAGTTTCTTGAACATGGGGAGGTCTCCTGAACAGTTGTGGAAGGGCCTTCTACGGGGCCTTGGTTGGGGAAAGTGAACCGGGGTGTGCCCAGGTTGACGACGAGCTGGCACCAACGTGAACATCCGCTCACCAAAAGCAAGAGGTCATACAAGAAGCTATTCATTCAATCAACCCGGATTCAAGCCTCAAACACCTATTAACAGGCGCATTCTGAATGTCTGGATGGGCAAATGTTAACGTTAACAGTCGCATCAAAGACCATGGAAAACCCTTAGTTATAGGACCACCAACCCATTGATGGGAAAAGCGCTTGGAAGCCCCGGAGCGTTTGGCCTGCAGTCTGCGTTACGCTAGGCATCCACCCGCCTAACCAGCCCATGAGCATCCAAACACAGTTCTCTCTTCTCCGATTGCAGGGCGAGCCTCTGCCACAGGACCTTGCAGTCCTTCTCCATCACCAGGAAGAGCTGCAACGCCGCACCGGCGTCTGTATGGGCACAGCGGCCGACTGGGCCCCCTGGTTGGACACCAGCGACCTGAGCGAAGCCGAGCGGGCCGACCCCGAGATTGCTGCGAACCTTCGGGCCATCGCCGAGGTCTGCCGTCACATTGCTTTTGTGGTAGCCGATGATGAAGGCAATTACTTTGGCTACTGGCGCGGGCCGTCGTCAACACCCATTGCCGACAGTGTGATGGTGCAACTGAGCAACGAAGCGCAGTTCTCGGTGTGCGGAACCGCGAACATCGCGGGTGCCATCCTGACCCAGTGTTGCTACGGCGGAACGTTCGACGAGACCCGCCAATGGTTTCTGCGCCTGGGTCTGACCGCCCTGCCCGCCTACCCCTATGACCTCGGCAATCCGCAGGTCACGCCCTCCCCGGCAGCCTTGCACGAGCAGCTTTTCAAGGCATATCTACCTGAGGCTGGGTAACTACACGCCCTACTTCGCTTTTCAGCGAAAAGGCGGAAACGGTAGCAGCGGTATCAGCGGACCGCGCTTCTTTGATCCTGTGGCCCTCAGCCAAAGCCATATGCACCCACTGTGCAAAAAAGAGGCTCGCAGGCCATCGCACCCGGGTGGGTGTGCACAGCATCGCAGCTTGCCGCTGTCCTGATGGTTGCGCTCGCGCGCGTGGATTTGCAGCTGGCGTAATGGACTGTAATCGCCTGCGCCCAACCCGCTCGATATTCTGAAGTGGTGCTGTTGAGGATGACCTGCATAACCCTCGAGAGACGGTGGTAGCGCGGATGGGGATGGGGCACAAGGCGTCTTTTTGCAGCCAATAGCCGCGCTATTGGCAAGAAAAGCAACGCAGTGGACTGCCCGAGACCGCGCTATCACAGACCGCAGGGAGTTGTGCAGGTCATCCTCAAGGGCCTCTTTTTCAAAGGCCCTGCAGTACACAAGAGTCAATGCAATTGCATTTGACTGCTGTCTCCGCATTACTTATTCACTTTCAAGGAAGCACCATGCCCAGCACTCTCTCTACCGGCTTTGGCCAGACAGGCATTTTGGCAAACAGCCCCAACAACTACGACACCCTGCAACCTGGCCAGTACCGCCTCACCAATGTGACGCTCGTTCCTGGCATCCCGGTATTCAGCACAGAAGAAATCTACAAGTTGAGCAACGGCGCTGGCACACCCGATATTTCGGTCAAATTTCAGTCAATGATTGGACATGCTGCCGGGGCTATCGTTATCAACGTGTACGCCATCTAGCAGGACTGGTTCGCCGGGCGCCCACAGGATGGACTGCTGGGCGGTTTCTCACCAACAGCGAGGCGCCCGTCCTGAGGAATCATCGCTTCGTGGATAGACTCGGCGGATGCCGCGCCCTCCCCCAAGTACCCTGCCAGAGACACCGGAACCTATTCGCAACCGACCGGTGGTGACCTTGCGCGAAGTGGCCGAGCAGGCGGGGGTGTCGATGATCACCGTCTCTCGCGCCATCAATACGCCCGGCCAGGTGTCCGAGCCCACACGCACCCGGGTGCAGGCGGCCATCTCCAGCTTGGGCTATGTGCCCAACCTCATTGCGGGGGGCCTGCGCTCGGCGCGCAGCCACCTGGTCACGGCCCTCGTGCCCACCACCACGGGGCAGCTGTTCGGCGAGATGGTCCAATCGCTCACCGACGCGCTGGAGTTGCGCGGGTACCAGGTGATGCTGGGCCAGGTGGGCTATGCACATTCGCGCGAAGACGAGCTGCTGCGCGCCATCGTGGGCCGCAGGCCCGACGGCATTGTGCTCACTGGCATCATGCATTCGCCCGAAGGGCGGCGGCTGCTGCAGGCCTCTGGCATCCCTGTGGTGGAGACCTGGGACTTCACCCCCAACCCCATCGACATGCTGGTCGGGCTGTCGCACGAACAACTGGGCGCCGCCGTGTGCAAGCACCTGCATGCCAAAGGTCGGCGCCGGCTGGCGCTGCTCAGCGGCGACGATGAGCGCGCCGCGCGGCGGCGAAAAGGCTTTTATGCCGAAGCGGGCCGACTGGGCTTGCGCGAGCCCGCCCTGCAGTTGGAGAAATCACCCACCTCCCACACCGAAGGGCGTGCGGGTCTGGCGGCCTTGCTGGCCGCCCAGCCAGACATCGATGCCGTGTTCTGCAGCTCCGACATGCTGGCCTTGGGGGTCCTCACCGAGGCGCGGGCGCGCGCCATGGCGGTCCCCGACCAGTTGGCCGTCGTCGGTTTCGGAGACATTGAGTTCGCCCAGACCGTGATCCCCAGCCTCACGACCGTGCGCATCGATGGCACGCGCATGGGCCAGACGGCGGCAGGCTTCATTGCCGACCGCGCGGAGGGAAAGACCGTGGCGGAGCCGGTGGTGGATATCGGCTTTTCGATCATGGAGCGCGAGAGCGCATAGCGGGTAGCCCGGCACCACCAGAGATCCAGGCCGGACGCACGGGCATACCTCTACAGGCCAATACCGTTCAATTTGTGGTGTATTGTATGAACACCATGCGCAGCAGCCCCTCGCCAGATCTCGAGCAATTCCTGGAACAACTCGCCCACGAAGCCCGCCCGGGCGACCGACTCCCCACCATCCGCGAATTGATGAAGCGCTTTGGCGCATCGCAAATGCTGGTTCAGCGGGCTTTCCAAGGCCTCAAGGAAAAGGGGCTGATTGATGCCCAGGTGGGTCGGGGCACCTACTTCCTGGGCGCAGGTTCGCAACCTGTGACGACGACTGAAACGAGTCCCTTACCCAGCAAAAGCCCGCATCCCAAAGCCCCTGCGGCAGTCACCTCCACTGTGAAATCGGTGCTGCTGCTGCGCCGCTCCATCAGCATTGCGCGCGGGCGCGTGCTGATCGAAAGTCTGCAGCACCGCCTTGCGGCCGACGGGCACCGGGTACTGGAGCTGTCGTACAACGACCCGGACCATGCGCTCACGGTGCTCAAGGGCCTGCCGCGCTTCGATGCCTGCGTGGTGCAATCCACCTTCAAGGCCATTCCCATCGCCCTTCTGGCGGCTCTGCGCGACAAGTGCGACGTGCTGGCCGTGGACGGGGCGGCGCTGGTGGGTGCCGACGTCGAGGCCGTGGGCACCGAGTGGGGCGAGCCGCTGGCAGCCGCCATCGCCTTGCTGATGGAGCAAGGCCACCGGCGCATTGCCTACGCATGCACCTCCCACCCCTTTCTGGCCACCCAGCTCGGGCGTCGGCGCTTTAAGTATTTGCAAGCCACGCTGTCCGATGTGGTGCTGCAGGAAATCACGCTGGACATGCTGCCGCACGAGGACTACACCGCCCGACTGGTGGAACAGATCCAGGTCCGCGCGAAGGGCGCCGACAGCGCGAGCGCTTTGCCCTTTACAGCCCTGGTGGCCTGGGGCATCGAGGATGGCGCCCTCTTCCAGCGCCTGCTGGCCCACAGCGGGATTTCGGTGCCCGCGCAGCTGAGCGTGGTATTGCTCGGCCGCACGGACCTGGCCAGCGAACATGCGGACTTTTTCGAGGTGATCGGTTGCAGCGTGGCTGACCAGGTCGATGCCCTGCACCGCGCCATCACGGCGCGCTGGGCTGACGCAGGGACACCCTACGGCGTGCACCTGACGCCGGTCACGCACCGTGCGGGCACATCGGTAGCAGCCCCTGCGCGGTAGCTATGGCTCCACGCAGCCGGGTGCCACGCGCGCCACGGTGTCCACCACGAGCCGCGCCGATTCGCCGACATAGGCTTGTGCATCCAGCGCCTGCAGCAAGTCATCCGGCAAGGCACCGCCATTGAACGGCGGCTGTGCGCGGATCGCGTCGATGAAAGGCACGCCCTCAGACTGCGAGCGCTGCGCCGCCGCGTAGAGCAGGCGATGCGCCTCATGCCGGCCCATAAAGCGGGTGAGCCGCATCATCACAGCCTCAGAGGCGATCAACCCCCGCGTCATTGCGAGGTTGCGGGACATTGCCTGCGGGTTGACCGCCAGGCCTTGCGCCAGCCGTGCCAGCGTCTCGGCCACCGAGGTGGCGATGATGGCGATCTCGGGCAGCAGCGTATCGGCCACGTTGGTGGCCGATGAGTCACCCTCGTCCATGCGCACCATGGTCTCCAGCGCGGCCTGGGTGCGCGTACGCAGCATGCGCGCCAGACTGACCAGCAGCAATGCCATGGAAGGGTTGCGCTTTTGCGCCATGGTGGAACTACCCACCTTCCCGATGTGAAAGGCTTCCGCCACTTCACCGACCTCGGTGCGCTGCAGGAAGACCACGTCCTGCGCGATCTTCTGCGCCGTGCCCGCCAGGAGGCCCAGTGCGGCAAGATAGTCGCTGGCCCGGTCATAGGACGACCGCAGCGGCATGTCGGCCGGCAGCAGGCCCAGTTGCTGCGCCATCAGCGCCTGCACTGCGGGCCCGAGCGGCCCGGTGACAGCAAAGGTGCCGATGGCGCCCCCCATGCTGGCTGGAAACGAGGAGGCAAGCCGCTCGGCAAGGCGACGGCGGCCACGGTCCAGTTCATCGACCCAGCCCGCGAGCTTGAAGCCCAGGGTCATCGGTAACGCGTGCTGGCCATGCGTGCGGCCTGCCATGGGCGTGGCCTGGTGCTCCAACGCCAGCGCGGCCAATGCGGCTATGGCGGCATCCAGATGCCCTGCCAGCAGCCTGTGGGTTCGCACCATCTGCAGTGCGCTGGCCGTGTCGAAGATGTTCTGCGTGGTCGCGCCCCAGTGGATGAAGCCAGCCGCAGGCTCACCGCACAGCTCCTCGAACCGGTGGAGCACCGGCACCAGCGGGTGTTGTGCGAAAGCGATGGCCTTTGCCAATTGCGGCAGGTCGAACAGTTCTGCCCGAGCCTGGGCAGCGATCACCGGTGCCACTTCGGCGGGTATCACCCCCAGCCCGGCCTGGGCGTGGGCCAAGGCCGCCTCCACGTCCAGCCAGGCCTGCAGAGTGGCCGAATCGCTCCAGATGGCCTTGGCAGGTGCACTGAACCAGTGACCCGTGATGAAAGATTCGAACATACCGATCGCCATGTGTGCTCCATCCATACAACTACGGGTATATCCGTAGATTGTGTTGTATTGCGTTGTCCATCGAGGGCAAGCCGCATTCCAAAAGGCAAGTGCCAGCGAATTTGCGACCACCCACTGATTGCATTGTATTGCATTAAGAAAATTCAATACATACAATTCACATGCAACCGCCAAACCACAATCCACGGAGACAAATCCATGACACGGCATTTCCTGGCAAGCACGGCTTGCCCAACCTCTTCAGCGCCCTACTCCGCACTTGTGTGCGTCGCCTTGGCCAGCCTCGGGGCCTGCGGTACAGCGCAGGCCCAGTCCTCGCTGACCATCTATGGCATCGTCGACCAGGGCCTGGCCCGTGCCAATGAGGGCACAACCCCCGGCGCCCTGCTACCCGGGCGCGGCGTGGCGCCACGGGTCTGGACCATGAAGGCCGGCAACACGTCGCGCCTGGGGTTCATGGGCCGCGAGGACATGGGCGGCGGTCTCTACTCGCGCTTTCAGATCGAGCACCGCTTTGCCGCTGACACGGGCGCGCCAAGCAATCCCAGCATCTACTGGCTGGGCCGCTCGGTGGTGGCAGTAGGCAGCAAGCAGTGGGGCGAGGTGTATGCGGGGCGCGAATACTCGGCTGCCTACACAGTGGCTCTCAATGCAGACCCCACCTATTGGAGCTACGTGAGCCAGTTGGGCTCTGCCTACACCTATGCCAACTACACGCCAGTGGCGGCTCCCGTGGAAGCATCCAACATCCGTTGGGCAAACGCCGTAGGCTACAAATCGCCCGTGATCTCTGGCGTGAGCATGGAGATTGCAGGCGCTTTTGGCGAAGGAGTGCGCAGCAACGCCACCTCGGGCAACCTGCAGTACAAGAACGGGCCTGTATGGGTGGGCGCAGCGTTCGACCGGCTTGACTCCAGCACCCACCTGGCTCTGGTGGCAGGCGGGTACGACTTCGGCGTGGTTCACACCAAGGCCAGCTACAGCCGCGCCAAAGGCGGGGTCAATGGCGATGCCACGGCCTACAGCGTGTCGGCCATGGTGCCGCTGAGTTTTGGTCGTACCTACCTCATGGTTGGGCACCTGAAACCCGCCACCCAACTCGATTCGCAGATGATCGGCGCTGGTTTTCAGTACGACCTGAGCAAACGCACATTGCTCTACACCAACCTCGGCACCGCCAAGCGCGACGGCCTCACACGCACCACAGCCATCGACTTTGGCGTGAAGCACACGTTCTGAACAGGAGTCACCACATGCAACGCAGACAACTCCTCCGTCAGGCCGCCGCGATGACAGTTCTGAGCACGGGCACTCTAATCACCCACACCGCGCAGGCGCAGAGCGACAGCGGCAATACCAAACCCATCTCACTGATCGTGGGCTATTCCGCTGGCGGAAGCGCAGATCTTGTCGCGCGCATTGTTGCGACCGAGCTGGGCAAGCGCCTAGGCCGTACCGTCATCATCGAGAACGTGGCGGGCGCCAGCGGCATGCTGGCCGCACAGCGGGTGCTCAACGGACCGGCCGATGGCAGTCTGATCTACATGGGAGGCACCGACACAGTGGTCGTGCCCATGGTCAACCCCAAGGTCAAGCTCGACTGGGAGAATGACTTCATTCCGGTGGGGCGCATGACCACCGTCCCGATGATCTTTGCCGTGCGCAAGGCGTCTCCCTACGCCAACCTGCAAGATCTTGTCGCCGCGCTGCGCATGGGTGGCAAGGACAGCATCAACTTCGCCACGCCAGGCATCGGGACGATGCAGCACCTGTACGGCGCGCTGATCAACAAGCAGGCGAAGGTGTCCATGCTGCACATCCCCTACCGTGGCGGCACCCACATCACCAACGACCTGGTCGGCGGACAGGTGGACAGCGCCGTGTTGGTGCTCTCCACGGCCATGCCATTTCTCAAGGACGGCAAGATCAGGGCGCTTTCGGTCTCCGACACCGCACGGGTGCAGCAGCTGCCTGACGTCAAGCGCATTGGAGAGGAGGAGGGGTTCTCCGGCATGGCACTGCCATTGTGGCAAGGCCTCTTCATGAAGGCGGGCACGCCCGCCGCGACTGTGAACGCCGCCGACAAGGCACTGCAGGAAGCGCTTTCGCAATCCGAGCTGCGGCAGAAGCTGCAGGAAGCAGGCATTACGGTCGCCCCCTTGAACGGGCCTGAATTCAAGACATTCATCAAACCGCAGGCGAAGCTGTACCGCGATATCGTGACGACATCCCAGATCACGATGGAGTGAAGTCGCGCGGCAAGCGTGGTAGAACCATGGGACGCAGCGCAGCCCCCAACGCTCTTTTTTGCTCTGGATACCGGATTGCGAAGTGTGTGGCCCTCTCCTGGTGGTTCAGGCCCCGCACTCCTCGCAGCGTGGGCAAGACAGGCATCCCCCCGGACGGGGGATGCCGCGCAGGCTGCGAACAGACAATGCCGCCCGGCCCGGTCAGCGCAAAAATTCAGGCCGCATAGATCAGCGCCGCCGCCCGAGCCTCCATCGCCAGTCCCTGCCCCACGGGCCCCAGGCGCTCGGCCGTCTTGGCTTTCACATTGACTTGCCCCTCAGCGATGCCCACGGCCCGTGCAATGGCGGCACGCATGCCGGGAATGTGCGCCGCCAGTCGCGGAGCTTGCGCGATCACGGTGCTGTCGATGTTGCCGATCTCGTAGCCCGCCGCACGCACGCGCCGCGCTGCTTCGGCCAGCAACACGCCGGAGTCGGCACCGCGAAAGGCAGCGTCGGTGTCGGGGAAATGGCTGCCAATGTCGCCCAGGGCAGCTGCGCCCAGCAGCGCATCGGTGATGGCGTGCAGCAGCACATCGGCGTCCGAGTGGCCCAGCAGCCCCGTGGGGTGGGCAATGTCCACGCCACCAATCACCAGCCGACGACCGGGCACCAGGGCGTGCACGTCCCAACCTTCACCAATCCTGAAATTCATCCGCTTGCCTTTGTTGTTGCTTGCCTTGCGGCGTTGTATTGCCTTGCGCCCCCGCCGCACTCATCCACGGCGCCGTGAGGCCGGGGTTAAAGCACTGAAGGAAACGGTTCTAGAACAGATTCTTTTTGCCCGGTGCGGTGGTCACCTGGCCACGGTCGCCCCCAAAACGCTCCAGCGTCGTGCCGTGCGCACGCGCAGCCAGTACGGCCGCCGCCAGCGCAAAATCGTCCGGGTAGGTGACCTTGAAGTTCTGCGCCCCACCTGGCACCAGGCGCGGGTGCAGGCCCATTGCCTCCATGGCGCTGGCCTCGTCGGTCACGTTGGAACCCACCTTGTCGATGGCATCCATGAGGGGGCCGATGCGAAACATCTGCGGCGTCTGGGCCAGCCACTTGTCGCTGCGATCCACCGTGGAGGCTACACGCACGCCGCCGGGGCCGTCGATGGAGGTCTTGAGCGTGTCGGCCAGCTTGTGCGCCAGCAGGCCCCCGACACTGTCGCCAGCGCACTGGTCGATAAGGGAGTCGATCTGCTCGGACGTGACCAGGCAACGCGCGGCATCGTGCACCAGCACCCAGTCATCCGGCTGCGCCCCCCGTTCCAGCAGCGCCTTGAGGCCGCCCAGCACCGTATCGGCCCGCGTAGGGCCGCCACACTCCACCACAAAAAAGGTGGGGTGCGCATGCGTGTCCAAAAACCGGTCCCCGGGGGCCACCGCGACCAGGGTGCCCAGCAGCCGCCCTACACCGGCAAAGGCCGCGAGCGTGTGCAGCACCATCGGTTGGCCCGCCACCAGGTGGTACTGCTTGGGCAAAGGGGATGTGGGCGGGGGCGCCGCAACGTCCACAGCCGAAAACGCAGCCACGGTCGAGGTCGATGGCGCAGCATTGCCGGAGGCGGACGCGGGGGCTGCAGCGCCCGCCGCAACAGCCCGCAAGCCCATTCCGGCACAGGGCACCAGCGCCCAGAATCGCCCATGGGCAGACAAAGGGGCGAGCGGGGGTTGGAGCAAGGGAGCAATCATGAAGCGCTCATTCTAAAATCCTCCGTTGCCCTCCGATCCAGCCCGTGCGTGTTTCGCGCCCCTGGGGATGCGGTGGGCCCAGACGACACCGTCCGCATGGAACTGCCCAAACTCTCCCCCGGAAAACGTTTCACCCTGCCCCGCCCCGTGGGCAGCGCCGATTCCCTTCTACTGGCCCGTCTGGCCGAACGTGACAAGGCAGGGGGCCGCACCACCGCCATCGTCACGGCCGACGCCACCGATGCACAGCGGCTCATCGACGAGATGGCCTTTTTTGCGCCGGGCCTGCGCTGCGCGCTGTTCCCGGACTGGGAGACGCTGCCCTACGACACCTTCTCGCCGCACCAGGACCTGATCAGCGAGCGGCTGGCCACGCTGTGGCGCATCTCCCAGGGTGAAGCCGACGTGGTGCTGGTGCCTGCCACCACAGCGCTGTACCGCCTCGCGCCGCCCTCCTTCCTGGCGGGCTATACCTTCCACTTCAAGGTCAAGCAAAAGCTCGATGAAGCCAAGTTCAAGGCCCAGCTCACGCTGGCAGGCTACAGCCACGTGTCCCAGGTGGTCAGCCCTGGCGAATACGCGGTGCGCGGCGGGCTGATCGACCTGTTCCCCATGGGCTCGCTGGTGCCCTACCGCGTGGATCTGTTCGACAACGAGATCGACAGCATCCGCACCTTCGATCCCGACAGCCAGCGCAGCCTGTACCCCGTGCCCGAAGTGCGCCTGCTGCCCGGCCGCGAGTTCCCCATGGACGACGACGCGCGCGCGAAATTCCGCAGCCGCTGGCGCGAGATGCTCGAAGGTGACCCGACCAAGAGCCGCATCTACAAGGACATGGGCGCGGGCGTGGCCACGGCCGGCATTGAGTACTACCTGCCGCTGTTCTTCGACGAAACTGCCACGGTGTTCGACTACCTGGGCGGCGAAGCCACGGTGGTGCTGCATGGCGACCTGGAGCCCGCCTTCCAGCGCTTCTGGCAGGACACGAAGGACCGCTTCCGTCTGGTGCAAGGCGACCCGGAGCGCCCAGTGCTGCCGCCCGAGGCGCTGTTCCTCTCGGCCGACCAGTTCTACACGCGCGCCAAGGAGCATGCCCAGCTGTCCATCCGCCCCGGGGTAGAGGACATTGCCGACAACCCCCACTTCCAGAAGCTCGGCGACCTCTCGGTGGTGCGCGGGGCAGAGGACCCGCTGGCCCGCCTGCACGCCCACCTCCGCAACACCCAGCACCGGGTGCTGCTGCTGGCCGAGAGCGATGGGCGGCGCGAGAGCCTGCTCGACTTTCTGCGCGCCAGCGGCGTGAACCCACCGGCCTTCGACTCGCTGGCCGAGTTCCAGGGCACCACTGACGAAAAGGTGGGCATCGCCACCGCGGGCCTCACCGTGGGCTTCAGCTGGATCGAGGACGGCATCGACTTCGTCACCGAGACCGAGCTGTTTGCCGCAGGCCCCACCACGCGCCGGCGCAAGAAGCAGGAGCAAGTGAGCGATGTCGAGGCACTGATCAAGGACCTGGCCGAGCTGAACGTGGGCGACCCGGTGGTGCACAGCCAGCACGGCATCGGGCGCTACCGCGGCCTGGTCAACATGGACGTGGGCAACAAGAACCCCGACGGCACGCCCGCCATGCAGGAGTTCTTGCACCTCGAATACGCCGACAAGGCGGTGCTGTATGTGCCCGTGAGCCAGCTGCAGCTCATCAGCCGCTACACCGGCGTGAGCGCCGACGAGGCGCCGCTGCACAAGCTGGGCAGCGGCCAGTGGGAAAAGGCCAAGCGCAAGGCCGCCGAACAGGTGCGCGACAGCGCGGCCGAGCTGCTCAACATCTACGCCCGCCGCGCGCTACGCCAAGGCCATGCCTTCCGCTACAGCCCGCAAGACTACGAGACCTTTGCCAACGACTTCGGCTTTGAAGAAACGGCCGACCAGAACGCCGCCATCCACGCGGTCATCCAGGACATGATCAGCCCCCGCCCCATGGACCGCCTGGTCTGCGGCGATGTGGGCTTCGGCAAGACCGAGGTGGCGCTGCGCGCGGCCTTCGTGGCCGTCACGGGCGGCAAGCAGGTGGCCTTCCTCGCGCCCACCACGCTCTTGGCCGAGCAGCACTACCAGACGCTGGTGGACCGCTTCAGCAAATGGCCGGTGAAGGTGGCCGAGGTCTCGCGCTTTCGCTCGGGCAAGGAGATCACCGCCGCCATCAAGGGCATCGGCGACGGCACGGTGGACATCGTGGTGGGCACGCACAAGCTGCTCAGTGAATCCACCAAGTTCCACAACCTGGGCCTCTTGATCATCGACGAGGAGCACCGCTTCGGCGTGCGCCACAAGGAGCAGATGAAGGCCCTGCGCGCCGAGGTGGACGTGCTCACGCTCACGGCCACGCCCATCCCCCGCACGCTGGGCATGGCACTCGAAGGCCTGCGCGACCTCTCGGTCATCGCCACCGCGCCGCAGCGGCGCCTGGCGATCAAGACCTTTGTGCGCAACGAGGGCACGGGCGTGATCCGCGAGGCCGTGCTGCGCGAACTCAAGCGCGGCGGCCAGGTCTACTTCCTGCACAACGAGGTGGAGACCATCGAGAACCGCCGCCAGAAGCTCGAAGAGATACTGCCCGAGGCCCGCATCGCCGTGGCCCACGGCCAGATGCCCGAGCGCGAACTGGAGCGCGTGATGCGCGACTTCGTGGCCCAGCGCTACAACATCCTCCTGTGCTCGACCATCATCGAGACCGGGATCGACGTGCCCACCGCCAACACCATCATCATGAGCCGCGCCGACAAGTTCGGCCTGGCGCAGCTGCACCAGCTGCGCGGGCGCGTGGGCCGCAGCCACCACCAGGCGTATGCCTACCTCATGGTGCCCGACGTGGAAGGACTGACCAAGCAAGCGCAGCAGCGGCTCGAAGCCATCCAGCAGATGGAAGAACTGGGCAGCGGCTTCTACCTGGCCATGCACGACCTGGAGATTCGCGGCGCTGGCGAGGTGCTGGGCGAGAACCAGAGCGGCAACATGCTGGAGGTGGGCTTTCAGCTGTACAACGAGATGCTCAACGAAGCCGTCAAGGCGCTCAAGGCAGGCAAGGAGCCGGACCTGCTGTCGCCCCTGTCCGTCACCACTGACATCAACCTGCACGCCCCCGCCCTACTGCCCGACGACTACTGCGGCGACGTGCACCTGCGCCTGTCGTTCTACAAGAAGCTGGCCACGGCCAAGAACCCCGACCAGATCGACGGCCTGCTCGAAGAGATCGTGGACCGATTCGGCAAGCTGCCGCCGCAGGCCCAGACCCTGATTGACGTGCACCGCCTGCGCGTGCTGAGCCAGCCCTACGGCGTGGTCAAGGTGGATGCGGCCCCTGGCGTCATCAATATCACCTTCAAGCCCCAGCCGCCCATCGACCCGATGCGCATCATCGAGCTGATCCAGAAAAACAAGCACATCAAGCTGGCGGGCAACGAGAAGCTGCGCATCGAGCGCGAGCTGAAAGAACCCAAGGACCGGGCGCAGATGGTGCGGGACATCTTGCGCAGCCTGGGGCAGCCACTGGCGGTTGCTTGATTTTTAATGAAATTGGCCTCTATCGCTTATCTGGCAAGCGCTAGTAGCTATCAATAGCGTAGTAAACAGAACCATGTGGCTGGAAGCCGCCCTCGCCCTCGTCGCTCTGGTTACCGCTCTGGCGGCCCGTCCCTGGCGCATGCTGGCCAACCGCAAGCCTCTGGCACACGAGACGCAGGGCGCGCCGTCTGCGCTGTGGACGCCGCTGCTCGCGGCGCTGGTGTTTCTGCCCTGGCTGTGGGCCCTGCCCACGCTGCACGCCATGCCGCTGCAACTGCAGTGGTCGGGCGCCTGCCTGGTGGTGCTGATGCTGGGCTGGCCGCTGGCGATCCCGGTGCTGATGGGCGTGGGCATCGTGGCCTGCCTGATCTCCCCCGCCATGGCCTGGGCCGATGCGCTGGGTGCCACGGTGTGGCTGGGCGTGGTGCCCGCCACGCTGGCACTGGGCCTGGGCGCGCTAGTGCGGCGCTACACGGGCACCAGGCCTTTTGTCTATGTGCTGGGCCGTGCGTTTCTGGGCACGGTGGTCTGCGTGTTTGCGGCGGGCGTCCTGTCGCAGTGGAGCGGCCACCTGCTGCCCGGCGTGGGCGATGAGCTGTCGCTGGTGGCGCGCTGGCTGATGGCCTGGGGCGATGGGTTTGTCACCGGCATGCTCGCGGCGATTTTTGTGGCCTTCAAGCCCGAGTGGCTGGCCACATGGTCGGACCGGCTGTACTTGCCCCGGCCGGACTGAGCCTCGGCTGCTGCAGCGATGGTTGACACAGCGCAAGGGGTATCCGCCTTTGCAGCGCGATAGTGGACATCACACCAACAAGGAGTGCCCCACCATGAAGCTGCTGAACGATCTTTTCTCTACCGACTACGGGCTGATGAGCATCATTGGCATCGGGTTCATGCTGTGCATGGCCGCGTTTTTCCTGCGCATGTTCCTGGTCAAGATGAACGAACCACCTACGCCCAACCCCGCCACCGCCGGGCGCGCGGGCAACGGCAAGAGCCTGCCGCCTTCGCGCTGATCCGGCCCGCACGGTCTAAGCGCCGTAGCCCGGCACGGGGAAGCCGAGGAGGCGATGCTATTGCGGGCTGTAGCCCCTAAAAAACGGCTCCCACGTTCTGCCATGGTCCACGGCCCGTTGCCGACAAACTCCAGCGCGCAGTGCATGCCGCCCTTTTCGACCCGGACACCCAAGCCAAGCTTGCCGCCAGCGGCACAAGCGTCTTAGCCCAGAGCCAGACTGTCCGCATCGAACGACGGTGGTCGCAAAAGGTCCTCGTCGATGCCCATCACTTTGCTGGCGCGCTCCAGGGCCTGCCACAGGGGCGCAGGCATCTGCAGTATTTCTTCGGGAGAGGCTGACTGCGCAATCCATGCGCTGATGTCAACGTGCTGCTCGGCGGTGAGCAAGTCCAGGTGCAGCATTTCGTCAATGGTCTTCATCGGTGGTCTATCGGTAGCGGGTCTTGCTGGCGAGGGCACCTGCTGGTGCTGGGAAGTGGAAGCCCAAGGCTACCTGACAACCATCAACATGCGGCCGAGAGCGCCAATATCAACCGGGGCACGCCGAGCCCCCGGCGCTCGGGAAACGCGACCATCCAGCCACGATCATGGAAGAACCTGGCCAGAGCCGGGCTGGTCGCCGTGGTGGTGAACCTGGCAGCGTCATTGCCCACGGCCCTGCAAAGCCGAACCGCTACTCCCCGCGCCCCCGCACCTGCGCCCTGAACCCCCAGTTGTTCTCCAACCCCACATTCACCGCCTTCCCGCCGTCCTCGAATTTCAGCGTGACCACGGTGACCTCGCCATCCGCCACCGAGCGCGAGATGAGCTGAAAGGTCTGCGCATCAAGCCAGTGGCCCTTGATGGCGATGACCGCATTGGGTCCCTGCTGCGCGGTGCGGTACTTCCCATCCAGGCCCAGCGGGCCGGCAACCGGCTCGCGCGGCAAATCGGGACGGCTGCTGTCGAAGGTGACCTCATAGCGCGGGTTGGCAGGCGTGAGATCCAGCACCAGGCGCTGGATGCCCATGCCGTTGCGCTCCAGCAGCCAGGCCTTGCGCGAAACGGTGGCGGCCAGTTCGGGCGTGGTGGTGGGGATGGCGCTGGGTTTTTCCACCCCGGCGTCGCGGATACGGGCGGCCAGATGGTCCTGCCCGGCAGCGTCGGCAGGCAGGGGCTCGCGCGAGCGCACTGCGGCGGTGATCTGGTCGATGAACAGGGGCAGCGGGTAGTGGCGCCGGCCGGTCACGGCGACAACCACATCGAGGTCGGGCAGCACCACGATGAGCTGGCGGTTGAAGCCGGCCGTGAAGTACGCGCGCTTGGAAGGGATGCTCCACCAGCCGTTGGCGTACTTGAAGGATGGCGCCCCGTTGCTGGTGCCAAAACCCATGTCCACCACGGGATTGAAGACCTGCTCCACCCAGGCAGCGGGCAGCAGCTGGCGGCCGTTCCACTGGCCCATGCGCAGGTAGAGGTAGCCGATGCGCGCCATGTCGCGCGGGTGCAGGTACAGGCCCCAGCCGCCGACCTCCAGGCCCTGCGGGTCCTTGCGCCAGCGGACGTCGGTGATGCCCAGGGGGCCGAACAGGCGTTTTTGCGCATAGGCCAGGGTGCTGCCGCCGGTCTTGTGCGCCAGGATGGCCGAGAGCAGATGGGTGTTGCCACTGTTGTAGTTGAAGCCCGTGCCGGGCGCCTGGGCCATGGGCCGGTCGAGCACAAAGCCCTGCCAGTCGCGCGTGCGGGTCAGCTGCAGCATGGTCTCGGGCACGGCGTCGCTGAGCGGCTCGATCCAGTTCAGGCCCGAGGTCATGTCCAGCAGGTGGCCCACAGTCATGGCCTTCTTGGAGGCATCGGCGTTGGCGACCTTGCGGTCAGCAAAGAAGTCGAGCACGGGCACATCGCGCGAGGCGATCAGCCCGTCCTGGATAGCCATGCCGGTGAGCGTGGCGACGACACCCTTGGTGGTGGAGTTGACGGCATGCTTGAGCCCCTCGCGGTACGGGGCATAGAAGGCCTCGGCCACCAGGCTGCCGTGGCGGGTGACGAGCAGGCTGTCCATGCCCTGCGCTGCACCAAAGTCGACGAGCTTGGCCAGCGCCGCGGAGTCCATGCCCTGGGCCTCGGGCGTGCTTTCTGCCCAATCGTCAGCAGGCCAGATAGCGGCGAGAGGGGCTTCGGCAGCTGATGCGGCGGGTGATGCAGCTGGTGATGCGGGGGCTGCTGCATCCTGCGCTTCCGCTGGGGTAAAAGGCACCACCGCGCTGGCCAGCAGTGCGGCCGTGGCCTGCCTGCGGTTGATCCATGTCGCGGAGACTTTCTCTCCCGCGTTGCCGTCTCTGTGCATCGCCATCGTCAGTACCCTCCGTGCATGTTGTGCAGAAATCATATGCTCCCATGGGCGCGTGCGGCACATCGTACGCATCCCAGGCAAACCCAAGGGCTGGAAGCAACCTCTCTCGGCCGCGAGCCGCAGAATTTATGCCCTGCGGGGCGATACGGTTTGGGGCTGTCGAGTACGCAGGCGCGGGCGATACCATTGCAGGTTGTGCTCCCCCAAAAAATCGACTCCCACGTTCTGCCATGACCCACGCTACCGAATTCGCGCCCGGCCTTGTTGTCCAGGGCATTGAAGCCCCCCTGTCCCTGTCGAGCTACAAGCTCATCGCGTTTGACATGGACTCCACCCTCATCAACATCGAGTGCGTGGACGAAATTGCCGACGCCGCAGGCCGCAAGGCCGAGGTGGCCGCCATCACCGAAGCCGCCATGCAGGGCGTGATCACCGACTACAAGGAAAGCCTGCGCCAGCGCGTGGCACTGCTCAAGGGCGTGACGGTGCAGCACATGGAACAGGTGTTCGCTGAGCGCCTGCGCTTTAACCCAGGCGCCAAGGAGCTGATCACCGCCGCCAAGGCGGCGGGCCTCACCACGCTGCTGGTCTCTGGCGGCTTCACCTTTTTTGCCGACCGCGTGAAGGCCGGGCTGGGCATTGATTTCGCCCGCTCCAACATGCTCGAAGTGCAAGATGGCCAACTCACCGGCCGCATGGTGGACCAGGCCTGGGGCGACATCTGTGATGGCGCCGAAAAGCGCCGCACGTTGCTGGAAGTGGCTTCGCTCATGGGCATCTCGCCCCAGCAGGCGATTGCCGTGGGCGATGGCGCCAATGACCTGCCCATGATGGGCGCGGCGGGCCTGTCGGTGGCCTACCACGCCAAGCCCGCCGTGCGCGCGCAGGCCAAGGTGGCCATCAACCAGGGCGGGCTCGACCGGCTGCTCGAAGTGCTGCGCTGATCAACGACGGCATCGCCATCCAGTCATGCTGAAAGTCCGCATCACCCGCGCAGCACAGGCCCTGCGCCGGGGCTGGAAGCAGCACCTGGCCACCCTCGCGCTCGCCTGGATCGCCATCGTGGCGGTAGACACCTGGCGCACGCGCGACCTGCCCCAGGGCCCTGCGCCCGATGTGGCGCTGGTGATGGCCCCCAGCGCTGGCGCCACCGCCCCCACCACCCTGGCCCAGTGGCGCGCCCAGCACCCCGGTCAGGCCGTGGCCGTGCATTTCTGGGCCGAATGGTGTTCCATCTGCAAGCTGGAAGAGCCCAGCATCGCCAGCCTGTCCGCCGACTGGCCCGTGCTGGGTGTGGCCATGCAGTCGGGCAACGCCGAAAAGGTGGCCCAGGTGCAGCGCCAGCGCAGCATGGTCTGGCCTACGGCGGTGGACCCGCAGGGCACCCTGTCACGCAGCTGGGGCGTGCGCGCCGTGCCCGCGCTGGTGGTCATCGACGCGCACGGCCAAGTGCGGTTCGCCACCTCGGGCTACACACCCGAATGGGCCATGCGCCTGCGGCTGTGGTGGGCGCAGACCATGCCGCAGTGGAGTGCAATGCTTCCAAAATGATAGCCTCTAGCGCTTGATGGACAAGCGCTGGAGGCCATTTTCATTCAAATCCCCGGCCCGACGCCAAAGTTACCGCTCTGATCTGTTTGGCGCAGATCTTCAAGACCAACCGCCTCCGCCTTTGCACACTGGCCCCGTACCACCCACGGAGGCCCGCATGCACATCACCCTGAACCAACAGCCCCAGCCCGTACCACCCGGCTGGGAGGACGAACCCCTGCTTTGGCTGCTGCGCGAGCCCCTGGGCCTCACGGGCACCCGCTTTGGCTGCGGCATGGGCCAATGTGGAGCCTGCACCGTGCTCATCGACGGCGTAGCGCAGCGCGCCTGCCTGCAGACGGCGCGCGGGCTGCAAGGGCGCTCCATCACCACCATCGAGGGGCTGGCGGCGCCCGACGGGACGCTGCACCCCGTGCAACAGGCCTGGCTGGACCTGCGCGTGCCCCAGTGCGGCTACTGCCAGAGCGGCCAGATCATGGGCGCCGTGGCCTTGCTGCGCGCCACACCCCGCCCCAGCGATGCGCAGATCGACGCCGCCATGTCGGCCCACCTGTGCCGCTGCGGCACCCAGCACCGCGTGCGCGCAGCCATCCACCAAGCAGCCGGGGGAACCAAACCATGAAGCGCCGCCAGTTTTTGGCAGCGGCAGGCGCCGGGGTACTCACCGTCACGCTGGCGGGCTGCAGCCTGGTGCCAGTGATCCCCAAGCGCCCCACTTCCACCGCCGATGACGCGCTGGGCTGGATACGGCACGAAAACGGCCGCTACACCCTGTGGCTGCCCAGCGCCGAAATGGGCCAGCAGATCAGCGCCGCCATGCAGGGCCTGGCCGCTGCCGAGCTGGGCGTGCCGCCTGCACAAGTACACCTGCAACTGCCCAGCACCCGCCACATCGCCCGCGTGCGCGCCACCGTGGGCAGCGCCAGCGTGCAGGACTTTGCCCTGCCCCTGGCCCGCGCCTGCGCCACGCTGCGCGAGGCCCTGGCGCAAGGCCAGACCACAGGCACGCTGGCCCCGCGCGACATCCCGGCCAGCGCGCTGCGCAGCCTGCAGTCGCGCACGGGGGCCGCCAAAGAAGCTGCGGCGGCACCTGGCCAGCTGCACGCCCTCGTCACCGGCCAGCCGCTGTTTGCGGGCGACACGCGCCTGCCCGGCCAGCTCTATGGCCGCGTGCTGCGCGCACCGATGTCGGCCGAAATCACCTCACGCCCGCAAGCGTGGGATGAGACGGCCGCCCGCGCCGACCCGGCCTGCGTGGCCGTGGTGCAGCACCCGCGCCTCGCGCAGATGGGCAGCCTGGGCCTGGGCATCGTGGCGCGCACGCCCTCGGCGCTCGACCGCATCGAGGCCGCGCTGGCCGTGCAGTGGCAGGTGGACGATGGCAGTGCGTTCGAGCAGGCCGCCATCGACGAGCGCATCGACATCGACACCCACCTGCGCCGGGGCGCGCTGCAGCACCGGCTGCGCAAGGACGACCTGCCCACAGACACAGCATGGACGCTGGACCTGCGCATGGACGTGCCCCTGGCCGCCCACGCGCCCATCGAGCCGCGCAGCGCAACGGCGCACTGGCTGGCCGACGCAGGCAAAGAGGGCATCGCCCTGAAAGTATGGGCGGGCACGCAAGACCTGTTCTACATGCGCGACGTGCTCGCACGGCAGTTCAGCCTGGACGCTGAACGCATTGAGGTGCAGGCCTGCCGCATCGGCGGCGGCTTTGGTGGCCGCACCCTGTGCACGGTGGAGCTCGAAGCCGCCGTGCTCGCCCAGGCTGTGGAGGCGCCCGTCAAGGTGCAATGGAGCCGCGCGCAGGAGTTTGCTCAGGGCTTCCAGCGCCCGGCCTCCAGCCACCGCGTGCGGGCGCGCGTGCAGGGCGGGCGCATCACCCACTGGTGGCATGCGCTGGCCAGCAGCCACATCCTGTTCACACCCGCCGCCATGCCGGTGTGGATGCAGACCCTGGCCGACCTGGCGGGCGACAGCGGCGTGGCGCGCGGCGCACAAATGCCGTACGACGTGCCCCAGCAGCGCATCGAGTTCACCGCCCAGCGCCTGCCCGTGCACACAGGCCCCTGGCGCGGCCTGGGTGCGGGGCCCAACACCCTGGTGGTGGAAAGCGCCATGGACGAATGCGCGCGCCACGTTGGGGCCGACCCGCTGGACTGGCGCCTGCAGCACACCACCGATGCACGCCTGGCGCAGGTGCTGCGCAGTGCCGCAGCAGAATCCAGATGGTCAGAGCGCCCCGCCAGCGACGCCACCACCTTGCGCGGGCGCGGCATCGCAGGCGGTATCTACAAGGGCGTGAGCTACGCCGCCGCCGTGGCCGACGTGGAGGTGCAACGCGCCACCGGCCAGGTGCGCGTAACGGCGCTGTGGTGCGCGCACGACTGCGGCCTGGTGCTGCAGCCTGACGGCGTGCGCGCGCAGACCGAGGGCAACCTCGTGTGGTGCGTGGGCATGGTGCTGCACGAGCAACTGCCCGTGGCCCGCTCGGGCGTGGCCGCTGCCAGCTTTGCCGACTACCCGCTGCCACGCATGGGCGACGTGCCGCCGCTGCATGTGCACCTGATCGACAGCAGCGCGCCGCCCACCGGTGCCGGAGAAACCGCCATGGTGGCCGGGGCCGGAGCGATCGCCAACGCGCTGCGCGACGCCACCGGCGTGCGTTTTGCCCGCCTGCCGGTGCGCAGCGCGGATGTGCTGCAGGCCTTGTCCACGCGGGACTAGGGATGTCCTGCATAACTCCCTGCGGTCCGTGATAGCGCGGCCTCGGGCGATCCGCTGCGTTGCTTTTCTTGCCAATAGCCGGGCTATTGGCTGCGAAAAGACGCCTTGCGGCCCATCCCGATCCGCACTACCACCGACTCGCGAGGGTTATGCAGGACATCCCTAGCGGGGCAGCACCAACGGCACAATCCGCCCATGCAAGACTTTGCCAGCGCCGCCATGGTCCGCCTGCTGGTGCGCGCCATGGCTGCGCACGGGCTGGTGCCGCCACCGCCCCCACCGGGTGCCGACGGGCTGGCCGCGAGCCACGTGCCCCTGGCCTACAAACGCAGCGTGGTCGAAGCCGTGCTGCACCAGGGCGGCCTGGGCACACTGCTGCAACTGGCCCAACGGGTGGACCTGCTGGCGGGCGACCCGGTGCACCGCGCGCTGCTGGGCGCCACCCACCCGCCAGAGCTGCTGGCGCGCTGGCAGCGGCTGGAGCGCTATGTGCATTCGCGCCACCAGGTCAGCGTCACCGCCAGCGCCCCGGGCACGCTGGCACTGCGCCACCACGCGCGCCCCGGTGTGCCGGAAGAACCCCACCCCACCGAAAGCCTGGCCGTGCTGGGCGTGCTGGTGGGTGCCAGCCAGGCCCTGAGCGTGCGCGGGGTGCGGGTGGAGATCGGCGCGCCCGAGGCCGCAGGCCACCGCGTGAACCTGCGGATGGAAGCCCCTGTCGCCACCCCGGCGGAACTGCACGCGCAACTGGCACCGCTGGCCGCGCGAAGGTTGCTAGGCCATTGGACCTTGCATTGGGAACCTCACGACAGCAACACACCCACAACCCCCACGCAGCAGCCCCAGCCCGCCACCCATCTGTGCGACGCCTTGCCCTGGCCGCCGCTGGCGCACCAGATGGCGCGCCATGTGCTGCAGGACCCGGCCGCGCAACACACAGTGGATGCACTGGCCCAGCACACGGGCCTGGCCCGCCGCAGCCTGCAGCGGGCGCTGACCGAACGCGGCCTGAGCTGCCGCCACATCGTGACCGAGGCACGCGCGCGGGTGGCCGCGCAATGGCTGCTGGAGAGCCCGAATGGCCTCGCAGAAATCGGGTTTGCGTGCGGCTTTGCCGATCAGCCCCACTTCACACGCGAATTTGCGCGCCATGTGGGCCTGACCCCGGCGCGCTACCGGCAGGCATTTGCAGTCAGAGGCATGCAAGGGTTGGATTAACTATCAATTTGATAGCAAAAACTCGATATCTATCAAGCGTAATGGGCCATTTTTATCCAATATTTTCGGCTTTGGAGGGCAACCCGGCCACGGGTGCTCGCTTGCGCATGGCGCCGCCGCCTCGGGGCAGCGCCACCGTGGGCAGCAGGGCGCGTGCAGCCGACCCACCCGCAGCGGCCGGTGCCATCAGGTCGGCCAGCGTCACGCTGTCCAGCACCGCCAGGTAGGCCTGCATGGCCTGCCACAACACGCCTTTGAGGCGGCAGTGGTTGCTCAGGCGGCACTGGTTGGTGCCGGGATCAAAACATTCCACCAGGTTGAAGTCCGTCTCGGTGGCACGCACCACGGCGCCGATGTTGATGGCCGACGCCGGCACCATCAGCCGCATGCCACCGCCCCGCCCGCGCGTGGTCTCCAACAGCCCCTGGGCGGCCAGCTGCTGCACGATCTTCATCAAGTGGCTGCGCGAGATGCCGTAGCCCTCGGCCACCTCGATGATCGTTACAGGTTGCTCGCGGCCTTCGGTGGCTGCGCAGTACATGAGCACGCGCAGCGTGTAGTCGGTCCATTGGGTCAGGCGCATGGTTTTTGCCGCAGGTCAATTGAAAGAGGTATGCAGGACGAATTTTATTGAATAAAATATTCACATTAAATGAATCTTTAAAAGGACCTGCCATGAATGCCCGTGTTGACCATCTGGAAGCTGCCTCCGCCCACCCCGCCCCGCTCAGCGCCGACCAGCAGATCGGCCAGATCGCGGTGCAACTGCCCGGTGCCACGGCGGTTTTTCGGCGGCTCAAGCTCGACTTTTGCTGCGGCGGCCAGGTGAGCCTGGCGAAGGCGGCGGCCGACAAGGGGCTGGACGCGAACGCCGTGCTGGCCGAGCTGGCGGCCCTGCAACGCAGCGACGCCGTGCCCGAAGCCGCATCGCCCAGCGCACTGATCGACCACATCCTGGCGCGCTACCACGAGGTGCACCGCCAGCAGCTGCCCGAGCTGATCCGCATGGCCCGCCGCGTGGAGGCCGTGCACCGCGACAACCCCCATGTGCCCGCCGGACTGGCCGACCACCTGGAAACCATGCACGAAGAGCTGCTCTCGCACATGCTCAAGGAAGAGCAGGTGCTGTTCCCCATGCTCAAGAGCGGCGGCAACCCCTTTGTGGGCCAGCCCATCGGCATGATGCGCGCCGAACACGTGGACCACGGCGAAGCGTTAGACAAGCTCAACGCCCTGACCAACGACGCAACGCCCCCGCAAGGCGCGTGCAACACCTGGCGCGCGCTGTATGCAGGCATTGCCCAGCTGGGCGATGACCTCATCAACCACATCCACCTGGAGAACAACGTGCTGTTCCCGGCGTTCGAAGCCGGCGCAGCGCCCTCGTCGCAAGGTTGCGGTCCGTCAGGCTGCGCGTGCAGCGGCGGGGGCACACTGCAGGCATGAACCTGCAAACCACTTCACCCGAGGGTCTTGGGGCACAGGCACCACCCAGCGTGGAAAGCATCACGCAGCTGGTGCATGGCTTTTACGGCGATGTGCGCCAGGACCCGCTGCTGGGGCCCGTGTTTGAAAAGGCCTTGCACGGCCAGTGGGACGCCCACCTGCAGCGGCTCGTGGACTTCTGGAGCACGGTGGCACTGGGCACGCGCAGCTTCAAGGGCGACGTGTTTGGCAAACACATGGCGCTGGAGGGCGTGACTCCCGCCCACTTTGCCGCCTGGGTGGGGCTGTGGCAGCGCCACACCAGCGGCCTGTTTGCGCCCGAGGTGGCGCACGACCTGCAGGTGGCGGCGCATGGCATTGCGCGCAACCTGTTTCGGGGCTACTTTGGCAGCGACCCGGCGTTTGTGACGCCGTGCAGCGGACACACGGGGCACGGCGGGCACTGAATCAAGGCCCTGGCCTGGGCCTTTGCGCCAGGGCCAGCTACTTCTTCTTGTCGCCAGGCGTGAAGAACAGCGCCAAGCCCACCGCAATCAGCGCCACAGGCCACCACACCCGCAGCAGCTCGCGCAGGCTGATGCTGATCAGCCCCAGATTGGTCAGCAAAAAAAACACGCCCAAAACGACCAGGACGATAGCTGCGATATGGCCTTTCATGTGCATTCCCTCGGAGTTGTTGTGACTGGAGTCAGTATCACATGCCTGCCCACGCCTGCCCATGGCAGGAGACCGCTGGGCCGCCGCCATCAGTTGCGCTCGAAGTAAAGCGGGGGAGGCTCGTAGCAGGTGTCGCTGGCGGCAACATATTTGCCCAGGCTGCTAATGGACACGCTGGTCCAGGCCGTGCCGGCCTTTGGATAGCCGTAGACACACATGCCGAACCCCATGCCGAGGGGTGCGCCGGGTGCGGCAGTCAGCGCCAGGGCCGCATCGGTCTCGCGCGCAGGGGCGCGAAGTCGCACTCTCAGCACGTCCTGGTAATAGGGCGACAGGTCTTGCCGCCAGTCGTCGGCAATCCGGACGGGATAGGGCTTGTCGGTATACCGGACCTCCAGCTTCGCGTCACCCTCCAGCGTCTCGGCCATCACAGCCGTGGCTCCGTACTGGGCGGAATCGCTCTGCACCATGGTGCAAGCGATCACGGGCCGATCCGCCGATGCGTATCCCGCCGCAGAAACGTTGCGATAGGGGCCATCGAAGATAGGAAAGGTGCAAAAGGCTGCTTGCGCGGCCCCCACATGCGCCATCACACACAACGTGACAACAACCGGCGTGGCCTTCATGGGATTTCCTTTTTCAGTGGCTGGGTCGACGCGACACCGCCTACCGCGCGCAATGGCGCGAGCAGGTCCGACAGCCCATTGTGGTCAATCTCGTGCATCAGCGCCAGCAATTGCCCCAGCTCGCCTTTGGGGAAGCCCTCGCGCGCAAACCAGTTCAGGTAGTTGCCCGGCAGGTCGGCCAACAGCGTGCCTTTGTATTTGCCGTAGGGCATCTCGGTGGTGACCAGGCGCTGCAATTTTTCCGAGTCCATCGGACAGCCCTCCTCAGCCGCCTGCCCGCTTGACCTTGTGGCCCAGCTTTTGCAGTGCGGCCATCACGCGCTCCACATGGTCGCCCTGCACTTCGATCACGCCGTCTTTCACCGTGCCGCCACTGCCGCAGGCGGCTTTGAGCTGCTTGCCCAGCTGCTCCAGTGCGGCCGCGTCCACCAGCACGCCCTTGACCAGGGTCACAGCCTTGCCGCCCCGGCCTTTGGTTTCACGGGATACGCGCACGATGCCGTCGCCGGTGGGCAAAGGCTTGTTCTGCTTGCAGGTGCACTGCGCCACGGGCTGGCGGCAGTCGGGGCACATGCGGCCGGACTCGGTGGAATACACCAGGCCGCCCAGGTCAGCCAACGACTTCATGGCTTTTTTCCTTCCACCTCTTGCTGCAGCATGTGAAAGTTGAGCAGCCGGGTGGCCAGCATGGTCTCGGTCAGAAAACACACCAGCGCCAGCAAAAACGACACCACCCCCGCCAGAAAACCCGCCACGGCCAGGCGGTTGGACTGGAAGTTGGTGGTCTCGCCGAGGAACAGCAGGATGATGGTGATGCCGATCAGGAACGCACAGAACGTGAGCAGCCCGATGCAGCCATTGGCCAGCCGCCCACGCAGCCGCAGGTCGGCCAGTTCGTTGTAGGCGCGGGCCAGAAACTCGGGCTCGGTGTTGGCGCGGGCGCGGTCTTCCACCACGCGGGCCCGGTCGATGATGCGGGCCAACCGGCCCGCCACAGCGCCAATCATGCCGGACACGGCCGTGAGCAAAAACACGGGGGCCACCGCCAGCTGGATGCCGTGGGTGATGGCAGAGGAGTCAAGGGTGAGGGCCATGGTGCTTGGGAAACAAAGGAAAAACCGGCGAACCGCCGGTGGCCCAATTATCAGGGTGATGGCGCGCGCAGCCAGGCTCAGCGGCGCACGGCCTTGACTGCCTGACGCGCGTGCAGGGGCTTAGGCAGCAACTGCGGCGACAATCGCCCCATCCCTTTCCCCCCATTCGCGCTGTTGTGCGTCCCCCTTTCAACGCCGCTCCAACGCTGCCTCCATGCCCTTTGCCTCCCTCGGTTTGTCCCCTGCCCTTGTCCACGCTGCAGAAAAAGCGGGTTTTGTAGCGCCCACCCCCATCCAGGCGGGGGCCATCCCGGCCATCCTGCAGGGGGCTGACCTGCTGGGAGCCGCCCAGACGGGTTCGGGCAAGACAGCTGCTTTCGCCCTGCCCTTGCTGCAGCAGTTGCAGCTGAGCGCCACCGGCGGCCCACGCCGGGTGCGCGCCCTGGTGCTGGTGCCCACGCGCGAGCTGGCCGCCCAGGTGGGCGAGGTGCTGCGCAGCCTGGCCCAGCACCTGCAGCATCCGCTCAAAATCGCCATTGTGTTCGGCGGCGTCTCGATCAACCCGCAGATGCTGGGCCTGCGTGGCGGCGCAGACATTGTGGTGGCCACGCCGGGCCGCCTGCTGGATCTGGTAGACCACAACGCGCTGCGCCTGTCGGCCGTGGCGCACCTGGTGCTGGACGAGGCCGACCGCCTGCTGGACCTGGGCTTTGCCGAAGAACTGCAGCGCGTGCTGGCGCTGCTGCCTGCGCAGCGGCAGAACCTGTTCTTCTCGGCCACCTTCCCTGCGGCGGTGCAGGCGCTGGCCGATGGCCTGCTGAAGAACCCCGTGCGCGTGGAGGTGCCCCACACCCCGGGCAACGAGCCCGCCATCGAGCAACGGGCCATTGCAGTGGACGCCAGCCGCCGCACCCAGCTGCTGCGCCATCTGGTCAAGGAACACAACTGGTCGCGCGTGCTGGTGTTCGTGGCCACGCAATACGCGGCCGAGCATGTGGCCGAAAAGCTCTACAAAGCGGGTATCTTTGCCACGCCCTTCCACGGCGGCCTGAGCCAGGGCGCGCGCAAACAGGTGCTGCAGGAGTTCAAGGATGAACGCTGGCAGGTAGTGGTGACAACCGACCTGGCCGCACGCGGCATCGACATTGCGCAGTTGCCTGCGGTGGTCAATTACGACCTGCCACGCTCGGCCGTGGACTATGTGCACCGCATCGGCCGCACGGGCCGCGCGGGCGAGAGCGGTGTGGCCGTGAGCTTTGTGACGGCCGATGCCGAAGCACATTTCCGCCTCATCGAAAAACGTCAGCACCTCACCATCCCGCGCGAACACATTGCGGGTTTTGAACCCACCGAGGCCCCTGCGCCCGCTTCATCCACAGATCCCCTGGGCACTGGCGGCATCAAGGGCAAGCGGCCCAGCAAAAAGGACAAACTGCGCGCAGCAGCAGCGGCAGCTCCGGAATCGCCCCCCGCCGCCCACAAAAAAGGCTCCTGAAAGGAGCCTTTGGAAGCGCCGTGAAGGGCGGCCGCCCAAGCAGCCTGAGTTTCAGACCTCTTCGTCGCCCTCGTCCATACCATCCTCATCAGCGCCTTGCGGCTCGCCCGGCGCCCGTGGCGTGCGCTTGGCGGGCTTGGCCAGAATCTCGACATAGAACTGCGCGCCGCCCTCAGCGGCCACACCGTTGATCAGCCCGGTCAAGGCCGACAGGTGCGCCACGGTGGCGTCTTCCTTGGTGGGACCAAACTGGCAGTCAAAGTCCCAAAAATCAGCGCCTTCGGGCAGGTCGCGGCGCCGTTCGCGCTTGATGTACTTGCGGATTTCGTGCTTGACGGCATCCAGAACGCGGTCCCGGTTCTTGCCTTCAACATGGAGTTGGAAAGTTTTTCTCATGGGTGATGGTACCGCCTGTGACAGATATGGATTCCCAGCCGGGCACCCCAGTGCCACAATGGTGCATTACTTTTGGTTACCGCCAAGCCCGATGTTCCACGACCTCAGTCTGCTGCACACACTGCCAGCGGCCGTGCTCGTCACGCAGGAGGGCGCCATCCGCTTTGCCAACGCTGCCAGCATGGCGCTGCTGGAAGCGCCCAGCACCGATAGCCTGATAGGCCGCCTCTCGGGCGATTTTGTGCATCCCATGGACCAGGTGCGCTCTACCAACCGCATCCAGCAGGTCGCTGTGCCCGAACAGGGCGGCCGGCCCAACAAATCGTCTGAATTTCGCATCCGCACACTGCAGGGCAACCTGCGCATGGTGCTCATCAGCAGCGTGGCTGTGGAGTGGAACGGAGCCCCCGCCGTGCTGATGTGTGGTCTGGACATGACCCACCAGAGCGAGATCGAGGCCCAGCTGCGCGAGAGCGAGCAGAACTTCCGTCGCCTTTTTGAGAACATGCAGGACGTCTACTACCGCACCGATGCCCAGGGCATCGTGCAGCATGTGGGCCCTGGCGTGCGCCGGGTGCTGGGCTACGAGCCCCACGAAATCGAGGGCCGCACGGCCGAGTCGTACTACCCGCAAAGCACTGACCGCGACGCGTTCAAGGCCGCCATCATGGAGCATGGCGAGGTGTCGGATTTTCCGGGCCAGATGGTGCGGCGCGACGGCACCGTGATCGACATCTCCATCAGCAGCCACGCCTTGTACGACCATGCTGGCAATTTCGCAGGGGTGGAGGGCATTTACCGCGACGTGACGCAGCGCAAGAATCTGGAGCGCGAGCTGCAGCGCCTGGCCACCACCGACATGCTCACCGGCATGGCCAACCGCCGCGCATTTCTGGAATGTGCGGAGTCGGTGTATGCCCATTCACGCAGCAATGGCGAGCCGCTCACGCTGCTGATGCTGGACCTGGACCATTTCAAATCCATCAACGACCGTTTTGGCCACCTGGAAGGCGACCGCGCCCTGGTGGCGTTTGCACAGGCCGTCAAAAACCAGCTGCGCGCCAGCGACACCGTGGGCCGACTGGGCGGCGAAGAGTTTGGCGTGCTGCTGCCGCTGACCAGCATGGACGAGGGCCTGGAAGTGGCGAAACGCATCCTGCATGGCGTTCGCGCCCTGCAGCTGAGCGACGAGGCAGGCCACGCCTACGGCATCACGGCCAGCCTGGGCCTGAGCACCTTCCGCCAGGCAGACCGCAGCCTGCGCGACATGCTCGACCGCGCCGACCAGGCTCTGTACCTGGCCAAAAACCAGGGGCGCGACCAGATCGCTTCGCAGGAACCCTTGGGCGATCAGCCGAATGGCCAAGTAGCCCAGTAACCTATCTGCGGTTGCGCCTTACCAACGCATGCGTTCCTGCTGCAGGTTCCACAGGCAGGCGGCAATCCGCAGCAGCATCTCCATCACCTGTTCAGAGCCGCTGCTCGACAGCTCCAGGCCATCGATGATCACGGCCAGTTGCGAGATGGCGTCTTCGGGCGCAGAGGCACCGCCCGTCCGCGCAATCTCGGCAATGGCGATGAGTACATCCGTGCGGTTCATGGAGCATCTTCCCCATAGCAAAAGAATCTGATGACCTGCACCGCACCGGTCCTGTGCGTCCAGTCAGCGGGGTGCCAGGGACAATTGCTTGGGGGATGAAGCCCTTGCTGGCAGGGCAGGCAGTGGCTGCGTACCTCGGTAGCCTCCTTCGAAGGCATCCCCAGCGCCGTCAGGCGCCAGCCTGAACTGGTGAACGACCTCCAGCAGGCGCCGGACCTGGTTCTTCATGCCGGTGGATGCCGACGAACTGTCGTCCACCAGCGCGGCATTTTTCTGCGTGGCGGCGTCCAGCTGCCGCACGGCTTCGCCGATCTGCGCAATGCCGCGGGCCTGCTCCTGCCCCGCATCCTTGATCTCGCTGATGAGTTCCATCACCTCGTCCACACGCTGCACGGTGCTGGCCACCCGCTCGCCCGCCTGGCCGACCAGGGTGGACCCGCGCTCCACACCACGCACACTGGCAGCAATCAGGCCCCGAATCTCGCGGGCGGCCGTGCTGCTGCGCTGGGACAGTCCACGCACCTCGCCCGCCACCACGGCAAAGCCGCGTCCCTGCTCGCCCGCGCGGGCCGCCTCCACCGCCGCATTGAGGGCCAGCAGGTTGGTCTGGAACGCGATGTCATCAATCACCTTGATGATGTCGGTGACCTTTTGCGACTGCACGCTGATCTCCTGCATGGTGGTGATCACGTCGCGCATCACACTGCCGCCCTCGTTGGCCACCTTGGCGGCCTCTTGGGCCAGCTCGGTGGCGCGGTGGGCGTTGTCCGTGTTGTGTTGCACGGTGATGGTGAGCTGCTCCATCGAGGCGGCCGTCTCCTGGAGATTGGACGCCTGCACCTCGGTACGGCGCGCCAGGTCTTCGGTGCCGCCCGCAATCAGCACGGCCTCCTGCGCCACCGTCTCGGTGCTGGAGCGCACCTCGGTGATCACGCGCACCAGCTGGTGGTTCATCTCCCGCAGGGCGCCCAGCAATTCTGCGGTTTCATCCGTGCCGCGCACATCGATCTGTGCGCTCAGATCGCCACCCGCCACCGTGCGGGCCAGCACCACCGCCTGGCGCAAAGGGCGCGAGATGGAGCGGGTGATGACCCACGCCATCGCAGCGCCCGCCACCAGGGCCAGCCCGGTGGCCGCCAGCATCCACCAGTGAATGGTGTTGCTCATCTCCCGTGCGCCGGCAAACTCTGCCGCCGCCACGTTGATCTGCAGGGCTACCAGCTTCTCGATGGCGTCCTGCACCTTGGCCGCATTGGGGCGGATCTGGTTGATATAAAGCTCGGAACCATCGTCGTACTTGCCTGCCACCAATGCCGAGGCAGCCGGGATGAGACCCTTGTCCAGGTAGGTGGCATTGGCATCGGCAAAGGCCTGCGCCAGACCGTGCTCCTCAGCACCCAGCGCCTTGCCGGAATACGCCGTCCACAGCGCGTGGATGCGCTCCACGTTGGCAGTCAACGCGGCGTGGCTGGCCTGCAGGTTGCTGGTACCCGGGTCCATCAGCATGTCCATCACCAGCACCCGGTTGCGCTGCGTCAGGTGGCTGATCTCTGCCAGCACGCCCAGGGGCACCGTGCGGTCACCATACAGCGCCGCGCTGCGCTCGGTCAGGCGCTTGGCACCGCTGATGCCCCCCGCAGCCAGTGCAGAAATCAGCAGCAAAAGCACTGCAAACGCCAGCGCCAGCCGGGTGCCAATCTTGATTTTTTGAAGCATCTGAATCTCTCATGAAGGTTCACTGGGTGGGCAGCCGGGTTCATTGCCACCGCATCAGCTGGCGCGCACGCCTTGCCAGCAAGGGCCCACGTCTGCCGCGGCTGATACTAATTGTTTCAAGTGACAAAATAATGACGATGGGATAAACATTCCCCATTCATTCCAGTGGTTAAAATCGGCGCCGCATTGACAAGCTGAGACTTCATAAATCACTCCAATGCCCCTGCCGGGCATAGGCCTATGGTCAGAATTTCACAGCCACATCCTTATTAATTAAAACCAATACACAAAAATCCATGAAATATATCTATACCGTATTCATGCTGGCACTTACACTGCTACAGGCGCACCAGGCCAGTGCACAAGCCGTAACGGGCGCGGGCTCGTCGGCCGCAGCCCCCATCTACCGCAGTTGGGCCAAGGCCTACGCCAGAGCCACCGGTTCCAGGGTGGACTACGACCCGGTGGGCTCCAGCGCAGGCATGAAAAAGATCCAGCAACAGGCCGTGGGCTTCGGCGCCACCGATGTCTACCCACCTGACAAGGACCTCATCGAACACGGCTTGCTGGCACTGCCCGTGGCCATCACCGGCATCAGCCCCATAGTCAACCTGCCCAAAGTCCAAAACGCACAGCTGCGCCTGACGGGCGAGGTGCTCAGCCGCATCTTCCTGGGTGAAATCAGCCGCTGGAATGCCCCCGAGATCACCGCGCTGAACCCCGAGACTCCGCTGCCCGACCTGCCCATCAAGGTGGTGGTGCGTGCCGACGGCTCGGGCACCACCTACAACTTCGCCGATTATCTGGGCAAGGTCAGCCCGAAATGGAAGGCTTCCCACGGTGCCAAGACCAGCATCCAATGGCCCGAAGGATTTCTGGCGTTCAAGGGGAGCGATGGGGTGGCCAAGGGTGTGCGCGACACGGCGGGTGCCATCGGCTATGTGGATTTTGGGTATGTGGCCGAATATGGCCTGGCATCGGTGCAGATGAAAAATGCCGAGGGTGTTTTTGTGAAACCCTCCATCGACGCTTTCAAATCCGCACTGGCCAACAGCGAGTGGCCAGCCACCGGGGCCTTCCACAATACGCTGACACAAAAACCCGGCAAAGCCGTGTGGCCCATCACCATGGGCACGTTTGTGGTGTTCCCCAAAGTCACTCAAAATCCAGAGCAAACCACCCTGGCCCTCAAATTCATCATCTGGTCGTTTCTCAATGGCGATACTCTCGTCCATGAAAACAATTTTATTCGATTACCAGACCGGGTTCAGGCATCGGCTTTCAAGGCAATTACCTCCATCCGCGATAAAAATGGCACTCCGCTGGGTATGAGCCTGATTTCATCGTCCGCACCCTTGCAGCAATAATCCGGCACTCATGATTTCCGCCCTTAAAATCAATCATTAGGATTTCTATTAATCTTTCACCGGCAGGCTCTGCCGCCCCCATCACCAGGCGCCGTCTTCATGGAAATCGAGTTCAAGTTCTGCATCCCCCCAGAGCGCCTGGCTGCGGTGCAGGCCGCCGCGCGCAGAGGCACACACGCGCACATCCGTATGGAGGCCCGCTACTTCGATACGCCCGATGCAGCGCTGTCATCGCGTGGCATTGCTTTTCGGCTGCGCCGCGAGGGCGACCAGTGGGTGCAGACCGTCAAGGCCCTGGGCAACGGACCGCTGGACCGCGAGGAGCACAACGTGGACCGGGGCCACGCCACAGGCCCTGCCCCAGAGCCCCAGCCTGAGTTGCACGCAGGCACCGTGGCGGGCACACGGCTGCTGGGTGCTCTGCAGGCCGCCAGCGGCCCTCTGACCGAAACCTACGGCACCGAGATGGACCGCGTGACACGGGACATCGCCTTCAAGGGCGGTGTGGTGGAGTTGGCTCTGGACACCGGCCGGGTCATCGCCCATCGCGGCACGCCGCAGCAGAAAGAGGCCCGCATCTGCGAACTGGAGCTGGAACTCAAGGCCGGCCCGCTGGCGGGCCTGGCGGCCATCGCCACCCGGTGGGCCACGCGGCATAGGCTGTTTCTGAGTACGGTGTCCAAGGCAGAGCGAGGCGAGCGTCTGCTGGCCCCGCAGTGGGCCCGGCCCGCCACCAAGGCCACCCCGATGAAGGCCAGTGGCCTCCCAAAGCACTTCCTGAACGGGCGCGCGTTGCAGCGCGCGGCAGTGGCCCATTGCCTCCACCAGATCCTGGCCAACGCCAGCGAGATCGTCGAAGGCGGGGGCGATGAAGAGCATGTGCACCAGTTGCGCATCGGCATCCGCCGCTTACGCACCGCCTTGCGCGAGTTGGCGCCGTTGGCACCCGGCGCATTCGACCCCGCCTGGGAGCCGCCGCTGGTGGAGGTGTTCCAGCACCTGGGCCAACTGCGCGACCAGGGCCAAGCCCTGCAGTCCATCGTTGCCGATCTGCGCGATGCGGGTGCGCCTGCCCTGGATGTGATTGTGGCGGCGGGGCACGCCCCCGCCCCATCCGCCGCCGCCATCGTGCGCATGCCAGCGTTTCAGGCAGCGTTGATCGCCCTCATGGCGTTCACGGCCCAGGGCGAGGACGCCCCGCCGGCAGCCGCAGAAGAAGCCCTGGACGCGAAGGACACCCGCCGCCTGCTGCACAAGCGATTGCGCCGCCTGCACGCCAAGGTGCGCCAAGGCTCCCAAGACTTTGCCGCCCTGCCGGTGGAGGAACAACACCGCCTGCGCAAGCGCTTGAAGCGTTTGCGCTACCTGACGGAATTTGTCGCGCCTGCACTGGACGCCGAGGGGGAATCGTTCCTCGCCAGCCTGCAGCCTGCGCTGAAGGCTCTGGGCCGGCTGGGCGATGAACGGGTGGCCCGCGCGCTGTACAGCGACATCGCTGCCATGGACCCGCGGGCCTGGTTTGGCATGGGCTGGCTGACTGCACGGGAGGCGTTGACGGTGGCTGACTGCCAAGCGGCGCTGGACCACATTGCCGAAGCGCCTCGCCTGTAAAAGAGCGGTAAGCACTGAGAGACAGTGACAGATATGCACGCGCTCCTTCCCCATACACGGCGCATAGATGGTCCAAACCTGTCAAGGCGTCGTGGCTCCGTAGCGACCTCTCCTGCCGACCACGGCCCTCCCCGCATTCCCGCCCCTCCCACTAGGCCGCACTGCTTAAATTCAGTTTCGTCAAAATGAAAGAACAACCACTTACCACCCAAAACTTTCAGGCTATCCCCTGACGTAGCCGCGATGGTCCGCCTTGCATCGACACCAACAGCCTGTACGGTCGTCAAGTAGACTCAGTTTCAAAGCCCATCGCTAGGGGATGAAGCTGATGAAGCATGGGAGTACGATGAATTCACTCGAGATAGATTCGCTGCAGGCATTTGTCTTGATCGCAGACCTACGCAGCTTTACCCGGGCGGCCGACATGCTGAACACCACACAGTCAGCCGTCAGCCTGAAGTTGAAAAGGTTAGAGAAACGGCTCGGCCACAAACTGGTTGAGCGAACGCCGCGGATGGTCAAGCTGTCCGCCAAAGGCGAAATATTCCTTTCTGTGGCTCGCAGGCTTCTAGACGTCCATGAAGAAGCCCTAGTGGTGTTGTCACGTGATCGGACAATATTGAAGGTAGGCATTAGCCACCACATCGTCGGCAGCGAACTCGCCGTACTGTTGCGACACATGCATTCCGCACATCCTGGCCTTCTGGTGGAAATGAGGATTTCCAGCTCGCGGGACATCGAAGCAGCCTTTGACTGCGGTGAACTCGATGCCGCACTTGTGTTGAGACACGATGAGGGACGCAGGGACGGAGAAACACTATTCGCAGAAAGCTTCGGCTGGATGGCGGCACCTGAATGGACATGGCACAAAGATGAACCCCTTCACATCGCCACTCAAGCCCACCCTTGCAGGGTACGCGCAATGGCGATAGGCGCGCTGGAGGAAGCGTCCGTTCCCTGGGTAGAAGTGTTCGTCGGAGGAGGCATTGCCACCATCGGTGCAGCCGCTCAAGCGGGGTTGGCTGTGGCGGCACTGGCCCATCGCGTTGCACCCGTCGGTACCGAGGACGTCGGCCCACGCCTGGGCCTACCCGCGCTTCCAAGACGTGAAGTGATTCTGTATTCCTCCACCACCGATAGACAGGTGCGTGCAGTCCTCAAAACACTCGTGACGGCCGTGCGGTCGCCGCTCACCTGAGCACCGAAAGTAACTTTTGCCTTATGCGGTTTCCCCCTTCTGCAGGCGGGTCACAACCATCCAGTGCAGAAATCCCGGCAACTGCAGCGAGGCAATGGCACCAAAGGCAATTTGATACGCGATCACTGGATAGCGATTCAGGCTATCGGCCCCCCAGAATTCGACAATGAGACCAAATCCACTCTGTACAGCAAACGCGCCCATGAAGATCAACACATTCAGACTAGTCGCCGCCCGGCCAGTCATCGATGACGGGACACTCTGCGAGACGATGGTGTAGTCCAAGCCCGCAACAGCTCCTACAAAAGTAAATGCAATCGTGATTGCAGGAATCAGTGGCACGATACTCAAGGCAGCGAGTACCTGAACCATGAGGAAAAGACCAATTCCGACACCCGCAACATCCATAGGTCGCATTCGGTAGCGACGTCCCAACCACTCGGTCAAGTGACCGACCAAAAGCGATCCAGCCACGATCGCTCCCATACCCCAGAAAAGATACACCGCTGCCGTCCTCGGGCTGAGGCCGCCGGCATCCTGCATCCATTGCCCCATCCAAAGCCCTTGCAGCCCAAAAGCCACTGCGTGCGATGGGAGAAGAAGCGCCACCGCCCGCTGGAATGCCTTGTTTCTATAGACCTCGGGAAGCGACTTCACCGACTGCCAAGCCGACAGGCCATTTTGAATCCGGTCGTGCGGCGCTATCAACCAGATAAGCAGCGCCGGGACTATGGTCAGGCCTGCCAGCACCAGGAACAGCTCGCGCCAAGACATGGCGCCCAGCGCCATCTCCACAGGAAGCGTAGCTGACATGGCGCCGATTCCCCCCACGGCAAGCAGATAGCCATTCATCGTGGGGCGTCTCTCCGATGCAACCCAGCCCGCCAACGCTTTGATTGCGCCCATGAAGCAGGCGGACAGTCCAAGCCCTATCAGGACCCGCGCGAGAAAAAGGCTGGTAAATGATTGACCCAGAGCAAAGAGCAGCGCACCCGAAGCAGCCACGCACAGAAGAATCGGTTGCATCCGCTTAGGCCCATATCTGTCCAGCGCAATTCCGATAGGCAACTGCGCCAAGCCAAAAGCAACGAAGTAGGCGCTCGACAACAAACCCAACTGCGCTGCGTTCAAACTCATGGAGTCCACCAGATACGGGGAGAGTACCGCGTTGATGGATCGGAAGAGAAATGAAACATAGTGCCCCAAAGCGAATGGAGCGAACACCGTGAGGTAGAGTGCTGGACTGCTCAGCCGATGTAGGGAAGGGTTGCTGCTCACAGGGCCTCCTTTGCGTTTGGATGGACGGCCCGGCCATGGCAAAGCTCCCGCGAAGCGAAAGCCTGAACGACAGCCTCGCCAGATGCGCTGGCCGCTCGGTACACATGAGTGATTTCCCCTGCGCCGGAGTCACGCATCAACGCGCCCATTCCGGCCAGTTGAGGCAGATTTTGCAACGCAAGCAGCACCAACGGCTGATCTTCGCTTGCATTTTCGAAACCATGGGTCTCCCAAGCAGGGACAAAAAGAACATCGCCCGACGCCAATGGCTGGACAATTCCGTCGTCGAGACAACACTTACCAGCCCCCGACTTCACCACATAGATATGCCAAAACGAGTGGCGATGGGGCGAGGTGCTGCCTTTTTGCAGCACCACCTGCACCACCATGGAAAGTCCGGGTGCAACTTCCCCTTTTCCTGCATCCGTGACAAGAGCGACCACCCCCCTCTCGCTGCAAGGGCTGCTTGCCGCCTGCTCTTCCAAAGATGTCCATGGCCAATGGGTATATGACTGCCGTGGTCTCGCAGCGGCTGCCAGGTAGGCATCGAACGGCATGGTCTTTTCATCTGCCACCGAAGGGCATGCACTGCCGGACGTCATGCTGTCTCGGCCTCGGGAAGGTCCGATGAACTGTCAGCCTCGGAACCGACGAGGATTTTCAACAGCTGCAACACACATGTTTCGGCATCTGCGGCCTGACGGGAAGCCATACCGGGCCGAGGGAGCGCATGCGTGTAGAAATGCGCTCCCTCGACCAGGAAGCCAGCGGCCCACATGCGCTCGTGGACAGAACCCGCTCGCCGTAGCGGTCTGAGAAGCCTGTCGATGTCGATACCGCCGGGATGGTAGGCACCATTCAAGAACGGACGCACCAGTCCCCGGCGCAGCAGGTTAGAACTGAGCAGCGAAGTGTCGGTAAGTGGTGAGTAGCTGTCCAAACGTGCAGACACCAGCACATCGAAGGGTACGCGTACCACGCCGGTTTCATAGGGCGTTTCAATCTCAAACTTCGCAGCGTCAACATTCAACACCACGCGTGCTCCAGGACCACCGCCCACGTCCAGAATTCCGGACTTCGCGAGAGCAAAGAGTTCGATATTCCGGCGAAGCGGCGGACCAAAGGAAATACGATTGGCGATGGCGTTGAACTCGTTGTTGAAGAACCTATGGGATGCCGGAGAAAGCCCCGCAAATTCAACCGCCGTTCGCAACGCCTCCCGAGCATCGCGAAGCACATCCGTAGCCGCCTTGATCGGACTGGTCAGGTTGCCCATGCGAGCGTGCTCAAGATCATTTTCGAGCCAACTCCAGAAAAATTGCTTGAACTGATCCGGGTTATCAAACACCCTGCTCCGAAGAGGCCACAAGATATCGTTGATGGCCTGCGTTTCGGCCTCGCTTGGAACAAAGGTGGCAGGGTCGACGCACTGCTTTTCAACCACACAACGGTATGCGTATGCCATTTCTTTGGTTACCAGTGGCAGGACCTGTCGCTCAAAGTCGATGCGGCGATCACCGGTATCCCGCGCCGCTCGCTCTTGGATCTCTTTGACCGCGGCGGCGGTGAAGAATGCGGCTTGGTGTTTGCCGGTCAACCCCTTTTGGTTGATGCCTCGGGCTGCAAAGGGCAAGCATGATCGGGAGAACAGCTTGATTCCAGGCTCCGATCCCGAGGGTTGGTAGACAAGTTCCCCCTCATGTTCCAAATAACGTCCGCCCCTTCCGGTTGTCAATGCGGAAATCACATCATGTGCGGTCAGCCCCAAGCCCTGGATGCCAACGGTGGCATCCGCAGAGATTGAGTCCAATCGCTCGACGGGATAAGGGGACGCAAAAAAAGCGAGCCGGCTATTGCGGGGCTGGTTGGCTGCTACGAAGTTGGCAGCCGACACATCGCCCGCAGTAGGAATGCGCCGCCCATGCCCGGTCGTTAGAAACAGAAAGTCGCTGGAAAGCTGCGAGCCATCGGCCAGGTGAACCCGAAATACTCCATCCACCTCCTCAACATCTCTCGCCACAGCACGATGGTGCCGCAGTGTGATGTTGGCCGGGAACCTGGACACCACTTGATCGTAGAACCAACCCAGGTAACCTCCTAGCAGCCTGCGAGGCAAGTGATCTGCATCCGTGATATGCGCGCCAATGCTGTCGCCCAGACAAAGAAACTGGCGGTCATGACGGCGATACCCATTGGCCCTGCACCACTCCGTCAACGAGGGCGCTCCGTTCACGGCGACCTTGCTTCCTGCGGTAAACATGGTGATCTGCGAAGCTACGGTATTCACCAGCAAGTGTTCTGGCTGATGGGCAGGGTGCGCGCCCTCCCCACAGGGATTCGGATCAACGATGTCGATGTGAAGATGGGTGGTGTCGGGCAGTATTCCTGAATGCTCCAGCAGCCGCTCAAGCATGGCAAGGCCACGCGGACCCATTCCGACAATGATCAATTTTTTCATTTCACTAGTCCTTTAGCGCGCAGATGCTCAGAGTCATGCGGTTCACTTTGGCTATCCCAACGGAAACGGGTTGGTGCAAGATGAAGAGCAACGATATTCGGCTCACCTTCCACCGTGTTGAAGACCGCCCGCACGAGGGGGTCGTGGCCGGGAATGATGTGGAAAGGACCGTCGGCCAACTGCTCGATCCGTTCGTGCGACTGAATCATGTCCGGCACACTGACAACAATCGGAAACGGCCGCCTGGATCGCAAGTTGTCCCAGTAATGCGATGCGTCGCTGGCCAACACGACCCACCCTCTCTGAGTCGCCACCCGCACCACCTGAAGCCCAGGCGTATGCCCACCTGCCTGGTGAAGTTCAATGCCAGGGAAGAGCTGTTTACTCCCCTTGACAAAGCAAAGGCGCCCCTCAAAAAGACGGAAGATGGCCTGAGACACATCTTGCGGTTCGAAAGGCCCGCGCATAGCGCTATGGCACATGCAGCGCCCCGTGCAAAACGCCATCTCCTCCTCTTGAACATGAAATTTCGCAGCGGGAAACGCATCGAGATTCCCGGCGTGGTCATAGTGCATGTGGGTAAGGACCACATCCTTCACCGAATCGATATCTATATCCAGCTTCTTCAACAGCGTGGCAGGCTCATCAAAGTACGTACGACCTCGCTTGTGCGCCAGTGCGGGCTTGAAGCCCGTATCCACAACAACGGTTCGCTGACCGTTGCGAATCACCCAAAAGTAAAAATCCAGTGGCATGCCCTTGTTGTCATGAGGATCATGGGCGAGGTAGTTTTCAGAACTGCGGCGTGCCTCATGTGTTGCGTAGCGCAACGCATAGATCTCGTAAACCTCGCCTGTCGTCTTGCTACCCTGGCTCATAGGATGGAGCCCTCCTCAACCACTGAATGCCGGGAAGTTTCAGCATGAGATGCAAGAGGAATCACACGCCGTCCTGTCGAGTCCTCAGCTCCCGCCTCGAAAAAGAATTTGCGCTCGCCAAATGCAGGAACCAGATGATCAAGCCACGTAGCTTGTGGATCGAACTTTGCGAAGAACTGACGCCCTACCCAACTAGCATTCCGCGCTTGGAGAAACTGCAAGGCAAAGACCTTTTCACCCGCCAGTTCAAGGATTCCGTTGACCAGCACCTTGCCAGGAAAAGCGCTCATGGAAGGGCCACGTACCGTTCTGGCGAGGCCAGAGACCTGGCGGTAGGCCGCCTGAAACACCTCGTATGCGGTGGCGAGCGGCAGCTTGAAATAGTCGCTCGGCCCTGTATCGCGCTCTACGAACATGTAGTAAGGGATCGCGCCCAGCTTTACACCCAAGGTCCACAGCCGCACCCAAGCCGCTGGGTCCGTATTGATGTGGCGAATGAGCGGTGCCTGGATTCGCACTGTTGCACCGGTGCCAATGATTCGCCGCAACGCTTTCTGAGCAATCTCTGGCTCCAGTTCATTGGGATGGTTGTAATGCGCCATGAGCGCAAGATTGCGACCCGAGGCAACTACGGACTCGAATACCCGCAGCAGGTCATCCGAGTCTTTGTCGCTGACAAACCGCTGTGGCCAATACGAAACAGATTTGGTACCGATTCGAATATTCTGAATGTGAGCAAGCTCTGGACTCAGCAAAGGCGTGATGTATTCGGCAAGCGAACGCGCATTCATGACCAACGGATCGCCACCGGTGATGAGCACGTCAGTGACTTCGCGGTGCCGCTTGAGATATTCAACGAGTTGATGGCTTTCCCTGGCATCGAACTTGAATTCATCCATACCGACGAACTGAGGCCAACGAAAACAAAACGTGCAATAAGCGTGACAGGTCTGCCCAGAACTGGGGAAAAACAGTACCGTTTCACGGTACTTGTGCTGAATTCCTTGTAATGGGACCCCTTCAAGATACGGGACATTGTGCGTCATCTGTCCAGCAGGATGGGGATTCATACGTAGCCGAATGCTCCTGACAAGTTCAGAAATCCTTTCTTCAGCTTGGTTTGCACATATCAAGCTGTGCAATGACTCATACTCAGCCTGACTCAACATATCCCTGTGGGGAAATGTCAATCTAAATATTGGATCATCATTCGAATTATTCCAATCTATCAATTCACTCAGGACATATTGATTCACCCTGAAGGGCATCACCCGTCCCACCACATCAATCGCCTCACGCTGCTCTGCCGATAACCTCTCCCACTCGGGTGCCTGGCGAATAGTCTGCCGCGTGTACGGTTTGAATTTGCTGCAAGTCTCTCCCACTGTAGCCCCTCCTCATCAAGTTGTCACAATATTTTCAACCTCTCAGCCGCAGCAAAAATCACATCGCTGCCGATTAGTTTCGCAACTTTATATGTGCACAAAAATATGAACAGCCCATTGGCACGATTTCTGTGATAACTGATGGAAATGAATGAATTTAGCAATAAGCAAATCAGCCAAAGGAATATGACAAGCCGTCGCGAGGGATGCCCAGAGCGAATCTCACTGCCAATCGCGCAATATTCGATGCGACGGGAAACCTCGGGAGAACACCATCGTTGCAGGCGACGGTCGAGTCCATCACCCAGAAGATCAGATGCGTGCCCCAAAGACTGTAGGGACGGGCCAAGCGCGCCAAGGAAGACAGCGGACCCGCGCGGTCCAACAGATGAAGAAGTGGAAGATCTGGGATTGCGCCGGACATACGAGACATTGACACCGGAGCCATTGACCATGAAGGCCTGCAAGAAAGCCTTGAGGCACCTTGCCGACATGCCCCGCCTGCGCAAAGCGGGCAAGCGTTGAGAGCGGTGGCTGCAGTAGACGCGCCGTACCCCCATCGCGGGGCACAGCGGGGTTCCCAAGCTGGCACGGCACAATGGGTCCATGACGGTATCTCCCCCTTCCCAGCGCCCCCACCCGCCTTCGCGCACCGCCCACCGCAGCACCCCCGACAAAGACCAGATCGCCCTGCTGGAACCTTTCGAGCGCCTGGGCACGGACCGCATCAGCCTCGTTGCCACCCCAGAACAGGCCGACAAGGCCTGTGATGCCCTGGCAGCGGCCAGCGCCTGGGGGTTCGACACCGAATCCAAACCCACCTTTGTGCAGGGCGAACAGTCCGACGGGCCCCACATCGTGCAGCTGGCCACGCTGGAAACCGCCTGGGTGTTCCAGCTGCACGACCCCGGTTGCCGTGCCCGCGTGGCCGAGCTGCTGGCCCTGCGCGGCGTGACCAAGGCGGGCTTTGGGCTGGGGGATGACACCAAACGCATCCAGCACAAACTGGGTGTGCAACCAGCCGATGTGCTGGAGCTCAACACCGTGTTCCGCCAGCGTGGTTACCGCAAAGACATGGGCGTGAAAGGCGCCGTGGCCGTGCTGTTCAACAAGCGCTTCATCAAGTCCAAGAAAGCCGCGACATCGAACTGGGCCAACGCCCGGCTGACTGAGGCCCAACTGGTCTACGCAGCCAACGATGCGTGGGCAGCGCTGCGGGTGTTCAACGCGCTGGAGGGCTCTGCCACGCATCAAGGCGTATAGCCAGGCAGCAGCCATTTACTATCAAAATAATAGCTTCTAGCGCTTACCTATCAAGCGCTAGCAGCCAATTTTTCTTAGATTCTGGCCGCACTCACCTCACAAACGCGCCGCCAGCCTCGCCGCCTGATCGATAGCACGCTTGGCATCCAGCTCGCCCGCTTCCAGCGCGCCACCAATTCGGTGCGGCTTGCGGCCGGCAGCCTCCAGTTCCTGCGCCAGGCTGAAGAGGGGCACCTGCCCGGCGCAGAGCACCACGGTATCGCACGCAATCCAGGTGGGGTCTTCGCGCTTGTCGCCGTATGACACCAGCAGGCCCTCGTCGGCAATGCGCTCGTAGTTCACGCCGCTCACCATCTGCACCTGTTTCATCTTGAGCGTGGTGCGGTGGATCCAGCCCGTTGTCTTGCCCAGGCCCGCGCCGAGCTTGCCCTTCTTGCGCTGCAGCAGCGTCACCTGCCGTGCGGGGGGCGTGACGCGCGGGCCGCTGGGCGCCAGACCACCGCGCGCCTCGGCCGGGTCGGTGATGCCCCACTCGGCCTTCCAGGCGAGCAGATCGAGCGTGGTGGAAGGGTGGTCGCCATGTGTCAAGAATTCCGCCACGTCAAAGCCGATGCCGCCCGCGCCGATGATGGCCACGCGCTCACCCACCGGCTTGCCATGGCGCAGCACGTCGATGTAGCTCAGCACCTTGGGGTGGTCCTGGCCGGGGATCTTCGGGTCGCGTGGCTCCACACCAGTGGCAATCACCACCTCGTCATAGCCCGCCAGGTCGGTGGCCAACACGCGCTGGTTCAGGTGCAATTGCACGCCTGTGTCCTCCACCCGCGTGGCCAGGTAGCGCAGCATTTCGTGGAACTCTTCCTTGCCCGGAATCACCTTGGCCATGTTGAGCTGACCACCGATAACGGGCGCGGCGTCGAACAGATGCACCTCGTGCCCGCGTTCGGCGGCCACGGTGGCGGCGGTCAGGCCCGCAGGCCCCGCGCCCACCACGGCGATGCGCTTGCGTGACGAAACCGGGCGGTACACCAGTTCGGTCTCGTGGCAAGCGCGCGGGTTCACCAGACAGCTGCTGGTCTTGTTCTGGAACACATGGTCCAGGCAGGCCTGGTTGCAGGCGATGCAGGTGTTGATGCGGTCGGCCCGGCCTTGCGCAGCCTTTTTCACAAACGCCGCATCAGCCAGCAGTGGCCGCGCCATCGACACCATGTCAGCACAGCCATCGGCCAGCACCTGCTCGGCCACCTCGGGCGTGTTGATGCGGTTGGATGTGACCAGCGGCGTGGTGATGCCCGCCGCCGCGAACTCGGCCTTCATCTTTTGCGTGACCCAGGCAAACGCTGCGCGCGGCACGCTGGTGGCAATAGTGGGCACCCGCGCCTCGTGCCAGCCGATGCCGGTATTGACGATGTTGGCCCCGCCCGTAGCGACGGCCTTGCCCAGGGTGACGATCTCGTCCCACGCACTGCCGCCGGGCACCAGGTCGATCATCGACAGGCGGTAGATGATGATGAAGTCCTTGCCAACGGCCTCGCGCATGCGGGCCAGGATCTCCACCGGCAGGCGCATGCGGTGGCTGTAGTCACCGCCCCAGGCGTCGGTGCGCAGGTTGGTGGTTTGCGACAGGAACTGGTTGATGAAATAGCCCTCCGATCCCATCACCTCCACGCCGTCGTAGCCCGCCTCGCGCGCTTTCACGGCACAGTTCACAAACGCACGAATTTGCCGCTCCACCCCGCGCGCCGACAGCGCGAACGGTGTGAACGGCGAGATGGGCGACTGCAGCCGCGAGGGCGCCACCGCCAGCGGATGGTAGGCGTAGCGCCCCGTGTGCAGGATCTGCAGCGCGATCTTGCCGCCCGCAACGTGCACCGCGTCCGTCACCACGCGGTGGCGTTTGGCGGCGCCCGAGGTCGCCAGCGTGCCCGCAAACGGCTTGGCCCAGCCCGCGATGTTGGGCGCAAAGCCGCCCGTCACGATCAGCCCCACATCGCCCTCGGCCCGCTCACGGAAGTACGCCGCCATGCGCGAGAGGTCGCGTCCGTCCTCCAGGCCCGTGTGCATGGAGCCCATGAGCACGCGGTTCTTGAGGGTAGTGAACCCCAGGTCCAGGGGGGCGAGCAGGTGCGGGTACAAAGCGGCGCCGGGCATAAAGGCAGCGGCCGCAGGGGCGGCAATGGAGGAAGAATGCATGGAAGGAGCGTGGGCTAGAAGTATTTTCTAGAACTTTATTCTAGAATCCAGTTCCATGGCAAGCCGCAATTCCCCGCCTCCCACTTCATCCTCTGCCGAAGCCCCCACCGACCGCCGCCAGGACATCCTGAACGCCGCCCTGGCCTGCGCGGCCGAAGGGGGCGTGGACGCGGTGACCATCGACGGCGTGCGTGCGCGCTGCGGGGCCAGCGTGGGCAGCATTTATCACCACTTTGGCAACCGCGACGGCATCGTGGCGGCGCTGTTCTTTGACATCTTTCACGACCAGTCTCGCAGCGTGCAGGCGCAGCTCGATGCCGCCCAGGGCGTAGAGGCGGGCGTGCACGCCCTGGTCACCGGCTATCTGGACTGGGTGGTGGCGCAGCCAGAGCGGGCCCGGTTCATGTTCCAGTCCCGGGGCGCCGTGGCCGCTGGCCAGCGCACGCCCGACCTTGCCGAAGCCGCGCGGCGCCGCAACCAGGCGCTGGTGGCCTGGTTCGAGCCCCACCGCCAATCGGGCGCGCTGCGCAACCTGCCGTGCGAGCTGATGCCGTCGCTGGTGATGGGGCCGGTGCAGAGCTATTGCAGGGCGTGGCTGTCAGGCAATGCAGGCCAGGGCGGCCTGCCCTCGCCCACCACGTACCGCGCAGAGCTGGCGGACGCAGCGTGGCGGTCCGTCAGGGCGTAGACCGAGCGATCCGATCAGTAATGCGGCGGCAGCTCGTCGCGCAGGTTGCGCGGGCCGTTCGAGCCACCTTCGGGCGCCTGCTGGCGCAACTGGATGACCTCGTGCGTCAACCGGTCGATCAGTTGCTGCTGCTGGTAGATGGTCATGTTCAGCTGGTCCAGCAGGTCTTCGGTAAAGCTGGCCTTGATCTCCAGGCTTTCCAGGCGCTGGAGAACGTTGGCGAGATCGTTGGCGTCAGACATCGACGCTTCAGATGGCCTGGCCCAGGCGCGCCACGCCTTCGCGGATCTTGTCCACATCGGCCGTGGCGAACGACAGGCGGAAGGTGGCGTGGTCGGGGTTGGCGCAGAAGAACGGCGTGCCGGGCACAAAGGCCACACCCTTTTCAATCGCGCGCTTGGCCAGCACATTGCCGTCAGCCATCTTGCCGCCAGCACCCGTCAGGCGCGCCCACACAAACAGGCCGCCCTGGGGCTGCACAAACTCGATGGCGTCCCCCAGCTCCTTGCGCAGCGCATCGCCCATGGCCTGTGCGCGCTCGGCGTACACCTTGCGCACATGGGCCAGCGTGCCAGGCATGCGGCCGGCCTTGAGGTACTGCGCGGCCGTGGCCTGGGCAAAGGTGCTGGTGTGCGCGTCGCTGAACTGCTTGCACATGGTGGCTTTGCCCAGCAGCTCGGCCGGGGCAATCATCCAGCCCACACGCAGGCCGGGCGACAGCACCTTGCTCAAGCTGCCGCAGTGCACCAGCAGATCGCGGCTGCCGGGTACGGTGGCCGACAGGTTCAGCAGACTGGGGGGCGGCGCGTCGCCAAAGTACAGGTCGCCATAGGGGTCGTCTTCGACGATCAAGGTGTTGTGCTTGACGGCCATCTCCAGCACGGCCTTGCGGCGCTCCAGGCTCAGCATGGCGCCGCTGGGGTTGCCAAAGGTGGGGATCAGGTAAACGAATTTCGGCTTGTGCTCGGCGATGAGCTTTTCCAGCTCGTCGGTCTTCACGCCGTTGCCATCGATGGGCGCGCTGATGAGTTCGGCGCCATACAGGCGAAAGCACTGAATGGTGGCCAGGAAGGTCGGGCCTTCCACAATGACCTTGTCGCCGGGGCTGATGAGCGTCTTGCCCAGCAGGTCCAGCGCCTGCTGGCTGCCGGTGGTGACGATGAGGTTGTCGGCTGCCACGTCCTTCGCGCCCTTGCTGGCCATGAAGGCGGCCAGTTGCTCGCGCAATGGGTTGTAGCCTTCGGTCGCACCGTATTGCAGCGCGGCGCCAGGTTCTTCGGCCAGGGCGGCGTTGCTGGCAGCGCGGATGCCCTCAACGTCGAACATCGCGCTGTCCGGAAAGCCACCTGCAAAGCTGATGATGCCGGGCTTGCCCAGCAGCTTGAAGAGTTCGCGGATGGCGGAGGTTTCTACGTTGTTCAGGCGGTCGGCGAATTGCATGGCGTGGGCAGGAGTTGGTGGCAAATGATTCCGCATTGTCGCCAATTGGCGTGCAGGTTTCCTGCGGCTTAGACTGCGGGGGCAAAAACCTGGCCCACCGCACAACTACCGAGACCAACTATGCCCCTCGAAATCCGTCAGTTGCCCCGCATGCGCCTTGCCTATATGCGCCAGACAGGCCCTTATGGCCCCTCGCTCACGCAACTTTGGGAGCGGTTCGGCCGCTGGTGCGAAGCAAATCGTTTGAGCGAGCCACGCCCCAAGTACTACGGCATCAGCCTGGACAACCCCGCATGCACCCCGCCCGCGCAATGCCGCTACGACGCCTGCGTGCAGGTGGGCGTGGGCCTGCGCACCGGCACCGAGGCCATGATCCAGGACTTTGCCGGTGGCGATTACGCCTGCCTGCGTTTCGTCGGTACCGGGCCGGAGATTGGCGCGGCCTGGGCCAGCATGATGGCCCCGGGCCAGATCCCCGCAGGTTGGGAAGCTGCCCCTCGGCCCGCCATCGAGGTCTACGACGAAGTCTTTGCCGTCAACCCCGCCACCGGCGCGTTCCCCTGCTGGCTGTGCCTGGCGGTGCAGCGCACCCACTGAGGCAGTTCGTTCTAACCCTCGCGAAAACGATGCAGGCGCGGGCGCAGCCCCGCATGCCCCAGTACATAAACGACACACCCCGCCCCCATGAAGACGTCTGACATCGAGCCTTTCTTTGCCACCTTGAAGGCCGCCAACCCCATGCCCAACACGGAGCTCGAATACACGACGCCGTTCGAGCTGCTGGCTGCCGTGCTGCTGTCGGCCCAGGCCACGGACGTGGGCGTGAACAAGGCCACGCGCAAGCTGTTCCCGGTGGCGGGCACGCCGCAGGCCATCCTGGACCTGGGGCTTGAGCGACTGGAGGGCTATGTCAAGACCATCGGCCTGTACCGCACCAAGGCCAAGAACCTGATGGAGACCTGCCGCATCCTGGTGGAGCAGCATGGGGGCCAGGTGCCGCGCACGCGCGAAGCCCTGGAAGCCCTGCCCGGTGTGGGCCGCAAGACGGCCAATGTGGTGCTGAACGTGGCCTTCGGCGAGCCGACCATGGCGGTGGACACGCACATCTTTCGCGTAAGCAACCGCACGGGCCTCGCGCCCGGCAAGAACCCGCTGGCGGTGGAACTGCAGCTGATGAAGCGCGTGCCCGCCGAGTATGCGGTGGATTCGCACCACTGGCTCATCCTGCACGGCCGCTACGTGTGCCAGGCACGCAAGCCGCGCTGCTGGGAGTGTGCGGTGAGCAGGTATTGCGACTACCAGCCGAAGACGTTGGCGCCTTGAGTTGAACGAACCAGGCAAATTGCTTTTTTTTATAGCAACTAGCGCTTATTGGTCAAGCGCTAGAACAGAAAATGCTTGGAACCTCCGTTAGCAAGCGACGGCATGTGCCCGCAGCCAGGCGGCGAAGGCCTCTTCGGTGATATCGCCAGCGGCAACAGCGAGCATGGTGACCACACACGATGCATCGTCAGCGTTAAGCCTCCAGCCATTGAGCCGCAGAAACAATTCGGCCGCCACATAGCCCGTTCGCTTGTTTCCATCAATAAACGGATGGTTGCGCGAAATTCCATAGCCATACGAGGCTGCCAGCGCGGCTGCATCAGGCGGCGGCTCGCCATAGTTGTTCAGCTGCTGCGGCTTGCCCAGGGCCGAATCCAGCAAACCCGCATCGCGGACGCCTGTCCCGCCCCCATGTTCGGCCAGCTGCACTTCGTGGATGGCAATGATGACGGCGCGGTTCAGCCAGACCCATTCGCTCATTTGGCCAGCTCGTGCAGTACGGCCCGGCGCTCTTTCATGATCTCGCGCGCCACGCGCATCTGCGCTTCAAATTCGGGGTTGTGGGTGGTGATCCGCAAACCGTCAGGCGATTCCGTCACATACAGCTCGTCTCCCTTTTCCAGCTGCAACCGCGCCAGCAGTTCCTTTGGGAAAATCGCGCCGACAGAGTTGCCCACCTGGGTGAGTTTGAGAGTGTGCATGGGAAACCTCCGAGTAATTACAAACGTAATACTAGACTTTCTACCACCCCGCGTCAAACCACCCCGGCCACTCCCAGCGCTGTCATCTCCCCCGACACCCCCGCCCACGCCACATCGAATCCCGGCACTTTTCGCTCTGGAGGCACGGGGTGCGCACGCAGCGCCCAGGTGGCACCAGCCACCACACTATCGATCACCGGTACCGTCACCTGCGGCTGCACCAGAGCAGCCATGCCGGCCAGCCCCGCCCCGCCCAGGATGACGGCCTGCACACCCATTTGCCGCACCACGTCGCGGCAGGCCTGGGCGAGCAGCGTGCGGGCGGCTTCGGGGTCGGCGGCCAGTTGAGCGCCGGTGGGTGCCACGGTGTGGATTCCAGCCAGCGCGTGCGCGTGGCCCAGCGCCTGCGCCAGGCGCTGCAGCATGGGTCCCCAGCGCTCGCCGCCCGTAACGATGGCATAGCGCCCGTGGCGAGCGGCTTCGATGAAAGACGCTTCGGCCAGCCCAGTCACAGGCACGGGGCTGCTTTCGCGCAGCGCCATCAGGCCCGGGTCGCCAAAACAGCCTATCAGCACGGCATCAGGCTGCGGCTGGTGTTGTGACAGTTCATTCGCCCAGGCATCTAGCGCGGCGTGGGCCGCCACTGCATAGCTGGCCTCGCAGGCGATGTAGGGGGCGCCGAAACGCGCCGTGGCCGTGCGCACCGCTACATGCAAGCCCGCAGCAGCCTGCACATGCCGCTGAAGCAAGGCGCTGACGCTGGCCGATGTATTGGGGTTGATGACGAGCAGTTGGCGCATAACAAGGTGGCAGGATTCAGGCGCCCAGCAGTTGCGCCAGGTCGGGCGCGTCAGCAGCCGGTGGCGTGAACTCCAGCTGCGTTTCAATGCGCGCCAAGTGCGCAAGCATCAGGCGCGCGGCCTCACGCGCATCGCGCAGGCGGATGGCGTCAATCAGCGCCCGGTGCTCGCGGCAGCCGCAGGCGGTGGCCTCTTCGCGTTCGCGCGCATGGCTGGGGCTGTAGGTCATGAGGATGAGCGAGGTGCGCGAGACCAGCTCGCGCAGGATACGGCCCAGCGTCTGGTGCCCTGCGGCCTGCGCGATGTGCAGGTGAAAGTCGCCGGAGAGGCGGATGGCGCGGCGCATGTCGCCGCTGGCGCGGGCGGCCTCTTCGTCGTCGATGCAGGTGCGCAGCGCAGCAATGTCGGCATCGGTGGCGTTGGCGATGAACAGCTCCACCAGGCGCGGCTCCAGCAGGCGGCGGGCCTCGAACACCTCCAGCGCCTCTTGCGGCGTGGGCTGCGCTATCGATGCGCCCCGGTTGGGTGTGAGCGTGACGACCTGCTCGTTGGCCAGCCGCACCAGCACAGGCCGTACGCGTGTGCGCGACACGCCAAAGGCCGCCGCTAGCTTGTCCTCCACCAGCTTGGTGCCGGGTGGCAGGCGGTGATCGAGGATGGCCGAGACCATGCGGTCGTACATGTCATTGTCGCTGAGCTGGCCTGGGGCCTCGAGCGCAACGGTCGGTTCGGGGGCTGCAGCGCGTGCGCGCCGAGGTCTGGGAATAGTGGTCGTCATAACGGTGCCGTTTTTAACCCGTGCGGCCCTTGCGCCTGCGGCCCAAGGCCCACACCAGCGCCAGCGTGATACCCATGACGATGAACGACACCACCGTAGTCAGCGTGCCCAGCGCGTAGATCGACGGCGTGGTCACCGTGCTGGTCAGGCCCTGCAGCTCCAGCGGCAGCGTGTTCACGTCGCCAATGGCCTGCGAGGTGCGGGCGATCTCGTCCCAGCTCAGCGTGAAGCCGAACATGCCAATGCCCACGACCGAGGGAGCGATCAGCGGCAGCACCACATGCGCAAAGCCCTGCCAGGGCGTGGCGCCCAGGTCGCGTGCGGCTTCTTCGTACGCAGGGTTGAAGCGGTTGAACACCGCAAACATGATGAGCAGGCCGAACGGCAGCGTCCAGGTCAGGTGCGCGCCCAGGGCCGAGGTGAACAGGCCCAGCGAGGTGCCATAGCCCTCCAGCGCGCTCTCCATGCCCAGCCATTCAAGGGCCGCCTTGATGCCGTTGTCGATGAGCCGGAACTCCAGCCCGATGCCCAGCGAGACGATGATGGACGGCATGATGAGGCTGGCCACGACGATGAAGAACAACGTGTTGCCGCCCGCCAGCCGCTTGCGAAACGCCAGACCGGCCAGCACCGACAGCACCACCGTGCACAGCATCACCGCCACGCCCAGGCCCAGCGAGCGCCACAGCGCCGCGCCGATGTCCACCACGCCCAGCCCTTCGGCCAGCTTGGAGAACCAGTGCAGCGACACGCCGCGCATGGGGAAGGTGAGCCCGCCCTCGGGGCCCTGGAAGCTCAGGATGAAGATGACGAACATCGGCCCGTACATGAACAGCACGAACAGCGCAAAGAAGATGGCCAGGGGCCAGAAGCTGGCGGGACGAGATTCTCGGACTTTCATCTCACAGCTCCTTGCGAATGTCGACGAGGCGTGTGAGGCCCCAGATGATCATCAGCACCACGGCCAGCAGGATCACGGCATTGGCCGCCGCCAGCGGGAACTGCAAGTAGGACGTCTGCACCTGGATGATCTTGCCAATCGATGCGATCTGCTGCCCGCCCATCACGCCGATGGTCACGAAATCGCCCATGACGATGGTGATCACAAAGATCGAGCCGATGATGATGCCGGTGCGAGAGAGCGGCACGATCACGTTCCACAGCGTCTGCCAGCCACTGGCGCCGCTGTCGCTGGCAGCCTCGATCAGGCTGCGGTCGATGCGCATCATGCTGTTGAAGATGGGCACGATCATGAACATGGTGTACAGGTGCACAAAGGCCAGCACCACCGAGAAGTCCGAGAACAGCAGCCACTCCACGGGCGTCTCGATCAGGTTCATGCCCATCAGCGTCTGGTTGACCAGCCCATTGCGCCCCAGCAGCGGCACCCACGAGATCATGCGGATCACATTCGATGTCCAGAACGGAATGGTGCACAGCACGAACAGCAGCGTCTGCATGCCCGAAGAGCGCACATGGAAGGCCAAAAAATAGGCCACAGTGAAGCCAATCACCAGCGTGATCAGCCACACGAGGAAGCTGAACTTGAGCGTGGAGTAATACGTCTTGAGCGTGACGCACAGCCCCTCCGACGCATCGCCACAGCCCGCAAAAATCGACACATAGTTCTTGAACGTGAAGCCGGGCAGCAGCTCGTACTCATTGAAGTCCCAAAAACTGACCATCACGATCAGCGCGAGTGGGACAAGGAAGAACAGCGCGAACACCAGCGTGAACGGCGCGGCCTGCCACCAGGCGGCAATGCTACGACCGGGGACGGCTGCAGCAGGTAAGGACGGGGTGGTGGTGCTCATGGTGTTTGCAATCAATGAATCCAAAGGTCTACCGTTCGGCGCTTGCTCTTGAGACTGGCGCTGCCCAAGGCCAGTGCCCCCGTGCAAGGGCCGCCCCGCCGCACCGGGGGCGTCCCCCTCCCGACCCGCGCAGCGGGTCGAGAGAGGGGGAAGGCGCGCAGCGCCTCAGGCGGTGAAACCTCTACTACGCCGCAACGAACTCATTCCACTTCTGCACCATGTAGTTGTTCTCGTCCATCAACGCGTTCCAGCAAGCGATGCCGCCCATGCGCGACTCATAACTGCCGCCGTCGCGCACCGCGCCAGCCTTGGCCAGCACGTCGCCATTGGGGCTCTTGATGTCCTGCGTGGCGGGCTTGCCTTCCATCCAGTAGGCCCACTCGTAGGCTTCCATCTTGGACTTGGCGGTCTCCAGCACGGCGCTGTAGTAGCCCTGGCGGTTCAGGTAGGCACCGGCCCAGCCGTCGAGGAACCAGTTGATGAACTCGTACGCGCCATCGAGCTTGCGGCCACTCAGCGTGGCGGGCAGGCCAAAGCCTGCGGCCCAGGCGCGGTAGCCTTCCTTCAGGGGCTGGAAGTTGCAGGCGATGCCCTTGGTGCGCACGGCGGTGACGGCCGGGCTCCACATCGACTGGATCACCACTTCGCCCGAAGCCATCAGGTTCACCGACTCGTTGAAGTCCTTCCACAGCGCACGGAACTGGCCCTGCTTCTTGGCTTCGATCAGGGTCTTGATCGTGAGATCAATCTCCTTCTTGGTCATGTTGCCCTTGTCGGGGTACTTGTAGATGCCCATGGCCTCGACCACCATGGCGGCGTCCATGATGCCGATCGAAGGAATGTTCAGGATCGCGGTCTTGCCCTTGAACTCGGGGTTGAGCAGCTCGGCCCAGGAGTTGATGGGGCGCTTGATCAGGTCGGGGCGGATGCCCAGGGTGTCGGCGTTGTACACGGTGGGGATCAGGCTCATGAACTGCGTGGGCGCAGTCGCGAACTTCTTGGACTTCTCGCCTTCCAGGTAGATCACTTTCTTGGGCGCGGTGCCCTGGTCGCCCACGGCCTTGCCCGCCACCATGCCGGTGGTGAACAGCGTGGTGATCTTGTCGGCGTTCTTGATCTTCTTGGTATCGATGCCCTTGAGGTTGCCCGTGGGCACGATCTTCTTGAGCGAGAAGTACTCGGTGTCGATCAGGTCAAAGCTGTTGGGCGCGGTGACGGCGCGCTTGGTCACGTCGTCCGTGGTCACGGCCACGTACTGGATCTCGATGCCGGTGTCGGCCTTGAACTTCTCGGCAATCGCCTTGTCCTGGTTCACCGCCGTGCCCAAGTAGCGCAGCACGATCTTCTCTTGCGCATGCACGGCCGGGAACATGCCAGCGGCCAGGATGCCCGCCGTGCCCTTGAGCAGCGAGCGGCGCGCCACACCAGTGGCTTCAGGGACAACAACAGGGGAATCAGCACGGGAAGCATCGGACATGGGAAAACTCCTTGGGTTGCGGAAGGGGACGGGTGAAAAAAGAGGAGCGTGGCGACGCGGTCAGGCGGCTACGGCCATTGCGGGAGCGGGCACAGACAGCGGGTGCGCCTGGTCAAGCGTCCAGTGCAGTTGCACGCCCTGCCCCACCTGGTAGGGCTGCGCGGCAAAGGCGGCCTCGGACACCATCACCGAATACGCCGCCGTGGCGTTGGCCGATAGGGCCACGCCCTGCTTTTGCAAGCCCAGCAGCACATAGGTGCCCTGGTACTCCACGTCGGTCACCACGGCCTGCATGCGCTGGGCACCCCCGGGCAATTCGGCACTGGCGGGGGCAATCTGCAGGTGGTCGGTGCGCACGCCCACCTTGCCTTCGGGCGTGTCGATCACGTTGTGCCCCCCCATGAAGCGCGCCACGAATTCGCTGGCGGGCCGGTTGTAGACCTCATGCGGGCTGCCCACTTGCTCGATCACGCCGTGGTTCATCACCACCATGGTGTCGGCCAGGGCCATGGCTTCTTCCTGGCTGTGGGTCACATGGATAAACGTCAGGCCCAGTTCCTTCTGCCAGCGACGCAGCTCGGCGCGCATCTGGATGCGCAGGAAGGGGTCGAGTGCCGACAAAGGTTCGTCCAGCAGCAAGACACGCGGCTGGGTGATGAGGGCCCGCGCCAGCGCTACGCGCTGCTGCTGCCCGCCAGAGAGTTCGGCGGGCTTTCGCTCGGCCAGGTGGCCCATCGCGACGCGCTCCAGCAGGTCACGCGCCTTGGCCTGGCGCTCGGCCTTGGCTACGCCCTTCATCTTCAGGCTAAAGGCCACGTTGTCCAGCGCAGACAGGTGCGGGAACAGCGCAAAGCTCTGGAACATCATGGCCGTGCCGCGCGCGGCGGCGGGCAGGTCAGTGATGTTGCGGTTCTCCAGCAGGATATCTCCGCTGGTCACCGACTCATGCCCTGCGATCATGCGCAGCGTGGTGCTCTTGCCGCAGCCCGAGGGGCCCAGCAGGCAGCAGTAGCTCCCGCTGGCAATGCGCAGGTTGATCGCATCCACCGCCGGCTTGCCCTGGGCGTAGCGTTTGGTCAGGGCGACGATCTCGATGGCGGCCGGAGTCGGCTCGGGGGTGAGGCTTTGCATGAACTTGCCGTACGCAAAGCCTGTGCCAACTTTGTACACAATGTTTTATTTGTTTTGCATACAAAATGCACCAGCACTGTGCGCGATCGCACCTGCACCAAAGCGCTTGTGCACCACAGTCGGCCCACACGCAGCTCGTTGTGGTGCACACGGTGCACTGCGGGATTTAGTAAATCACCCTACGTCCGCACGCAGGTGCGTGGCTATACTGGCCTCGGCATCAAGAAACAATTTCTTACGTACAGCCCTTCCGCGCTCGCCGCATGAACCTCGACCCACGCTCGATGATTGCCATGGCGGGCTTCATGTCCGCCATCATGGCCATCGTGCTGCTGTTCATGCGGCGCTACTACCCGCCCTCCATCCGCGGCGTGGGCGCCTGGGCCGCAGCGCCGCTGCTGTGGCTGGTGTCCACCGTGCTGTTCGGCGCACGCGGGCTCATCCCAGACTGGCTCAGCCTAGTGCTCGCCAACCAACTGCTGGTGCTGGGCACCGTCACTTACTACATGGGCACGCGCAGCTTCATGGGGCAGCCAACCGTCTGGCGGCCATGGAACTGGCTGATGGTGGGCACCACCCTGGTGTTCATCGTGCTCACTTACTGGGCGCCCAACTACGCCATGCGGGTCGGCTTCTTCACGGTGGTCATGGAGGTGATCTACATCGCACAGATGCGCTTCATGCTGCGCCACGGTGGGCGCAACTTCCCCGTGCGGCTGGTGGAGGTGGTGCTGGCCCTGCACATGGCGGTGCTGGCCGTGCGGCTGATCTCGATCGTGACCGGGAATGCCGGTGCCGACCTGATGGAGCCTTCGCTGTTCCAGACGCTGTACATCGGGGCCTATGTGATCACAGTGCTCATGCTGTCCATCGGCGCGGTGCTCATGGCCACAGACCGCCTGCGTACCGAGCTGGAACACCTGGCCACCCACGACTCCCTTACCAACACCCTGAACCGCCGAGCGCTGCTGCAGCGCTGCGATGAAGAGCTGGAGCGCGCACAGCGCTACGGCAACGGGCCGTCCATCATGATGGTGGACCTGGACAACTTCAAGGCTGTGAACGACACCCGAGGCCACCAGCATGGCGATGCGGTGCTGGTGCATTTTGCAGAATGCACCCGCCAGGTGCTGCGCCGCGCGGACCGGCTAGGGCGCTACGGCGGCGAGGAGTTTCTGGTGCTGCTACCCGACGCAGACACTGCCGCCGCCCAGGGCGTGGCCCAGCGCATCCACGCCACGCTGTCCGCCGGCCATCCCCTGGACTGCGAGGTCAGCATCGGGCTGACCAGCTGGACCGGCCCCCACGAAACGCTGGATGCCATGCTGTCGCGTGCCGATGCGGCGCTGTACCGCGCCAAGAACGAGGGGCGCAACCGGACCTGCGTCGCTTGATACAACGCAGGGAAGTCCAGCAGGTTCAAGCCGTCTGCGTGGCCACACCGGCCGATTCAAAGCTCGCCATTTCCGCCAGCACCGCGCAGGACGACTGCAACAGCGGCCACACCAACGCAGCGCCCGAACCCTCGCCCAGGCGCAGGCCCAGGTCCAACAGCGGTTCGGCCTGCATTTGCGCCAGCATGAGGCTGTGGCCGCGCTCGCCCGAGCGGTGCGCAAACACGCAGCGCTGCAGCACCGCAGGCTGCAGACGGCTGGCTACCAGCACGGCAACACTGGTGATAAAGCCATCCACCACAATCACGCGCCGCTCCAGGGCTGCCTGCAACACAGCGCCCACTAGCGTGGCCACCTCATAGCCGCCCAGCGCGGCCAATGCGGCCAGCGGCGTGGTGGCCTCGGCATTCGCGTCCAGCGCCTGCTGCAACACGGCGCGTTTGCGCTCGATGCCTGCAGCATCCAGGCCCGTGCCAGCGCCCGTGACGTCCGCCAGGGGCAGGCCCGCCAGGCGCGCCAGCAGCAGCGATGCGACCGAGGTGTTGGCAATGCCCATCTCGCCGAGCAGCAGCGCATTGCCGGGCAAGGCGCGCACCACCTCTATACCGTTGGTGATCGCTTGAGCGCATTGCTCCGCAGTCATGGCTGGGCCGACCGACGCGTCGGCCGTGCCGGGCGCCACCTTGCGCAGCAGCAACTGGGGCGCGCCCGGGGCGGCATCGCGCGGCGCGATGGGCTTGGCCACGCCGCAGTCCACCACGGTGAGGGCCAGGTCGTGTTGGCGAGCCAGCACGCTCACGGCAGCGCCACCGGCCAGAAAGTTCTCCACCATCTGCCAAGTCACGTCACTGGGGAAGGCCGACACCCCCTTGGCCGCCAGGCCATGGTCGCCCGCGCACACCAGCATTTGCGGCTGCAGCAGCGCTGGAGCCTCGGTGCCCAGCACCTGGCCGATGCGCAGGGCCAGCGACTCCAGCCGACCCAGTGAACCGAGCGGTTTGGTCTTGTTGTCGAGCAGGTGCTGCAGACGGGCGGTCAACGGAGCGTCGGAAATATCGGCGATGGCGGGGACGGTGAACTGGGCCAGGGAGTGCATGGTGTGTGAGACAACAGAATGAAAAAGGAAACAGGAAGGGCTGAAGGCCGTGGGCAACAGCACTCAGGCGGTGGCCGGATCTGGGGCGATCAACGCTCGCAGCGCACCGGGCGCAAAGCTGGCGTCCGCCATGCGGGCCAGCCCTTCAAACACCGCATCGAGCGTGGGCACGGGTGCCGCACCCACGCGGCCAAACAGGGCCTGCAGCGCAGCGGGGTCTTCCAGCAAGCCATGCAGGTACACGCCCAGCACGTTGCCCGCCGGGTTCTGCCAAGCGATGCCGGGGATAACCTCGCGCGCCACATCGCCCTTGGCAGCCATGGCCGGGTGCTGGGCGGTTTGTCCGTGGTGGATTTCGTAGCCTGTGGCGGACACACCCGCCAGCGCGGCCCAGGCACCCCACACCGCGCCAAACTGCGCCTGGGTGCGTTGCACGGTCTTGGCAACCTCGAAGGTGGTGACCAGCGGCAGCAGGCCCAGGCCCGGCGCATTGCCGTCGATGCCCGCGGTGTCGATGAGCGCCTCGCCCAGCATCTGCAGGCCGCCACACACGCCCAGCACCGTGCCACCCTGGCCCGCGTGATGGGCAATGGCCTGATCCAAACCCTGCGTGCGCAGCCAGGCCAGGTCGGCGGCGGTGGCCTTGGAGCCGGGCAGCACCACCCAATCGGTGGGCTTCAGCCCGCCCAGGTCGGCCGGGCTGCGCGCCCACAGCAGGCGCACGCCGGGCACGTTCTTGAGCGGCTGGAACTCATCGAGGTTGCTGATGCGCGGGTAGGCCACCACGGCCACCGTGGTGTGCACCGCGCCCGCTGACAGCGTGCGGTCATCGAACACGCCGTCTTCCTCGGGCAGGCCGTGGCGCCATTGCATGGGGATGGTGGCCACGGTGGGCACACCAGTGAGGTCTTGCAGCATCTGCGGCGCAGGCGCCAGCAGGCTGGCATCGCCGCGAAACTTGTTGAGCACAAAACCTTGGATCAGCGCACGCTCGTCCTCGGGCAGCAGCGCCCAGGTGCCGTACAGATGGGCAAACGCGCCGCCCCGGTCTATGTCCGTCACCAGCAGGCAGCGTGCATCGGCATGGCGGGCCACGCGCATGTTCACGATGTCGCTGGCGTGCAGGTTGATCTCTGCGGGCGAACCGGCGCCCTCGATCACCACCACGTCGTTCTCGGCACGCAGTGCATCCAGCGCTGCAGCGATCTGCGGCCACACCCTTTCGCTGCGGCCGCGCCAGGGCATGGCCGTGAGTTCTGCACTCACCTGCCCCATCAGCACGACCTGGCTGTGCGTGTCGGCCTCGGGCTTTAGTAGCAGCGGGTTCATGCGCACCTCAGGCTCGGCGCGCGCAGCCAGGGCCTGGAAATACTGGGCGCTGCCGATTTCACCCATCACACCAGCAGGGCCAGGCACCACACGTGCGTTGTTGCTCATGTTCTGCGCCTTGAACGGCGCCACCTTGAGGCCCAGGTTGCTGTAGTAGCGGCACAGCGCGGTGGTGAGCCAGCTTTTGCCGGCGCCGCTGGTGGTGCCCAGCACCATCACACAACGGGCCAATTGGGGAGCAGAGTTTTCAGTCAAGGCAGTGGGCGGACCATGCGGTCCATGATGTGTTCAAGTGCTGCAGCCGCATCGGTGCAGCGGCCCGTGTGCACGGGAGAGGTCTGGATGATGGCGCTGCGTTTGGCGGTGAGCCAGTGAAAGCGCTGGCGGTACGGCAGGCGGGCGATGGGGCCACAGCCTTCGTCGCCCGCACAGATGGCCACGATGGCGGCCAGATGGCGGCGCACGGTGTCGATGTCGGCGTGCGGGTCCATGGCCAGCAGGCGCGCTTCATCGAGCGCGATGGCAGCCTGGAGAAAGCCGGTGCGCTGGCACGACAGGATCACGCCGGCGTTGATGAACTCTTCGCGCTCCACGCGCGGTACCACGCGCACGATGGCGTAGTCGTACACCTCAGGCGCGTGCATCGACGGCCTCCTTCAGCGCATTCACCCAAGTGGTGCGCCCGGCAATGCGCGCGCAGAAGTAGTCCACATAGGCTTGGCGGTGGGTAGCGGCTGCGGTCAGCAGGCCTTCTTCGTGGTCGGCACCGGCCAGCACCAAAAACTCGTCGGGCACCTCGGCCAGGATGCCGGCCACCACCCCGGGCGTGAGGCGCGCGGCCAGCTCGGCATCCACCTGCGCGAGGAGCGTGGCGCGCGCCAGCAGTACATGGTCGGCAATCGGCGCGAAGGGCTTGGCGGGCTGCGCCACGGTGCCGTTCCACGCATGGTGAAAGGTCAGCGCCGCGCCATGGTCGATGAGCCAGGGCTGGCGGTGCCACATGAGCAGATTGGTGTTGCGCGCAGTGCGGTCCACATTGCCCACCAAGGCATCGAACCACACGAGGCGCGAGGCGAAGTCATCTGACACCGTATCCACCGCCGGGTCGAAGTTGAGCGCGCCCGAGAGGTAGTCCAGCCCCACGTTCAGGCCACCACTGGCGCGCACCAGGTCCTGGATCTCGGGGTCGGGCTCGGTCTGCGCCAAGGCGGGGTCGAGCTGGGCCAGCACGATCTCGGGCACGGGCAGGCCCAGCGCACGGGCGATGCCGCCCGCAATGATCTCGGCCAGCAGTGCGCGCACGCCCTGCCCTGCGCCACGGAACTTGAGCACGTAGGTGCCCAGGTCGTCGCCTTCGACGATGGCGGGCATGGAGCCACCTTCACGCAGCGGCGTGACGTAGCGATTGACGGTGATGGTTCTCACAAGGTCTCCCTCGATCCGATGGAATGCGGGATGGTACGGCCCGGCAGCGCCTGCCATGCGGCCTGCAGCGCATCTTGTGCCGCGGGCGCCAGCACCCCCAGGCGCACGGTGCCGGGGAGGCCGAACGACGTCGCATCCCGCAGCTTGATGCCGCTGGCTCGCAGCGCGGCCAGATCGCTTTGCAACGTGTTGGTGGCGGGCTGCGCGCAGAAATAGTTGGCCAGGCTGCCTGCGTGCAAGGCCCAGCCCAGATCGATACACAGAGCCTGCTGGCGAGCCTTCCAGTCGCGCAGGGTGCGCAGGCTGTGCACCAGCCATTGCTGCACGGTGGCCTGCGTCCACGCCTGCAGCAGTGCCACGCCGTGGGCACCCACGGGCCAGGAAGACGCCAGGGCCGTCAGGCCCAGCGCCTGCCCTTCAGAGTCTGGCGGCGCAATCGCATAGGCCGCGCGCACGCCCGTCAGCCCCAGGGCCTTGTTGGGGGTCCAGAGCTGCCAGCAGGCCGATGGCAGGTACGGCTGCGGTGCGCCCGTCCATGCGCCCTCGGGGTCCAACCTCAGAGGGACATACGCGCAGTCGAGCACACGCCAGGCAGCAGCATCGCCCGGCCGCCAAGCGCCCAGCGCGGGATCTTCTTGCCCCAAAGGGCTCGACGGCTCGCACGCCCATTGCAAACCCGCCGCAGCACCGCCGCTGCGCAGCACATCCAGCCCCCGCACCTGCGCAGCCTGGGCATAGTCGCCATAGCTGTGCGGCGGCACCGCCACCTGCACGGCGCCCTGCTGTGCGGCCAGCGCGGTGATGCGGTGGATGAACTCGCTGGCACTCGCAGCCAGCACGATGCGCCCCGGCACCACGCCATGGAAGGCGCCGAGGGCCTCGCGCAGGGCCGTGTAGGCCGGGTCGGGGTAGCGCGTGGCATCGGCCGACTGGAGGGCGCGCAGCGCCTCCGGGCTGGGCCCGCAGGCGTTGCTGTTGGTCGAAAAATCAAACACCGGGATGCCCGCAGCGTCCGGCCCACCATGCAATTGCACAGGCAAGCAAAAAGGACCTGGGAATGTCATGCATGCACCCAGGCAAAGGCAACCAGGACCAGCAGCTGAAGGGCAGCCGCCACCGGCACCATCGCCAGCACCACCTGCGTGCCCAGGCGCGCGGCACGCCGCGTATCGAGTGGCCCAACCCGGTGGCCCTTGCTGTGCAGCGTGTACACACCCGGCTTGGCCAGGCGCACGTTCAACGCCAGTGCCATGGCCGCCATGGGCCAGCCGCTGTTGGGGGATCGCGTCTTGCGCGCCTGGCGGGCGAGAGTGGAAAAAGGCAGGCCCTTGGCGACCACCGACAACAACAAGGCGGTGATGCGTGCAGGCACCCACGACAGCACGTCGTCCGCCCTCGCCGCCCACTTGCCCGCCCATTGCCAGTACCGCCCGCCGCGCATGCCCGGGTAACCCCACATGGCATCGGCCGTATTGGCAAAGCGGTACAGCGCAGCGCCCGGCAGGCCCAGCAGCGCAAACCAGAACAACGGCGCCACCACGGAGTCGTTGAGGTTCTCGGCCAGCGACTCGATGGCCGATTCGCGCACTTGAACGGCGGTGAGCGCGCTTACATCCCGGCTCACCAGCCGGGCCAGCTGCGCACGCCCGGCAGGCAGCGATTGGCCTAGCGCCACCTCCACCGCCAGCACTTCATCGTGCAGCATGCGCCAGGCCAGCAGGGGCTTGAGCAGAAGTGCCAGCAACGCCGCCGCCACAAAACCGTGCAGCATCAGCACCAGCTTCTGCGCCGCCCAACCGAGTATAAAAACAATAGCAGCCAGCGCACACCAGACAAGCGCTGCGCGCCAAAATAGCTTGAAATCTCGGGCCACTGGCATCCGGGGCGCCAGGCGCTCACCCCACCACTGCAGCGCCCGCCCCATCCAGACCACCGGGTGCCCAGCAGCGGGCGGCTCGCCCAGCCACCAGTCCACCGCCAGCGCCAGCAGCGGCACGCCGATCCACACCGCCACCATGGGCCAGCCCCCGGCGGGTGTGAGCAACAAAAGCCAGTGGTCGGACACGGCGGCCTCACTAATCTTCGATGCCGCGCTGCGCGGGAATGCCCGCCTTGAACGCGTGCTTGATCAGCTGCATCTCGGTCACGGTGTCGGCCAGCTCAATGATCTCGGGCGGGCAGCGACGGCCGGTGAGGCACACGTGCACGTCCTTGGGGCGATCGCGCAGGGTCTGCAACACGCCGTCGAGCGGCAGCCAGCCGTAGATCAGCGGGTAGGTGATCTCGTCCAGCACCACCAGGAAATGCTCGCCCGACAGGATGGCGGCGCGCGCCTTTTCCCAGCCGTCGCGCGCGAGCTGGGCCGAGTGCTCCAGGTCTTTGCTCTTCCAGCTGAAGCCGTCGCCCAGCCCCTCGATGGGCAGGCCAATCTGCTCGAACATGCGGTGCTCGCCAAAACGCGCGGTGGGCACCTTCATGAACTGGAAGATCTTCACAGCCTTGCCCCGGCCGTGGGCGCGCAGCGCGAGGCCAAAGGCGGCCGTGCTTTTGCCCTTGCCGTCGCCGGTGTTGACGATGATGAGGCCCCGGCGTTCGCCCTCGGGCTTTTCGTAGCGTTTTTCGGTCGGCGGGGTTTCGATCTGCATGGTGTCGATTCTTTCAGAGAGGCCAGGCATCACACGCCGGCCGGTTGCAACGGGGAAGACAACGAGGACGGACGGCGCGCCTGCCACGCGGCGCCCGCCATCGCCACCAGGGCCATGACCAGCAGGGCCACGATGCCCGCCATGCGCTCCACGGGGCTGGGCTCGGTGGCGCTGTCAGAAGGGGCTGGCTCGGGCTGCCGCTCCAGCAACACGCCCATGGTAGGCACGGCGGGCGCGGAGGGTGGTGCTTCTGCCTGGGCGGGCGGCGCGGGCAGGTCAGCGGTGGGGGGCGCAGGCTGTGGCGCTGCCAGGGCTGGCGACTGCGGCGCGGCAATGGCCATGCCAGCAGGCGGGGTCAGCTCTACGGACTCACCACGTGCCGCTCGCTCCACCCAGCGGGCCACGCTGGGCAGTTCGGCCGCCAGCGGCGCGGCACGCGTCAGTTCCTGGTACATCTGTGCCAGTTGTTTTTGCGTGTCGGCATCGGCCTGCCAATAGCCCTGGCGCTGCGCCTGCACCAGGCGCTCCAGCGACTGGGCGTAGGCCTGTGGATGTTCTTTCAGCCACTCGGGCAGGCCCAGCTGGTGCTTGTCGCGCACCAGCACGTCGTAGAAGCTTTGCCAATGGTCGCTGCGCACCGTGTCGGGCGCCACGGCCTGCCAGCCCCAGGCGAACTGCACGGCCTTGAGCACCTGCAGCGTGCCCGAATAGCCCTCGGCCTTCTGCGCCTGGAGCCAACCCGGGTGCAGGTAGCGCGACTGCATCTCCAGCGCAATGGCGCGCTGTGCAGTTTCGGTGGTGGGCTCACTCACATCCTGCAGCTGGGCCACATGCAGCTCCAGCCCCTGCGGCCGGCCGGCCACACGGGCTGCGGCCGACAGGCCACCCAGGTACTGGAACGGGTCGTCCGAGCTGACCATAGCGTACAGGTTCGAGCTGCGCGACAGGATGGCTGCGTCGGTGCGGCGCAGGTGCGCTCCCAGCGCCTTCGCCGCCGTGCCGCCCGCAACCCCCGTCACCGGCTCGCCCTCCAGATAAGGCTGGCTCATCCGCTCGAGGAACATCTGGCCCAGGCGCGCATCGTTGGTTTGCAGGCCGTCGCTTTGCACCGCGTCGGACAGGCCGGTGCCGTAGTCGCCCACCGCATTGCCGAACGAGCGCACGCGTGCCAGTTGCTCAGCCTGTGCGCGGGGCACGCCTTGTTTGCGCAGCTCCTGGCCGATCTGCTCGGTATTGCGCGCAATCACATTGCCGGGCTCGGCCGTGGCGGCCTGGGCCACGGCGCGATCGAGCAGCGCCATCAGCGCGGGGAACTGGTCACGGTACGAGCCGGTGATGCTCATGAGCACATCGACGCGCGGGCGCTTGAGCTCATCGGCGGCAATGGTCTCCACGCGCACCGGGCGGCCCGCGTCGTCCCACACCGGGCGCATGCCCAGCGCCACGAGCGCCTGCGCTTCCATGATGCCCTGGTGGCGCAGCGTTTCGCCCGCCCACAGCGACAGCGCCATGCGCTCTGGCGCCCGGCCGTTGTGGCGCGCCTGGTAGTCCTTGAACCAGTCGTTGAACAAGGTCTGCGCCACGGCATAGGCCTGGCGCGTGGGCAGGCGGCTTGGGTCGAGCCCTGTGAGGTTGCGGCCCGTCGGCAGGCTGTCGGGGTTGCGGATGGGGTCTCCGCCGTAGGCTGCGGACAGGTAGCGGCCCTCCAGCGCGGCCAGCAGACCGGGCATCTCGCCTTCGGTCGCCAGCAGGCGCTCCAGCTCCTGCGCGCGCTGTGCCAGTTGCAGCAGCGCGGGCGTGTCGATGGGTTGGCGCGCTGCGCGGTTGGGCACATGGTCTTCGGCGCGCACCAGGCCGTCCTGTGATGGTGGCGCGTCAGGCAGCACGGGGCGCAGGTCCAGCACGCTGGCAGCCTGCGCGTCGGTCAACGCCACTTCCAGCCAGCGTGCAGGGCGTGCAGCCAGCACCGCGTCGTGCTTGATCAGGAAGGCTTCGTCGATGTCTTCGCCCAGCGCCTCGATCAGCGGCTTGCGCAGCGCCTGCAGGATGGTCTCGCGCCGCTGCTCGGGCGCGGGCACGCGGCCGAACACGGCCAGGCCCTTGGGCTGCGAGCTTTGCGCGAGCTGGTCCAGGTAGGGGTGCAGGATTTCAAGAAAGCCGTGGAAATCGGCCGCGATGCGCTCGGCGCTCCAGCCCAGGTCGCGGTGCAACTGGTGCTCTACAAACTGCGCCACCAGCTGCTTTTCGAGCGCGCGGCGCGTGGGGCCTTCGTCCACGGTTTCCCACTCATGCATCACCTCGTGCATGTGGGCCATGCGCGCCTCGAACCCGGCCGGGGCGAACACCGGCGTGCGGTGGCTCACCAGCACAGCGCGGCCCCGGCGCTTGGCCGTAAGGGCCTCGCCCAAGTTGTCCACGATGTAGGGATAGACCACGGGCAGGTCGCCCAGGGGCAGCAGCGCGTCGTCGTGCATATCCAGCGCACGCGCCTTGCCACCGGCCCATTCCTGCGTGCCGTGGGTGCCGAAGTGGATGAGCGCATCGGCCTCCAGCTGCGCCCACAGGTACACGGCCAGGTAGTGGTGCGACAACGGCGCCTTGGACTTGTGCATGAACGGGTTCTGGCCCAGGCGCAGCGTTTCTTCGCGCGGGGGCTGGGGCAATACCGAGAGCTGGCCCACCTGCAGACGCGGGATGGCGAACACTTTTTCGCCCTGCCACTCGACCACGTAGCGGCTCTTTTCGGGCGTGCCCCAGTGCGCGTTCATGCGCTCGCGCACGGCCTTCGGCAGCGTGGCCAGGTGCTGCTCATAGCGCGCCAACGGCAGCGCAGCGGCCTGCCCGTTTTGCAGCAGCGCGTGCACATCGGCGCCGGGGTAGTAGGCGGCCAGCAGCGGTTTGAGCCCATCGATCCAGCCCTGCTCGGGCACGCGCTCGGTGCGGTAGCCCGCCTGGGCCAGGCCGCCCGACACCTGCTCCAGGCTGCGCGGCACGTTGAGGAACGACGCGCCGAAGTTGGTGCCGCCCGGCGGGTAGTTGTAGACCATGGCCACCAGGCGTTTGTCGGCGGCGGGCTTCGTCTGCAGCGCGATCAGGCGCCGCGCCTTGGCGGCCACGGCCTGGGCCTGGCGTTCGATGATACGGAAATCCTTGCCATCGGCGCCGTGCGCGGCCACCAGCACCGGGTCGATGGCGCCGGCCGCCTCCGGCTGCGCTAGGTAAAACGGCACATCGGACAGCGAGAGGCCCATGTCGCTGGCCTCCCACGCGGCGGCATCGCCCGCGCGGTAGGGCTGCGTGCCCAACAGCGGCACGCCCCAGCGCGCCAGCAGCGGCTGCAGCGCGGCAGCCTGGGGCACGAGCTGGTGCAGCACCAGGGCCGAGGCGTTCAGGCGGCCGGGGCCGCTGCCTTTCTCGGGGGGCATCTCCAGCACCTCGGCCAGGGTCTGCACCGTGACCTGCTGGCCAAAGGCCGCATAGGCGAACAGGCCTTGCTGGCGGAAGGTGCGCAGCCAGGCATCGAGCCATTCGGTGCTGCCATCGACAAAATGGTGGCGGTGCACCAGCACGGCCACGGCGGGCAGGCTCCGCAGCGCGGGCTGGCCCTGGCGCCAGGCCTCCAGCGCGGCGGCATGGGGCAGCAGGCGGGGCGCGTCGGGGTGGTAGATGCCCCGGGGGGGCAGGATATCGGGCGCGGGCAAGGTCGGCATCCCAACACCTGCCACCGTGGCGCGCGCCAGCGCGACGGCGTTCTTGAGATTGCGCGGGCCGCCCGCCTGCAGGTAAGCCACCATGCGGGCGGGAGCCTCCAGCGCAGACAGGTCCACAGCAGGCGTGCCCGCAGGCACCCAGACCACGCGGCCCGGGGCGCGTGTGGCGCGGGCATCGAGCTGCGCGCCGACCATGCGGCGCAAGCGTGCCTCCACGCTGGCATGCGGTGCATCCACCCACACCACGGCGGCGCCTGCCAGTGCGCGCTCCAGCTTCAGGGCCTGGGCCGCGTCCAGTACCGCCGGGCCGGCCAGCGGGTAATCGATGTGCACAAAGCCCAGGCCCGCCTCGCCAGCCAGGCGTTGCACCATGGCCGTGCGCGGGGCGGTGGTGATGTCGGACGTGAGCCAGAGCAGCACCGGCGCTGTTTTATCAGCGCCGCCCGCTGGCAAGGCTTTCTCAGCCTGGACGGCATGCACGAGCGGCGCAGCCAGCAGCAGGCACCACAGTGCCGCACGCAAGATCAGCGCCTTCATGGCTTGGCGGGTGCCGGCGTGGCGGCGCCACCCGCGCCACCGGCCGAAGCGCTGGCAGGAGCAGCGCCCGTTTCAGGGATGTAGACGATGTTGCCGTCTTCCAGCTTGTAGGCCACGCCCGCGCGCACGCCCTGCCCTTGCGCTGCGCTGCCAGCGCCCTTGAAGCGCACTTCCTTGCCCTGCTCGCGCACGACCACTTCCATGTCGGGCTGGCCCGCGTTGCGGATGATGGTGACGCTCTCATGAGCGCTGGTCTGGGTCTGCACGGCCACGGCCGTCAGCAGCGCCACCACCAGCACCAGGAACACATCCACCAGGTTCACGGCAGACAGCATCGGGTCGTCGTCGTCCTCTGCCAGGACGTGCAAGTGGCGCAAGCTCATTGCGCCACCCCGCGCTCCTTGCGCACCACCAGCAGCTCGGCCAACAGCCAGCGGCGGCGCACCGAATACACCACCAGGCCCACCGACGCGGCAGCCAGCGCCAGCACCACGCCCGCAAAGGCGCCGCTGAAAACGGCGAGGGCCTGCTGGCCGTTGCCCGCCGCCACGCTCTGCAGCGCAGGGCCCAGCGGGATCATCGTGGCGATCAGCCCCAGCATGGGCGACAGGCGGCTGAGCAGGCGCACGGGCTCCACCTGGCGCACCAGTTGCAGCTCCAGCTCTTCCATCGACAGGCCCGGCGCCACGCGCAGCGAGCGGTACTGCGGCTGGCGCCAGCGTTGCCACGCCTCCATGAGCGTGGCGCCGCCCGACCACAGCGCGTAGACAAACGCCAGCCCCACCAGCACCAACACCGGCCACAACAACGACTGCGCAACCTGCGAAAAACCCGATTCGATGTTCATGCTTGCACTTCCTTCATTCCCTGGTTGTTGTTCTTGCGTTGCAGGGAGGGCAGCGCCATCCACATGCCATCCAGATGCCGCACGTGGATGCGGTGGTCAAACACGCTTTCCAGCGCCGCATGCGTGGCGGGTGCATCACAAGCGCCCTGGTGCAGCACGCGGCCCTGTGCCATCACCACCATGTCATCGGCCTGCAGCGCCAGCGACACCTCGTGCAGCACGCTGACCACCGTGCCCCCCGCATCGACCAGTGCACGCATGGTGTGCAGCCAGTCGGTCTGGTGCGGCGGGTCGAGGTTGGCCAGGGGCTCGTCCATCAGCAGCACCTGCGCCTGCACGGCCAGGGCGCGGGCCAGCAGCACGCGCTGGCGTTCGCCACCCGACAGCTGCGACAGCGGGCGGTGGCGCCAGTCCCAGGCCTGCGTGGTGCGCAGCGCCTGCTCGACCGCTGCGTGGTCGGCCGCACCCGGCGGTGCCAGCCAGGCCTGGTGCGGCAGGCGGCCGAGCATGGCCACGTCATAACTGGTCAGGTCGTCGGCCGAGCCTTCGTTCTGGCCCAGCCAGGCGAGCTGGCGGGCGCGTTCGCGTGCAGGAATCTGTACCAGCGGGCGGCCCAGCAGCAACACGTCGCCCTGCACCGCCACACGTGGCAGCAGGCCCGCCAGCACCTTGAGCAGGGTGGACTTGCCCGCGCCGTTGGGGCCGACGATGCTCGTCCAGCGCCCGGCGGGCAATTGCAGGTCAATGCCCTGCAATATTGAGCGATTCCCGATGCTGGCGCTTATTCCATTTGCGCTGATAGCTATTGATTTCATAGCGCGCCTCCTTGCGAGGTGCGCCGGTGCATGAGCCACAGCAGATAGGTGCCGCCCAGGGCCGCCGTGAGCACGCCCACGGGCAGCTCCTGCGGCGCGAGCACCCAGCGCGCGAGGATGTCGGCCGCCATGAGTAGCACCGCGCCCATCAGGCTGGACAGCACGATGTGCCGCTCGTGTGTCACGCGCACGATGGAGCGCACCAGATGCGGCGCGGCCAGCCCCACAAAGGCGATGAGCCCCGTTTGCGCCACCGCCGTGCCCGTGGCCAGCGCCATGGCAGCCACCAGCCCCACACGCATGGGCATGAGCGGCAGGCCCAGGCTGGCGGCCGTGGCCTCGCCTAGCGTGAGGCCGTCCAGCGCACGTGCCAGCATCCAGGCAACCACCGAGCACAGCGCCCAGGCCACGGCCATGAGCAAGCAGGCCGCCCAGCCCACAAAAGCCGTACTGCCCAGCGTGAAGGCCTGCATGGCCTGCAGGATGTCGGGCGAGGCCAGTTCCACCAGGTCACGCAGCGCACCCAGCACCACGCCCACAATAACCCCCGCCAGCAACAAGCGCAGCGTGTGCTGCACGCCCTTGGCGAGCAGCAGCGTGAGCACTACCGCCCCCGCCGCGCCCAAAAATGCCATGCCCGTGATGCCGATGCGGGCCATCCACTGCGCCGCCACCGGCGACACCCCGAAGAGCGCCATGGCGACAGCCCCGCCCAGCGCTGCGCCCGAGGCGCTGCCCAGCAGGTACGGGTCGGCCAGCGGGTTGCGAAACAACCCCTGCGCCACTGCGCCCGACAAGCCCAGCAGCGCGCCCGCCAGCCAGGCGCCCAGCGTGCGCGGCAGGCGGATGTCCCACACGATCTGCCAGGCCACGGGATCGCCGTGCATGCGCAGCACGCTGTCAAAGCCCGTGCTGCCCACGCTGGCGCCACACAGGGCCAGCAAGACGCTGGCCAGCAGCAACCAGGCAGCGCACCACGCAGCGCGGCGGGTGGCGGAACTGGTGGGCACACCGATGGAAGCGCCGGTCATGGGGCCTTTTCCACCAGGCAGCGTGCCATGATGCGCGCGGCTTCGGCCATGCGCGGCCCAGGGCGCACCACCACATCGGAGTCGCCAGGACCAAACACGCACAGCCGGTTCTCGCGGATTGCGCGCATGGTGGCCCAGCCGGGGTACGGCACCATAGCCTGCATGCTGCGGTTGCCGATCATGATGATGTCGGGGTTGGCGCGCACGACGAACTCGGGGTTCAGGCGCGGAAACGGGCCCAGCGATGCGGGCACCACATTGCGCACCCCCAGCCGGGTGAGCGATTCGCCGATGAACGACGCCTCGCCCGCCGCATAGGGCCCCCGGCTCACCTCGAAGTACACGCGCGCATTTTTGGCCTTGGGTGGCAGGGACTGCGCCGCCGCCAGCACGCCCGCATCGATCACCCGCCAGAGGCGGTCAGAGCCTTGTGCGCGAGGCACGCCCAGCAGGTCGCTCACGGTGCCCAGTACGCGGCGCACGTCAGCGTGGGTCTTGGGCTCGAGCTGCACCACCGTGAGGCCCAGCGCCTCCAGCCGGTCGCTGGCACGCGAGCTGACGGACATGAGCACCAGGTCCGGCTTGAGCGCTACGATGGCCTCGATGCTCGGGTCCAGCCCGCCGCCCACCTTGGGCAGCTTGGCAATCACGGCCTCCGGCCAGTTGGAATAGCGGTCCACCCCCACGATCCGGTGGCATTGCTCCAGCTCGCACACGCTTTCGGTCAACGACGGCAACAGGCTCACGATGCGCTGCGGCGGGCGCGGCAACGAGATCTCGCGGCCCTTGTCGTCCTTGATCTGCACGGGCTGCGCCTGGGCCAGCCCGGCCATGAGCAGACCCAGCCCGATGAGGATGGCGATCACCCAGAGGATGCGGCGCACGGGGGTTGGTTTCATCAGCAGGGTTCTTTCAAAGTGAGAGGCATGCCTGCGGCCATCAGCGTGACCCGGGGGCACACCTGCGCCACCTGCTGGTTGAGGGTGCCGAGTGCATCCACAAAGGCGCGCACCTCGCGCCCCATCGGGATGACCCCCAGGCCAATTTCGTTGCCTACCAGAACAACGGGGCCAGGGGATTTCCGAATCGCTACCAAAAACATAGCTGCCTGCGCTTGCCAATCAAGCGCTAGACCCTGTTTTTGTTCAAAACTCATGGCTTCCACACCCACGGGCATGGTCCAGCGGGTGAGCCACAGCGTGAGGCAGTCCACCACCAGCAGGGTGTGCGGCGTGCTGAGGCGCGTGAGGGCTGCGACCACGTCGTGCGGCTCTTCCACCGTCTGCAGGCCGGGCACGCGCTCGGCACGGTCGCGCTGGTGGCGGGCAATGCGCTCACGCATTTCGTCGTCCCAGGCCTGGCCCGTGGCGATCAGCACGGCGCGGTGGTCGCTGGATTGCGCCAGCCAGTCGCGCGCCAGCAGCTCGGCGCGGCGGGACTTGCCGCTTTTCTGGCCGCCCAGAATCAGTTCGGTGGTGATGGTCATACCGATGCGCCCCCCAGCAGGTGGGCCACGGCTTCGGGGCTGGACGGAAACCATGCGTGGAAATAGCTCGCGTGGATGCTGCCCTGCTGGTACAGCGCCTCGCCCGCATCCCGCGCAACCGCCTCGTTCGGGCGCGCCGTGCGGGCCACCACGGCGGCGCTGCTGTCGCTGGTCGAATAGTGGAAGGTGTGGCCGCGCAACGTGTGTCCTGCCACGGTCAGTTGCTGCGGCCCCAGCGCTGCCAGGCGCTTTTGCATGGTGACGTGACCGAGCAGCAGGCCCCACAAAGTGGCCGTGCTGCCATCGGCCAGGGTGATGGATTCAAACAGCGCCATCATGCCGCCGCACTCGGCCCACAGCGGTTTACCTGCGGCCACATGGGCGCGCAGGCTGGCTTGCATCCCGGTGTTGGCCGCGATCTTCGCGGTGTACAGCTCGGGGTAACCGCCGGGCAGCCACACCGCGTCGCAATCGGGCAGCACCGCATCGTGCAAGGGCGAGAAGAACACCACGCTCGCGCCCATCTGCTCCAAGCATTGCACGTTGGCAGCGTAGATGAAGCAGAACGCCGCATCACGCCCCACGGCCACCGTACGGCCTGCGAGCAACGCAGGCACGGCAACCGTGGATGCAGGCGCCGGAAAGTCCACGCCCCAGCGCTGCAGGTCCTCCAGCGTCATTTGGCCCAGCGGCGTAGCAGCCAGCGCATCGGCCGCTGCGTCCAGCCGCTGCAGGCTGTCGTCCAGCTCGTGCGCAGCCACCAGGCCCAGGTGGCGCTCGGGCAGCAGCGCCGCACCGGCCTTGGCGGCTAAAGGCGCATTGCCTGGCTGCACCCGCATCAGCGCGCCCATCCAGTCGTCGGCATCGTGCAAGCCGTCACGCAACATGTCGGCATGGCGCGCGCTGCCTACGCGATTGGCCAGCACCCCCGCCCAGGGCAGGCCCGGGCGGTAGTGGCGCAGGCCATAGGCCAGCGCGCCAAACGTGCCCGCCATGGCAGAGGCATCGACCACCGCCAGCACCGGCACCGCAAAGTGCCGGGCCAGGTCGGCTGCGCTGGGGCTGCCGTCAAACAGGCCCATCACGCCTTCGATGAGGATCAGGTCCGACTCGACGGCGGCGTCGCGCAGTCGCTGCGCGCAGTCGGCCTCACCGTTCATCCACAAATCGAGCTGGTGCACCGGCGCCCCGCTGGCCAGCAGGTGCCAGTGCGGGTCCAGAAAATCCGGCCCGCACTTGAAAACCCGCACGTGCCGCCCCTGGCGTGTGTGCAGGCGCGCCAGGGCGGCGGTGACGGTGGTCTTGCCCTGTCCGGAGGCCGGGGCTGCAATCAGCAGCGCGGGACAGCGTGTCACACCCCACCCCCAGTGCGGTACTCACCCAGCGGCCGACGAAACTGGCGCGCCCCAAGCCAGTGCCACCGTGGAACTGGCTCCGCCAGGCCACGGGTGGCGTCCCCCCTCCGGGGGGAAGGCGCGCAGCGACTCAGGGGGGGCTTCACTGCGGTGCCCACTTCACACCGACGTACACCGTGCGGCCTGCGGTAGCGTAGGTGCGGGCCAGCTGGTAGTCCTTGTCGGCCAGGTTGTCGATGCGGGCCAGCAGTGTGTAGTCGCGCGCAATGCGGGTGCTGGCGTACAGGTTGACCAGCGTGTAGCCACCCAGCACATTGGTGTTGGCCACGGTGTCGAAGCGGCGGCCGGATGCCTGCACTTCGGCGCCCACGGTCCACCCCGCCAGGCGGGTGTCCGCGCCGAAGGTAGCGTGCTGCTTGGCACGGCGCGCCAGCTGCTTGCCGGTGTCCAGGTCACGCGGGCGCTGCAGGTCGATGGAGCCGTGCAGCTGCACATCGCCCAGGCGGTGCGATCCCGCAAACGTCACGCCCTTGTATTCGGCCCGGGCCGTGTTGGCGTAGCAGCCAAAGTCCGACAGGCAGGTGCCGGGGCCAGAGAACGAAATCAGGTTGCTCACACGGTTGCGAAACAGCGTGGCCGAGAACGTGCTGTTGCCCTGGGCGTAGCGCAGCGCCACTTCGGCATTGCGGCTGCTTTCGGGGCGCAGCGTGGCCACGCCATATTCGCTGAAGCGGTGGTACAGCGTGGGCGCACGGAAGGCCGTGCCCACCGACGCCGTAGCGCGCCACTGCGGGGTGATGGCGTAGCCGTAGGCCACGCTGCCAGTGCTCTTGCCACCGAATTCGCTGTCCGAGTCGTGGCGCAGATTGAGCTGCACGGTGTGGCCTGCAGCGTTGTAGCCGTAGCCCAGGGCCAGCGCGTCTTGCGAGCGCTTGGCATCGATGGGGGCGTTTTCGAGACGGTCTTCGCGGCGCTCCAGCGCGGCCGTGACCAACTGCGCGCCCTGGCGCCATTCGTTCTGGAAGTAGTAGCCACGCAGGCGCGTGTCGCTCAGGTAGGGCGAGGGGCGGGTTTCGTATTCATCGCGCGAGTCGGTGATGGACAAGCGCGTCTTGTAAGCGCTGCTCCACTGGGCAATCCAGTTGAGGCCCAGGGCGTGCATGGTGTGCAAGTTGCGGTCGTCCTTGCCCAGCCCGCTGTCGTAGCCGCTGTTGGAGTCATTGACCATGAGCGTTCCCTCCAGCCGGTGCGCCGCATCGACCTGCAGGCCCACTCGGGCATGGCCTGCCGTGGTGCGGTAGCCGTCGCGGTCAGGGTTCTGGGTGGCCACCGTGCGGGCGTTGAAGCCCTTGCTGTCATCGCGCGCAAAGCCCAGCGCGTAGTCCACGGTGCCGCTGGCCCCGCTGATGCCGGCCTCCACCTTGGTGGTGTTGTGGTTGCCAATGCCCACGCCCACATACGGCGCCGTGCCGTTCTCGCCGCGCTTGGTGAAAATCTGCACCACGCCGCCCATGGCATCCGATCCGTATACGGCGCCTGCGGGGCCGCGCAGCACTTCGATGCGATCGATGAGGCCGAGTGGAATGCTCTCCCACGGCGCCCCCCCGGTGGACTGCGAATCGATGCGCACCCCGTCGATATACACCGCTGTGAAGCGCGATTCAGCACCGCGCAGGAATACACCCGTGGTGGCACCCGGGCCGCCATTGCGCGAGAACTCCACACCCGGCAGACGGGCCAGCAGGTCGGCCAGGCCGGTGGCGCCGCTGCTTTCGATGGTTTCGCGGTCCACGATGGAGATGTCGGCCACCAGGTCGGACAGCGGCTGCGGCGTGCGCGTGGCGGCCACCACGGTTTCGGCGAGCGAGGGCGCGCGCAGGTTCTGGGCCAGCAGTTCGCCGGTTGCCGGGGCACTCTGGGCCAGCGCACTGCAGGCGCTGCCCACCGCCAGGGTCAACAGGGCCACACGGTGGGCAGGCAGGCGCAGCAGCGCCACAGGGCGCGCACGAAGGGTACGGATTTTCATGGGGATCATCGTCAACAAACAACCCGGGCCGGCCTCCCGCCAGCATGTGGGTGATACAGCCGCGCAGCTCCAAAAAAGGGCGCACGCAGCCACCGTGTTGGCCGGTATCCGGGCTGGCGGAACACCCCCCAATGCCTTCCCATGCGCTTGTTCAAGGCGCTCAGTGGCGTATGGATGGAGAGAGAGTCGAAAGACTCGTCCGCTGACCGTTGCGGGGGCAGCGCAGGCTGGGCGTGTACCGGTGGTACTGCGCCTCCCTGCTTCCCGTTGAACTGCGGCATGTGAACCACACCGCGAGCACCAACCGCGCGATTTTACGGCTGTTTACAGCCTGCAACCCTACAATCGGGGGCTGTATGGCAACACCGTCCCCCACTGACCAGATCGCCGAGCGCGTCGACCGCCTGCTGCTGCGCCACGCAGAACTGCAACGCACCAACGCGCTGCTGACCGATCAGGTGGCCGCGCTGACGCAAGAACGGGACTCCCTCAAATCCCGCCTCAGTGCCGCCCGCGCCCGCGTGGATGCACTGCTGGAGCGCCTGCCCGCCGCAGCCCCTGCCGCTGTCACCAAGGAAGTCGAATGAAGCAAATCGAGGTGCAGATCCTGCAGCAAAGCTACCTGCTGACCTGCCCCGAGGGCCACGAAAGCCGCCTGCTGGATGCTGTGGAGCGTGTCGATACCGCGATGATCCGCATCCGCGATGCGGGCAAGGTCCGCGCCCGCGAACGCATTGCGGTGCTGGCGGCCTTGAACCTGGCTTTCGAAATCGCCGACCGCGAGGCTGCCGACCTGGCAGCAGGTGCCGCCGCCAAAACAGCCAGCACCACCATCGCAACCGCTGCCAGCACGGGTACGCAGGAAACCCTCCTACCCGACGAAGACCAGCAGCGCCTTCATGCCCTGGTGCAGCGCCTGGATCAGGCATTGGGCGACGACGGCCGCCTTCTTTGACAGCCCCCCAGCACAGCGCCAAGCCTAACGGATTGCCCCCGATCTGCACCCCTCAAGGCTTACGGGCTTTACATGGCCCCAGACACTCAACCCGTGCAGGCAGCGCCTACAATGGCGGTGTCTGCGAAGCCGCCGGGCTTTATATTTCCTTGAACCAATGCTCAACGAGCTCGGGCTTGGTACATTGCCCGGTGAGCGTGATCATCTCGCGTCAGATGAACCCAACGCTTGGCTGCCCTCGCCCACCTGAACCCCCGGTTCAGGATGAGAGTCCGGTGGCATTCGCAGACACCTTCTTCTCCATGCCCCTGTCCACGCAACCCCACGCTGCAGCATCTCCGACAGGGCATCTCCCCGCCTTCCCTCCCCTCTTTCCACCACTTTGTCTGACGTCGCGCCATGCTCGATCCCCTGCTGATTGTTGAACTCGGTGTCCTGGGCTTGGCCACAGGTTTTCTGGCGGGCCTACTGGGCATTGGCGGCGGGATGCTGCTGGTCCCGTTCTTGACCTACATCCTGGGCGCGCAAAAGGTCGCACCCGATCTGGCGGTGAAGATGGCGATTGCCACCTCGATGGCCACCATCATGTTCACGTCGATCTCCAGTGTGCGGGCCCACCACCAGCGCGGCGCCGTGCGCTGGGACATCGTCAAGCGGCTGGCGCCTGGCATCGTGCTCGGTGGTTTCATTGCGAGCCTGGGCGTGTTTGCGCTGCTCAAGGGTTCGTTCCTTGCCATCTTCTTCGCCTTGTTCGTGAGTTTTTCGGCCACACAGATGTTTCTGGACAAAAAACCCGCCCCCACGCGCCAGATGCCCGGTGGTGCAGGCCAGGTGGCGGCAGGTGGCGTAATCGGATTCCTGTCGGGCCTGGTGGGTGCTGGTGGCGGGTTCGTGAGCGTGCCGTTCATGACCTGGTGCAACGTGCCCATCCACAATGCGGTAGCCACCAGTGCGGCGCTGGGTTTTCCCATCGCACTGGCCAACGTGGTGGGCTATGTGATCGGAGGGCAGAACGTGGAGGGATTGCCAACCGCCTCGCTGGGCTACATCTGGCTCCCAGCCCTGGCCGTGATAGCGACCTGCAGCGTGCTCACCGCGCCACTGGGCGCCAAAGCAGCACACAGCCTGCCAGTCAAGCAGCTCAAGCGTGTATTCGCATCGCTGTTGTTCGGACTGGCGGCGTACATGCTCTGGAAGGGCATCGCGGCGTTTTAAGCGTCTCTGGTCGACCTCCATACTACCGGGGGGTGCCGTAGCACCAGGTTGCCTTAGTTCTGGACCGAACTGCGCCGGCCCCGCGCTTTCAAAGGCAAGGGCCTGGCAAGCATGGCGCGAAACTCCTGGGCAGGAAGCCCTGGCGCGCAGAGAAATCCCTGGTAGTGGTCGCACTGCATCTGCAGCAACACCGCCTGCTGGGTTTCTGTTTCCACCCCCTCTGCCACCACCTCAATGTGCATGGCACGCCCCATGCTGATGATGGCACTCACGATGGCCCGGTCTCCATCATCGTCAGGCAGGCCACGCACAAAGGACTGGTCAATCTTGAGCTTGTGGATCGGCAGCTTCTTCAGGTACGCCAGGCTGGAATACCCGGTGCCGAAATCGTCGATAGCGAGTCCGATGCCAAGCCCGGCGAGCACACGCAGGCGCTGCTCCATTTCCTGTGCATCCTGCAGCAGGATGGTTTCCGTCAGCTCCAGCTCCAGCAGCGTGGGCGGCAGCTGGTGCACCGCCAGCAGCCGGGTGATGCGGTCCACGAAATCAGGCTGCCGGAACTCCAGCGCCGACACGTTCACCGAAATCATGATCGGCATGCCACTGTGCATCCACACCGCAGCCTCACGCACGGCCTGCTCCATGACCCACGCGCCCAGCGTCACGATGTAGCCAGACTCCTCCGCCAGGGGGATGAACTGCCCGGGTGATACTGCACCGAACTCCGGGTCGGTCCAGCGGATCAGCGCTTCGGCCCCCGTGATGCGCCCGGTGACCATGTTGACCTGCGGTTGGTAGTGCACCGCCATGCGGTCAAGCCCCAGCGCCTGGCGCATCGCATGCTCCATCTGCATGCGCGACAGCAGATTGGCATTCATCTGCGGCTGGTAAAAGCCATAGCTGCCCCGGCCGCGCTCTTTGACACGGTACATGGCCGTGTCAGCCTGCTTGATGAGATCGTCCAGCGTCGCACCATCCTGTGGGTACAGCGCCATGCCAATGCTGCACTGGATGGAGAAGCCCATGCCGTCAAGCATGAAGGGCTTGAGCATGTCGTCCAGGATGCGGCGCGCCACGCTCTCAGCCACCACGGCATCACCGCCATGCAGGTAGATGACAAATTCATCGCCACCCAGTCGACACAACATGTCCGTCTGGCGCAGGCAGGCCTGCAGGCGCTCGGCCACCAGTTGCAGCACGCGGTCACCGAAAGGGTGGCCGAGGGAGTCATTGATGATCTTGAAGCGGTCGAGATCCAGAAACAGGATGGCAAAGCCCGTGTCGCTCTGGCGCGCCCCCTGGATGGCAGTGTCCACACGCTGCGACAGCAGCAGACGGTTGGGCAGGCCCGTGAGTACGTCGCTGTAGGCCAGCTCCTCAATGCGCTTCTGGGCGGCGTGCTGCAGCGTCAGATCCCGCATGAAGCCGATGCTCTGCACCAGACGCTCTTCGTCGTCGCGCAGCGCCACCCATGACAACTGCACTGCGCAATAGGTGCCGTTGTCACGGGGCAGCCACAGCTCGCCTTCCCAGAAACCCTCCTTGGCCCACCCCTGCAGCACCTGCTCCATGAAAGCCGCGTCCGACCCGCCACCGAACAACGACGCCGCCAGGCACCCTTCAAACGATTTGGCAGACGGCCCCACCAGCCGCTCGCAGCCTGGGTTCATGCGCAAGACCCGGTGCTGGCTGTCGGCGATGAAGATGGCGTCCAGGCTGGACTCGAACACCCGTGCGGCCAGTCTCAGGCTGGCCTGTATCTCGGTCTGGCGGGTGATGTCCCGGTACGAATACACCCGCCCCACGGGCCGCCCCTGGCTGAACTGCGGCACGGTGCGCAACTCCAGCACCAAGCCATTTCGCAACACCAGAATGTCGGTGCTCTCCTGCATCGGCTCTCGGGCGATGGCAGCCAAACGCTCCGCATAGGCACGTGCGTTCTCAACCTGGGCCTCCATGTGCGCATAGACAGCCGCATCGTCGCGCCGCACCAGCAAATCGCGCGGAATATTCCACAGTTGCGCAAGCCGCTGATTGAAAGCCCGCACCCGGCCATCGAGGCTGCACACGAGCATGCCGTCAGCGGCAGAATCCAGCGTGGCGCGCAGCTCAGACAGCAAAGTTTCCAGCTCGCGCTCGGTCGATTCCTGGACACTGCGATCCAGCATGGTCAGCATGAAGACCGTGCCAGAAGCGACCTCTGCAGGAACGCGCGTCACCTGACGATTGACCGGAACCAGGGTGCCGTCAGCGCGCAAAAGGCTGGTGTGGGAATGAATGCCATCTGCAACCACCTGGGCCGACTCCCCCCAGAACGCCATGTCCTGCGGTGTGGAGGCCAGACGCAACACGGGCGTACCCACCATCTCGGCCACAGGCAAGCCCACCAGCCGCTGCGCGGCGGCATTCGCGTGAAGGATGAGCAGACTGGTCTCATCGACCAGCCAGACGGCCTCCTGTAATCCGTCGAGCCAGCCGTGGGACTGCGAAACGGTCACGACCCTGCCTCTTCGGGACCGGGGCTGACCGCACGCTCGAAAAAGTAACAGATACGCTGCCGCGGAGAGAGGTAGTCCAGCGCATCGCGCGGCAGTTGCGCAGGCTTGAGGCTGCGCCGGATACCCAGCTCGGGCACAGTTTCCAGGTCCAGAATAGGAGCCTCATCCTTGGGCACCCGGGAGTCATGGACGATGACCTTGGGCCGCAGCGGGCGCGAAGAGTTGACCGAGGCAACAATCGCATAGCGGTCGTTCACCAGCTGGACGATGGAGCCCGGCGGGTACACCCCCATCATGCGGATGAACGCCCCGAGCACCACGGAATCGAAGCGCGCCTTGAGCTGTGCAAAGATGACCGACAAAGCCTCGTGGGGTGTGAGCGCATCCACTCCATTGGCGGGATTGCACATGCGATCGTAGCGATTGACGAGGGCGAGCACCTGGCTCGCGCGCCCCAGATCGGACCCCGACAACCGCAGTGGAAACCCACTGCCATCGGCCATCTCATGGTGCCGAGCAACGGCGGTAATCACAGGTTCGGGCAGCCCCATGCGCGTGGCCAGTGTCACGGACTCAGCCACATGGGTCTCGTAACGCGTACGCTCCATCGGAATCATGGAGGGCGTAGGTTGCCTGAGATTCGGCGGCAGCTTGAGCTTGCCCAGATCATGAATCAGCGCGGCAATGCCAAGGTCGTGCAGCTCGGCACTTTTCATGCCCAACGCACGGCCCAGCAGCAAAGAGATCACCATCACGTTGATCGGGTGCAGGGCATTGCGCTCGCCCACCCCTTCCGACAACAGCCGGATGACAGAATCACCGTTTTCCAGGAGTTCGGCCACGCAACCTGACACCAGCGTTTCGCCTTTGGTACGGGCCTGGTCGGGGTGCTCCGAGACGACACGCTCCAGCGCCTGGTATTGCCGCGTGGCCTCCCCAAACCGCTGATTGCAGGCCGCCAGCGTCCGGTTCTGGGCCTCCAGCAATTCACGCCTGCGCTGCGCCTCTGGGTCCACCGTGGCAGTAGCTGTCGCAGCCTCAGGTGCACTCGAAGACGATGCCTTCATTTCCGGCACGCTCCAGGCTGCAGGCACGAGTTCCCTCAGTTCTGGATCGCTCTTTTTGGGAAAGTACCGCACCTCGGTGAGCCCCAGCTCACGCAAGGTGGCAATCTGCTCCGCCGCCGCCACACGAAAGCTGCTCACCGGGAACGGATGGTGCAACCAACCCACGTCGAGCTGGATGTACATGCCGACACGCAGTTGGCTGATGTCGATGAGGATGGAGGAGTTCACTTCAAGGCGTGTGAAACATGGCGACGTCAATGCCACCAATAGTTACACAGATTATCGCCAGATCGAGGGTCTTGTCGAAGGAGTGCGCCTGCGCCGCAGCGGCATGGCAACACTTGCCTTTCTCACCAAGGGCAAGCGTTGATCACCCTTGTATAGACATGGATTTACGAGGCCTCCCGAACCCCGTCGCACCGCAGCTTGCGAATCGGAGAACTGCTGGCTAGCGGCACCACAACGACGGTTTGTAGATCAGGTCCATCCAGAGTGCCCAACTGGCCACGGCGCACAGCAAACCTCCTGCGATGCGCGTTCCCCAGTCCGCACGTTTCGCATTGACCCCTGCTTTCAACCGAATCCACACCAAGGGCCCGCCCACCAGCCACACACCACTGCCCAGGCCAAAAAGCGCCATGCTGAGCGCCCCTTCCAGAGGCCCTCCGCTCAACGCAGCCACGAGCAGCGCGGAATAGAGCAGGCCACAGGGCATCAAGGCCCAAAGCCCACCAGCAACCAGAACCCCGCCTGGTGCACTGACCAGAGGCCGCACACGCGCCCATACGGTACGGCCCGCCTGCTCTACCCACAGGGGCTGGCGCGCCTGGATCACCATCATCAAACCCCACGCCATCACCGCAACATGCATCAGGGTCCACGCAGGGCGAAGTGCCACGGTCTGCTGGGTCAACCATGCCAGACTGTCCATGGCCCATGCAGCCAAGCCACCCGCCACAGCGTACCCGGCCAAGCGGCCAGCATGAAAAGCGACGGCGCGCCGAATGACACCGCCACGGGGCACCCACTGCACTGTCTGCACCGTCGGGGGAGTTGCCTGTGGCTGCGCATCGCCACCGGCTGTGGACGCCATGCCCACACCGCCCTGCCCGATCAATGCCCCACAAGGCGCAGAACACATGACCAAACAATGGGACCCGCCAACGAGCCCCATCAGCAAGGCGGTTGAGGCGACCGTAGCAATCATGAGGATCAGATGATGCGCGAAAAACGGGCGCGGTTGCGGTCAGCCTGCAGGTAACGGTCAAAGACCATGGCAATGCCACGCACAAAGAACCAGCCCATGGCAGTGACCTCGACCCCATCGGGCCGCACCACCACAAGCCCCTGCTCGGCCATGGTTTCCAGTTGCGCCAGCTCCGCAGAGAAGTAGTGGCGAAAGTCGATCAACCACGCTTGCTCCATGGGCTCAAACAACAGCTCGCCTTGGCACATCAAGGCCATGATGACGGCGCGGCGCACAAGATCGTCGCGCGTCAGGGCCAACCCACGAACGACGGGCAGGCGCCCCTGATTCAGAAAATCGTAATACTCATCCAGGGTCTTGGCATTTTGGCTGTAGGTGGCTCCGACCCGGCCAATCGCAGACACCCCCAAGCCGATCAGGTCGCAATCAGGTTGCGTACTGTAGCCCTGGAAGTTGCGGTGCAGACGCCCCTGGCGCTTGGCGACTGCCAATGCATCCTCAGGCAATGCAAAGTGGTCCATGCCCACATACACGTACCCAGCATCCATGAAGGCGTCCAGCGAACGGGAGAGCATCGACACCTTGCCTGCAGCCGCTGGCAACTCGGCCGAAACAATACGGCGCTGAGGCTTGAAACGTTCTGGCAGATGGGCATACGCGTACAACGCGATACGGTCAGGCCGCAGCTGCGTAACCTGGGCCAGCGTGCGGTCAAACGACTCTGGCGTCTGCCGAGGCAGGCCGTAGATCAAATCCACATTGATGGATTCAAAACCCAGCGAACGTGCGGACTCCACCAGCGAAAACACCTGCTCGGCAGGCTGTATGCGGTGAACGGCCTTTTGAACCTCAGGATCGAAATCCTGCACCCCAAAGCTCAGTCGGTTGAATCCCAGTTCCGCCAGCACTGCAAGGCGGTCCGCATTGACGGTGCGAGGGTCCACCTCAATCGAATACTCCCCGCCCGGCGCCAACGAAAAGCTGCGTTTGAGCATGCCCATCAGCTCCCGCAAGCCCTCGTCCGATAGAAAAGTGGGCGTGCCACCACCCAGGTGAAGCTGACTCACCACCTGCCCCGTGCCGCAGTGTGCTGTGTGCAAGTCAATCTCGCGGCTCAAATACCGCAAATACACCTCTGCCCGATCATGGTGTTTGGTGATGATCTTGTTGCAGGCGCAGTAGTAACAAAGGGACTCGCAAAAGGGGATGTGCACGTACAAAGACAGCGGCAAGGCCTTCGTCATGGAGCCCAGCCTGCGCTGCTCCAAGGCAAGCGCGTAGTCGTCCTGCCCAAAGGCCTCGACGAAACGGTCAGCTGTTGGGTAAGAGGTATAACGGGGCCCTGGCACGTCGAAACGGCGCAGCAGCTCGGGCGAAACAGCGGTCATGGGCAAATTCCTTGCGTACACTTCGACTGTGCCGTAAGCTGCACTCCATGTCCTTGACCTGCATCAAGTGATGGGCCGGGACGAACAGCGACAATTTGATGCACATCAGTCGCCCACCCGCACCCAAAGGCCCAGCCTGTTAGGCATATGGGGCGATATGCTCAAACCTTACCCAGCCTCTGTTCCTATGAACCCGCTCACCATCAAAGTCGCCTGCTCCAACTGCAACCTGCGCGAGCTGTGCATGCCGGTGGGGCTGAGCGAGGAACAGCTGCAACGCATTGACGAGGTCGTTGCCGTTCGCCGCAAGATCAAACGCGGTGGAACCCTTTTCCGCAACGGCGAATCCTTCACCTCGCTCTATGCCATTCGCACCGGCTTCTTCAAAACATGTGTAGCCACCGAAGACGGGCGTGACCAGGTCACGGGTTTTCAGATGGCAGGCGAGATCATCGGCCTTGATGGCATCGTGAATGACCACCACACCTGCGATGCGGTGGCCCTGGAAGACGCGGAAGTCTGCGTCATGCCGTTTGACCGCATCGAAGAACTGTCCCGCGAAGTCACCGCATTGCAGCACCATGTGCACAAGATCATGAGCCGCGAGATTGTCCGCGAGCATGGCGTGATGCTGCTCCTGGGCAGCATGCGCGCTGAGGAGCGCCTGGCCGCGTTCCTGCTCAACCTGGTTCAGCGCCTGCACGCCCGGGGGTTCTCGCAGTCCGAGCTCGTGCTGCGCATGACCCGCGAAGAGATCGGTAGCTACCTGGGCCTCAAGCTCGAAACCGTGAGCCGCACCTTCTCCAAGTTCGTGGAAGAAGGCATTGTCGAGGTCAAGCAGCGCCATGTGCGCATCCTGGAGACCGAGGCCCTCAAGCGCATCGTGAACAACCAGCAAGCCTGCCACTGAACCTGCTGTCGTCTGCCATCCTGGCAGTCCTTACCACATTGACCTTAGCCAATAGGTGGCACTACCGCTCAAGGGCACGATGATGTCTTGCGGCAGTCATCGGGACGCTCGCCTTCGGGAACCGGGCAACGGTTAAGTTCAAACGGTGACATGGCCAGCAGCGTGGTCAACGCGCTGGATGCCATCGTGATCATCCAGAACGCAAAAAAGGCAAGCGTGTACACGCCCTGCCGTGACAATGCCAACGGCTGCCCAAACCAGTGCAGGTCTTGCGGGTCCACCATCGCAAAAACCAGCATTTCCATCACACCGGCCATCAAAAAGGCCGGCCAGGCAATCCACATCACGCGTTGCATCCACATTGGTTTGTCTCCTGGTAAGGCCGTGCAGGCATGCCGCCCGGCCAGGTGGGTTCAGCGCGGCTGGTCCTGGACCGGGGTGGCAGCGTGGTTGCGGCCCTTCATGGCTGGCAACAGGCTTTTTTCTGGGGTGGCCAGTGTCTTGTTGATCTCGATGCCCTGGCGGTAATAATCTTCCGCGACCACGGGGTCGGGGCGCGATATCGCGAGCCACAGGGTCACAAACCCTGCAATGATCACGATCACGGGACCGGCGATGATCAGCCAAACATGGCCAAACCTCCACCAGGGTGCAGCGGCAGAAGGGGCAGTGCCGAGGGCGGAACTGGATGGCATGGTGCTTACTCCTCAAAAATTATCTTGCTCAAAACGAGACCCGCGAAGGTCTTGCACCGGGTCGCTCGCTGCGTTATCGCGGCACCAGAAACACGGATTTTTCGCTCACATGGGCGTCCGCGCCCAAGGCCTGCACATCGAACTGCACGGCATGTGATCCTGAAGGGGCTGATCCATACGGTATCTGCAGACGGACGGCCACCCACCGGGACTCCGCCGCACCGATGTCCACCTCGGCATCAGAAGCGACTTCCAGCCCTTCAAGGCCACGCACACTGATGCGATAGCGCTGGGGGCCTTCAGTGGCGTTCATGATCTGCAGGCGGTAGATGTTCTCCAGCTTTCCACCCGCCACGATGCGCGACAGCGCCGCCCGATCACGCACCACATCCACCTTCAAAGGCGTGCGTGTGACAAGGCTGGCCATCATGCCTACGCACAGGGCCACCAGAACCGCGCTGTATATCAGCACTCGTGGCCGCAGCACACGGCGCAGGATCTGCGACTGACTCCACCGTTTGGCCACGCCGTTCTGCGTAGAAAACCGGATGAGCCCGCGCGGATACTGCATCTTGTCCATCACGGTATTGCAGGCGTCCACGCACAGGCCACAGCCGATGCATTCGTACTGCAAGCCTTTGCGAATGTCGATGCCCACAGGGCACACCTGCACACACAGCGAGCAGTCAATGCAATCGCCCAACCCCTGGGCCTTGTAGTCGATGTTCTTCTTGCGCGGCCCACGCTGCTCGCCGCGTTCTGGGTCGTAGGTAACGATCAGCGTGTCCTTGTCGAACATGGCGCTCTGAAAGCGCGCATAGGGACACATGTATTTGCACACCTGTTCGCGCATATAGCCGGCATTGCCATAGGTGGCAAAGCCATAGAACAGTACCCAGAAAATCTGCCAGCCACCCTGCACCGCCAGCAGCTCTGCCCCGAGTTCGCGGATGGGCACGAAGTAGCCCACGAACGTGAACCCCGTCCACAACGCCACGGCAATCCAGATGACCTGCTTGAAAAACTTCTTGCGAACCTTCTCGAAGGTCCAGGGCCCATTGTCCAGCCGAAGCCGCGCACTGCGATCACCTTCGATCTTGTGCTCGATCCACATGAACATTTCGGTGTAGACCGTTTGCGGGCACGCAAATCCACACCAAAGCCGCCCCGCCACCGCCGTAAACAGGAACAGCGATAACGCCGAGATGATGAGCAGGCCCGTGAGATAGATGAAATCCTGGGGGTACAGAACCAGGCCGAAGATGTAGAACCGCCGAGCCCCCAGGTCAAACAGCACCATCTGGCGCTGCCCCCATTCAAACCAGGGCAGCCCGTAGAAAACGATCTGCGTGAGGAACACCATACCCCAGCGCCAACGCGCGAACAGGCCACTGATGGAACGCGGGTAGATCTTCTTTTGCGCTTCGTACAGGGAAACAATCTCGCCCTGCGATGAGGCATCGGACGCAACCGGCGCTATCGGGATGACCTTGCGAGCAGGCTCGCTGGGTGGGTTCATGATGGTATCGGTCCGTTTGCTTCGTGGTTCTCAGTTTGCGCTGCCCCCTGGAGCAGTGCCTAGGCACTGCTCCAAGTGGCCAAGGCTCAGCGTGCAGCGGCCTGGGTGCCGTTCGACAAGCCCCAGACATAGGCCGACAGCACACCGATCTGCGCTTCCGTCAGCTTGTCCGCCTGGGCGGGCATCTGGTTAACCTTGCCGTTGTTGACCATGGCAGTGATGGCCGCCTCGCCCCAGCCATGCAGCCAGATGTCGTCGGTCAGGTTGGGGGCACCCAGTGCCTGATTACCCTTGCCGTCCATTCCGTGGCAGGCTGCACACGCCGTGAACTTGGACTTGCCCAACGAAGCACGCAGCGAGTCATGCGGGCTGCCCGAAAGACTCAGCACATAGTGCGAAAGATTGCGCACATCTTCGGGGGAGCCCACTGCGGCAGCCATGGGAGGCATGTTGCCGATACGGCCCTTCTCGATGGTTTCACGGATCTTCTCGGGTGCACCGCCATGCAACCAATCGCCATCAGCCAGATTGGGGAAACCCTTGCTACCCCGGGCGTCCGAGCCATGGCACTGCGCGCAGTTGTTCATGAACAGGCGCTCGCCAATGGCCTGGGCCTGAGGATCCTTGGCAATGTCTTCCGGCTTCATCGAGGCAAACCGGGCATACAGCGGCTCCAGCTCGGCCTTGGCCTTGGCCATCTCAGCCTCGTATTCGCCCTTCTGTGTCCAGTTGAGCTTGCCGGAAAAGCTGCCCAGGCCTGGATAGGCGGCCAGGTAGCCCAGGCCGAAGATGATGGTGATGACAAACAGCCACACCCACCAGCGTGGCAGGGGGTTGTTCATCTCGACCAGGTCTTCGTCCCAGACGTGGCCGGTAGTGTTGTCGGACGTGGCCATCACCTTCTTGCGGCCTGCCATCCAAAGCAGAATGCCGCAGGCGATGATGCCGACCAGGGTCAGCGTGGTCACAAAGACCGACCAGAAATTGCTGGTGAAGTCACTCATGGGGTGTTCTCGTTCTGGTGAAGGTCAATCTTGCTCGAAAGGCAGCTGGGCGGCCTCGTCGAACCGGGCCTTGTTGCGGCCTCGGTAGGCCCAGACCCAGATGCCAATGAAACAGGCCATTGAAGCCAGCGTGGCCACAATGCGCATGGTGGTGATGTCCATGGGGATATCTCCTTTACTTGAGCGCGCGGCCCATGACTTGCAGGTACGCAATCAGCGCTTCCATCTCCGTCTTGCCCTTGACATCAGCGGCAGACGCAGCGATCTGTTCGTCGGTGTACGGCACACCCACAGTGCGCAGGGCCTTCATGCGCGGCGCCACGCTGGCGGGGTCCACGGCGTTCTTCTCCAGCCAAGGGTAGGCAGGCATATTCGATTCGGGCACCACATCACGCGGGTTGTTCAGGTGGATGCGGTGCCATTCGTCGCTGTACTTGCCTCCCACGCGGTGCAGGTCGGGGCCTGTGCGCTTGCTGCCCCACTGGAAGGGGTGGTCGTACACAAACTCACCCGCCACCGAATAGTGCCCATAGCGCAGGGTTTCAGCGCGGAAGGGGCGGATCATCTGCGAGTGGCAGTTGTAGCAACCTTCACGGATGTAGACGTCGCGGCCCACCAGTTGCATGGCGTTGTAAGGCTCCACGCCCTTGACCGCCTCGGTTGTGGACTTCTGGAAGAACAGTGGCACGATCTCTACCAGGCCGCCGATGGCGATGACCAGGAGGATCAGCACGATCATCAGGAAGTTGTTGGTTTCCACCTTTTCATGGGAGAAGCCGGTCGAATTCGATGGGTTGTTGTTAGACATGAGTTATCTCCTTCGGCTCAGGCGTGGGCCGCATTCACGGCAGGAATCGCCACCTTGACCGAACGGCCCGAGATCGCTGTCATCCACACATTCCAGGCCATGACCAACATGCCACCCAGATACAGCAGGCCACCGGCCACGCGGATCACATAGAACGGATAGGTCGCCTTCACGCTTTCCACAAAGGTGTAGGTCAGCGTGCCGTCGGGGTTGATGGCGCGCCACATCAGGCCTTGCATCACACCGGCAATCCACATCGCGGCGATGTACAGCACGATGCCGATGGTGGCCATCCAGAAGTGCAGCTCAATGGCCTTGATGGAGTGCATCTTTTCGCGGCCAAACAGTCGGGGCACCAGGTAGTACAGCGAGCCCATCGAGATCAGACCCACCCAGCCCAATGCGCCAGAGTGCACGTGGCCCACGGTCCAGTCGGTGTAGTGGCTCAGGGCGTTGACGGTCTTGATGGACATCATCGGACCTTCGAACGTGGACATGCCGTAGAACGACAGCGACACGATCAGGAAACGCAGGATGGGGTCGTCACGCAGCTTGTGCCATGCGCCCGACAGGGTCATGATGCCGTTGATCATCCCGCCCCAGCTGGGTGCCAGCAGGATCAGCGAGAACACCATGCCCACCGATTGCGTCCAGTCAGGCAGCGCGGTGTAGTGCAGGTGGTGAGGGCCGGCCCACATGTAGGTGAAGATCAAGGCCCAGAAGTGCACGATCGACAGGCGATACGAATACACGGGTCGTCCCGCCTGCTTGGGGATGAAGTAGTACATCATGCCCAGGAAGCCTGCGGTCAGGAAGAAGCCCACGGCGTTGTGGCCATACCACCACTGCACCATGGCATCCTGCACACCGGCGTAGGCCGAGTAGCTCTTCATGAGGTCAGCCGGGATCGCAGCGCTGTTGACCACGTGCAGCAATGCCACAGCCAGGATGAACGCGCCAAAGAACCAGTTGGCCACATAGATGTGCTTGACCTTGCGCACACCGATGGTGCCAAAGAACACGATGGCATAGGACACCCATACCAGCGTGATCAGGATGTCAATCGGCCATTCGAGTTCAGCGTATTCCTTGCCCTGGGTGTAGCCCATTGGCAGGCTGATGACGGCCCCGGCAATGACCAGCACCCATCCCCAGAAGGTGAAGGCCGCCAGGGGCCCGGCAAACAGGCGAACCTGGCAGGTGCGCTGCACCACGTAGTAACTGGTGGCGAACAGCGCACTGCCACCAAACCCAAAGATCACCGCATTGGTGTGCAAGGGTCGCAAGCGGCCATAACTGAGCCACGGAATGCCAAAGTTGAGTTCAGGCCAGGCAAGCTGGGCGGCGATGATGACGCCCACCAGCATGCCAACCACCCCCACAACCACGGCCAGGATAGAAAACTGCCGCACCACTGTATCGTTGTAGTGCGCAGCATTTGTTTTTGGAGAATCCATCGGGCACCTCTTTGTAATGCAGTAAGAGTTTGTTGCAGTCAGCTTTTTTGGGCATTGACACAAGTCAACCGTCTCGGAGAATCCGCTCTCCCTCTTGCTCGACACTCTCGAACTGGCCGTGGTAGACCGCCCACCACAGGCCCGCCAGAATCATCAGCACCAGCACCACGGACAGTGGAATCAGCAGATAAAGAATGTCCATCAGGCAGCCTCCAGCCAGCTTGTTTTTGAGATATCAATCGGCACAGCGCCCTGTTGTGGCCGCAGGTCTTCGCCTTGCGCAGGCAAAGCCGGCAGGTCGCGCGCAAGGCGCGCGGCATTGAGCACCACCAGCAGCGAGCTGAGCGCCATGCCCAGCCCGGCCAACCAGGCTGGCATCCAGCCCACCACCGCCAGCGGAACACACAACGCGTTGTAGCCGGCAGCCCACCACAGGTTCTGGCGCACCACACGCAAGGTACGGCGCGCCAGCAGCACGGTCTGGGGCACCAGTGCCAAGCTGTCGCCCAGCACCACAAAATCGGCCTGCGACTGCGCCAGCGGCACCGCACGGCCAAATGCAAACGAAACATGGGCCCCTGCCAGCACCGGGCCATCGTTCAGCCCATCGCCCACCATGGCCACTTGGTGGCCACCGGCCTGCAAGGACTGCAACGCAGCCAGCTTGCCCTGGGGCGTGCACTCGCCCGCCGCCTGGGCAATGCCCGCTTGCGCCGCCACACGTTGCACCGCGCCCACGCGGTCGCCCGACAGCAGTTGCACCGCCACGCCGCCCTGCTCCAACGCAGCCACTACAGCGGGTGCCTCTGTGCGCAGGTCCTCCACCAGATCGAAACGGGCCAGCTCGGACACTGCGCCGCTGACATGCTGCTCCGACAGCACCACCTGCAGCGCCGACCCCGCTTCTTCAGGCGCCACGCCTGCATGGTGCGCAGACCCCAGCCGGACCTGGCGCGCGGGCAGTCCGGCCCCCAATCTGTCGTGCACCCTGGCCACCAGGCCCTGCCCGGCTTCTTCCTGCAGATCGGTCACCGCCCAGCGACCATCGTCCAGCGCAGCAGCCGCAGCCACCACGGCGCGCGATGCAGGATGCATCGAGTGGCGCGCCAGAGACGCCGCCAGAGCCAACACCTCTTCCGTGCTCCACCCATGGGCCGTGTGTACGGCCTGCAAGGCCATGCCGTCCCGCGTGAGCGTGCCGGTCTTGTCGAACACCACGGTGTCCACATGGGCCAGTGCCTCCAGCCCCTGCAGGTTGCGCACCAGCACACCATGGCGCGCCAGCGTGCCAGCTGCGGTGAGCATGGCCACCGGCGTGGCCAGCGACAGCGCGCAGGGGCAGGTGACGATGAGCACAGCCACCGCCACCATCAAGGCATGCCCCGGGTCGGACGGCCACCAGTACACCGCAGCCAGGCCCGCTGCCACGAGCACCGCCACCAGAAACGGCCGCGCAATGCGATCCGCCAATTGGGCAAGGCGTGGCTTTTGCAGCGACGCGCTTTCCATCAGCGCGACGATCTGGGCGAAGCGGGTCTGCCCGCCCGTGCCTTCCACATGCACCTCCACCGGCGCCTGCAGGTTGTAGCTGCCCGCCGTGACCGTGCTGCCCACGGGGCGCGCCACGGGGGTGGACTCGCCCGTCAGCAGGGATTCATCGGCGTGCGTGCTGCCCAGCGTGATGCGCCCATCGGCCGGAAACGCCTCACCCGGCAGCACACGGATGGTGTCTCCCACCACCACACGGCGCGTGGCCACGCGTACAAAGCTGCCATCGGCCGTGCGCCGCTCTACGCTGTCGGGCAGGCGATTCATCACAGCTTCCAGCGCACCGGCGGTGCGGTCGCGCAGGCGCAGCTCCAGCCAGCGGCCCGTGAGCAGGAAGAAAACAAACATCGTCAGCGAGTCGTAGTACACCTCCTTGCCAAAGAGGCCTACAGGGTCGAAGGTGCCCGCCGTGCTCACCACAAAGGTGATGGCCATGCCCAGCGCCACGGGCAGGTCCATGCTGACGCGGCGCAGGCGAATATCGCGCAGCGCACTGCTGAAGAACGGCCCACACGAGAACACCACCATGGGCAGCGTGATGACCCACGAGGCCCAGCGCAGCAGTTGCTCCATCTCGCCCGTCAGGTCGCCAGGTTGCGCCACGTACGCGGGCCACGCGTACATCATCACCTGCATCATGCAAAAGCCTGCCACCAGCCAGCGCCACAGGGCACGGCGGTTCTCACGCTGGCGCTGCTCGCGCGCAAAGGCATCCATGGCGGGCATGGCGCGGTAGCCTGCCTTGTGCACGGCGTCCATCCACTGCGAGGGCTGCACCTGGGAGGGCTGCCACACCACGCGCGCACGGCGCGTGGCAGCGCTCACATCCGCCTGCAGCACGCCGGGTACGCTGCGCAGGGCATCTTCGATGGTGAGGGCACAGGCCGCGCAGTGCATGCCTTCCAGCACCACCTGGGAGTCCCAGGCACAGCTGGCGGGATCTTCGGCAGCCTGGCCCGCTGGCCCCACAGGCCGACCGAACGCCGACCACTCCTGCGGGTCGTCCAGCAGCACGGCGTGCGCGGCAGGCTCCGCATTGGAAACAGCATCGGGCGGATGTGCCGGGGAGGAGGCCGGCGCACCGGGTCGAAACATTGACATGGTTCAAGCCTATCGTTCGGACATGACAGGTACATTGACCTGCATCAAGTCCCAGAACATGATTCATCCTAAGCTTGTTCCATCACTTTGAGGAGACCTTTATGTACAAACGCATCCTGATCGCAACGGACGGCTCACCCCTTTCCGACAAGGCCGTGGAACACGGACTGTCGCTGGCCGCGCTCACCGGCGCCTCTGCCGTGGCCCTCAAGGTGGTGCCCCGCTACCCCCGCAGTTACTTCGAGGGCGGCATGCCCGTCGATACCAACGACGTCAAGCGCATCGAAACCCAATGGGGCGATGCGGCACAGGCCATGGTCGATGGCGTGAAGGCCCAGGGCGACGCCCAAGGCGTGGCAGTCAAGGCCGTCATCGCCAAGTCCGACCTCGTGGCCGAAGCCATCATCTCGGCCGCCAAGAAGCACAAGTGCGACCTGATCGTGATGGCATCGCACGGCCGCAAGGGCCTCAAGCGCCTGCTGCTGGGCAGTGAGACGCAGCATGTGCTGACGCACTCGCACATCCCTGTGCTTGTGCTGCGTTAAGCATAAATTCAAGCATCAAAACAGGCTCTAGCGCTTGTCCATAAAGCGCTAAAAGCTATTAAATACATAGCAAAACACCGAGAAGGCTAGACGCCCGCTCGGTGTTTTTTCATTCCCGTCCAAATGTTCGGCGCCTCGTGCTTGCCCAATTTGGGGTGCCGTGGCTGTTTCCGCGCCTGGGCCACTTCAAGCGCAGGCTGCCGCAGGTGTCGCTGAACTTTGTGCGCTACCAGCACGCGCACGACTTTGCGACGCCGCACGAGTTCGACGCTGCCATCCAGTACAGCTACGGCAACTGGCCCAGCGCCAATGCGCGCTATCTGATCGGCAAAGAGACCTGCATCGTCTGCAATCCCCAACTGCGCGATGCCCTGCCCCTGCACACTCCGGAAGACATGGTGCGCGCCACGCTGCTGCAACACATCGAGGTGCCCCTGGCCTGGCAGGACTGGATGGAAGCCCATGGCCTGGACACCAGCGCCAGCCGCTTCGGACCGGGCTTCAACCTTTACTCGCTCATCATCCGGGCAGCAGTCTCAGGCTTTGGCGTGGGCATTGTGCCCACATGTTTGGTGGAGGACGAACTACAGGCAGGTACGCTGGTCGAGCCCCTGAAAGACCGCTTTGACAGTCCGCTGGGCTACTACCTCTGCGCGCCCACGGCCCGCACCAAAATTTCGGTGTACCGGCTGGTGGCCGGGTGGCTGGAGCACTGCTGCAACCATGCGGAAGGGGCTGCTGCGCCTGCGACTACAGAGGCGGGGCCGGAATGCATCTTTTGTGCGCCACAGCAAGGTGTGGTGAAGCCAACACCGTCACTACTGCCGCTGCCGTAGCGGGGTGATGAGGCCTGTGCGTTGGTGAACCTGCGTGTGCTGGCACCGCCGGTTTTTGTGCGAACAGTCTGCTTCGCAAAAACCAGGCTCTAGCGCTTATAGATAAAGCGCAACAAGCTATCAATTACATAGCAAACACTTCTTGCGTCACCAAACTCCAACACGAAGGAGTCGGCAGCATCTCCACCCGATGCCGGGAAGCCCGCTCACCCAGCCAAGGACAGGCCTCAATCCGCCCGGCACTGAGAAGAGGTGCTTGACACCACGAAGTAGTCGAACTCCGCATCGATGGAGATGCACGCCGACTCGGGGGACAACGGTGGAAACCACGCCACAATTTCACCCCCATTTTTGGCAACGTGAAAGAAGCGGTCGACCTTGGACCAATTCGCTTTGAACCCATCGCTTTCTGAGCAAAACATCCTGGTGCTGGTATAGCTCGTGCCGGAAACGACGTAGCTGTATTCCACCACTGGGAACGGGCGAGTGCCTCGACTTACTTTCACCGGGCGGCTATCAATTTTGAGAAACCGCACCGGTGCGCTGAGGTAGGCGCACGGTGAAACTTTCGGAGTCAGAAAAAGAGGGGCGAGTGATGCTCCGATGATCGCGATCAGGGCGATTCCGAGGGGGATGGAGAGGATGCGGCGATTCAACTGTGTGGCCCAAAGGTGACACGAGAGGCGCTTGGAGGCCCAAGGCCACAAAGCGTCATATGAACATCAGGCGTACCGACAAAGGTTGTGGGCTATGGCCATGGACTCTGACGCGGGCTGACAAAATTTAGAGGACAACGCTCGAACCAGTCGAAGCTGACAAGGCATTTCCATATCGAACTTCTCAAGCACTTCCTGAACATCTCAGCGCTTTACGCTCTACAGGAGCGCATGTTTAAACAGAAGCACGCCCCAGACATCGCGGATCAAGCGAAAAAATCGGTCTCACATCTGAAGTCTGAAGTGCGCCACCCAATACCAGCATGCCAAGACCACAAGAGCCCATAAGAGCCAATCAGGCCCGCACGATGGCGGGCATGCAAAGGCGGCCACAAGACCCGCCTCAACGCATCACACAAACAACCCCTTGTACTGCTCCCGCAGCAGGTTCTTCTGAACCTTGCCCATGGTGTTGCGAGGCAATTCAGCCACCACAAAGCACTTCTTGGGGATCTTGAAGTTCGCGAGCTGGGACTTGAGCTGGGCCACGATGGCGTCAGCGTTCAGGCTGGCGCCGGGCTTGGCAATCACCACGGCCACGCCCACTTCGCCAAAGTCGGGGTGCGGCACGCCGACCAGGGCGCTCTCGGCCACGCCGGGCATGTCGTTGATGTAGCCCTCTATCTCTGCGGGGTAGACGTTGTAGCCGCCGCTGATGATGAGGTCTTTGCTGCGGCCCACGATGTGGACGTAGCCGCGTTCATCGACCTTGCCCACGTCGCCGGTTTTGAAGTAGCCGTCCTTCGTGAACTCTTCGGCCGTCTTCTCGGGCATGCGCCAGTAGCCCTTGAACACGTTGGGGCCCTTGACCTGGATGCCGCCGATCTCGCCCACGGGCAGGTCTTTGCCGTCGTCGCCCTGCACGCGCAGGCTCACGCCCGGCAGGGGGAAGCCGACGGTGCCACCACGGCGCTCATCCTCGCCTTTGTATCGCTTGTCGGCGCTGTAGGGGTTGCTGGTGAGCATGATGGTTTCGCTCATGCCGTAACGCTCCAGAATGGTGTGGCCGGTGCGTTGCTGCCATTCCTTGAAGGTTTCGATGAGCAGCGGTGCAGAGCCTGCAATGAACAGGCGCATGTTCTTCACGGCCTCTTTGGTCAAGCCGGGCTCGGCCAGCATGCGCACGTACAGCGTGGGCACGCCCATGAACACTGTGGCGCGGGGCATGGCGCCGATGACGGCCTTGGGGTCGAACTTGGCCATCCAGATCATCTTGCTGCCGTTGATGAGCGCACCGTGGATGGCGACGAACAGGCCGTGCACGTGGAAGATGGGCAAGGCGTGAATCAATACATCGCCCTTCTTCCAGCCCCAGTAGTCTTTGAGCATGACCGCGTTGCTGAGCATGTTGCCGTGCGTGAGCATGGCGCCCTTGCTGCGGCCGGTGGTGCCGCTGGTGTAGAGGATGGCGGCGAGGTCATCTGCACTGCGGGCCACGGCCTGGTGCTCATCGCTGTGGTGGGTGGCGCGCTCGAGCAGGCTGCCGGCGCGGTCGTCGCCCAGGGTGAACACATGCTGCGTGCCCAGCGTGAAGGCAATCTTGCTGACCCAGCCGAAGTTGCCGGGCGAGCACACCACCACCGCGGGCTCGGCGTTGCCGATGAAGTATTCGATCTCGGCGCTTTGGTAGGCGGTGTTGAGTGGCAGGAACACGTAGCCCGCGCGCAGCGTTGCCAGGTACAGGGCCATGGCTTCGACGGACTTTTCCACCTGCACGGCCACGCGGCTGCCTTGGGGCAGCTTGAGCGATGCGAGCAGGTTGGCGATGCGGGCGCTGGCGCGGTCCAGGTCGCGCCAGGTGTAGAACAGCGGGGTGCCGTCTGCCGCCATGGTCTCGACGGCGGTGCTGTCCAGGTCAGACGGGAAGGCTGCGCGCAGGGCGCTGAAGAGGTTGTTTTGGCTCATGGCAGTTGGACGGTTTTAAAGGTTTGGATCAACAAGGCGGGCGGGGCCCGTCAAAACAACGGCGCGCGTTTTTCTAGGAACGCGGTGATGCCTTCGCGGTGCTCGGCGCTGTCCGCGTAGACATAGGGGTCAGGCGCCCCGTTTACTATATTTTTCATAGCTATTTGCGCTTTACCATCAAGCGCCAGAGGCATTTTTAATGCCCGAAATGTCTGCTTGTTCATGCGGGCGGCCTGCGGCGCCAGTGCGGCGATGCGCTGTGCGCTGCCCAGGGCCTCGGTGGCCACCATGTCGTCGGCCACCACACGGCTCAGAAAGCCGCGTGCCAGCATGTCAGGGGCGCTGAAGGTGGCGGCCTCCAGCAGCATCTGGCGTGCGGTCACGTCACCCACAGCACCCGCCACCAGCTGCGCCTCGCGCGGGGCCATCGGGAAACCGAGCTTGGCAATCGGCGCGCCAAAACGCGCACCACTGCCCGCCACGCGGATGTCGCAGCAGCTGGCAATCTCCACCCCGGCACCCATGCAGGCGCCACGGATCTGCGCCACGATGGGCACGTCGCACTGGAGCATGGCGTTGAGCCCACCCCAGACGTCGTTCTCATGAAAGTCCCGCAAGGCAGCGGCGTCAAACCGAAAGCCGGGGTACTCCGAAATGTCACCGCCCGCACAGAAGGCATCGCCCTCCCCCGCAATGAGCACGCAGCGCACATCGCTGCGCTGCTGGATGTCTTCAAACACCACACGCAGCTGCCGCCACATGCCACGCGACATGGCGTTCAGCCGCCCGGTGTGGCGCAGCATGACATGCACCACACCACGCTCACCCGATTCCATCAACACTTCACCCGACATATTCGTTGCCCATCACGTTTGCAAAGTCCACTGCCCGCAACAACTGGCGCCGCGCCATCGCCAGTGCCACCGTGGAACTGGCTTTGCCAGGCCACGGGTGGCGTCCCCCTTCAGGGGGAAGGCGCGAAGCGCCTCAGGGGGGTTAATCTAGCTTTGCGCCAGAGGCCTTCACCACCGCCGCCCAGCGCTTGACCTCGCTGCTGACCATGCCCGCAAACTGCTGCTGGGTCATGCCGCCGTATTCGGCGCCGTTGTTGGCCCAGATCGTTTTGAGTTCGTCGGCGCTGCCCAGCTTGCGCACCTCGTCCACGATGCGCGCCTGCACATCGGCGGGGGTGCCCTTGGGTGCCCACAGGCCGTACCAAGTGGTGACGGTGTAGTCGGGCAGGCCAACTTCGGCGGCGCAGGGTACGTCTGGAAACGCGGCATTGCGCTTGGGGCCCGACACCATGAGCGCCTTGATACGCCCACCTTTGATGTGGGACGCCGAGGAACCCAGCCCGTCAAACATCATGTCCACCTGCCCACCAATCAGGTCCTGCAGCGCGGGGCCGGCACCCCGGTAGGGGATGTGGGTGATGAAGGTGCCCGTCTGCTGCTTGAACAGCTCGCCCGCCAGGTGGTGCGACGTGCCAGCGCCCGCAGACCCGTAATTGAGCTTGGCGGGGTTGCGCTTCACATAGTCCATGAACTGCTGGAAGTTGTTGACCGGCACGTTCTTGGGGTTGACCACCACCACCTGGGGCACGTTGGCCAGCAAGAACAGCGGAATGAAGTCCTTCTCCAGGTCGTAGTCGAGCTTGGGGTACATCGACGGGGCGATCGCGTGGTGCACGGCCCCCATGAAGAGCGTGTAGCCGTCTGGTGCGGCCTTGGAGGCAAAGCTGGCCCCCACGGTGCCGCCCGCGCCCCCTCGGTTGTCGATCACCAGCGTCTTGCCGGTGGCCTTGGAGAACTGCGCTGCCAAGGGGCGCGCAAAGGCATCGGTGCCGCCGCCCGCAGGGAACGGCACCACCAGGTTCACCGGTTTGGTGGGCCAGGCCGATGCCTGGGCCCATGCAGGCACCGTGCCCGTGGCCAGCCCCAAACCTGTGGCAGCAGCCCCCAGCAGCACCTCGCGGCGCTGAATTCGCATGTCTTTCATTCCTTGTCTCCTGTCGTCGTTGTAAAAAAGGAAAGCAGGCCTACGGTGCCCCACCGTTCAAAACCGTGCCAGGCACTTGCCACCATCGGCTGGCTCCCCTCTGAGGGGGTCCATCGGCCATTGTCTGCGCCGATGGTGACGATGATGGCATTGCGCGGCACCGGGGCCTGCGGTTAGTCACGGCACAGGCTGTCGATGTCCCCCGACACCGGCACCTTGCCTTGCGCGAGCAAGCTGCGGTGCTTGTCGATGCGCTTGAGGTCGTACAGGTAATTCACCATCAGCCCGTACGATTGTTTCAGTCCTTTGCTGGACGGGTCTCCCGCCCAGTTCAGGCGTTCCACCCGCGCTCCGTTGCCCAGGTGGAAGCGGGCCACCGGGTCCACTGGCTTTCCGTCCTGCAGCTCACGGGCCAGGTAGCGTGCGGCGCACTCCATCAGCATCTGGCGCACGGGCGATCGGGCATCGAGGTCGGTGGCCTTGTCGAGCGCAGCCAGCAGATGGGTGGCCTGCGGGGGTTCGAAGCCCACGGCCCGGCCCAGCTCGGTGCGGCGCTTGTCATCCAGGCGCTCCAGCATCGCACCGGCATGCTTGCCCAGCCAAGCGCGGAAACCCGGAATCGGCGACAACGTGGCAAAGGTGCGCAACCGGGGAAATTCGGCCGTGAGGGTCTCCACCACATGCTTGATGAGTGAATCGCCAAAGCTCACACCACGCAGCCCGGTCTGGGTGTTGCTGATCGAATAGAAAATCGCCGTGGTGGCCCGCCCGATGTCAGCGGGTGCCGCCGCTTCGTCGAGCAAAGGCGTGATGCTGGACGAGATTTTGTCCACCAGCGCCACCTCCACAAAGATCAGCGGCTCGTTGGGCAAACGCGGATGAAAGAAGCCGTAGCAGCGGCGGTCGCTGTCGAGCCGGTTTTTCAGATCGGCCCAGCTGCGGATGTCATGCACGGCCTCGTACTTGATGAGCTTTTCGATCAGCGAAGCGGGCGAGTCCCACGACAGGCGGCGTAGCTCCAGAAAGGCCACGTCAAACCAGGTCGAGAACAGGTGCTCCAGCTCGGCATCCAGCGCCAACAGGCGCTTGTCGGACTTGAGCAGGGGCAGCAGCTCGGCACGCATGTCCAGCAAGAACCGCATGCCTTCAGGGAACGCAGAAAAACGCTGCAGCAGCCGCGTGCGCGGCGACACCAGTGCGCGGCGCAGGCTGATCTCGGCCTGGCCTTCTTCGGCCGTGCCAGCCGCCGCTTCGTAGCGTTGGCGGGCCGATTTGAAGCGCGTGGCGTCGGGGGCGAACTGCTCGCACATCAGCAGCCACATATCGCGGCGCTCTTCGGGCTCGGCCTTGGCATACCACTCGGCCACGGCCTGGGCGCGGCGGCCACCTTCGATCTCGCTCACCTGCGGGGCCACCACCTCCTGCAGGTCGGCCAGCAGGCGGCGCAGCGCGCGGGGCGACAGAGCCTCCTGCCCGCGCCGCAGCGTGGCCTGCAGCCGCTCGTTGGTGGAACGTGGCACGGCGACCTTGGCCACCACATCGGTCACCGATTTGTCGAGCCCGGCGCGGGCCGGTTTGTCGGCCGCCTTCTCGCTTGCCTTGTCGCCGGTTTTGTCAGCGGGCTTGTCTGCGGCGGGCGCTGCCGTGCGCAGGCGCGACACACTGCGGGTGATCCATTCGGGGGTGCTGTTAATCATGGGGTGAGCCTCGATTGCTGGTTGCGGGCTACGTCGCGCAGCGCATCGCGCTGGCGCAACAGATGGTTGCGCATGGCCTCTTCAGCGGCATCGCAGTCGCGCGCCTTGAGCGCGGCGAACACTGCCAGGTGCTCGGCCAGGCTTTGCTGCAGGCGGCCGGGCACATGCAGCGTTTGCGCCCGGGCCAGGCGCAGGATCTTTCGCAGGTCGCCAATCACCTGGGCCAGCCAGCGGTTGTCCGCCAGTGTGATGAAGGCCTCGTGGATGGCGTAGTTGGCTTCGTAGTAGTCGGCGATCAGGCCTTCGGACGCAAATTGCTGCAGCCGCTGGTGCAACACGTCGAGCGCGGCAATGTCTGCCGCCACCGCCTTGCGTGTGGCCTCATGCGCTGCGCGGCCTTCAAGCAGTGCGATCACCGGGAAAAGGTCATCCAGGTCGCGTTCGGTGATCTCGGCCACAAAACATCCCCGGCGTGGCTCGTGGCGCAGCAAGCCCTCAGCCACCAGCACTTTGAGCGCCTCGCGCAGCGGCGTGCGCGAAATAGCGAGCCGCTCACACAAGGCCGCTTCGTCCAGAAAACTCCCGGGGGGCAAGGCGCCCGCAAAGATTTGCTCGCGCAGGCGCGACGCGGCTTCGTCGTGCAGTGAGTTGGGAACCGGGCGCATGGTGCGGGTGAAACTCCAGAGTGATCTTCAACGGCGGGCGGGCAGCAGACTTGCAGCTTTTGCCGCCAACGTGCTTCCAAGTGCCTGTAAATAGATGATTTTCTTGCGGAAGACTGTAATTTCTCATAATTACGCAAAATGACAAGAGGCAAATACCCGAATCCGGGTGCCGTTGGGCAAAAAACAGTGTCTTGCGGCGGTTGCGCAACATCCAGTAGGCGAAGGCAAGGGCATGCGCGCTTGGCCCGCTGGCGCGCCTTGGGTACGGCCCCAGGGCCAAGCGGACAAAGGCAAGGGATCAGGCGCACACGCGGCGTGCCGTTCTGCGACTCCTCCTACGGCCCATTCCGGCCTATTCGTTATGGCAGCACACCCGCTGAAAACACCCCATCCCAGCCAAAAACATGGCTCGGCCAACCGCCGTGCCAGACACGTTCACCGCGCTCAGACCTGTCGATTGGCGGTGACACATCCGTTCGCGCACCTCTCCCTACAATGGCCCGAAAGGAGGCGCCAGAATGCCAGGAACAATGCACTCGAACGACAGCATGGTGCGGCGCACAGCGCTGCTGGTATTGGTTGCGGCGCTGTCTGCATGCGGCGGGGGTTCGTCCAGCAGCGACCCGCCTGTCGAACCCAGCGGGCAGGTCATCAACTCCACGCTGCGGTCCGAATCAAACGGCTTTACCTACGCCATCCAGGTTTTCCTGCCCCAGTCGTACGCCACGGGCACTACCATGCTGCCCGTCATCTACGCCACTGAAGGCGACGCACCCTACGGCGCAGGTGGACCCGGGGGTACGGCAGTCTCGCGATTTGAATCCTTCAAGCAGGTGATGCAGCGGCGAGGCACCCAAGCCATCCTGGTAGGCATCGGCGGCACATCCCAGCGCGGCACGGACTTTCTGCTGCCCGGCGCCACGCGCTACCTGAACTTCATCACCAAGGAACTCGCGCCTGCGATTGAACGCCAGTACCGCGCCGATCCCAAGCGCAGGGCGCTCTCGGGCCTCTCCCATGGCGGCTACTTCGTTGTTGCGGCCCTGGTGCTGGAGGGCACTGCGGGGGCGCTGAGCTTCTCGCACTACCTCTCTACCGAGTCCAGCTTCGGGGCACACGCGGACCCCGCCGCCTACCGAGCGTTTGAAAAGCAGCTCGATGGCAAGGCCCTGCCTGCCACGCTGTTCCTCGCTGGCGCCCGCAGCAGCAATGGGTCCGTTGTTGTCACGCCCTTGTACACACAGATGGCCGCACAGACCAACCCAGGACTGACCTTGCTGAAGGCCGAGTACGAAACCACCCACGTGGGCGCCGATGTGCCGGCGTTCGAAGAGGCGCTGACGCGGTTTTTCCCGTAGATCAAGCGGCCCCCCCCCCCCCCTGGCAAGGCACCGGGCGCAAAGGCCAATATGCTACATTTTTTATAGCTACGTACGCTTATCCATCAAGCGCTAGAGGCCATTTTTACTTGATTTTTTGCCTTACCACGGGCTGGCGCTGCGCCCAGACCCACAGCAGGACGCCCGCTGCAATCATCGGCACGCACAGCCACTGGCCCATGCTCATACCCAAGGACAGGATGCCGAGGAACGCATCGGGCTCGCGAAAGTATTCGGCAATAAAGCGGAAGGTGCCATAACCCACCAGGAATGCGGCGGCCACCTGGCCCTGGCGACGTTCTTTGCGCGCATACAGCCACAGCAGGATGAACAGCAGCAAGCCCTCCAAGAGGAACTGGTAAACCTGCGACGGATGGCGTGGCTGCAGGGAACCGCTGTGTGCAAACACCATGCCCCACGGCAGGTCCGGGCTGGCAAAACGGCCCCACAGTTCGCCGTTGATGAAATTTCCCACCCGCCCTGCGGCCAAACCCGTGGGCACGCAGGGCGCCACAAAGTCGGCCACCTGCAGCCAGGGGCGCTTGCGCGAATGTGCGAACCACAACATGGCCACGATCACGCCCAACAAGCCACCGTGAAAGGCCATGCCCCCTTGCCACACGGCAAAAATTTCCAGGGGGTGACTCAGGTAATACGCAGGTTTGTAGAACAGGCAATACCCCAGGCGCCCCCCCACCACCACACCCGCCACCCCCAGGAACAGGATGTCTTCCACGTCCTTGCGCGACCATGCGCCAGGGCCGGTGATGGAGGCAAACGGTTCGTGCCGCAGGCGCCGGATGCCCAGCAGCATGAACAGGCCAAAAGCCGCAAGATAGGTCAGGCCGTACCAGTGGATGGCCAGCGGGCCGATCTGCAGGGCGACAGGGTCGATGTGGGGATAAGTCAGCATGGGGGCGATTGTGCACGCGCAGCACTACCCTTTCAGGGCGCTGGCCTGCACCTCATGGGCCACAAAGTCGATCCACCGGGCCAGTGCGGGCGGCACAGTGGCGCCCCAGACCAGGCTGGTTTCGCATACAGGCGCCAGGGGAGACTTGCCGCCCAGCTGCCGGTAGACAACGCCCGGCCGCTGAAACTGCTGCACGCTGGCAGGCACCCAGGCCAACCCCAGGTCGGCCGACACCAGGTTGACGATGGTCTGCATCTGGATGGCCTCCTGGGCCACCTGCGGCACCTGCCCCGCTGCGTGGTACAGCGCCACGATCGCGTCGTACAGCGATGGCAGGATCGGGCGGGGGAAAATCACCAGAGGCTCCCGCAGCAGGTCAGAGAACCGGACGGTGGGCGTGCGCGCCAGCGGGTGAAGCTCAGGCAGCGCAAGCACCAGCGGCTCTTGCGCCACACACAGGCTTTGCAGGGCAGGTGGCGCCTGGCCGGGCGTGTGCAAAAGCAGCCCGGCATCAATCTCCCCCCGCTCCAGCGCCTGAAGTTGCACGTCGCCCGTCGCCTCGATCAATTCAAGCCGCACCCCGGGCCACTGGGCCCGGAAGGCTCGCACCCACTGCGGCAGCATCCCAAAACCCACGGTCGAGACAAACGCCAGACGCAGCCGCCCCACCTCGCCCGCTGCCGCCGCGCGCGCCTGTGCAGGGAGTGCCTGGGCGCGGTCGAGCAAATCCAGCACCTGCGGCAACAGGGCAGCCCCGGCCGGAGTGAGCTGCACGCTGCGTTTGGTGCGGTCGAACAGTTGAAGGCCCAGCGTGCGCTCCAGCCCGGCGATGGCCTGCGTGAGCGGCGGTTGTGTCATGTGCAGGCGCTGCGCCGCGCGGCCAAAGTGCAGCTCCTCAGCCACTGCGGCAAACTGCCGCCACAAACGCATATCAATGAATGGCTCTTTCATATGCTGTACATATTAATCGCCCTGTACAAATGGATTGGATGGCGCCCACCAATCGCCGCATACTCGCGGCTGCGAAAAGTTTCTCCACCCACAAGATTCGCTCCACGAAGGAAAACACACCATGGCAGACAACAAAGTCATCCCGATCCAGCCCATCAACCGCCGCAGCGCCAACATCACCCAGGGCAAGTCGCGCGCACCCAACCGCTCCATGTACTACGCCATGGGCTACGAGGAAGGCGACTTCGTGAAACCCATGGTGGGCGTGGCCAACGGCCACAGCACCATCACGCCCTGCAACAGCGGCCTGCAAAAGCTGGCCGATGCGGCCATCGCTGGCATTGAGGAAGCGGGCGGCAACGCCCAGGTGTTCGGCACACCCACCATCAGCGACGGCATGGCCATGGGCACCGAAGGCATGAAGTACAGCCTGGTCAGCCGCGAAGTCATCAGCGACTGCATCGAGACCTGCGTGGGCGGCCAATGGATGGACGGCGTGCTGGTCGTAGGCGGCTGCGACAAGAACATGCCAGGCGGCCTGATGGGCATGCTGCGCGCCAATGTGCCCGCCATCTACGTGTATGGCGGCACCATCCTGCCTGGCCACTACCAGGGCAAGGACCTGAACATCGTCAGCGTGTTCGAGGCCGTGGGCGAGAACGCCGCCGGCAAGATGAGCGACTTTGACCTGAAGGAGATCGAAAAGCGCGCCATCCCCGGCACGGGCTCGTGCGGCGGCATGTACACCGCCAACACCATGTCCAGCGCCTTCGAGGCCCTGGGCATCAGCCTGCCCTACTCGTCCACCATGGCCAACCCGCACGACGAAAAGATGAACTCGGCCAAGGAATCGGCCAAGGTGCTGATCGAGGCCATCAAGATGGACCTGAAGCCGCGCGACATCGTGACCAAGAAGTCCATCGAGAACGCCGTGGCCGTCATCATGGCCACGGGTGGCTCCACCAACGCGGTGCTGCACTTCCTGGCCATTGCCCACGCAGCGGGCGTGGAATGGACCATTGACGACTTCGAACGCGTGCGCGTGAAGACCCCCGTGCTGTGCGACCTCAAGCCCAGCGGCAAATACCTGGCTGTGGACCTGCACCGCGCAGGCGGCATCCCGCAGGTCATGAAGATCTTGCTGAACGCAGGCCTGCTGCATGGCGACTGCATCACCATCGAAGGCAAGACGATTGCCGAAGTGCTCAAGGATGTGCCGGACGAGCCGCGCGCCGACCAGGACGTGATCCGCCCCATCAGCAACCCGATGTACGCCCAAGGCCACCTGGCCATCCTCAAAGGCAACCTCAGCCCCGAGGGCGCTGTGGCCAAGATCACGGGCCTGAAGAACCCCGTGATCACCGGACCGGCCCGCGTGTTTGACGACGAACAATCGGCACTGGAAGCCATCCTGGCCGGCAAGATCAAGGCGGGGGACGTGATGGTGCTGCGCTATTTGGGCCCCAAGGGCGGCCCCGGCATGCCCGAAATGCTGGCCCCCACTGGCGCGCTGATTGGTGCTGGCCTGGGTGAAAGCGTGGGCCTGATCACCGACGGCCGCTTCTCGGGCGGCACCTGGGGCATGGTGGTCGGCCACGTGGCGCCCGAAGCGGCAGCCGGTGGCACCATCGCCTTCGTGAACGAAGGCGACAGCATCACCATCGACGCACGCCAACTGCTGCTGGAGCTGAACGTGAGCGAAGAAGAGATCGCCAAGCGCCGCGCAGCCTGGACGGCCCCCGCACCGCGTTACACGCGCGGGGTGCAGGCCAAGTTCGCGTTCAATGCATCGAGCGCCAGCAAGGGTGCGGTGCTCGACGCGTATTGAAGTCCAGCGCTTTCAAAAAGCAAAAGCCCGCCGCTCCCGGCGGGCTTTTTTTTGCTGCAAAGACCATGGCATCCGCGTTGTGTGCCCCCGCGTGACTTGCGTCTTAAAACCCGCGCCGCCTCGACCGCCACCGGATCCAGCCGCCCGCCAAAGCTCTCAATGGTGCGGTCAAACGCCAGGACCAGCTTGCGCGCATCAATCCCACGTCCTTTCGCACGGCCGCCGTCACGGCGGCCTCACGGGCCGCTACATCCCGCACCAGCCGAAGTAAGGTCACCCGTGTACGGTCTGCAGGTGAGGCACTGGGCGAGCCTGGGTTCACCGCATCTTCTGGCGCCGAGGCTTCCACACCAGCCGCGATGTCGAGGATGTCGAAAAAGGCCAGAGGCTGCTCTGCACAGGTGGTCACCATCAGGCCCCAGGGCTCATGCACATCGATGCCCTTGGGGCCACCCTCGCGCGGGTTGTGGTGCCCCCGCTCAAACACAGCGTCATCCAGCACGCGGAACACGGCATTCGGTTCGGCCAGGCTGCACCACCCGGAAGGATCTCGGTGAAACACGGCCACATGGGGGGCGCCAGCATCCGCCACCAGAAGAATGCGCCCGCCCGCCAGGAAACACAGCCCATGGGGGTAGCTGACGCCACGCAGTTGTGCAGCAGGCGCGTTGCCAGGCGCAAGAAACTCATCGTTGCGGTAGAGCGCGACAATGTGGCGGTCGTGGTTGCTGACCGCCACCCATTCAGCATTGAGGTCCAGCGCCACACCATCCGGAACCTCCAGCCCGTGCTGCATGAGAAGCTGCGCATCCAGATGGGAAAAACCGGCAGCAGCGTTCAGCAGGTGATGGGTCACGTAATGGGAAAAGCCGTTGCACACCCACAGCTCGTGCAAGCCTGCGCCCAGATCCCGTGCGCACAGGCTTCCTGGGGTGCTCAGGAGCTCCGTCTCCTGCTTGCCGATCACGGACAGGGGCTCCAACGTGTGCAACGCGGTCAGACCATCCGCCGGGGGAATGTCGAACAGCGATACATTGCCCTCCCGGCTCGCGACCGCGATGATGCTGTTGCTGATCCAGCACAGGCCATGAGGGCGCTGGAGGCTGGTGGACGCGACCTCCACGGCATCCGTCAGGTAGAGCACCTTCTGCCCGTTTTCAAACTGGCAGTCCATCCCCACGACCAGCACCCTGTCGAGGGTGATGGCAGCAAGCGCCACACGACGTCCGTCGGGCGACCAGCTCACATCTTCGGTTCGCCCCATGGACGAAATGGCGTCCAACACCTCTGCGGGGCCAATGCATGCCAGTCTCATGGCGAAACTCCTTGCTGGATGTTGTGAAACGCCAAGGCATCGTCCACACTGCCATCCATCACCACGCATCCATCTTTAAGGACCAACGCTCGGTTGCAAAAGCTCTTGAGAATGACCTCGTTATGGGATGCCAGCACCAGAATGGAGACCTGCTCGATCAGCCCGTTGATGCGCTCCTTGGCCTGGCTGAAAAACTTCGCATCACCAGCACCAATCATCTCGTCCATGAGCAGAATATCGGGAACCACGCTCGTGGAAACGGCAAACGCCAGGCGCAGCAGCATGCCCTGTGAGTACGTCCTGACCGGCAACTGAAGATGCTCGCCCAGCTGTGTGAATGCCTCTACCGAGGGTATGAGGCCCATCGCCTGCTTGCGCGTCAGACCCATCACGATGCCCCGCATGATGATGTTGTCGTACCCAGTGGCATCGACATCCATGCCCAGCATGATGTCTGTGAGCGCTGCAATCCGGCCACTGAAGGACAGCTCGCCTTGCATGGGCTCATAGACGCCCGAGAGCACTCGCAGCAGCGTGGTTTTGCCAGCGCCGTTCGAACCAATCAGGCCAACCCGATCCCCCTGACGCAGCAACAGGCTCACATCACGCAACGCATGCACGCTGACCTGCCGCAAACCGCTGGCCTCCACACGGGCCTTGTCACGCATAGGAAGCCCCAGCACCGTATTGAGCAGGCCCCGTGACCGCGTAGTGAACACGGGAAAGTCGATGGATACGTTGGACAACTGGATATGGGCCATCTTGGGATACCGAAGGGTGGCGGCGCCTACAGCCAGTACACAATCCGCCGCCGAATCGCGACGTACTGCCAAAAGAAAATCAAACCCAACAGCAAGACCACCCCCACTGCGGCACCCCAGGTCTGCAGGGCGGGGACCTCTCCCATCAAGGGGCTGCGCGTCAGGTCCAGGAAAAGCGCCAATGGATTCAGGCGCACCACCCACTGTGCACGTTCGGTCAGCTGGTCAGGCACCCAAAGCACGGGGGTCACAAAAAAACTGACCTGCATCAGGCTGCCCAGGGCCACCGTCACGTCACGAAATCGGGCCGCAAGCCCCCCCAGAATGGCAACCACAAAACTGGCAGCCAGCAAAGTCAGGGCGGTGGCGCCAAGCAGCGCCCCCCACTGCACAGCCCCCAGCCGCCCCGCCCACCACAAGACGGCCAACACAATAACAGCGCTGTGCAGCATCAGGATGGAGCATCGAAACACGGTGCGGAACACAAACGCCATCTTGGGGTAAGGCGTCTGCTTCAAAAACGCGTCCGAGCCGATATAGGTCAAGCAGCCCTCGTTGATCAGCGCGCTGAAATACCCGAACAGCACATGCCCAGCACAAAAATACGGCAGGTACCACTCGGCCGGGTACTTGAACAGTTGGGCGCCGATCAAGCCAAAAGCAACGATGAAAATGGCCGTGTGCAGCGTGATCCAGACAGGCCCCAGAAAGGTCCGCCGATACTGCTTGGCGACATCGTTCCAGCCCATAAAACACCAGAAGCGCCACGCCACCATGGCGCTCCAGATGTCAAACCCCAACAATTGAACTTGCCTCTGACGCGCAGACACGGGGGGATTGGCGGTTGAATGAGCCATCACAGCAATATCAAGCCATCGACTCGTAGACGCGCAGGGTTTTTTCTGCGCACGCTTGCCAGGTGAAAGCGCGCACGCGATCACGCCCGCGCGCAACCAGTTGGCCCGCCAGTTCTGAGTTCTCGGCAACTCGGCGCATCGCATCCGCAAGTTCGTCGATGCGCAGAGGATCAATCAGCAAGGCCGCATCCCCCGCAACCTCCGGGATGGAGGTCGTGTTGGACGCCACCACCGGCACCCCCGCCGCAAAGGCTTCCAGAACCGGCAGTCCGAATCCCTCGTGGAGCGACGGGAACACCAAGGCCGTCGCACGCTTGATAACCACCTGAAGATCAGCATCCGGCAAGTGCTGCAGCCAGCGGACATGTTTGAGCGCGCCCCCGGTGAATTGGGCGACAACGTCTTCGCACCCCCAGCCCGGTTTGCCGACCACCACCAACGGAAACTCCCGCTGCAGAGGCTCGGGCAGGCTGGCGTGTGCCAAAAGCAGGCGGCTGATGTTCTTGCGCGGCTGCAGGGTACCGACGCTCACAAAATAGCGGTCTGGCAATGCATGCCGATCCCGCACGGCTTTTTCCACGGACTCATCGACCGGAGCAAACCACTGCGGACCTACACCCAGAGGAATGGCAGTGATCCGCTCTTCGGGCAGGCGGAAGTGCGTAGCGATCTCCTGGCGGGAGTAATTGGAAATCGTGATGACCTGCTGCGCCCAGAACGCAGTACGCCGCCACAATTCGTTTTTCAGGCCCTTGAACCGGTATCGGACCCACTCGGGGTGAGAGAGCGGGATCGCATCAAAAATCGTCGCCACCACCGGCGTTCCACGCAAGCGCGGGACCAGATGGTCGGTGGCATGGATGACATCAATCCCCGAGCAGAGCGCGCGGCGCACCCTGCCAAAGTCCACCCCCGGCAGCGTGGCGGCCAGGGCCTGCCGCGCAAAAGGTCCAAAGGACATCGCAGGTGTCGCGCCCTGCCAGAGGCTCGCCGGAGCATCGAACAGATACGGCTGCAGTTGCGCTGACGGCGGCATGGCAGCCATCAGCTCCCGGGTGTAGGTACCAATGCCATCCACACCACCCTGCTGGACAGTACGTGCCAGCACGCTGACGCCAAAAGCTACCCTCATCGGGCCACCTCACACAGCAGCCAGCAGGGCGCACAGTAGTGGTTCACCATCATCGGGCCCCGGGATAAGTGCGCCGCAAGTCTGCTTCCACCATCATTCGACAGATCTGCTCTACGGAGGTGCGCGCCTCCCAACCCAGTTCGGCCCGGGCCCGGGAGGCGTCGCCCACCAGGATATCCACCTCTGCAGGGCGAAAGAAACTGGGATCCACGCTCGCCACAACGCGCCCCGTCCCCACATCCACGGCCACTTCCGAAGCAGCGGCACCCGCAAACTCCAGGGATATGCCAGTAACCGAGAACGCCATACGCACAAAGTCGCGCACGGTCTGCTGGCGGCCGGTTGCCAGCACGTAGGTACCAGGCCTGTCTGCCTGCATCATCTGCCACATGCCTTCGACGTACTCGGCCGCAAAACCCCAGTCGCGACGCGCATCCAGGTTGCCCAATTCGAGCACCCCCCTTTCGCCATGGGCCATGCGGGCCACCGCATTCGATATCTTGCGTGTCACAAATTCACTTCCCCGAAGGGGGCTTTCATGGTTGAACAGAATGCCGCTGACGGCATACATGCCATAAGCTTCCCGGTAGTTGATGGTCATCCAGTGGGCAAACAGCTTGGACACCGCATAAGGGCTGCGCGGACAAAAGGGGGTGGACTCGCACTGCGGCGTTTGACCCACCCCACCGAACATCTCTGAGGAACTGGCCTGGTAGTAGCGTATGTGGGGGTCCACCAGCCGGACAGCTTCCAGCAGATTCAATGCACCTTGGCCATTGACCAGCGCCGTAGTGGTCGGAGCGTCAAAACTCGCTCCCACAAAGCTCTGTGCCGCCAGGTTGTACAACTCGTCCGGACGGAATTTTTGCAGAAGTGCAATGGCAGAGCCGGGGTCCGTCAGATCAAAATCAACCAGCAGCAAATGGGGATGGCCCACCACGCCCAGTTCGTGAAGGCGCCAGGTATTCACACTGCTGGTGCGTCGATGGGTGCCTATGACCTGGTAACCCTTGTTCAGCAGAAACGCTGCCAGATAGGCGCCATCCTGCCCGGTGACACCCGTAATGATGGCCGTCTTGCCACGTGCAGCGATGATGGGCTCTTTTCTGTAACACAACCTTGCCATACCCGCCCGAGGATCGGAGCGAAGACCGGCGGCTGCAGAGTCTTGGAGTCAACGAGGCTTGCGCGGGCGCATGCCCAGGGCTTCCTTGTTCTTGTTGATCCGATCCTGCTTGCGTTGCTCCATCTTTTCCATGGCTTTACGTTTCGTATATCCCGTGGAATCAGCCCAGGCCCACCATAAGGCCGTGGCACCAAAAGGCGCCAGCACCCACCACCAGGACCAGGCGGCCACGGGTCCAACCTCGAAATACTTCAATGCCAGAAGCAACAGTGAAAGACCCAGCAGGTACATCGCGATCTCCAGAAAAGGCCGAAACCGCCCGGTTGACCCCGGACAAATCCCTGTCAACCCAAGCCACTACAATTCCATTAAAGAACTGTAACTCAACCACAGGAATTCCCACCATGAAGCGTACCCTGATCACCCTTGCCATGACGCTGTCGGTTGCGGCACCCGCCATGGCCGATCTGGCCTTGGCAACCTCGAAGAACTGCATGGCTTGCCACGCTGTGGACAAAAAGCTGGTGGGCCCTTCGTACAAGGATGTGGCTGCTAAATACTCCGGTCAGAAAGATGCTGTGGACAAGCTGGCCGCCAAGATCGTCAAGGGCGGCGCGGGAGTGTGGGGTCCAGTTCCGATGCCTGCCAACGCACAGGTCAACGATGCAGAAGCCAAGAAGCTGGCTGCGTGGGTGCTGACGCAGAAGTAAATCGCCTCAAACTCACCCCGGGGGCGGCATAGCCCCTTGGTGAAAGGCCGCGCCACGCACTGTGACGCGGCCTTTATAGTTTCTAGAACCTGTTTTGCTTTTCAGGGCGCGGGCAAATTGCAGGACACAGCAACGAAAAACTGCGAGCCCCTCTGATCACACCCGAGAAACGACCGGCACCGCCTCCAGCCCGCGCGTTCGCAGCTGGTGCTCAAGCTGCCCCACATACGCTGCGGTGGAATTGTCGGACTCAGTGGCACGCGCTGCCAGGTGCGCTTCCAGTTCATCCAGCCGCGCCAACACAGTGGCGTGCGCCTGCTGGTGCTGAGCATCCAGAAAAGCCCGCAACTCCGTAAAACGCGAGGCTTCCGCCTTGTCCGCCAGTTCGCGCTGGACCTGCATTTCCTTGGTATGACGTCGCGTCTCCATCAATACCGAACCCTGGAGCGACAAGACATAGACGATAAAAAAGATGCCCAGCAAGCCCGTAAGGCCCAGCATGATGAGCCCCAGCGGAGCCTCAAAGACCACAATGCCGAGCGATACCAGGGACGGTGCGGCCAGAGCGGGCCAATTGAGGGCGGCGAGTGCAGCAATGGCCAAAACCGTCACCCAAAGAACGATGGAACGCAGATGCATGAAAACCTCCTGTAGGCAGCGCCCAGGCGAAGATCCGCAAGCGCCATGCGCCGTTGTAACGCATGCACGGGCCGTCACCGACCGCAGGCGGGAGATTTCAGGCGGTGTCCTACAAAGAGAACTAGGGAGGCGCGGAGCCCTAGGGATTCTCTGCACGAATCGAGCGGAAAGCGTGCGCTGCGGATCGGGATGGACTGCAAGGCGCAAAACGCAGCAATAGCCGCAGCTATTGCGAGGTTTTGCAACGCCGCAGACCGCCCGAGACCGCAGATGCACACGGCGCGCCGATTCGTGCAGAGGAGCCCGAGAGCGCCTCACAAGTGCGGAGGACCAGCGACGGGATTGTGTGGCCCCATCACATCGCTACGCGACGTGAGTGTCCCCAAACCCCGCAAGCGCTGCGCGCTGGCGCCGTTACACGGCGCCTTCTGGATCAGTTGGTCTGAGCCAGCTGATCCAGGATTGCGGGGTTTTCCAACGTGCTGGTGTCCTGCGTGATGGCCTCGCCCTTCGCGATGCTGCGCAGCAACCGGCGCATGATCTTGCCGCTGCGGGTCTTGGGCAGGTTATCGCCAAAGCGGATGTCCTTGGGCTTGGCGATAGGGCCGATTTCCTTGGCGACCCAGTTGCGCAGTTCGTTGGCAATCTGCTTGGCTTCTTCGCCCGTGGGGCGGGAACGCTTGAGCACCACGAAGGCGCAGATGGCTTCACCGGTCACATCGTCGGGGCGGCCCACCACAGCGGCCTCGGCGACGAGGTCGGTCTTGGACACCAGGGCCGATTCGATCTCCATCGTGCCCATGCGGTGGCCCGAGACGTTCAGCACGTCATCGATGCGGCCAGTGATGCGGAAGTAGCCCCGATCGGCGCTGCGCACCGCCCCATCCCCCGCCAGATAGTAGCCCTTGAGTTCTTCGGGGAAGTAGCTCTTCTTGAAACGCTCGGGGTCGTTCCAGATGGTGCGGATCATGCTGGGCCAGGGGCGCTTGATGACGAGGATGCCACCCGAGCCGTTGGGCACATCGTTGCCCATTTCGTCCACGATGGCAGCGGTAATGCCGGGCAGGGGCAGCGTGCAGCTGCCGGGCACCAGCGGCGTGGCGCCAGGCAGCGGCGTGATGACATGGCCGCCCGTTTCGGTCTGCCAGAAAGTGTCCACGATGGGGCAACGCTCGCCGCCCACGTTCTTGTGGTACCACATCCAGGCTTCGGGGTTGATGGGCTCGCCCACGCTGCCCAGGATACGCAGGCTCGACAGGTCCGAGCGTGCAGGGTGTACCGCCTCGTCAGCTTCCGCAGCCTTGATGAGCGAACGGATGGCCGTAGGTGCTGTGTAGAAGATGGTGCACTTGTGGCGCTCGATCATCTGCCAGAAGCGGCCGGCATTCGGGAAGGTGGGAATGCCTTCAAAGATGATCTGCGTGGCGCCTGCAGCCAGCGGGCCATAGGCGACGTAGGTGTGGCCCGTGATCCAGCCGATGTCGGCCGTGCACCAGAACACATCGTCGGCGCGCAGATCGAACGTCCAGTCCATGGTCATCTTGGCCCACAGCAGGTAGCCGCCGGTGCTGTGCTGCACGCCTTTGGGCTTGCCGGTAGAGCCGCTGGTGTAGAGGATGAACAGCGGATGCTCGGCACCCACAGCCACCGGCGCGCATTCGGTGCTTTGCCCTGCCAGTGCTTCGGCAAAGGTCTTGTCGCGCCCGGCCACCATGTTGCAGGCCGTGGCCGTACGCTGGTAGACAAACACATTGCGGAGGGTGTCGCAGCCGCCCATGGCCAGGGCTTCGTCGATGATGGCCTTGAGCGGCAGCTCTTTGCCGCCCCGCATCTGGTAATTGGCGGTGATCACGGCCACGGCACCCGCGTCAATGATGCGCTCGTGCACCGCCTTGGCGCTGAAGCCGCCAAACACCACGCTGTGCGTGGCGCCAATGCGGGCACAGGCCTGCATCGCCACCACACCTTCGATGGTCATCGGCATATAGATCAGCACCCGGTCGCCCTTGCTCACGCCATGGGCCTTCAGGGCGTTGGCAAACTGGCTCACACGGGCCAGCAACTCTTTGTAGGTGATCTTGGTGACCGCGCCATCGTCGGCCTCAAAGAGGATGGCGGTCTTGTTCTCGGTGGGCGTGCCGATGTGGCGGTCCAGGCAGTTGGCCGAGGCATTGAGTTCGCCGTCGGCAAACCACTGGTAAAACGGTGCGTTGGATTCATCCAGCGTGCGCGTGAACGGCTTGGACCACTGCACGTTCTCGCGCGCCAGGCGCGCCCAGAAGCCTTCGAAGTCCTTGTCGGCTTCGGCACACAGCGCATCGTAGCCCGCCATGCCTGACACGCGGGCGGCTTTGACGATCGCATCGGAGGGAGGGAACACGCGGTTCTCAACCAATACGGACTCGATGGCGGATGTGGGCGCACTCATGGTGTTGTCTCCTGGGTCTGATGGAATTGGAATTGGGCGGTACTGTCGGCCGTGGCACTTACAAGCCACTGACTGGCACGAAGCTTACAGAATAGGCCACCTGCAACCAGGCGGAAGAGCGCTTGCGGATGAGGGGTGTCACGCGGCACCCCTAAAATCGCGCGACCCAAGATCCACCCTTCATTTCATGTCCCTCCCCAAAAAACCCGTCCCCCCGGCGCCCATGCGTCCCCTGCCCTCGCTGATTTTTGCCAGCCGGTGGCTGCAGCTGCCCCTGTACCTGGGCCTGATCCTGGCCCAGGCGGTGTACGTTTTCCACTTCTGGGTGGAGCTGGTGCATCTGATCGAGGCCGCTTTTGGCAACACCACCGCGCTCAAGAGCCTAGTCTCCAGCATTGGCTACAAGAGCGACTTCGAGGTGACCTCGCTCAACGAAACCATCATCATGCTGGTGGTGCTGGCGCTGATCGACGTGGTGATGATCTCGAACCTGCTGATCATGGTGATCGTGGGGGGCTATGAAACCTTCGTCTCGCGCCTGCACCTGGAAGACCACCCCGACCAGCCCGAGTGGCTGAGCCATGTGAACGCCTCGGTACTCAAGGTCAAGCTGGCCACCGCCATCATCGGCATCAGCTCGATTCACCTGCTCAAGACCTTCATCAACGCCGCCAACTACGACATCAAGGTGCTGATGTGGCAGACCATCATCCATGTGGTGTTCCTCCTCAGCGCGTTGGCCATTGCCCTGACAGACCGCCTGATGGCGCATTCCACACCGCCCGCGCGCCACTGACGGCGCCCTCCCCCCTCTGCACCCGAAAGAGGCTGCCCATTGCGGCCTCTTTGCTTTTTCTTGAGTGAAAATAGTTCCATCGCTTAACTGGCATTAATTTATAGCTACAAAAAATGTAGCAAATTAGATCGACATCTACTCCCAAATTTCTCCCCAATCGGGCGGCACAGTGCAGGCCATACCCACTTGCAGGAGAAATCCATGGACCGCAGCACCGCCGCCCAAGCCATCGTCGCACCCCTCGCCACCGCCACGCAGGCACCCACCAACCGCCGTTTTGCCCTGAACGCCCTGGGTTCCCTGGGCATGGCCACCCTGTTCGGCTGCGGGGGCGGAGACACCGAAACCACGGACACGACCGACACCACAGGTACAGGCACCGGAACGGGGACAGGCACGGGTACAGGCACCACAACCACCTGCTCGGTTGTCCCCGAAGAAACCGCAGGCCCCTACCCCGCCGATGGCTCCACGGCCAGCAACAACACCTACAACGTGCTGGCGCTCAGCGGCATCGTGCGCTCGGACATCCGCAGCTCCATCGGCTCGTCCACGCAGGTCAGTGGGGTGCCGCTGACGATCACCATCACGCTGACGAATACCAGCGCCAGCTGCGCAGCGCTATCAGGCTACGCGATCTACCTGTGGCACTGCACGCAGGACGGCAACTACTCGGTCTACAGCTCGAACAACATTGCCGACAACTACCTGCGCGGCGTGCAGGCCACGGATGCCAGCGGCACCGTGACCTTCACCACCGTCGTGCCCGGCTGTTATGCGGGCCGCATGCCGCACATGCACCTGGAGATCTACCCCACACTCGCATCGGCCAACAATGCGCGCAACAAGGTCAAGACCACGCAGCTGGCCTTCCCCACCGAGCTGCTCAGCAGCATCTACAGCGCCAATTCCGGCTACAGCGCCAGCGTGCGCAACCTGGCTTCCATCACCTTTGCCACCGACAACGTCTTCAGCGATGGCACCACGCTGGAGATGACCACGATGCAGGCCAACAGCGGCGGCGGGTACTCGGCCAGCATCACGATCTCGATTGCGGCTTGACTGAAAGCCCCCTTGAGTCGCCTTCGGCGCCATCCCCCGGAGGGGGACGCACCCGGTGGCCCGCCAAAGCCGGCTCTACGGGTGCACTGGCCTGGGCCGCGCCGGTTTCTGGCGGCGAATCCACTCATTGAACGCATTTCTTCACTACACCTACGGAAAAAACCATGACTTTGCACTCTCTTCGCCTCCACTTGCTGGCCCGCATGACCCTCGCGACCGTACTGGCAGCAACATCGGCCGCCCCTGTGCTGGCGCAATCGCAGGCCCGGCAAGAGCCGCCCGCTCCGCCGCCCGAAGCCTATGCCGCCTGCAAGGGCAAGACCGAAGGCGCCAGCGTGACGCTGACCATGCCCGACGGCAAATCGCTCGCAGGCACATGCCGCACAATGGGTGGCACCCTGGTGGCCATGCCCGCTGGCGGGCCTGGCGGCCCCGGCGGTGCAGGCGGCCCGCCCCCTGCCCGCTGACGACTCCTGCTGCCCCATCGATGCCCCACCTGACCCTGCACCGCAAAGCCTTCATCGCCCTGGCCGCCCTTCTGGTGGCCTTGTTGCTGATCTTTGCAGGCTTTTCGCGACTGGGCTTGCAGCGAGGCCTGGGGCCGTACGTGGCAGAGATCGAACTGGCCCGCATGGACTGGCTGGCCGAGCGCCTGCAGGCCCACCACACGCAGACGGGCGGTTGGGAGACCCTGCGCAACCAGCCCCGCCTCTGGGGCCAGCTCAGCCACCCTGGCAGCGGCCTGCGCCGATCAAACACCCAAGGCGCAGAAGGCACCCCGCCCACCGACCGAAGCGGTTCGCCCGGCATGCCCCCCGAACTGGCGAACGGCAACCCGGCAGCGGACCGCAGCATGCAGCAGCCCCCACCACCACCCCCCGATGGCGCCCCGCCCCAGGGCGAGCGCGGCGCGGGTGGCCCACAACGTCACCCCGACGACCTGTTCCCCCGCCTGGGTCTGGTGGACGCACAGCAACACCTGGTGGCTGGCACGGCGCCCCAGCCGGGTGGCGCGCGCCTGGCACTGACCGGAGCCGACGGCAAGACCATCGGCCAGCTGGTGCTGGCACCTCCACAGGGTGTGCGCAGCGAAGCCGACCAGGCCTTTCTGGCGCAACACCTGGGCTTTGTGGCATGGACAGGCCTGGCCGGGCTGGCACTGGCACTGCTGCTGTCGGGCTGGCTTGCACGGCGCTGGCTGGCCCCCGTCGAGGCCCTGGCCACCGGCGCGCGCGGCATTGCGCAGGGCCACCTGCACACCCGCGTGCCCGTGCACGGCAACGACGAACTGGCCCAGCTGGCACGCACCTTCAACACCATGGCCGAACAACTGAGCAGCATCGAGGCCAGCCGCCGCCAGTGGCTGGGCGACGTAGCCCACGAGCTGCGCACCCCCCTGGCCGCCATGCGCGCCGAAATCGAGGCCGTGCAGGACGGCATCCGCCCGTTTGACGACAAGACCGCGCTGCGCCTGCACCGGCAGGTGATGCGCCTGATCCAGCTGGTGGGCGACCTGCGCGCCAGCCTGGACGCGGCGGGCACCAGCGCGCCATCGGCCCAGGTGCCCGTGCACCCGCTGTCGCTGCTGAACGAGGCGCTCGCATCCATGCGCCCGCGCTTGGCGCAGGCGGGCATCGACGTGGACACCACCGGCCTGGACGCCCTGACCACGCAGGTTCCGGCGCAGCCTGCACCCCTGGTGCGGGGCGATGCGCAGCAACTGCACCAGGTGTTCTTGAACTTGCTGGAAAACAGCCTGCGTTACACCGACGCGGGCGGCCTGCTGCGCCTCTCGGCACGCCTGTTGCCACCGGCCGATGGAGCCGCCCAACTGCAGGTGCAGCTGGACGACAGCGCGCCCGGCGTGCCCGCGCACGAGCTGCCACGCATCTTTGACCGCCTGTACCGCGCAGAAACCTCGCGCAACCGCGACCATGGCGGCTCCGGCCTGGGCCTGGCGATTTGCCACGCCATCGTGCTCGCGCACGGCGGCACGCTGACGGCCGACACCTCACCCCTGGGCGGCCTGCGCATCACGCTGCAACTGCCACTGCTGGACAACCCCTCATGAGCCACCGCATCCTCGTCATCGAAGACGAACCCGACATCGCCGCCATCGTGGTGGACTACCTGCGCCACGCGGGCTACACCGTGGAACACCAGGCCGAGGGCCGCGCGGCGCTCGCCAGCATGCTGGCCGCGCCGCCGGACCTCACGCTGCTGGACATCATGCTGCCCGGCCTGGATGGGCTTGAAATCCTGCGCCAGGCGCGCCGCCACACCCAGCACCCCATCATCATGCTGACCGCCCGCGTGGAAGAGGTAGACCGCCTCATCGGCCTGGAGCTGGGCGCGGACGACTACATCTGCAAGCCGTTTTCGCCGCGCGAGGTGGTGGCCCGCGTCAAGGCCGTGCTGCGCCGCACCGCCGCCGCGCAGGAGCTACCGGCAGCCACCACTACGGTGGCAGCGCTGATGCTGGACGAATCGCACTGGCAAGCCACGTTGCACGGCACGCCGCTGGGCCTGACGCGGCGCGAGTTCCGCCTGCTGCAAGTGCTGGCACGCCAGCAGGGGCGCATCTTCTCGCGCGCGCAGCTTCTGGACCAGGCCTATGAAGACACCCTCGATGTGAACGAGCGCGCGATCGACAGCCATATCAAGAATCTGCGCAAAAAACTCAAGGCCGCCAGCGCAGACGGCAGCGACTGGATTCGTTCGGTGTACGGCGTGGGTTTTGCGCTGGACCCGACGGCGGCCGAGTGAGCCTGGCCCGATGGGCAGATTGCTACATTTTTAATAGCTATTGACGCTTATCCAATATGCGCAGGGGCCATTTTTAACCACGAGATAGTGGTGTGGCGGGCCGCCTATTCCGCCCCTGTCTCACCCCAACGCACGCAGCGCACCTACACCACCTCCGCCCGGGCACGGGTGTGATCGGGGCCACACCCTGGCCACTTTCACCTGTTCGCCCCGATGCCCGCCCCGCCCCCATCGCCCCGCGCACCTGCGCCACCCCGGCCCACCAGCCGCCCCCAGAAGCTCCCTGGAGGCCTGGTGTACGTCACACCCGCCATGCCCGGCCTTACCCGCGTGCGCAGCGGTGCCAAGGCTTTCCGCTACCGTTTGCCCGATGGCCAGTGGCTGCAAGACCCGGACGAGGTCGCCCGCATCAAACGCCTGGCTATCCCACCGGCATATACCGATGTGTGGATTTGTCCCCTGCCCCACGGGCACCTGCAGGCCACGGGGCTGGACGCGCGCGGACGGCGCCAATACCGTTACCACCCGCAGTGGCGCGTGCAGCGCGACGAGGGCAAGTTCGAACACATGCAGGCGTTTGGCCGCGTGCTCCCGCGCCTGCGCAGCCGCGTGGCGCGCGACCTTGCAGCGCACCGCAACGGCCAGCCTCTGACTCGCACGCTGGTGCTGGCCACGCTGGTGCGCCTGCTGGACACCACCTACCTGCGCGTGGGCAATGAGGAATACGCCGCCACCAACCGCTCGTATGGCCTGACCACGCTGCGCACGCGGCATGTGCAACTCAAAGGCAGTCAGCTCAAGCTGCGATTTCGCGGCAAGAGCGGCGTGTTGCAAGAGGTCGAGCTGGACGACCCGCGCGTGGCCCGCGTGGTGCGACGCTGCCAACAACTGCCGGGGCAGGAACTCTTTCAATACGAGGACGAAGACGGTAGCTTGCGCACCGTAGGCTCGGGCGACGTGAACGACTATCTGCGCGAGATCACGGACGGCGCGGCAAACTCAGAAGGTGATCATTTCACTGCCAAGGACTTTCGCACCTGGCACGGCACCACGCAGGCGCTGGAGCTGACGCGCCTGGCCTGTACGCAACCAGTAGCCACCGCCGCCGATAAAAACGTGCGCTACAACGCCAAGGCCATCCTGGCCGAGGTGGCGCGCCAGCTGGGCAACACGCCCGCCGTGTGCAAGAAGTCGTACGTGCACCCGGCTGTGTTGGAGCTGGGCACACGATTGGCATCTGACGCGGGGCCCGGCCTGCAGGCGGTGTGGAATCACATTGGCGGCACCACATCGCCACGGGGCTTGAGCGCGGCGGAGCGCCGACTGCTGGCGTTTCTGCGCAAGCCGCAAAAGCTGCACAAGGCGCGCCCCACCACCAAAGCGTAAGCATGGTGCCGCTGGGGTGTCGCACAAGTGCCGTGCAGGGCCATCGCAGTGAGCGCTGTCTCGCTAAACTGGCATGCTGCGCCTTGTCACCGTCTTTCAGCCCGGCCCCGCGCACAGGCCGGCCCCCAACTCCAGCCTGCCGCCATGCCCACCGCCACCATTGCCTTGCCAGAGTCCGCCCATTCCCTGGCCGACCACCACCTGCAACGCCCGTTCCTCAGCCAGACGGAGCGTGAAGCCATCAACCGAGGCCGCTGGTTCGCGGCACTTACGCCGTCGCTGCGGCATGACATCTTCCGGCTGGGCCGCATCACGCGCTACACACACGGCCAGATGATCGTGGAGCAGGGTGATCTGGCGCAGGACTGGTTTGCCTGTGCCAGTGGTGCCATCCGGTTTCGGCGCACCACGCCGTCGGGCAAGCAGGTGACGCTGGCCTATGTGGAGCCCGGCATCTGGGTGGGCGAGGCCGAGGTGCTGCACCGGGGGCCCAACACCTACGACGCGCACGCCCACGGCCCCACCACGGTGCTGAGCGTGGCCGAGGGCGTGTTCCGCCAGTTGCTGCGCGAACACCCCGAGTTCGGCGAGGCCCTGCTCACGCTGCAGGCACGCCGCATGCGCTACCTGTACTGGATGATGGAAGACATGGCCACCCTGCCCCTGCGCGCGCGGCTGGCCAAGCAGCTGCTGCACGTGCTGCGCCGTTTTGGCGAGCGTGCGGCCGTGCCCGGCCAGCGCGGGGCCATCGGGCTGGCACTGGTGCAGGACGAGCTGGCACAACTGCTGGGCGGCTCACGCCAGCGCATCAATGTGGAGCTCAAGTGGATGGAGCGCGAAGGCATCATCGGCATCCACCAGCGCAGCATCGTCGTCTACCAGCAAGACCAACTCGAAGCGCTGGCGCAGCAGGAATAGCGCGCCGCCTTGCGACCAGCCAATCAAAAACAATAGCACCTTGCGCTTATTGGACAAGCGCTGGCGGTCATTTTTTCTTGAACTTTTAACCACGCCACACCGCGCTGACCCTCAGCGCCCCACCATATTGCCCGGCACCACCCACTGGTCGAACTGCTCGCCCGTCACATGGCCCGAGGCCACGGCCGCTTCGCGCAGGCTGGTGCCTTCCTTGTGCGCCTTCTTGGCGATGAAAGCGGCCTTGTCGTAGCCGATGTGGGTGTTGAGCGCGGTCACCAGCATCAGCGAGCGATCCACCAGTTCGGTGATGCGCTCGCGGTTGGGCTCGATACCCACGGCGCACTGGTCGTTGAAGCTCACCATGCCGTCGGCCAGCAGGCGCACGCTCTGCAGAAAGTTGTGGGCCACCATGGGGCGGAACACGTTGAGCTCGAAGTTGCCCGAGGCGCCGCCGAAGTTGATGGCCACGTCGTTGCCGAACACCTGGGCGGCCAGCATCGTCACCGCCTCGCTCTGGGTGGGATTGACCTTGCCGGGCATGATCGAGGAGCCAGGTTCGTTCTCGGGGATGCTGAGTTCGCCAATGCCGCTGCGCGGGCCGCTGGCGAGCCAGCGCACGTCGTTGGCGATCTTCATCATGCTGGCGGCGAGGGTCTTGAGCGCGCCGTGGGCATGCACCAGCGCATCCACAGACGCCAGGGCTTCGAACTTGTTCGGCGCGGTGACGAAGGGCAGACCCGTGAGGCGCGCCAGCTCGGCGGCAGCCTGCTCGGCATAGCCCTTGGGCGCGTTCAGCCCCGTACCTACGGCGGTGCCGCCCAGCGCCAGCTCGTACAGGTGGGGCAGCGCCGCGCGCACATGGCGCTCGCCATGGTCGAGCTGGGCCACGTAGCCCGAGAACTCCTGGCCCAGCGTGAGCGGGGTGGCGTCCTGCAGATGGGTGCGGCCGATCTTGACGATGCCGTCGAAGTCCTGCGCCTTCTTCGCCAGCGTGGCGCGCAGCTTGGCAATAGCGGGCAGCAGGCGGTGCGTGAGGGCTTCCACGGCGGCCACGTGCATGGCGGTGGGGAACACGTCGTTGCTCGACTGGCTGCGGTTCACGTCGTCGTTGGGGTGCACCAAGCGGCCTTCGCCGCGCTCGCCGCCCAGGAGTTCGCTCGCGCGGTTGGCCAGCACTTCATTGACGTTCATGTTGGTCTGCGTGCCCGAGCCCGTCTGCCAGACCACCAGCGGAAACTCACCGGGATGTTTGCCAGCAATCACCTCGTCAGCAGCGGCCACGATGGCCTCGGTCTTCTGCGCGTCCTGCAGGCCCAGCGCCTGGTTGACCACGGCCGAGGCGCGCTTGACCTGGGCCAGCGCCTTGATGATCTCGCGCGGCTGCTGCTCGCCAGAGATGTCGAAGTTCTGCAGCGAGCGCTGCGTCTGCGCGCCCCAGAGTTTGTCGGCCGGGACTTCGATGGGGCCAAAGGTGTCGCGTTCGGTGCGGGTGGTCATGGACAGCGGTTCTCCAAGTGAAACAACAGGTGCGACCTGGCAACGGGGCCGCGCCCGGCAGAATAATGCAAAAAATAACCATTCTCATTTAATACACTGCACTGCTGGTGCGCAAGCATGCGCTCGTCAGTGTGTGGCAAGCCCCGCTGCAGAGCGCAGAAAAGCGGTGCCGTCATCACTGCCGGTGGGGGCTTCGCTCCGGCCCGCTGTGAGGTCTTGACAAGGCCCCACACCTTCTCGCGCTCAATCGTCGGCTTGTTCTTACACCGCACGGGCGCCAGCGGGCACACCATGGCGGTGCAGCAACTTTCCTCGCCGCGAATCCACGGAGACCACCATGGCCAAAAGCAGCCTGCTTGGCATCGATGCCGACAACCTTTCTCCCCTTCACAGCGCCAAGGGCAACGACAGCCTGGGCCCCAGCGACGCGTCCGACTCGGGCAGCGACAGCACCGGGCTGTATGGCACCGACCCCGACAACGACACCGACCGCTACGGAACCGGCGAACGCGCGAGCGTGGAGCCCGAACTGCAGTTGGAGTCGCGCGACATCCTGCCCGACCATCTGGAATCGATGGACACCGACGACGCCGATGAAAACGGCGATGTGCGGGCGGGAGCCGACCAGTATCCGGCCGATGACCCGGCGGACGACCCGGAGCTGGATCCGGACTCCGGCGACGGTGCCGAAGCGTAAAAGCAAGCCGTGGCCTCCAGCCAGTCTGCCGTTGGGGCTGCTGAGCTTTGAGAGGCGGGCCAGACTGCGATAGCCGCGTTGTCCACAGGTAGTCTGCGCCAAGGCCGCGCCAGCGCCGTGTCAGCAGGGGGGTGGGATAATTGCGGGCTGCGTGCCCCGGCATGCGTTCGTTCCCGCCTCACGACAGAACCACGATGACCACCACAATCCAATACGACGACCTCGTCGAGTCCATTGCTGCCGCGCTGCAGTACATCAGCTACTACCACCCCACCGACTACATCGCCCACTTGGCCCGTGCCTACGAGCGCGAGCAGAGCCCGGCAGCCAAGGACGCGATAGCCCAGATCCTGACCAACAGCAAGATGAGTGCCACCGGCCAGCGCCCCATCTGCCAGGACACCGGCATCGTCAACGTGTTCCTGAAAGTGGGCATGGACGTGCGCTGGGATGGCTTCGATGCTGGCATCGATGGCAAGGCCCGCAGCCTGGACGACGCCATCAACGAAGGCGTGCGCCGGGGCTACAACCACCCCGACAACACACTGCGCGCCTCGGTCGTGGCCGACCCGCAGTTCGCCCGCAAGAACACCAAGGACAACACGCCCGCGGTGATCTTCACCGAGATCGTGCCCGGCAACACCGTGGACATCACCGTGGCAGCCAAGGGCGGCGGCTCGGAGAACAAGTCCAAGATGTACATGCTCAACCCCGGCGACAACGTGGTGGACTGGGTGCTCAAGACCGTACCCACCATGGGCGCTGGCTGGTGCCCGCCTGGCATGCTGGGCATCGGCATTGGCGGTACGGCCGAAAAGGCCGTGCTCATGGCCAAGGAAAGCCTGATGGACGACCTGGACATGTATGAACTGCAGGCAAAGGCCGAAGCCGCCAAGACCGGCGGCCCCGCGCTCGACAAGGTCGAGGAGCTGCGCCTGGAGCTGTTTGAAAAGGTCAACGCCCTGGGCATTGGCGCACAAGGCCTGGGCGGCCTGACCACGGTGCTGGACGTCAAGATCAAGATGTACCCCACGCACGCGGCCAGCAAGCCGATTGCGATGATCCCCAACTGCGCAGCCACGCGCCACGCGCACTTCGTGATGGACGGCTCGGGCCCGGTGTACCTCACGCCCCCGAGCCTGGACCTGTGGCCCAACGTGAACTGGGCGCCCGACTACAACAAGAGCAAGAAGGTCAACCTCGACACGCTGACCAAGGAAGAAGTGGCCAGCTGGAAGCCCGGCGACACGCTGCTGCTCAACGGCAAGATGCTGACGGGCCGCGATGCCGCACACAAGCGTATCCAGGACATGCTGGCCAAGGGCGAGAAGCTGCCTGTGGACTTCACCAACCGCGTCATCTACTACGTGGGCCCGGTGGACCCCGTGAAGGGCGAGGCCGTGGGCCCTGCCGGCCCCACCACCGCCACGCGCATGGACGGCTTCACTGAGATGATGCTGGCCCAGACCGGCCTGATCGCCATGGTGGGCAAGGCCGAGCGCGGCCCGGTCGCCATCGAGGCCATCAAGAAGCACCAAAGCGCCTACCTGATGGCCGTGGGCGGCGCCGCCTACTTGGTCTCCAAGGCCATCAAGGCCGCCAAGGTTGTGGGTTTTGAAGACCTGGGCATGGAAGCCATCTACGAATTTGACGTGGTGGACATGCCCGTGACCGTGGCCGTGGATGCCGGCGGCACCAGCGCCCACATCACCGGCCCGGCCGAATGGCAAAAGCGCATTGCCTCGGGCGAATTCAAGGGCATCGGGGTCGCTGCGGCCTGAGGCCCCGCTCGGCGTCGCCCTGGCGGCAGACTCGACGCTGGTACCAGGGCAATCGCTCTCCCAACCGCCTTCGGGCGGTTTTTTCTTGGGGCTCGCCCAATCCGGCACGAAGGCTGCGTCTTTCCTACAATCCACGCTTTCCTCCAAATGCCAGAGCTTGGTTCCTCGATGCCGCAGGCCTCTTCTCCCATCGGTGTTTTTGACAGTGGCGTCGGTGGGCTGAGCGTACTGCGCGCCCTGCTGGCCGCCATGCCCCACGAACGTTTCGTGTACCTGGCAGACAGCGCCAACGCCCCCTATGGCGAGCGCGGCGATGCCTTTGTGGCCGCCCGCACCCACGCCATCACCGAGTACCTGCGCGAGCAGCACCACATCAAGGCGCTGGTGGTAGCCTGCAATACCGCCACAGCAGCGGCCATCCACGAAGTGCGCAGCAGCCACCCAGAATTACCCCTCGTGGGCCTGGAGCCCGCCATCAAGCCCGCCCTCGCGGTGACAAAGACAGGCCACGTGGGCGTGATCGGCACCCGGGGCACGCTGACCAGTGCGAAGTTCGGCAAGCTCTTGGCCTCGCTGGCTGATCAGGCGCATTTTGTGGTGCAACCCTGTGACGGCCTGGCCCATGCCATCGAGCGCAGCGTGGCGCTGCCAGTGGCCGACCAAGGCAGCCCCGTCCATGCCACGGAGACCGGGGCGCTGTGCGCGCGTTATGTCCAAGCCATGGGCAGTTTTGGCACCGCCCCGGGGCAGATGGACACGCTGGTTCTGGGCTGCACGCACTACATCTTTGTGGCGCACGAGCTGCGCGCACTGATCGGGCCGGGCGTGCAGTTCATCGAGACGGGTGAGCCCGTCGCCCGCCAGACGCGGCGCTTGCTGGAGACTGCGGGGCTAAAGGCCGCGCCCGATGGTGCCGTGGCCACGGATGCACCACGCACCCGCCTGTTGACCACCGGGCCGGTGGCCATGCTTCAGGCGGCTGCAGAGCGCTGGCTGGGTTTGCCAGCAGACTGCTGTGAAACGGTGTCTGTGCCTTGACCAACCGCTGTGTTAGGGCCTGGCGCTTTGCCAGCAAGCGCAAATTGCAAAGTGCCATCAACAAAGTGGCGTTCAACTTTTCTTCTACCCAGAACTAGTTTCAGCAGCAGCGCTCCACAGCCGTTCACCCGCATGCTCCACATGGGTGAGGTACAGGCGCAGGTCGAACTCGTATTGGTGGTACTGCGGCTCCATGTGGGTACACAGTTGGTAAAAAGCCTTGCCGTGGTCCTTCTCACGCAGGTGGGCCAGCTCGTGGACCACAATCATGCGCAGAAACTCGTCGGGTGCCTGTTTGAACATCGACGCAATGCGGATCTCATGCTTGGCCGCCAGCCGGTTGCCCTGCACACGCGAGACCGCCGTGTGCAACCCCAAGGCATGGCGCACCACGTGGATCTTGTTGTCGAAAAGGACCTTGTTGACCGTGCCCGCATTGCGCAGGTACCGCGCCTTGAGTTCCTGCGCGTAGTCATACAGCGCCTTGTCGCTGCGCACCGCATGGGCCTGGGGATACTTGCGCTGCAACATGACCCCCAGCCGCCCCTGAGCAAGCAGATCACGCGCCTGGTCCTGCAAAGACACCGGATAGGAACGCAGATACTGTAGATCGGAGGTCATGTAAAGCACGACAGCTCGAAGAGATCACAGAACTGCGCAGGACCGCCTTGAATCCAGCGCACACGGGCACAAGTCATTGCCACAGCCTGTCGATCAACTTTCGCCACCAGCACATGCAAGGCAACCCCACACGGGGACACCAGTGTGGGGTTGCATGAAAGAATCAGTGCAGGTGGCGCGGACGGCGACCGCCACCGCCACCATGACCACTGCCGGAGCCGCCCCCACCAGGGCCACGCGGCGGTTTTCCAATCTCCAGCGAGTTCACCAGTGCATCAAAGCGCTGGCTGAACAGCTTGTCGATCTCGGCCACCACGCCACCCAGTTCGGCACCATCAAAGTGGCGCTCCATCATGTTGACAACGTCCTGCACCAGCAAATCACGCTGCACCTGCATGATGGCGGCGGGCGTGGGGCCGACGAATAGCATGACGAAATCGTCGCGCGACTCCGCACCCTGCTCTTCCTCGTCCTCGTCGAAATCTGCGTCGTAGAACGTGACTTCGATGGCAGCACCTTGCTCGGCAAGCTCATTGAGGCTCATGCACATTTCGTCCAGAACTTGGCGAAAGTCTTCATCCCCCCGCACCGTCCAGCACATCTGCAGCAAGTGTTCCTGCGCGTCGTATTTGATGCCGGGCTCTTCTTCGTAGGCGCTGGCTGCGCCATCAGCCAGCGAGCGGGCTCCGGCGTACTTCCACAGGGGTTTGAGCGCCTCTTGGAGTTGGTCAAAGCTCACATCAGCGCGCAGCTGGACTTGTCCGTGGACGTGGATTTCGAAGGGAGCGTTGTAACTTGACATGATTGAATCGTAGTGGTGCCCCGAGCCGGGGTCGGATTGCCGCATGCCTATTGGCTTTGGCACCGATTCCGGGGGGAAATTGGGGGGACCTTTTTCTTAAAGCGCTACCTTGCAGCGCCACGATACCCGGATTTTCTCACGGCTCCAAACGGTCCATACCGAGATCGGAGACCCGCTAGGCAGGCCCTGCATCAAACAAGTCTGCCGCTGGCACACGCAGCAGTGCAGCTGCATCCACTTGAGTGCCCTCTAACCACTGGTCGTAATCACTCGGTTCCAACGGGATCACGCTGCGCTTGTCCTGCTTGTCAGCGGCCAGCTTAGGGTCAGGCTTGTGCATGCGCGACATCAACGGGTGTGAATCAGCGTTGATGGTCAACATCGTATAGCTCTCGTGCACCTCGCCCGTGGCCTTGTCCGTCCACGTGTTCCACAAGCCCGCAAGTCCCCAGGGACGGCCATCGGCGCGGCGGAAGCGCCACCACACGTTTTTGCCGCTCTCCCAATTAGGTTCGTCAAAGTCTGCAGCAGGAATGATGCAACGCTGGCCGCGCGCCCAAGGGTGCTTGTAGCTGGCCTTGTCTGCCTGTTCCTCGGAGCGCGCATTGTTGGTCGGGTATTTGAGCTTGGGTTCTTTGGCAAACCAGGGAATCAGACCCCACTGCCCCACCACCAGCTCGCGGCTGTAGCCAGCATCGTCCTTAGCCCGGCGAATGAAAGGGCCTTGCTCGCGTGGAACCAGCGTTGTGTCCCACCAACGAACAGGGTTGCGGCTGCCGATGGCCCACTCGCGTTCCATCTCAGCCATTGCTGGCGGTATGTAGCGGTTGCACATGGCAGCACTGTACACCGATTTTTAGAAACACTGTATGCTTTCCCAGTGTCTGGAGTCCATCATGAAAATCGAGGTTCGCTACTCGTGGCGGTACAAGTGGGGCGGGCGCACGGCGGTGTCCAGGGTGAAGATGACTGAAGAGCAAGCCCGCAGGGAGAACCCCGAGGCTGTGCGCCTGGACGGCACGCGGGAGGAGGTGGCCGTGATGGACCAGCCATGCGAGATCGACCAGGCCAACCTCAATCTGATGGCCCGGAGTCTCGCCAGCAACCCGGTGCGCCTATCCCGACTGCATCGCCCCAAGACCTTGCCGCAAGAGGCCGACTATGTGCCGCTGCCCCTCGCCGCTGTGCTGTACCACGTAAGCGCCCAGGGGGAGGTGTGGACCGTGACATCCACGGCCAGCAGCCCGCACCGGGTGGTGTATCAAGGGCGCGGCCCTGTGTCGGTGGAGCCTGCGTGAGCACGACGGGCGATGGGGCCCGATGCTGCCCCGGGTCTCGTGCGATTCAAGAATGCTCAGTTGGACACTGGTACTTAAGACGGAGCTTGACTAGAAAGAGAGTTGGCATGACGATGAATTTCTGCTCGCGTCAGGGCCGTGCTCGCATGGTATTCGGACAGCAGGACCTGCCATCAACCCAACCGAGGAATTACTAATGCAAACAATTCATCGTGAATTGCAAGCCCTTGCCGAAGATCGCTTTGCTGCTTACATCGACAATGAGGCTCTTGGCTGGGTAGTTTCAAATGTCATCTATGAGCGTGCGAACCAATTGATTGGGGAATTTATAATCGAACCCACAGGGAAATTTGCAATATCTCTCATTAATTTCACATGGAACAACCTCACCGAAGACAGAGCACAGACTTCAATTGGAGCCCATCCTTTCAAGGGCAGCGAGGTATGCGTCTTCTTTAATGCAACCGCCACCATTGAGATTGAGATATTCCGCGCGACAGACAAAAAAATTGCACTTTCTCGAATCAATTACAACCTTTCCAATATCGCCATTTCGATAGAATGCATTGGCGAAAAAATCATCCTCACAGACCCGATTTACCAGCTCAATTTAACAACAATTGAACGCACAGATAAAAATGAAACAGATATTGAACTCGCGCGACTAGAGGGCGTTATTGCGTATTCGATAGTTCCGAAATCAATATCGGAAATTCTGGGAAAAAGATATGAATACAACCTCGAAGAAATTTTCCCAGCATTTAGCTTTGGATCCAAAGTCAATTTGCACGCGATTAATAAAGGCCGATCGCTAGGCATTATTTCCGATGCAAAGATGAATGAGGCAAACAAACCTTGCTTGTGTAACACACCTGATTTAGGGTTGAAGCCAGCGCCTGATTTTGATCCGTCCCATCGTGATGGGCGTTCAGATGGCGTTGGCAAAGGCGGTTTAAGCACACCAACTCCTGATAATAAAGACCCTAATCTGGATTTTGGCAATCGGCGGCGTGGCGGATCTGGGGTTGTTGGCGTTTATTTATCGCAGAATACCGCCTCGGCAATAACCCGAATAGATCGGGCCGCACAAAACATTAATATCAGCGTATCCGACAATGGGCATATTGGCTTTACCGCTGATGTCGAGGTCTCTTTTGGCGAGGCTCAAACCAGCATCGATACTGCAGGCGGCGGTTTGTTTGTGGATCAGACTATCAGTATGGTGGCCAGGGTCGTAATTAATCAGGACCTCTGCTTTGCCAGGATTCCTATTGGCGGGGGTTTTGCCGTATTGGGACCAGGCGAGCCTCCAAACATGCGGCTCGGCTTCTATCCAAAAACTGACAACGCAGGAGGCGTGACCTTGCGCGGTACACTTGTTGCTATTGACGATCTGGATTTTTGGCTAATAGGCGTCACCGTATATAATGCTGTGAGTTTTGGGATTGATTGGATAGTGAAATTTATTGGCGAAAGAGTGATGAATGGCATTCTTGAGCAAAAAATATCATCTGCAATACTAAAAAAATTGAAAGAGCAAATTGCAGCAAATCAATGGCAGCTAATAAATGGCGTTCCTGTAGTCGTCCGAAATGATCGCGTCCAGAAGTTTTCCTCTCCTTTTGATGCGGCTCCGAAGAGTCTTCTCATTAGTTTTGATTATTGGAATGCAGATCGTTGAAAAGACTTCGAAATGTTCTGTAGATTTATGGCTACTGCAAGGGGGTAACTAAAAAAATCCCCCCTTCAAACCCTAGACGGCACCCAGGACACCCGAATCATCAGCGAGCCTGACATGCTGCGACTGATCGTCGGCAGCAAGTTGCCCGCCGCCGAGCGCTTCAACCGCTGGGTGTTCGAGAAAGTGCTGCCAGCATCCATAGAACGGGGCACTACGAGGTGCCGCTGCCCCGACCTGGGCGCGGCGGTGCGCCTGCCCCAGCCTGCCGACTGCATCGCGGCGGCCTCGCGCGGGCTTAGTTTGAGCGGCCCTAGCCCTTGCCAAACCAGCCGTTCACTTCCGGTGCGATCGAGCCAAGAACGACTCCTACCGGTAACCATACGGTGCCAATAAGCGATATCCATACGCCCCCTGTGCTCACCTGCTGAAGTTGCCTCTCAACTCTTTCGATGGCACTGGCACGAAAGTTACGCTCTTCCTTTACTTGAGCTTCCAATTGGCTAATCTCTTTGTCGCGAGCTTGATTCATCCGCTCTGCTTCGCTCAATACCACCTCTAGACCGCGCTCTAGTCGGACGATTCGTAGTTCCAACGTCGCGTGCTCCGGTAACGGCGGCATCACAGAGGACATTCGCCCACGCATCAAAAAAGCGCTCGCCGTGATGCCGACAACGTTGATCACGTGCGGTTCGGCTTTCATAAACCGGGTTAACCAGCTTGCTATATCAGAGTGGACCGCAGGCAACCCGAACTCTCGGCGCGTATCGTTCAGGCCGCGCACCACCGTAAGCACTCCGAGAATTTACATGGCCATCTCACTCCATCGGATGGATGCATCGCTAGCACCGCACCCCCAAACAACTGCAAATGCCAGCACCAGCGGTGCCAGCGTATAGAAGAATCGCCGTGGTCCCACTGCTTTCAGCATGATTGCACGCCTACGCCACTTTTGTGGATCGTGAAATGCCATCACATCTACATTAACTGTTCCGCCACCCGCCCCGATTAGGCCAAGAGTGAAATAGAAAACACGGGCAGGTGGCGGTGATCATAGGCGCGTTATTCCGTCTTCGCCGTCTGCGCATCGACAACTGGCACAGCAGCCGCGGTGCACTGCCCACCGACGGCCGGCGCGTAGCAGAAGGCCCCCAGCTTGAAGCTGGAACAGCCGGACAGCATGACTGCAGCGGCCAAGGCCAAGGCGAGGGTGGTGGAGTGCTTCATGGTGCGTTTCCTTCAGGGTTGACGAGAGGTTGTGAAGTGACGTCTTCGTAGTACGCACCGCCGCCGATGCGTACGCCGAGCCACATAAAGAAGCGCGGCAGAAAGGACACCTCGTTTTTCATTGCGGCGTTAAACACGGCATCGGCCCACTTGCGCGGCCGGTGCTGTGAATACAGGTAGTCGTGCAAGATGGCGCTGCGCCGGGCACGGTTGGCAAACAACAGGTACGCGCCGGGCAAGCGGGGAACGCTGGCCAGGTCGGTGGTGAACCCACGGGGCACCGTGACGATTTCGGCGGGCTTGCCGTCTTCCTCGATGCGCACCGTGAAGTTGTCCACCAGCTCCCATTCGTTGCTGTTGCCCAGGGGCTTGAGCAAGGGGTCGATCAGGAAGGTGACGGTAATCACAGGCCCATCTCCTTGCGCACAGCGCGCCACCGCCGCAAGCGGTCTTCGTACCCATTCAGGCCGCCATTGACCTTGCGCGTGACGGCCTTGAAGTCGTCGGCATCGGCCAGCGGGTTGATGCTGCGGGAATCCCAGTAGTCCCCCGCGCACAGCGCTGCCCATGGCTCGTGGGCGAGCAGCTCGGGGGAGTCCTCGAAGTCCGGCACATGAGTACCCAGGCGCTCGCGCAAGCGGTCGCGCATCTGCGCATGATTGCTGCGGCCGGTGATCTGGATCAGGCCATGCCCCCGGTACCGAAGGCCGTCGCCCGGGTTCACGTTGCCCAAGTCGGCGCGGCCTTCGTACCGCCGCTGCGCGTCCGTTGGTCCCCAGATCTCGGTGGTGTACAGCAGGCCCTCCGACTCATGGCCGATCTGGGCCAGGAACACGCAGATGCGTTTGGGCGTGCTGATGTCGTACGCTTGGCACGTGGCCCGCAAGGGCTCCAGCCATCGCTGCGCGCGGGCGGGTGATGCGCCGATAGCGCGCAGCGCCTCGACGGTGATGAGGTGCATGGGGAACTCCTTTCAGGAATCAACGGACAACAAAAAGCCCGCCTGTGTTGCCACGGGCGGGCTCGGGTGGATCTGGGCTGAGGTGTTGCTAGATCTCGATCTCCACGACGGGGAGCACGGGAGCGGTGCTCTCGATCACGCCGTCGCGCACAAACACGCGCTGGCCTGGGGTGGCATCGCCGCGCACCTGCGCGATGCCGCCGCCTTGCAGTTCGACGGTCGCTATGCCGCCCTCGGTGGCGATCACATCGCCGACCAGCAGCGGGGCATCGGGAAAGATCTCTTTAAAAAGCGCAATGGGGTTCTTCATGGTCTCTACTCCGGGTGGGTCTCCACAGAAAGCACCTGGCGCAGCGTGGGTGAAGACCACTCCAGGGAGGTGGCCCGCACAAAGCCCAGGTGCGTAGTGGAACCGTCCACGTAGCGCACCAAAGCGCCCGGCTTGATGATGCCGGTGGTCTCCAGCACCGGCAGGCGCAGGCTGATGTGGGCCTGCACACCGGTGTTGCCCAGCTCTGCAATGCCGCGCTGCCGGGCCGCTTCCATGTCTGTGATCAGCGGGTGCGTGACACCAGGCGCAACAAGCGTCCCGGCTGTGCCAGCGCGCTTCACACGGCCCTCGATGCCATCAGACACGCCCGTCACAAAAACCCGGTCATATACCGGGCGGCGCAACCACTCGATGCCCTCAACGCTCACCGCTGAGCTGGGCAGTTCAAAGGCGGGTGTCAGGCCGCTCCAGTCCCACGGCGCTGCGGGGTAGCGCGGCAACGCAACCACCGTCTGGGCTGTGTTGTGCGGCTGGATGTACCCGCCTGCAGCACCCGCTATATCCACAAGAGCGGCCATGAATGAGCCCAGGAATGTCCACGCCCCGCCTGGCACCAGCCAATCCGTCATGCGCCAGTCAACATCCCAGCCAAAGGGCACACCGTTGAGCGTGAGCACCTCGCCCATGAGCTGGTGGGCCGTGCGCGCCAAGCTGTTTCCGTGGTTCAACGCCGGGGAGTAAGGCGCGTCCAGCAGCGCGGTGACTCCACGCCCCTTTACGTTGATGCTCGTTTTGCCAAAGCGCCGCTCACGGCTGTAGCTTTCTGCCAGCAGACGGTAGGGCACCCCGTTGATTGTGGCGATCACTTGCACAGGCTCCCCACCAGGGCCGGGGGTGATGAGTGGCAGCGCACTACCGTGAAGCGTGGCGCTCCATTGCCAAGTCCACGAGTCCACGTCCAGCGACATGCCGAAGGTCTGAGTAGGGATGGGCTCGCCATCGGCCCGTGTGATGCTCAAGTTATTGATGGTCATGTACACCCTCTGAATCGGCACAACGACGGTTGCAGGCGGCGGCCCCTGCCCAGGCCGCTGGCACACGAATACAAGCCGACCGTCGCCCAGGGCGAGGTCTGTAAACACAAGCCGCCCCACCGTTGCGGGGTCGTAGCAGGGCTCGCCAGGCGGGTCGATGGGCGGCACTGTGGAGACACCTGCAGGCGGGCGCCGCCCCTCTTGCCAGTGGGTGCGCAGCACCTGACGGATGTGCAGGCCATCGCCCCAGCGGCCAAGCACCGCATGGCGCACAGGCGCGCCGTGCTGCCAGTGCGAGACCAGGCCAGCACGCAGGCGCTCGGTCTCCTCCCAGCGCGACAGCGCAGCGCCACGGCGTGGGGTGCCTTGCTGCCAGGCTGCAGCGACTGCTGCGCGCATGCGGTGGCTCTCTTGCCAGCCGGAGACCACTGCGTTGCGCACCCGGATGCCCTCTTGCCAAGCGGCAGCAACGGCAGCGCGCAGGCGCTCGCTCTCTTGCCACCGGGTATCGACTGCTGCGGCAATGCGCTGGCCCTGCTGCCAAGTGGCAGCGACAGCGGCACGCACCGGCTGGCCGCCCTGCCAGGCTGTGGCAAGACCTGCAGCAACGGGCCGCGCCTCTTGCCAGCAGACTTGCACCTCGGCACGCATGCCCCGGCTGACATTGGCATCCCATGCAAGCCCGATGGTGCCGTCGAGACCGGGCAACTCAACGTCGATGCTGAGCAGAGATCCGGCGTGCATCGTGAGCATGCCCAGGCCGGGCAAGTCGCCGTCAATGCTGAAGACAGCATCCGGGACAACAACCGTTCCGCTGTCGCCGAAGACAAGCCGCCCAGAGCCGTCAGCAGGGGCCGTGAAGACAAGTTTTGCGTCAATGTCCACATCGCTACCCCAGCAACGCCTGCGCCGAGAGCGCCACAACGCCGCCCTCATAGATGATCATGGTCTCGGTGCCCTGCAACTTGATGGGTCCCGGCCCCGCTTCGTTGGTCACATCCGCGCCCCAGATCGCTACGCCGCTGCCGTCGCACCACTCCCCCCAAGTGGGCGTGCCGGTAACTTGCACAAGGTCGTTTGTGAGCGATGGCAATAGCTGGATACGCCCCTCGACAGTGATAGTCCCGCAAGGCTTCGCAAGTGTCCTCACACCCAGCATCGTGCCCCCCGCCTCGGTGTACAGCTTGATGACGGACGGACCTGCGCCAGCGTCTGCAAGATCAATGCTCGCCTGATTGCGAGCTGCTCTGTGTGCAATGCTGATCGTCATACAGCCTCCACGGCACGCACAGGGCCTGCGCCCGTGGCCTTGTGGTTGCGCAGCGGGTCTATGCCCACAGCGATGTAGTCCACGCCCAGCTCCAGCCCGGTTGCTGTGTAGTAGCCCGCCTGGTTGCTCCAGCCCTCCCACGCCTTGTAGCCATCGGCCAGGCGCAGCAGCCACACGCGGCCCATGGCGAACGGCGACTCGGGCGAACTGGGGGTGGCTTTGAACATGACCCGATCAGTGATCACGCCACTGGTTGGGTTGCGTTGCCGCAAGTCATCGCGCAAGCGCCACAACGCGGGCACCGAGGCGGCTATCGAGAACCGCTCAGAGGCGCTGCCCTGTACATAGCCGGGCAGCGGCTGCAAGCTCGATGGTGTGGTGAGCTGAGCCATCAGCGCCATGGCCCGGTAAGGTCGACAAACGCGATTCCCGTCACGGGGACCACGGCACTATCGCCTGTGCCCACGGCCAGCAGGCGACGCGCGGCCCAATCACCAGAACCAACGAGGGTGTCACCAGGGGCAAAAAAAGCAGCAACCCCTGATTGCGGCACGTACAGGACTCCTGGGACGGTGCACCGTGGAGGCGATCCGGCGGATTGCTCTTTCAAGAACACCCTCGCAAGCTTGATCTGGCCATCGACGGCAGAAGGGGCGACACCACCAAAGCCATCCGCGCCCGACACTGCCGTAGCCCCCCCTGTAAAGGGCACGACAGTCATCAGCTGCGCTGCCCCGACAGCCGCAAATGCACGGGGCGAACAGCACAAGCCGCCCGTAGACGACGTAGCCCCTCCGGACAAAGCGCCAGTATTTAAAGCTGAATTGTTCGCAGAGCCGTTCGCTGACAAAAACGTGCTCCAGACATCCCCCGAAGGTGCCATTGGCAATGGGTCGCCGAACCCACGCACATTGCTGATACGGTTGACCGTGGAATTATGTGACCCTGCCTCTACCCCCCAAAGGACTGCACGCGAGTCAGCGGCCATTGCGTAGCGCACTGCAGCGGCGCTTGCCAAGGTAGATTTGTGTACATAGCCACCGCCCGATAGCATCGCCGCAGTCGGAAAAGGGCCTGCGCCTGTGTCCACGTCGGTCATGGTTTCGTAGCCGACCACCCGCGCAGTCATCGTGCCGCTGTCATCAATGCGCAGGTAGTGGCCGCTCCCCTGCACATCTGAGGATTTGAAAGCTGCTTTGTTCGTGCCGACAAAGGGCTTGCTCCAGTTGCCCACAGGCGCATAGCGGCAGGTGATTGTCGTGCCCGTGGTAGCCACACCATCGGGCGCGTCGGTCTCGAACGTGATGCTCTTGTTGGTGTGCGAAAGCACACGCGCCTCGCCATTGAGCGCTGCAGGCGTGGTGGCACCACCAAACAGCACCACGGCGTGGTCTTCAAAGAACACGCCTTCGGGAAACTCTGCCGTACCCACGCCGCCGCTTACCGAAACGCTGATGGCGTTGGCCGACCCCCAGCCTGTGTTTAAAAACGCATCCAGCGCAGCAATAAACGTCCCTGCGGTGCCGCTGATCTGCGGCGCGCCGCGCATGGTGTTGGTGACCCATTTGACGGGGTAGGTGAATGCCATGGTGTGGTCCTTTTGGAATCAATTGGTCGGTGAATCAGTCAAAGCTGCTGCCGGGGTCGCGCGCCACGTCGCCGCGTTGCACAAGCCACGCGCTGTCGTCAATGCCGACTGGCGAGCCCGGCTGTGTGCAGCGCACGCAGTCAATCGCGGCCTCTGCGCCGATGGTGTCGATGAAGAGCACGTTGCCGCTCACCCAGCCGGAACCCCAGCCAGAGGATGGAACGGTCATGTAGGGCGCACCCGCAGCAAGGTTCATTGGCGAGAAGTCCGCGTTGATATTGCCGCTGGCGATCTGCCCAAAGCGCTGGCCGATCAGGTCAAACACCTGGCCGTCCGACCGAAAGCGCAGCGCCCAGCGCTCGGTGATCGCCCCCCGGTTGGTGACCACAATGGGGTGCTGCCCGCTGGCGAACGTGCCGACCGCTTCTCCCTTGCTGGGGTCCACCCCGTCATACCAGGTTGTGCCGTTCCAGCTCGCTTGGTCGTAGACCCGGCTCACCCGAGCGAAGCGGTCTCCAAAGCGCAGCGCAGTCGAGAACACCGCCCCAACCGGGAAGCCATAGCCCACAGGCTGAGTAAGCCGCACCTTGCCGTCTATACGCACTTCGGCGATCTGGCGATACACCTCCGTGCGGCCGAGCACCTTCACTCCCCCGGCCGGGTAGCCGGTCAGGTCATTGAAAGTGACGGTGCCCCCGTCAAGGTCAGCGGTGTAGCCCGTGTAGATCTCGGCCTGGGTGACTGCATCAATGACCTGCGCGAACGACAGGCGCTCTGCGCCCAGGTCGTACACATGGCCCACGGTAGGCACGAACGTCACGCCACCATGCAGCACACCGATCACACACAGGTCGCCCGGGCGTGCGTATGCCACACGACCATCGGCGGGCAGCGCTGCAGGGTCCAAGCCCATCAACGTGATATCGACGGGCAAGTAAATAAAGCTCACTGCCGAGTAGCGCAGCGTTGTGGGGTCCACCGGCCACGGCCGCCAGATCCGGCCAGCTTGCACCGCGCCCACGTCGGCCGCGCTGTACCACCACTCGGTCTTGTCGGCCGCAGTCAGGTCCGCATCCAGCACGAAGTCACCAAACTGCAGCTCCACGCCACCGCGGGAGAACTCCACCTTGCCGCGCATGTGCGCGCCCGTAATTGCACCCTGGTTGTCCACATTGGCGGTCAAGGTGTCGCCGCGCAGATCCACAACCGACAGCACGAAGCCACCAGGGCCTGGGCGCAGCGGCGCCATATCGGTGCTGAAGAACAGCGAGGCGGTGCTCCACTGGCCCTTTTGCGTCCACAGGCTCAGGAGCTGGAAGTCGGTGGGGCCGGTGCCGCCCACCACCCAGCCCGTCATTGTTGCGACCCCGGCCGCATAGTCCAGCCGGCCGCTGGCAATGCCTGCAGAAACATCGGTGCGGTCGCGGTACACCACGCCCTCGAAGTCGCTGTAAATCTGGCCCATCCAGCGGAACTGCACCGAGCCGGGCACGATGGAGTCCGTGGTGTAAGGCGCCAGGTCGATGGCCATGGGCGGCATCTCCAGCGCCTGGGTGCGTGTGGCCGGGGCGCTGGCGCCCACGCGGTAGCGTGCAATGACGGTCGATGCGGCAAGCACCTCTTCGCCGACCGATGCCGTGCCGTATTCGCCGCCTTTGCGGGCGTTGCTGTTGCTGCTGCCCTCGCCGTCCGTGACGGTGCGCTCGAACTCGACGGCGTCGTCGTAGTCGCTCTTGTAGGCCGTGGTGCTGCGGTCAAACGAGACCACTTTAAGCACAACGGTTTTGCCCACGTAGTTGACGGTGCCCAGGCCGTTGGCAAGGTTGCCCGCGCCATCGTCGGTGACAGTTCGGGCCGCAACGATGCGGCCGTCGTTTGTGGTGCCGGTTTCTTCGCTGTCGGTCGCGCTGCTCCCGTTCGTGACTTTGATCGTGAAGGGGCGTTGAACGTATTTGATTGCCATGTCAGTCAGTCCTTAGCTGGAACGCGGCCAGTTGACGCCGCCGCCCGAAGACGCGGGCTCGTAGTATTCGGGCACGCTGCGGATGGTGTAGGTCACATCCGTCTTCTTGGTGGCCGTGGTGGTTGTCAGCTTGGCCCCGGCCGTGGCGCTGGTGTTGCGGGCGGTGATCCATGACAACGCCAGCGTTCCAGCCGCAGGCTGCTGGGCCAGCGCCAGGGTGATGAAGCCGCCCGCGTCGGGGGCGCCAGGGGCTAGGTTCTCGGTGACCAGCGCATCCACCTGGCATTCGATCTGCAACTCGGCCCCCGGATCGGGCATGAATGTGGGGCGCAGCAAGACGCTGCGGCTTGGGTAGTCAACCACGCCCGTCGCGGCACCGGTCAGGGCGCCCGTGCCGTTGTCGGTGACCGTGCGCAGCACACCGCCGCTGGGATACGTCACACTCAGGGCGCCCGGGATGATCCGGTCAAACTCTCCCTCGCTATCGATCATGAAAGCGAACTCAGGCGCGCGAACTTGAGCGCCTTGAGCACTGCGGTCTGTGTACGCCAGGCGCGTGCCGTGAGTGATCGTGATGTCGCTGCCGATGTCGGGCAGGAAACTGAGGGTGTAGTTCAAGGCGCCGGTGAGGTAGCTCACCGCGCCGCCGCCAGCGCCAACCAAGCGGCCAGTGCCATCGTCGGTGATCGTGTACTTGGTCCCCATCGACCAGTAGTCAATGAACAGCGTGCTGGGCTCGGGCAGCGGGCGGAGCTGGTCCACATAGATCCGGCCCACGTTCTCCTCGCCAATCTTGACGCGCTTGGTGTGGGGGGTAATGCCGACTTCGACCTTGCGGGGCACCGTAGCCAGTGTGATGACCTGGCGCGCGCTGGGGCGCTGGTCCACCGTGGCGGACTCGGTGCGGCTATTCGGCACGATCTGCGTTGTGATGCTGTCAACGTTGATCCAGCTGTCTGTGATCTGTGTTTCAACGGTCAGGCGGCCAGCGCCGTAGAACATGCCTGTGTCGCTGTAGACGGTCTCACGCAACGCGGACTTGGTGGACTGGCGCGCATAGGTGCGCGAGGGCGGCGAGCCTGGGAAGTCGTACAGCAGCCCGTCGAACAGCTCGCAGGTGGTGACCTGGCCCTCAAAGTCGATGAGCGTATTGCCTACGATCTCGGTGAAGATGCGCGTCTCTGTGGCCGTGGACTTGATCTTGACGCGCTGGCGGCGCTCGCCGGCCAGGCCTTCCTGGTACACCAGCACATAGGTGCGGCCAATGACGGGCGGCTTCATGCCGGGGCGCTGCAGCAGCGTGACGCTGCGCATGGTGACAAAGTGGTTTTCCAACAAGTAGCCCGACCACTCTGTACCGGGCGACATGCCCGCCTCGATGCGCCGGGCGATATCGGCGCGCGTGGCGAACGGGTCTTTGAGCGAGAGCAGCGTCACGCTCACATTCGGATCTGCGGGCGGCTGCGCCAGGATCACGTTGGAGCCCATCAGCGCTGCGCGGTCGGTGTTGCGCAAGATACCGAAGATTTGATAGATCTCGACACGGCCCACAGTGCGGGTCTCTTCGGACAGGTCCGGGAAGATTTCGTTCGACCTGCCCGATGTGAGCAGCTGCGCCGAGGGTGGCCCGCCGCCTTCGGGCACGTCGGCCATGTTTGCGCTGCGCGCCAGGCGGATATCGCCAGCAAGTAGTGGCATGGGTTAGATCTCCAGAAAGTTCAGCTCAAGGCTGCAGTAGTAGTCTTCTGGCTCGGGATCGCTGTAACCGATCACGGGCTCGACTTGCTTGATGGCGTTGCTTTCTTCTGCAGTGCCGTGGTCAAAAATGACGGTGCGCGCCACGCCGTTGTGGGTGAGGGTGAATTGCTGCCCGGGCAGCGCAGCCCAGGCGTACAGGGTTTCGAGCCCGGAGCGCAAGATCCACGCGAAGTTCTCCTTGCCAACAAGGGTGATGGGCCTGCCGCCAACGCGCGAGCCCACATCGATGAGCAGTGCGCCCGTGAGGCTGCGTTCTGTTGCTTGCGCTACAGGGGACCAGCGAAACTCGTTGACCCACAGAAGGTCTTCCGGCAGCTCCAGGGTGGTAGCGCCTTTGGTGAGGGTGATTGCCATGGTGTTGTCTGCCTATCGACCGGACACGCTCTTGCCATCGGCAAGGGCCGTCATGAACTTTTCCAAGGCAGCGCGGCCTGATGGGTCGGTGTTCACAACCCCCAGGTCTTGCCCGTTGAAATGCAGGTGCACTGGCACGCCATTGCTTTGCTGCGAGACACCGCTGCCGCTGGAGCGACCGCTGCGGCTGTCTTGCTGATCGTCTTCAGCATCGCCACCTGCGCGACCAGAGGCCGAGCGGCCCCGACCGGAGCGGGGCTTGGCACCATCCGACTTACCTTCTTTTTCCAAAGCGGCTTGCAGCTCCCGCTCAATGCGGTCCAGCTCGGCGGCGATGTTGCGTTGCTCCAGCAGGCTCTGCTTGCTGCGCATGTTCCCGTAGTTCTTCTGATAGGCTTGGAGCTGCAGGCGCAACTGCCACGCTTTCATGGCCAGGTCGTTACCCACGGCCTCCTCGCCATAGCGGGCGGCGATCTGTTGATTGATGTCCGTGTCGTTCACCCCGGCATAGCGGATGTCGCGGGACTTGCCGATCAGGTCGGAGCCATCGCCCACCGTGTATTTGTCTTTGTCGCCACCGGGAACAAGGCGGTGTTTGTCGTAGATTTTTTCGAGAGCTTTGGCGTTGGCCGCAGCGGCAGCCGCTGCCCCGGCCATGTCTCTATACCCCCCAGCCGCGCCACCGGCTGCACGGCCTACGCGGTGTGTGGCCTCTTCGGCATCGCGCATGGAGCGCACGATGGTGCGACCGCTCTGATCCACTTCGACCTTGAGGCCCGCCGCAGCAGCCTGCGCCGCGATGTTGGCGTCAACAATGCCGCGATTGGCCTCCACCATGCGCTGAATCATGGCGAGGGCCGCCAGCTCCTTGCGGCGCTGCCAGGCAAGATAGGACTCACCCTCTTGGGCGCCAGCCTGGGCGATCACGGCGTACGCCCCCCGAGCTTCGGTGGCTGTGCGCTGCAGGCTGGCCGAAGACTCCAGTCCCAGTCGCTTCATGGCCTCAGCAACGCTGTTGATGCCAGGCGTGGCCTGATCAAGTGCGGCTTTCAACTCCTCGGCCTTCTGCCTGGCTTGATCCAGCAGGCCATCGGCCACCTTGTCACCCAGCGCCCTGCGCACCTGTTCGATACGGGCGCGGAGTTCGTCCAGGGCCTTCTGGCTGTCTGCCGTGTTGATGGCCTGGGTGAAGCTGGCGGCCAGCACACGCCCGGCATCTACACCTTGCGCCTTCAAACGGTCAAGGCCACCGATGACGACATCGAGATCATTCAACGCGCTGCGCGATGCAGTACCGATCTTGCCCTGCAGCTGGTCGAACTCCAGCCCCGTGCGTTTGACCGCTTCACGCAGGACGTTGTCCATCATCTGGGACACGCGCTCAGACTCGCGGCCCGCAGCCTCAAGGGTTGACTTGAGGCGATCGCGCAGGTCGTTGAGCACCGTTTCGGATGCGCCGTTGGTGATGGCCTGCTGCAGCTGGTCCTGCAGCTTCTTCGCGTCTTGCGCAGCAGCAGTAAAGGCAGTGCGGGCGAGCACTTCGAACTTGGCAAGGTCTTGCCCATCGAGCGCCTTTGCCCACGCGGCCTGAAACTCACTGGCCGTCAGCTTGCCGTCTGCCAGCAGCTTGTCGAGCACGGCAGAGGCGGTGCGGATGCCTGGGGAGTTCGACAAGTCAAAATCCTTGCCGATCTTGCCGACCGCATCAGCGACAGAGTCGCCCGAGGTGCGCAGCTTGTCGAACTCTGCGAGGAGGCCCACGCTCTCCTTGGTCAGGTCGAAGGCCCGGTTGCGAGCGTCGGCCATCTTGTCGTTCTGCAACTGCAAGGCCGCCGCCTGAGCCTTGCGTGCCTCTGTATCACGAACGACCGCCTCGGTGGCTGCGCGCTGTTGGGCTTCGTACCTCTTGATGGTCTGCCCGGCCTCTGTGAAGCCCAAACCCCATTCGACTACGGAAGTGATCCCCTTCCGGATCTCGCCGTTGAACAGCACAACCGTGGCGATCAAACCCACCGGGCCGCCCAGCAAGCCGGTGACGCCACGCACCGCGCCCCCCAGAAGGCCGAATGCTGCGGTCTTGGCACCCGTTGCTGCCGTGTTCGCCACAGCCGCCGCCGTGGCCGCTGTGGTGGCCTTGGTGGCCTGGCCCGTGAAGGTGGCAATCGACGCCCACGACGCGGCATTGGCGGTGCGCGCGGCTGTGGACGCCGTGGTGGCGGCGATGTTGGCGGTTTGCGCGGCGGTGTTGGCAGCGTGGGCAGCGGCATTGCCCACCTGCGCCGTGGTGTTCGCAGCCACTGCGAGGGTGTTCTTTTCGACAGCAGCCGTGGCCGATAGGGTCTTGAGCGCCCAGGCGCCAAAGTCAGCAGCCAGGCCCGCGATCTTGATGGCCGCCCACAGCTTGCCTGCAGCACTGAGGGTGGTCACCAGGGTGTCAAGGTTGCTTGCCAGCGCGTTGATCACCTTGGCAGCGTTTGCGCTGCTCACCAAGCCGTTGTCCGCCTGGCCGACATAAAGCGTCCACTGCGTGGTGAGGTTCTGCAGAGCACGGCCCACTGTGGGCGGCAGCTTGGAGAACTCGTTTGCCACAACGTCGGCCTGGCCGCGCAGCGCTTTCATCACCACTTCGGCAGTGAGGGCGCCCTGCCCGGCCAGGTTGCGCAGCTCGCCAGTCGTCACACCCAGGCCGTTGGCCATGGCTTGTGCAAGGCGCGGCGCCTGCTCCATCACGGAGTTGAACTCTTCACCGCGCAGCACACCCGACTGCAAGCCCTGGATGAGCTGCGTGATCGCGGCCCTGGATGAGTCGGCCGAGCCGCCCGATAGCTGGATGGCCTGATTGATGGTTTCAGTGAGGCGCAGGGCGTTGTCTTGCGCGAGTTGGGCAGACTGGCCGGCCTCTGTCCCTGCCTTCGCCAGGCGCGCGAACAGCGTGCCGGTTTCATTGAGCGCGGTGTTCGTGCGCAGGGCAACTTGTGTCACCCCATCAAAAGCTGCCTGGAACAGCGGGCCTTCGCCCGTTGCCAGCTTCACGCGGGCTTCGAGGTTGCGGAACTCGTCGGCGGTGTCTGCCACGCTCTTGGCAAGGCCCCCGGCATAGCTGCCGCCCAGCGCCACAGTAGCGATCTGCTGAATGCGCTGCAGCTGGGTGCTGATGGAGGTCATGCCCTCGCGCAAGGTGCGCTGGTTTTGCGCTTGCACCTGTGTGGACTGGGTGGAGGCGGAGGCGGCCTGTTGGTAGGCGGGGGCCAAGGCGGCCACTTCCTGCCGCACCTGAGCGACCGCACTGCGCAGACCTGCCTCGGCCTGCGCGAGGTTGGCCGTGCTGATGCCAACTGCCTGCATGATCTCGCGCGTCTCGGTGAGCGCGCGGCGCTTGTTGCCCAACTCGGTGCTCAAGCGCACCGAGGAACCGATAGCCAGGTCATATTCCTTGCGCAGCGCGGCTTCGGCGTTTTGGGCTTGGGTGGTGGCCTGGGCCGTGCTGCGCAGTGCGGTCTGTTGGGACTTGACCTCTGCCACTGCGGCCTTGATGCCATCTTTGAGGCCCGCCACCGTGGCTTTGTATTCGTCGGTCCGGCGCGCTGAGCCCTGTGTTTCCTCGCGCACAGCCTTGAGCGCATCGCGTTTGCTCTGCAGAGCCGTGCGAGCCTGTTCCAGTGCCGTTTGGGCTGCACGCTCAGCAACGGCCAGGGCTTGGGTTTGGGCCGTTGCCTGGGGCAATTCGGCGCCCAAGCGGTCAACCTGCTCGGTTGCCTTCTGCAGTGCAGTCCCAAGGTCGACAGACTCACGCTTCAGGGCTTGGAAGTTCTCGACCGCCCGTTGCTTGGAAGCGAGCGCCTCAAGCGCCTGCGCGGCCTGCAGCGCCCCGTCTTTAAGGTCGCCCTCTAAAACGTCACCCACACCGCGCAGCGTCTTGGCGAGCGCCTCGGCATCGGCCTCACCCTTGACGGCGGCTTCGATGTCGTATTTGATCTTGGGATCGGCCATTTTGGAGGATCAGATGAAGGGTTTGGTGTGGTGCATTGCCCTGGCGGGCGCGGGCATTCCGCTGGCCCTGTTGGGCCTGCTGGTGGATTCGGAGCGCCTGATGGCGCTGGGTGGCGGGGCCATCGCCACCGTGGTGGTGGGATGGCCCGTTCTGGTGCTGATGGGCGCCGTACAGACGTCTGTACGGCGGCCTTGATCAGGATGTGAGGGTTGGCCAGCGGACTTCGTAGCCTTCCGTCTTGTCGGCTGGAACCACAATTTCGCCGGACAGCTCGGTGGCGGTGAAGTTGTCGGACAGAAAGTCGAACTCGGTCCCAGCGCCCAGAACGGCCTCGTGTACGTCCGCCTCCACCGGCGCACCGTCCACAAGGTTGGCGCCGTCGAACCGCGCCCGGCAGCGGATCTGAGGCAACCGGCCGCCGAGAATCTTCTTGCCGTCGACGGCGTTGTAGGCACTGGTGAGCTTGATCTTGTTGCCCACTGCGACTCCGCTTTTCACACGGATTTCGCCTCGCGCCCAGTTCACTTGGAACGTGCCGACAACAAGTGGCGTGGTGCCATCAGCCTGGAAAACCTGGAAGCCGTCTTCGACCAAGTTTCGCTTGCCAACGGGCAGCCAGTCCCCCAGCTCTGTCACAGTCACTTCATGCTCCGTCAGCGTTCCCGCGCTCTGCGTCAGTGACTCAACGATGCCCTGGAACTGCATTGCCAACGTTGCGGCACTGGCGGCAGAGATCGCAATGGACAATTCAGTGGGTTTGGGGATGACGACAGCGGCCCGCGACTGACCGTAGTTCAAATGCGATTTCGAGGAGCTGGACTTCTTCTCAGAGTTGGGCTTGATGGCGAACTTGTCGGCATCCAGGGCATCGCCCCAAGGGCCCCACGCCTGCGTCACCGTATTCCAGACGGACAAGGTCACCAGGCCACCAGCCAGAACTGCACGTGCGGTCATAACCGCCTCCTTTCAGTAGAAACAAAAACGCCCGCTCGGTGGCGGGCTATTGGTTGGGTAAATCGAAACAGGCTTGTCAGCCCGGATCGCGGTAGTCGAGCGTGAACAGGCCAACCACGAGGCCGCCCCCCACGTCGATGTTTTCAAGGCGGTAGACCACATCGCCTTCGACAACGCCACGGCCTTCGATCTGCACCAGCTTGACGATCTCTGGCATGCAGCTGCGGATGACGCGCTTGGCGGCGCGGTAGTCAGCATGTGCGCCTTCCCGGTCCTTCTCGGTGCGGTTGATGGCGCCCAGCGAAAACACATAGGTGCGTTTCTGCGACTGGCCCGGCTGTCCAATGAGCTTGTCGGCCTGGTCTTCGAAAAAGACGATGCGGGCGCCGTCTTGCAGGTCGCTGTTGCGCTTTGGGTTGTCCAACACCTTGGCACCTTCCAGTGCCTGGGCAACCTTCAGCGCTGCAAAGATGGTCGCGCCGATGGCGAAGGGGGCGCCCTGTGGCAACGTGTCTGGCTTGAGCGTGCTCATGGCGACACGCTGCCCAGCAGCGCCTCCATCTCCATGCCGTCATTCACGCGCTGGGGGTTGTCCAGCACGCGAAACCGGGCGCCTACGGCGATGCTGAGGGCCGGGATAGCCTCCTTGGCCATCAGCACGTCATCGGCGCGGACATCCTGCTTGACAGGCATCTGCACCTTGCGTGTGGCGGCCATGGCGCGGCCATCCAGGGCCTCTTTATCGACCACCCCGAAGATCAGCACCACATCCACGTCAGCGACCGATGGCCGCTGGCGCGTGAAGGTGGTGGCGAAGTCGGGGCCGTAGAACACGTCGGCCATGTCTTCTTCGAGATCCAGCATGGCCAATCAGCGCACCTTGATGCGCATCGTGGCGTTGACGCGGTATGGCACCAGCAAGGGCGCCGACTGCATCAACAAGTAGCGCATGCTGGGGTCTTGCTCCAACCAGCTCTTGGGGAAGTACGCCATTGCCTGCAGGGCATCATGATCAAGGATGGCACCAAAGTGACGAGTGCCCTCGACCAGGTCAGGCGCAGCGGTGCAGATCACCGTAAAAGGCGGCAGCAGAGTCTGCTGTTGCGCTTCTTCGTCGCCAGGTTCAATGCCCCACCCGCTGTAGGTGAAGATATTGAAGCCATCCACGACGCCCTGGAACACCAGGCCTTCGCGGTTGTGGGCGTCTTGCTGGACGGTGCTGTTGCCGCGATAGCGGTCAAGGCGCTCTTTCACGTCAGGATCGGCGCGGAACACCTTCCAGGCGTCGATGGTCATCGCCACATCGCTAATGCCAACACCAGTCCGCTTGACCATGGCATCCGACCAGTCCTGCAGGCTGTCAAGCGGCTTGACGCCTGTCTCGCCCCAGCGCTCTGCATTCTGCAGGTTAACGGTGAGGTCAGCATGGCGCCCAAAGTCCACAACCACCTTGGGATACTGAGGCGCCTGGACGGTAACCTTGCCTGCATAGAGCGCCTGAGCCGCCATCCATTCGAGACGACGCTCTACGCCTTCGATCTGGTCTTGCAGATCCTGCGCCACCAGCAGCTCCATGCGCTGCTCGGCGGACAGTTCTCCACCGCCGATCTTCTCGCCCATGGCGCGCTTCAAGGCGCGGCCTGGGTGGAATGCGCGCTTGTCCTTGATGTACGCAGGCTTGAACGTATCGGTCTGGAAGCCACGGCTTGCGACCAACTGACCAGCCACCAGGGGACTCACGAACGGAGCCATACGGCGCGGCTTGTTTTCGAGATCGAAGTGGATTTCTTCGGATTCGTCTTGCTGGACGTTGATGAAGTAGCGGTTTGCGAGGCCCAGGTTGGGCACGCGCAGCTCTTCGACGACGGCCACCAGGCTGTCGGTGCTGAAGATATCGGGCATGGTGTAAGGCTCCTATGTGTTGGGGTTGTGGATGGGCCTCAGACCGGCACTTGACCGATGAGGAAGATGCCCTTGTCGCGGAGCACTGCACGCGTGGAGTCCACGGTGTGGGCTGCGCCGAAGATGACGTCATCGGCGATGAAGTCACCGCGCGTGTAGGCGATGGTGGGTGCCGGTTCCAGGGTGGCGTCGGTGTCTTCGGCCAGGATGGCTTCGGGCACCTGCGAGCCATCATTGGCGGTGGAGAGACTTTTCACAAAGCCGCCCAATCCCGCCGCGACGGTGATGTTGAAGCTGTCGCCCACGATGAAGTCCGTGCTGCCATCGGCGATGCTGAACTTGATCTGGTTGGCAAACGTGGCGCCCACGGATACGGTGCCGAGCGAGTAGCCATCTGGCGCGACTACGGTGAAGGTGCCGCCGTTGGCTGCAGCAGTGGTGCAGGTGACGGCGTAGACACCAGCCTGTGCGCCGTCGAGGCGGGGAGTCGCATCGAGGGTCAGCACACCGTTACCGGTGTTGCCACCAGCCTTCGCGGCCGAGGTGGCATCGCCCAGCGTCACACGGCCCAGCAAGGTGCCGCGTGCATGGTTGCCCGCCAACAGTGAGATGGATTCACTGATCAGCAATGCTGCGTTGCCAGCGATGAGGCCGCGAGGTACATACCCCTGGCTCTTGTAGGTTGCAAGGAACGTCATGTTCTTGGCCTTTCAAATGGTTGTGGATGGAACCGGCGCCTTAGCGGCCCCGGAGTTCGTTAAAGGCAGCAGCAGCGCGCTTGCCGAGGCTGCGGTCCGTGTCTTCGCCCTGATTCGTGGGCGCGGCGGAGGCGCTGCCGGGTGCAGCGGGCGGAGCATCCTGCTGGTGCTGGGCAGCAGCTGCTGAGGTGCGTGCGGCCTGGGCCTTGAGCACGGCAAGGGCGGCATCACCCGCAGAGGTCTTGCCGTCGAAGGCCAGGGTGTTGATCAGCTCCTTTTCGCCATGGGCGTCCAGGGCCAGCACCGCCTGGATGCGCTCACGCTCTTGCGTTGCGCCCAGGGCGAGGAATTCGCCGCGAAGCTGGGCGAAGAGTGGCGCGTGGTCCTGCTCGAAAGACGCACGCGTGATGGGGGTTTTGTTGTCAGGGTCAGCCATGACGGGTTCCTTTTCACGGGTTGTGGTTGTGTCTTTGGGCGCAGCACCGGCGCTTGGGGACGGGAGGGCCGCCACAGCAAAAACCGCCTTGCGGCGGTTTGTGTACTTGGCGGGGTCGGTGGCCATGCTTTCCACCAGTGCGTCGAGGGTGGAGACACCGTCCACCAACCCCGCATCGATGGCCTGCTGGCCCCTGAACACACGGCCATCGGCCATGCGGTCCAGAACTTGTTGTGCCGTGGTGTCGCGGTATTGCGCGACAGCGTCCACGAACAGTGAATAGACGTAGTCCACGTCGGCCTGGACGATGGCGCGGGCTTCGTCGCTCAGTGGTTCGTTGGACTTGACCAGGCGCTTGTATCGGCCAGCGACGATGCTTTCCTCGCGCAGCGCGCTGTTCGGATTGAAAGTGCGGTCGATGACCACGCCAATGCTGCCGGCCTGCACCGTCGGGCCGCTGACGTACACGGCGTTGGCCGCGCTGCCGATCCAATAGCCCGCGCTGGCAAGAGCGCCATCGCTGTGCGTGACGATGGGTTTTGTCTTCGCCAACTCGTGCACGGCAGCGGCCATTTCAGGCGTGCCAATAACACTGCCGCCCGGGGTATCCAGCGCCAGGATGGTGGAGCGCACACGGGCATCGACGATGGCACTTTCGAGCTGCTTGGTGGCCATCTGAGTGCTGAGCCCCCCGCTTACCTGCATGAACAGGTTTGCCTTGGGGGCGATCACGCCAGACATGCGGAGCACAGCCACGCCTCCTGGTTCTACGGTGTAGGCCTGCTGCTCACTCGACAATGGGCGACCAAGGCGGGCTTCGATGGCAGCGATGTCGATCTTTTCGCCGCGCAGGTGCGTGGCGTAGATCGCCTGGATCTCGCGCAGCTTGTCGGGTTCAATGGCCCAGGCGCCTGTGATGAGATCGAGCAGAGTCATGGGGTAGTGCCCTCCTTGGACTTCGGGGCCGGTGATGCGCGGCCGCCGACAATGAATTCAAGAATGGAAAGCCGGTTTTCATGCCGGTTGTCCTGGCCTTGCAGGCTGCGCAACTCGGTGTAGGCCCAGCCGACCAAACCCAGCGATGACACCGCGACGGAGCCCACGAGCTTCCAGGTCCAGCTGTGAACCTTGAGTTCTGAGCTGATCTGCTTGATCGAGTGCGCGTGTTCGTCGGACAGCTGGAACAGGCGGCGCTGGTTCGCTTCGAACGACACCAGGCGCTCTTGCAGCACGGCGGATTGGCTGCTCACGGTGCTTTGTTGCTGGCTGATGGCAAGCAGCAGGCCCTTGAGTTCCGAATAGTTGAGCAGCAGGGTGTCCACACGCTCGGCCAGGATCGCGACCTGTTCGGCAGAAATGGTTTTCTCGGTCATGCGGGTACCGCTTCGTTTTCGACGGCATCCTCTTTAAAGGGCTCTGTCGATGGCTTGGGCGAGTTCTGTGGGGCTGCTGCGCCCGCCTTGGGCACAGGGAGCATCTGTGCTTTGCGCAGGCGCGATTCCTCGGCTTCCTTCTGGTCGAAGGTGTCGTTCCAATCGGTGCCAAACAACTCCCACTCGGCGCGCTCGCGAGACATGAACCGCGCGTCAACAGCAGCGCTGTATGCAGCTACCTCATCCTTGGGGTTGATGCTGCCCATGCTGTCGCCATGCCAAAGTGCGCGGGTGTATGCCCAGCGCAGCAGGGGGTCGGTGAAGAACCCTGGGGCAGTGACACGGCCCCGTGACACCGCTTCGGCAAGCCATGTCTCATACACGGGCTGGCAGAAGCTGCGCGAAAGCCAGGTACGGACCGAGCGGAAATAGATACCTGCATCGAGCAGCGCGGCCTTGCTGGCGGAATAGCTGGCGTCGAACTTCTTTACCAGCAGCTCGTAGGGGATGCCCAGCGCCATGCCGATCTGGCGCAGCACCGCTTGGACAAAGGGGTCGAAGTTGGGGTTTGGCCGCAGAGGGTTTGCAAACTGAGCTTCTTCACCCTTCGCCAGATCGATGATGGCTGCTGGCCCCAGCTCGGAAACGTCGCCTCCGTTGCCTCCTTCACCGGGCGCGCCTCCGCCCTGGAAGATGGGTGCTGCCGCGTTGCCGCCATCACTCTTGATGAAAACGGTGAAATAGCTGCTGATGACAGCGGCTGCAATCTCGGCCTCGGTGTACCGCGTGAGTTGCTTGATGCAGCCGACGATGGGCGCCAGGTACGGCACGCCGCGAGGCATCTCGGGCCGCAGCTTGCGGTAGTGGTGCAGGATGCGCCGACGCCCGGACGTGCCCAGGCGTTCGTACCAGCGGCCTGCCCAGCGGTTGCCCGCGACACGTACGCCACCTGGGTGGTGGTCGTAGATGAAGAAGGCCATGGGCACGCCGCCTTGTCCCATGCGTACCCCGCCAGCGATTTCTTCGGTGTCGCGTGTTCCCTGTGGATTTCCGCAGCGATCACCCTCCAGCAATTGGATGCGGAGGCGATAGGGCTGTGTGGACGTGGGTTCACCGTCAGGCAGGATGGTGAAGGTGTCACCGCTCTCCAGCGTGCTGCGCAACAGGAGCCCTTGCTGTTCGTAGAAGTTGAGCGTGCCTGCGATATCGCATTCAGGGCTGTCAGCCCAGAGGCTGAACTCGGCCTGTACGTGCATCTTCCAGGCCACGGTCTCTTCAACGCTCCAACCCAGGATGCCCCGGTGCGGCTGCGCGCTGAGAGCAAGGCCGGTGCCGACGACGCGATCCACATTGGTGTTGATGGCGCCCAAGGCGATGGGACTGGTGCGCACCAGGTCGCGCGACTGCCCGCGCTGCAGTGGAAGGTGCTTGAGGCTGTCGGCTTTGGCATCGCGGGGTGCGGGACGCCAACGGCGTGAGCCGCCATCGTCGCGCGTGCCCGTGGCGTCGTCAGACCCAAAAAGGGCGTTTTCGCTGCCAAGAGAGCCACCGAGCGATGCGATCACATCGAACTGCATCTTGCTCTTGAGGCGGTTCACGGCATACGTCGGTGCCACCCGGCTCACAAGGCGATCGAGGAGGGATGCGTGCATGTCAGCACCTCGGGCGTAGGTAGGAGACGCGCCCACGGCCTGTGGCTGCGGCCGTCAGTGTGGTGATCTCAATGCGTACTTCGCGGATGCCGTTCTGCACCTGTTCCAGTTCGGCACGGCGCGTGCGGCGGGCAGTGCCACCCTGCCCCACGCTGTACTCTTGCGATTCGAGGATCTTTGCCTCGGCCGCCAGGTAGTTCGCTAGGCGCTGCTGCGCGAGCTGCAGGGGGCTGAGTGCAGGCGCCGTGCTCATGCCCGTCCCCCTCGCGCCACCATGGCGGCCATTGCTTTCTGGAACTCGGGCTGGAATCGCTGCAGAGCCACGCGCTGGACCACGCCCGTGAAGTCCAGGCGCTTGGAATAGGTGGGCGCGTCATTGGTGAAGATGAACAGCGCACGGATGCGCTTGCCTTCCCGGCGCCAGATGCCATCGGGGCGGTTTCCGCCGTTGGGCTTGCCGACGAACATGTCGTTTGCCAGCTTGCGACCGCGACCGGCCCTCTGGCCCTGAGCACCTACACCACCACGGATATTTTTGAGCGCCGCCAGGATGGTGCGGACCTCGGCGCCCTTGACGTTGCCGTTTGCGTCCAGCGAGAGGCCACTGCCGGGCATAGCGAACTGGCTCGCACCGAGCACACCGGCGTAGCGCATGGCCGCCTCTGCCCGCTTGTGCTTGCGCCCACCGCCTTCGACCTGGGGAAGCAAGAAGTTCTCAGGCGCGATGCCCGCAGCACTGGTCTTGACCATCACCCGCGCACTCAATGTGTCTTTGGTCGCAGGCTCAATGCGCAGCGAGTTCAGGGTGTAGGCCACGGGGTTGCCGAACACCGAGCGCATCTCGGCAGGCAGCTCGATCTTGGCCGCGTGCTGCGCGGTGCGCGTGAGCGCCGTGGAAGCGGCGTACGGCACGATGCGAGCGGGCACGTCACGCACCGATGCAATCACATCTGCCATGTTGCCGCTGCGGAGAATTTCAAGCATGTTTGGAAGCCCCAAAAGAAAGCCCCCGGAGCCTTTCGGCTGCCGGGGGCATGCTGCACAACTGCGTTGTGGACTATTGATTTTCAGGCTGGCGGAGTTTTGAGACCTACCTGAATTGGGGCCAATTTTGGGGCAAAGTGTCTTATGGAATCAAGCAATATAGTGTCTTGCTTAGATAGGACAATTTTCTAGTTGACTAACTTCCAAGACGCGCTCGGACATCTCCAATGACGAATTGTTGAACATCCTCCATGACGGAGTTGATCAACGTAGCAACTTGCGCTTTTTTTTTCAGAGGTGCAGATACGTGCTTGAATTTTTGAGCAACCGGTTGTTTGGTGGTATCCCACCCCGTCATCTTCAAGTGTTCAATGGCGTAAAAGCCATTCAAACTTCTTCTTGAATAGAGAAAAACAACGGTGATCACATAGGTCTCCAGCGAGGCAGATCGAGGCCGCAACCAGATTTGATGAGGCAAGAAAATTGGCACAACAGAGTAAGTAAAACCAGCAATTACTTTTCGAAACTTATTTACTTTTTCAAGCTTATATTCCTTTTCACCGAAAAATTGCTTAATTCGCATCGAATCGTGCATGAGCCCGTAAGTTGATGGCTTTCGAGGAATCTCACGATACTCCTCAACGGAATAAGCTTCATCCTCGTAGAGAGGTTGTGCAAAAATATCATCGTCCTTCACCTCCTGAATCCAACGTCCAATCGCCGAACGATTAGGAACATTTTCCACCTCCAGCGGGCGGACATCTATTGTGAAGAGTTCGCTTAAGGCTTTTGGCCATTTACCGCTATTAAGCAAGTCGCCTAACACTTGGAGATTATCCTTAGCCTCAATCTCAGTACAATAAATATCCTCCGCGAGTTTCTCCGCCAATTGCAAGACTGTTTGCACCTTGGGAGAGTGACTTGGCAATGCTCCCGATGCACTAGGCGTTTCATTTTGATCTTTTGAAGATGATGAATCCGGAGTATCTTGCTTAATTTGTCTCGCCAAGTAGTCAACCAAATCCGAATCCATTTGAACGAACACTTCTGTGTTATGCGCTTGGATAACAAATGTGGGTGTAGGCGCACCAATCAATGGCATCGCATCTGCAACATCCGCTACTACATCTCGATATCTAACGGGTCCCTGCTTATCTAAAAGAGAATTTAGAATCGCCAGCGTAAAGTGGCTGAATTCTGGCCCCGCCCATGATTTTGCATCTGCCGCAGATGAGTGCATGAAATAAAGACGCTTGAGTTGATGGTCTTGCGCTGATTTTTCATATACCTTCTGAACATCAGACTCTTCGTCTTTAATGTATGTCGTCCCTGAGTTGCAGGCATCTACAATTTTAACAGTGATCTCCGGCGAAAGGGTTTTTATTAAACCATCTAGTTCTGAATTCCTTAGCCCCCCCGCCTCTCTTTTTTCAGATTTATAATCGACAAACGTATAGAAAAAATCCTCTTCAAATCGCGCTCCATGCCCGGAGAAATAAAAAATCAATTCACTGATATTTGAAGATTTATATTTATCAACAAATTCTGATATTATCTTTTTCGCTTCTCTCCCAGTAGAAGACGGTGAAACAAAGCAAATCTCTTCGAACGATATGGTTTGATTGAGGAAGTTGTAAAATGCCCTGGCATCATTAGTACAGGCAGGCAGCCTATCCAAATTCTGATAATCGGTAATTCCAATCACTATTGCAAGTTTCACATCCACTCCAAATATAGTAGGTTTTCTGCACCAAATTTGGCGCGATCTACACTGCATTCCTATTATCAGCCAATAATCCAGCCCTCACCTCGCCAGCCTTGAGATCTGAATACGAGCTGGAGAGCATACGATGTTACCTAGGGTCTCTATCGTCGTGATCACTTAGACTGCGACGAACCCGGACTGAATTGAGCTCTTGTAGCGCCTGCAACTCTTGTTCCATCAACGCACGTGAAGAGACATAGATTCGCCTCCGAAACATGGACAACAACAAATAGAAGTGAGAACGGCTGATTTTCAACGCCGCAGCTGCTAACTTGATTGGCGCCACTCTATGCACGTAGTAGAGGTCAAATACCCGCTTGTCGAGGGTGTCTGGTTGACACGTATATGCAAGGTGTAAAGCCGCCAATTCCGCGCTACAGATCGCATCGGGACCACCACGAATAAGCGGTCTTGAACGCATACCGCTGAGTTGCCCCAGTATCGATCCAGAAGAAGGTGGCGGCGCGTAGAGGCGCCGGGAGTTCTTCCACGCGACCCAACGTTCGCAGAGATCATCGATATCGCGTTGCTCCTGGCTCTCACTCAGCGCAGGCTCATCATTTCGTGAAGCGGGGCCAGGCGCTGCAAGATGCAATGCTTCTATGTCGTATTGGTTTGTTCTGTTGGTCATCTGCGGAGTCCTTTTGATCGCATCCGGCGCCCAACAGGCGCCTGAGGTTGAAATACGGGAGTCGGGGTGGGAGCGCGCTGTGGGCGATTGGGCTCTGCGCTGGCCTGCTGAAGTACATACGTCTGTACGGTCGGTCCTGCTTGGGGCGCTAGGGGCGTAGTCGGAACAGGCGCCATGGAGACTTTCCGCACCTCGCCTGCGTCGGTGTTTGGCTGGGATGTCGGAGTGGCCTCGGGCATGGGGGCAAACATGTCCCGGTTGCGAGGGATGAGCTTGGCGCGCAGCCGCTGCCAATCCAGGGCACTCCACTTGTGCAAACCCAGGCGGTAGGCAATGGCAAGGTTGTAGACGGAAAGGTCCAACGGCTCATTGCGGGCGCCGTTGGGCTTGACCCATTCACGCACTGCCCTCCCCTTCACATAGCGGGTGCGGGGTTGCTCCACCACAAGGCCTGCAAACCACTCAGGAGGTAGGTGTTTGTGAAAGCGCATTGCTCCCGGCCCCTCGGCCAAGTGGAAGCGGTTGAATAGATAGTCTTTGGCGACGTCCGTACCCACCAACCAACGCTCTACTCCCCCAGGACGCTTGGTGCCACCCCAGTCGATATCGACCTTGGAAGGCGCGTTACTGATGATGGGCCGGTTGGGGCGTGGCGAACCGCCTAAAACTGTGCAACCCAGGTGGGCGCGGGCCGCGCCATAGTTGTACACGTCCTGCGTGTGGCTACCGCCAGCGTCAATGCCGTCCGCACTGATTTGGATAGCGCGCCCGGACGCATGCAAAAACGGCGTGGCGCGGATCTTGTCGAGCTGTGCCCAAACGCTTTCTGGGTCGTCAGGCGAAGCGGACGGCAAACCGTACAGAACGATGTAGTCCAGCACCCAGTGCCGCATGCCTGGCCCCCAAGCCTCAATCTGCACCTCCAGTCGAGCGTCTTGGGTGTCGGTGGCCATGGTGACCACGAGCGCTTCGTCAGGGATCACCCGGGGCGGAATCTCTTCAGCGCGATCCTGAAGCTGTTTGGCAGTTGTGTTGGACTCGGTGTTCTTGTAGCTAAGACCTAGGCGGGTGTTGTAGAACACCTGCATGCCCTCATGGTCGCCACGTGCACGACGGTCTTTTGCCCGGGCGTACTGTCGGGCCAGCGACAGCCAGGTGATGGCCCCGATGGGCATGTAGAACGCCGACAGGGTGAAGCTGACCGTTTCACCGTCGCCCGTCGATGTTGCCACCCAGCGCGCCTCTCCACCCATGCCGATATCGGGCAGCATGGTGGTCTTGTGGTGTTCATCGATCTCGAAAAAGCACGCAGGGCACACGAACCATGCCCTATCCATGTAGCCTGTTTCCGGGTCGCGCTCATAGCGGAAGTTGTCCAGCACCAAAGCATGCAGGTGACCACAGTCAGGGCAAGGGACGTGGTATTCCTCCTTGGTGCCCATCTCGAACAGGTCATCGATCTTGCTGAAGCCTTCGGTGCTTGGGCTGCTGGTGTAGAAGAACTTGCAATCGTTGGCGTACTGGGTAGCACGGGCTTCTGCCAGTTCCACAGGGTCGCCTTCCTCGTCAACGTTCAGTTCCAGGCGGTCGATCTCGTCCACATAGATGAAGGGCGCTGAAACTTCAGCCAGGTTGGCGGCTGAGCCCGCCGTATTGATGTGCAGCGTGGCATCACCTTGAAAGTCCTTGGCCTGAACGGTGTTGCGGCTGTCGCGGCTCTTGGTGGCTGATACCCGCTCGCGCAGCACCTGCACATTGCGAATCATGGTGCTGACCCGCGCCGAGAAACGCTTCACCAGCGTGTCGGTGGGCTCCAGGGCCAGGATGTTGCGTGGCCTGCGGTGGATGATGGAGCCGATCCAGTTCAAGGCCGTCTGCGTCTTGAACATCTGCGACGCCACCTTGGCCACCACGCGTTTGCAGGGGTGGCCAGGAGAAAGCACCTGGTGCACCCGCCGGGCGGGCGGGCTGCGATCGAAGCGGAACGGCCCAGGCTGCGGACTGCTCTTGGGCAGCACCATGAACTCCTCGGCCCACTCGTCCACGCGCAGTTCGGGGTCAGGGCGCGCCGCCTCCATGGCTGCGCGAACGACGAGTTCGTAACCGTCAGCGAGGCTCATGGAAAGGCCGCTCCAACGCTGCGCGATACTGCGCTCCTCAACAAGCATTTTTTGTACGGGAGGGATTTATGTGGACCTATGAAATTGCACCCATTGATTTCCGCTGGGAGTTGCTCCAGTCTGTCGCTGATGTTGCTGCGCAGCTCGCGCGTGCCGATGCGGAAGCACTTTCTGGCGAAGGTGACAGCGGACTGCCGAGCTGCGAGGAGTTTTTGGATGCATGGGTTAAAGCCAAGCAATCCGCAGAGGCCAGCGGCTGGGACGGGGACATACGTACGGGACCAGTTGTTTTTTGGCTGCCCAGCGCCGACCGCTTTGAGTACGGGTTCGCATTCAAGCAGGACAACAATGGCAATACTTTCGTGATTTCTCCGCAAGAGTTGCCACATCTGGAAGCGTTGTAGGTCTCGTGGCCGCCTCCATTGGTGGCTGGTCTCCTCCGACTTACGATGGGTGTTCCACCAACCACCTGCAGAGGGACCATCCATGAGCGAGGAATACACGCTGGCGCAGGCCAGGCGCGAGATTGCCGCGTTGAATGACAACGTCATAGGTCAGTTGAACCGGATCGGGGCGCTAGAGGCCGCTGTGCGTGAGCTTCTGCACCACACGCCGACCGAGGTGCTGGAGTCGATGGCTCGCACGTACGATGTGCAGATGACGATGGCGATGGAGAAGCTCCCGCCGCCACTGCAACGCGAACAGCTATGGTCACACTTCCTGGCCACGATGGAGGAGATTGTGAGAACGCGCCGGCGGCTCGGTCAGCCAGAGGCGCATCCGGGAAGATGACGTCACTGAGACCCGTGGGAATGATGGGTGTCATAGGGCTTCCTTGGTAGGTAACAGCGCCGCCATGCGAGCTTCGAAGCCCTCCAGCGCCTTGCGGGTTTCATCAACGATGACGTGCTCGATCTCGCGGGAGTCGGCCAGTCCGATGCATCGCGGGGCAGCGCGCTGGCCGATGACCATAACGGAGTCGCGGTAGGCGCGCACCACGTCGAAGGTGCCGCGCTGCGCCTGAGCGCGTTCGACCAGCAGGCCCGCGTCTTTGAGGTTCGCCCGCACAGCCATCTCGGCGTCGGCCTTCTCACGCATCGCCCGATAGTCGGCATAGCCGGGAGCGGCTGGCGCGCTGGGCGCCGAATCCGAGCCGCTGGCGGCCGGTTCGCCATCGAGCAAGGGGGTGCCGGCATCAATCGCCGCCCCGGCCGCCGTGCGCTTGCTGTCGGCCCGGGCGCGGGTGTTCTTCGCCCACTGGATGTCCGCCACCTCGGGGTCGATCTTCCCGTCGATGGTGCTGATCCGCCCCTCGGCGATGGCTTTGCGCACGGCCTTCTCGTCGCAGCCACGGTGCCGCGCGTAAGCCGCCTTGCTCATGAGCTGCACAGCCATCGGACTATTCCCCTGAAACCGGACCAAACCCCGGACTTTTCCCAAAGCCAGCGACTAGCGGGCGCGCGGGGGTCGAATTACCCCCATGGGCAAAGGCCCCGGGAGTACCTATAGGGGGGGTCGGCCGAGGCGCCGCAACGGACGCGGCGGTGGTGGCCGAGCGGGCGGCGCACAGCGCGACGATGTAGGCGAGCCTTGCCCGAACCAAGCTCAACCCTTGCACTTTGATTTCAACCATTCCCTTTTCCTTTTCTTTCTTAAAAAGAACAAACCGAGTTACGCGGTTATGCGCACGCGTAACACCACAACCCGCGCCACGCCTAGCGAGTTACGCGATTACGCGGTTACGCTGCACACGCACACACATGCATGCACGCACACACGCGCCCGCCTGCATGCCTGCGCACATACGCACATACGGGAGGCGCGTAACCGCGTAATCGCGTAACTACCCGCGCCAGTGCTGGGTTTGTGCGTTACGCGCTCGCGTAACCGCGTAACTCCACAGGCGCTCATTCATCACCTCCATCGGCATTGCTGCCATCGTGGGACGGGGAGCCAGACCCATAGCCGATGTACTTGCGCAAGGCCACACCAAAGTCGGTCACAGAGCTGGTAGCCCATTCGGTCTCTGTCATGGTCACGTCGTCAGGCCCAGCGTCGGGCTTGCGCAAGACGGGCTCACAGACCAGCAGCATTCGGGTGGTTTTCTTGGCTTCACCAGGGCGCGTGACGTTCATAGCCTTGGTGCGCGCTGTCTTGCCCTGCCCCTCAGAGAATCGGGTCAACGTGGGCGTGAACTGGTTGCGCTTGAACGGGTAGCGGTCACCAGTGCGCTGGCACCACTTGAGGTAGGCCGAATAAGCCTGGTCCACCGCGCAGGCCTGATACGGCAGATCCAGCTCACCACTCGACCACTCCGCCCAGAACTGCTCAGGGCTCTTACGGTTGATCTCGATCAGCGCCTCCTTGGCCGCCGTCATAGGGGCGGGCGAGTAGGGATGGAAGCCATCGAGGGGGTACGTCAGCAGGAAGTGATAGAACGCCTCAGCGCCCCCGCTGTCCCGCCATTCGCCCAGCTTTCGGTAGTAGTCGGGGTCTTTGGCCCGGGGCGTGTACACCACCAGATAGCGGCGGTCCGAGTTGTCCAGGGCCAGCGGCTGCAGCTCATTCGAGAGGAACACGATGTTCATCTGGTTCTTCTCTTCCCGACGAGCCAAGTTCTTCGGGTTGATCTGCACAGTGGGCGAGGTGATCAGCGCCTTCAGCCGGTTCTTGTTGTGCACTAGCTCAGCGCGGCTGGACACCTCATCGCCCACCACAAACATCTTGCAGCTGCGCCAGTCGTTGAACTTGTCTTCCAGCTCATCCTGGCCGACCAGGGCGCCGTACTTCCCATAGATCGCCACCATGATGTCGAACAGGAAGTTCTTCCCAGCGCCCTCATCCCCGTGCATCACCACCGCCGTGCGCAGCTTGGCGCCAGGGTGCTGTAGCGGGTAGGCCAGCCAGCACAGCAGCCAGTGCATGATCTCGTCGCACTCGGCATCGTGTTCGGCCGCCCGGCTGGTCAGGTAGCGCACCAGATCAAGGATGGGGTCCACGTTGCCCTCCTTGGGCACCATGGCCATCCCGTCATACAGATTGACCGTCGTTTCCGGGTCGCACTGCATCGTGGGGTCAAACACCACGTCATCCAGCCGCACCGTGCGCCGCCGCTCGCTCGACTTCCACATGCGCACCATGTCCGCGCCGTGGGCGTGGCCCATGTTGGCGATCTTCATCTGCAGCCGCTCCGAGCCGTCCCAGACGGTATCTGTGCCGTAGATCAGAACGAAGTGCTCGACCAGGTGATTGAACTTGCCCCAATCGATGGTCTTTTCTTTCTTGCGCCCCTGCACCGGCTTGTCGCCAACGGCGTCATCTGCTGGAGGCTCAGAAGGCTCCCCGGCGTCACCCCCCCCATCCCCCGACATGAGCGCAGCTGCGCTACTTTGCGGGAGGGGGGGCGGGGCCGAGCTGGGACCAGCGCCTACATCAGTAGACGCAGCACCACCGCCCTGCCCCTTGCCCACGCCAAAGTCCACGCGAACGACAGAACTATCGTGCGGCGCTGGCGCGCCGGGTGCAACGTGCGCCTGCAAAGCTTCGCTTGCAGTCGGTGCGGGCTCTACCGCCCCGCCCTGTGGTCCGCTGCCTGGCGTTGTTTCAGCCATAGCGCCTCGCCATCATCGTGACGACGCCAGACAGCTGCTTGCGCACGGCATCGAGGCCCTCACGCGCCTGCAGATCGTTGAAGTCGGTGTCCTTCTTATCCCGCGTATCCAGCTTGAAGATGGGCCAAACCAGATCACAGCCCTCCACCTTGCGGGCCACAGCCCGGGCGGCATGGCGGCCGGGGTTGGTCAGATCGCCAGATACCTGGTCGCGCGTCTGCCAATCGTCGTCGGCCAGGATCAAGATGCGGGTGTGGGGATACAGCTTGCGCAGCAGCGGCACCACATGCGCCAGATTGCCCGCGTCCAGGGCAACAAACACCGGGTACAGCCCGTCGACGGCCGTCCGGGCCGTCAAGCCCGTGGCATAGCCCTCCACCACCAGCAGCAGCGGGGTGGTGTCGCTGTTGATGTCACCCAGGCGCAGACAGCACCCCGGCTTATCCATCCCCCGCTGGTAAATCTTGGCCCCATCGGGGCGGATGAACTGCAAGGCACGCAAAGCCTCCTCGCGGGGCAAGTCATACCGCAGCAGCGGCACCAGCAACGTGCCCGTGGGCAGGAACACCACCGTGTCATCCTCGCCAGGATCGCCCGGCCAGCGCAACACAAAGGGCTCGGCCAGGTACCGGCAGGACTCTCCCTTCACGCCTTTGCGCTCCAAATAGGGCGACTGCCCATCCTTCACGCCCCGGCGCCACACATCAATGGCCTCTGCCATCGCGTTGGCGATCTCGGCCCTGCGCTCGGCCGCCGCCTTGGCGCGTTGCGCCCGCAGCTCCGCAGCCCGGCGCGCACGCTCCTGCGGGGAGAGGGGCGCCCACTCCACATCCACCTGCTGGCGGGCGCCTCCATGGCGGTACGTGCCGAACGAGCCCACCACATACTCACCACCACCTTTGTCAGGGTCTCGGCGGAAGATGCGCAGCTTGTACCAGTCCTTACCGTCTTTGCCACAGGTCTTGCTCTTGGGCGTGTCCAGCTTCAGCGGCAAATCCTTTTCACGCAGCTCGATCCCGAACTGCCTCATCTGCAGCAGCACGTCCTGATAGTTGTCCATCAGTCTCGCCCTGCCCCGGTCAGTCGCTCCAGGCGATGGGTCAACGCAGAGAACTGCCCCACCATGGCCTCCATCTGACGCGCCAGCATCTGAGCCTCAGTCTGCGGCTCCACAGGGACCGGGGGCGCATATCCAGCCTCCCGCAGGAGATAGCCAGCCAGGCCATGAAAGCCGACCTCACGGGCAAGGCGCATCAACAGCAGCAGCTGCGACGGGCTCAGGCGTTCGGCGCGCGAACCATTGAGGCAGTCCAACAGATAGCGGGCAGCAGTCTCGGGCGCCTTGTCCGGCCAGATCAGCGGGCCAACCTTCTTCGCACCGCCCAGGTGCTTCACCGCATCACGCGCGGCGTCCAGTTCATCTTCGTACAGCAACGGATCATTCACAGCAGACCACCTCATGACTGTGCCGCCCACAGCGTTCCGAACGCTTCCGAATCATTCGGAACCGTTCGGAATGCTTTTTTTGGGCAAAAAAAAGAGACTTCAGTGCATGAGCCCATGCACTGAAATCACCATGAATAAAAAGCCCGCCAGCCGCGCGCCCCAAGAGGGAGGAAGGAACACGAAGGAGGGAAGCACGGCCACCGCTGCAAGCGGCCACGTGGCGGAAAATGGGCTGGGGCACGATCAAACACCTCAACCCATCAACGAAAACGAAAGACCGCACCATGGGCAACGAACAACGCATCCAAACACTGATACAGGCTCTGGAGAACGCAGAACTACGCATCAAGGCCATCGAGAACTCGCTCGGCGCGCTGGTCATCATGGGAATACGGCATATGCCTGCCGAAAGACGCGCGGCCTTCGGCGATGGCTTGGCAGCCATTGCGGCCACGGCGGAGAAACAAGGGGACATTGCCAGTGCAACCCTTATGACCGATCTGCACAGGGCTGCGTCCCAAGCGTCCGGCGCGTAGCGCACCAGTGCAGCCACTTCTCAACCAAGTCATCAGCAGCAACTTCCGACTTGTTAACTTTTTGTGCCAGAGGCATGCCGCGTGCATTGCGGCACATCTCCAAGCGAAGATTTGTTGTGCTACGCATGGCCGCTCACCCCTCTTGTCGATCCGACAACAAAAGAGCCCGTGCCCGTGCGGGTAGTCCAGGTGGCAGAACTGCCGTCTCAGCAACCGCCCACCCTCGCTGTAGTAGTGACGCGCGACCAATAGCGTCCACACGCAGCGGCTGCAGCTCGCTGGACAGAAAGACGATCTTTGGCGCGCTGCGCGCCTTGAATGACAGCGCGAGAGCAGCCAAAAGCAAACTACGGCGTGTTGTAAGGCTATGCATGGGCGCCTTTCCTCAGAGCGAAATCAGACGCCTGAGCGCCCGCGCCCCGGAAAGCAATTCTGAGTGGGACGGCGACCGTCCGCCCACCAAAAACCGCTTGGAGAACCGCCAGGCCACGAAGGTGTCCGGCAGGCTGCACTGCACCGTGGACAGGGCACAGCGCAAGCACATAGTCAGGCGGCGTCTGGCAGTGCTACGCATTGCCCACCTCCGCGCATTCGGCATTGACAGCGGCTTGCGCATGCTGGGCAGGCGCTGCGATCGCAATTGGCGCGGCGCATTCCAATTCGGGCCAGATGTCCCGCCAGTCACCCGGGCGCAGTTCTCGCCGGGAGACCGCACCGCCTGTGGCGCGCTCAATGGCCACGCAGTACCGCACGGGCACTGGGCGGCGCTTTTTAGGATCAATCGCCGCCCATGCGCTGGGGAGCGACTGCGGAACGCAGAGCAGCCGGGCCAGATCGGCCTGCGCCCCCCGGTTTTCGGAGAAGTATGTTGCGAGCTGCATCCTCAAATGATAGCGCAGCGCTAACCATTGTCAACAGCGCAGCGCTGCAACACAAACTTACCAAGGCGCTATCAAATTAGTCTGCAATGAAAACAGTCGAAGAAGTTAGAAGGATGCGCCTCGCCGAACTCAAGTCAGAGTTCGGCAGCTTTGCAGCAATTAACGCAAGAATTGATCGCCTTTCGACGGACTCAACATTGAGTCAGATAGCAAACTCATCACTGGGCAGCAAAACCGGAAAACCAAAGGTAATGGGCTCCGACCAAGCTCGGTTGCTTGAGGAAAAGCTGGAAAAACCGCGCGGCTGGATGGATACAGACCCAGATTTGCTTAGAGGCACGTCCTTTTCAAGACCAATACTCGGCGAAGCGTTGGGACTCGTGGCTGATGCGCTCTCCAAAGTGCCACCCGAGAAGCGCCAGGCACTGATTGCTGTGCTTTCAACCTACGCGGCCAATCCCCACAGCGAAAAAGGTTCGCTCGCCTACCTTCATAGCGAACTCGCGCGGGCTGAGGCCCTACCACCCATCGTGCAGAAAGCGCTGGAGCCAAGTCTGAGTGTCGAGTCCGCGATGATCTTCGATCCAGTGAGACAGCAAACTTGACCCTCTCTGCCAGCTCCCATCCCCTCCCAGGCATCTATCCGCTGATCACCACCCGGGACCCCCTGCAAAAACGCTCTGGCCAGGACAATTTGGGCATGGGCTACACGGAGCACGGAGAGCAATTCATGCTCAAACCGGGCAACCTCGTGGGCGTGGCTGAGTTTGTAGGAGCGAGGGTGAGCGACGCCTGCGGCATCCCGGCGTGCCAGCCTACCATCGTCACCATGGAGGGTATTAGCGGCCTGGAACACGTGTTCGGCTCCCGCATCGAATCAGGGGTGCTCCGGTTCGACCAAGCAAACGCGCTGCAATGGCAGCACGTCATGAAGGCATGCCAGAACCCTGGTGCTTTTTCCGCCATGCTGGCGGTGGACCTGGTGCTTGGCAATGACGACAGACACTGGAACAACTGGCTTGTTCAGCAGGTGACCAGCGCCACCGGAGCGCAAGGATTTCGCCTGCGCGCCCTGGACTTCTCACGCTCCTGGCCCGTGCGGCACCCTGCGCAACACCCACTTAGGCATGCGGATCCCCGCACTTGGGAGGCCACAGGAAACTGGGAGTTGCTAGGGGTTACTTTTGACTGGCAAGCCTTTCACAGCGCCTGTGCAACAATATCGAGGCTCCCGGCCAAATGGCTCAGTCACAGTGTTCTTGCCCCTCTGATCGGGGTTTTTTTGACGCCATCGCAAGCTGATTCACTGTGCCTTTGGTGGGCAAATTCTCTGCGAACGCAGGTCATTGAAGCGATTGATTCGCTTGAAAACGGAGTAAGGCCATGAACACGACATACCACTACGTCGTCTTGCGCCTCGCGCCAGATCCTATGCGTGGCGAGGTCATCAACGTGGGCATCGTTCTCTTTCACGACGGCGAGCCTCCGCGCCTCATCATGATGGCCACGCTCAACAAGCTGCGCGCCATCGACGCAAGCTGGGATACCGGGCGCCTCGCTGAGTGGACCCAGAACATTCAAACCATTCTCGGCCACCGGCCCGGCGTGCGCGCCCAGGTCGATGCGCTTGGCATGTTTGGTTTTTGCGAAACAGACGCCGTGGGCTCCTTCATGGCTGCCACGGTACCAGAGCTGCAAGCTCGTATTGCGGCTATCAAGTCGCAGTACGTGGCTAATAAATCCACAGAGGACAAGCCCAAGCGCGAGAAGCGCACGAGGCTTCAGACAGCGCTGCGTGAACAGTTCAAGAGGATGCACGTGCTGGGAACGGTGGCTACCGACCTGGCTGAGCACTTGGTGGTGCCTAACGTTCCCGTGCCAGGGCACGACGAGTTGAAAAGCGACTTTGTGTACAAGAACGGCGTGTACCGCATCACTCAAACGCTGGATTACAACGTTGCGCCTGACAGCATGCACAACAAGCTGCTGGAGGCCTGCATGAAAAGCACAGCTGGCGACCTGGCAGCGGCAGCATACGGTCCCGACACCATGCGTCTTGCCGTGGTGGATGTGCCAGAAGCCCTGGCCGACGCGGCAGATTCGCAAATCGACCTGCTGATCGCTCGCGGATTCCAGATCTTCCACTTCGACAACCAGGCCAGCATGGCCGAGTACATCGAAAGAGCAGCGCCAAGTCCACACGCGGCACCCTGAGAGCCCCGACAGATTAGAAGTGCACGTCCATCACCCCGTGCTGCTGCGTATTCCGGGCGCACCTGAACACTGAGTCCATTTCGATCTGACTACTCCGCCAGCACCGATGACAGGTCGCCTTTGGGCCCGCTAGCGCCCATCACCGTAGGGCAGAATTCGGCCAAGAGCGGGCATACGTCGTGGCCGCCGGTCGATTGATCACCACAGCCATCTTGTAAAGTTTTCGCGGGCTTCCCCGCCTGCGTTGACCAACGCCTGCGCGGACTGATCCGTCGAACTCCCCTTGCGATAGAGCGCAAGCCGGTCTCCGCGGGCTTACTAGGAACTTGCGCTCGGTGAGGTCCCGGCCCCGCGCTGCCACCCATGGTAAAGTGGAATCCCTATTGCTCTCAGGAGGCATAAGGCTGGACCCGACGGCCAAGGACAAGGTCATAGTGCGCAGCAGGCTCACCAACCAAAACCCGGTGCAGTACATCGCACGACCCCAGTTCCGAAGCCGCAAGCCGCTACGAAGCGGCCCTTAAACGATACCAAGCCAACCAAAAAGCAGATCACCGTCACAAAGAAGGAGGTTCCTATGATCCGTTACCACGTTTCGTTTGACACTACGCTGGAAGCTTGCTTCCGCATCCCTCTGCGTGCTGTGGCCCTGTCCGCATGTTTGGCCGTCGCGACAGCAGGTGAAGTTCACTCGGGTCATCCTTATGCCCCTTGAAGCAGAAAATGGGAGAAGGGCCAGCGGCGAGCTGGCCCTTTTTTTTCATGACAGAGAAAGTCCTAATCCCCGTAGCTGTCGACTTCGACGAGCATACGGTGATTGAGGTCAGCACAGCGGAGCTGACGTCCGCTTAGGGCCCTGAGCCGCCGTTCAGAAGCGCCACCCGGAAGCTGCCATTGACTTGCAGCACGCTTCTGTTGGAAATCCCGGTGTCTGCCGACTGACGAGCTATAGTTTGACGAGTTGACGCGTACCGGGTTTCATGGAGTTTTTATACTTGGACATTTGAACAGGTCATCCCTTGCAAACCTATGCTGCAAGCCGCCCCCAGGAGAAAACAGTGTCCAGAATATCCCGCACGGCCCAATTTATCCCGCAGGTTTTGCGGTCTAAATTACGTTAGGTCTCGCAACCTGAGCGTCAGAGGCGCTCCCCCGAAAAACATGAAAACACGCACGCGATGCCCCTGAACGCACATCCAATCACTGCTGCGGTGTATGCCAAAGACGCGTGGCGCCTTGCGAACTTTTATGCGGAAGTCCTTGACCTGACCCGCGAGGAAGAGGGGCCAACCTTCGTGCTGCTCAGCTCAGAAGGGCTCGAGCTGTCGATCATCCAGTCGCCGCCTGCACTCGCCGAGCGCATCCAGATTGCAGAGCCACCCGAAGTGCGCGAGAGCACACCGATCAAGCTATCCCTGCTTGTAGGCAACCTCGAGAGTACGCGTCCAAAGATCGTTCGCCTCGGCGGTGGCCTGAAGGCATCTGCAAAGGCTTGGTCCTGGCGCGGCGCCAAGCACCTCGATGGCTGGGATCCAGAAGGCAATGTTTTTCAGCTCCGGCAGAGCGAGGCCTAACCCTTCGGTCGAGGCGAGGCCCAACGGCAAGCCACCAGGCCCGCGAGGCGGTGAGGCATATCATCCGCCTCGCGGGCCTGGTGGCTTACCGTCGGTCCCGCCTCACCTCAAACGTTAGACGCAGGAGAAATACTATGAGCGCTACTAAGGTCTATTGCGTCGTCTTCTTCGATGCTGCGATTGAAGAGCTGGGCGACCTAGTCAAGCTGTGGGCAAAGAAAAGCGCTATGGGGCAATACATCTATGCCCAGAAAATTGATCCAAACGGAAACTACTTTCATATGTGGGTGAAGGACGCCGCGCCTGATGGACAGACCATCGAGTTTGAGCTGCAAGTCCCTCACGCTTTCGTCAAAGCGGTGTTCTATGCCGCCGACGTGAAGAAAGTCGGATTTGTCTAGACGGCAGCAATGCGGTGGCGCCTGGGCGGTATTGCAAACAATCAGTTCTAACCATGCGGTCAAGCGGACGGCTACGCCGCCGCTTACCTCGGCACGTTAGACCGCGCGATGGGACCTGAGATCCTCGTTTACTTTGTGGCGGCATTGGGCTTGGCTGCCTTCCTAAGGCTTTGCATCCACTCGGCGAGGCAGGCGACGCGCGTCTACGCGTTGCCTACCCTGCTCGCTTCGACCGCAGCGTCACTTGCCCTATCGAATTCTGTCCCGGCCGCGCACCTTGCAATATGGTTCTTGCTGTACTTCGTCCCGTGTGCCGCCGTGTTCGCAGGCTTAGCCGTGCTGATTCGCTGGGTGGTAGGCGCAACTTCGAAGTGGAGGAGAACTGATGCTGGGCGCGACGCGGTCTAACTGGTGGCGCAATGCCGCTGCGTGCCGGTCAACTCCAAAACGTTGAGAGTCCGCTTTCGCCAGCCGCGACCGACTGCTTCTGGCCGAATTTTGCCTCACGTTGAAGGAAGATAGCGGGCCGAAGCAGACGTCGCTAAGGCAGCGACTTTGGCATCTACTTGGGCGACGAACTCGGCGAGGAGTTCGGGGGAGCATGTGAAAGGACAAAGGATATCTCGCGCTCTACGGTTTTTTTCGTGAGAGGTCATCGCCGACCAATTTGCAACCCGTGTAGCTCGACGCAAGGCGGCATACCATTCATCGCGCGACGCATCGATGGCGAGCCACGTAGCCCACCGCTCCTTAGCAATGTCACCGTCTTCTTGGACGCTTAGCTCAACGATTGTTTCCATCACTCGCAGGAACATCGCATTTACAAGCGGGCTGTCCGCAATCTCATCGTCGTGGGGTTCTATAGAGAATTTCGCTTCTCGGAAGACCCTAAGTAAGGCGTAGATTTCAGGTGTGCTTTCGACTTTGAAATGAGCCATGTACCCGTCCGTGGAAAGTCCGCTTCTGGCCGAATTGAGCCGATGCACGGCATGCCGAAAATGCCTGCAGCATGCATTATTGACCTGCGATGTCGTAGACACCCTCAGAGTCAAATCGACAGCACCACTTGACGTGAGACCAGGTGCCCGTTGAGTTGATTTCGACGACTCCGCGAGCAAACAGCACTTCGTGCGTGCCGTCGTCATAGAAACTTTCTTGTTGGACCTCAATGGGTAGACCATCAACAAGCAGCACGAGCGAGCCATCTATCTCCTTCCGGAGGTCAGTCTGGGACAGCATGACGAGATCGCTCTCAAGGAGTTCGTTGAAATCCACAGAGAAACGAGGGGTCATATTGAATGTCCGGTTCTGGCCGGATTCTGCCTCACGGAGAAGGACGCTAGCGGGCCCACAAGCGACTTTCGCAGATGCGCTGAAGAGCGGCCTCTCACGCAGCAAAATCAGGGGCGACAAGCCATATCCGTTGAGTTGCTGTTTTCATCAAAGCTGAACATCATGATTGCACAAGGAGGCCGTCTGGGCCGTGTTTCCAAAGTCTTATTCGCCTGGGTACTGGTGTTGCTTGCGCTTGGCGTGCTGGTAGTCCTCTACTCGCTTGCCTGGCCCTTGCTCCAAACCTGTGAGAACTCACGTCTCCGAGACATCGAAGCACCGGGCGGCGCTTGGAGATTGGTAGTGTACGAACAGAGATGCACAGGAACAGTGGAGTGGACCACCCATGTTTCCGTCGTGCGTGAATATGAAATGCTGCCCAAGAAGGCCGGGAACGTTCTTGTGTCGTTTGGTAGGCACGGTTCATTGGTCGGGAACACCATCCAAGAGCCAGAGATTCGAGCCCGTTGGCTAGGGCCCGAAGTCATTGAGCTAACTTATCGCGCGAGCGATCCACTTCAGTATGTGGCGTCTGATGTGGGGAGTTTTCGTGTCGTCCATGTGCTGGCAGAAGAGACGCAATGACAACCGCCGGTTGTTCATGATGGAAGCCTCGCGTACCTCGCCGGTCAATTCTGTGCCGAGCGACCGCTTCTTCCTTCCGCGAGCGGCAGCTCCTGGCCGCTATGCGAAGTATTGAATACCCAGCCAAACAAGAAGTGCGCTGAAAGCCGCCACCTGAATACGCTTGCTAATTGCATTCAGACGGTCAATTTCTACATCGAGTTGCGCAGATTTTTCTGAAGACTTTCGCTTGCTTAGCCTGGCGATCTTTGCCGCCATGACTAACTGCACAACGGCAAATATGAGCAGAATTATTGCGACTTGATACTTGGTCATAGCGGTTTCTTCTGGTCGAGTTGAACGGCATCAGCCAGCGGCCGGTAGTGGCCGAATTCTGCCCCACGGCGAAGGACACTAGCGGGCCCCGAGGCGACAGCGGGCATCACCTCCCAAAAGCGGCCATTGAATCAAGACAGATGGGTTGGTGCCCCAGCCGCACAGTAAGCTGCTCCAGTTCGGCCCGCCGCAAGCTCTAGTTTGCTGACCCAAGGGAATTTTGGGCCCAGAATATCTTGCAAGGTTCAGTTTATCCCGCAGGTTTGCTTTCTAAATTACGTTAGGCTTTCTTTCACCGTGTCGTCTCAAGCTCGTCCTGATCCTGAATCTCACAGCCCGTATATTTCAGCGCGGGCGGCCATGCTTCGCGCTCTGCAAACCGTTCGGGCAAGACTCTCCGATGCAGCACTCACTGGCGTGCTGTTCACTGAGACTCACCCACTCGGCGATGTCGAACCGACTGAAGAAGAAGCCCTGCGCGTTTCACTTTGGCAAAGCATCGCCGGACGAGACGCGGAGCAATCGCCTGAAGTGCTTCAAATTCGCTTGGCTATTTGTTTGCTTTACGCCGGCAGCGTTGAGCCACCTGAAGCGGCAGAGACCCTGGAATACTTCGAGTACGCATTTCGAGCGGCAGAGCTCCCAGAGAGTGCTCTTAGCAAGCTCCATCTCGTCCAACTTTGAGCGTCCGGTTCCATCTGTCGCCACAGACCGCTTCTGGCCGCTTGCGGCCGCTGACTGAGGATACCTGCTGTGGGTGTTCATGGTGCCGGACTGACCGGTCACCATCGCCGGAATGCGCAAGCAGCCCTAGCTCGCGCGTAACCTGCCCTGCCCGATCCTTGGCGAATGCCTACCAGACTTGACGGCCCGCGTGACCATCGGGCCGTTGCCCCGTTCGTGAAAACGTTGCTCAAGTGTGCATCACCGCTCAACGGCACGCACTCACCAACCCACACACATGATAATTAGCGCTGCGCCATTGACGTTTTATTAGCGCGTAGCTAACATTCTTCCAGTCGCACCAATACGCGATTTGGAGGAACGATGCACAACACGACCCTGCGCAGTTACCGCGCAACCTTGGTGCCACCCGGCACCGACCACGACCAGATCGAGGTCAAGGCAGGCCACGGCGCCCTGCCCACCGTCCAAGTGAAGGCTCCGAATGCAAGCCAGGCGGAGCTTGCCGCGCACCGTGTGACCGGCATGTCGGTGCTGAAGGTGGAACGGATTGAAGGCGGTGCCGCATGATCACCTGCAGCATCACGGTAGGCACCCACACCTACGCAGGCGTGTTCTCCAGTACCTGCGCGGCCGTCATCGATGCAATGACGCAATTCCCAGCCGCCCGCTGCATCAGTGTGAGGGCGCTGCCATGAGCGCTCCAGTCCAGCTGATCCGGCTGCAGCCACGCCGTACCAACAAGCGCGGCCTGCGTGTTGCGGTGCGCGTGGCCTTGTGCGCGTTGTGCCTGGCGCTGCTGGGCATTGCTGCGGGCCTCATCACCCGCGTTGCACTGGGAGCGTAGCCATCATGCGCACTCTCCTCTTCGTGCTGACCTACCTGCGCAACTGGTGGAGCTTCGACGGCAACCACGTGCGTATCAAGGCCGCTACGCACATGGACCTGGACCTGCGCGAACGCCGCAAGCGGCCACGGGGCAGACCATGACCACCGCCCTGCAGCTGCGGATACGCGGCCAGGTCACATCGGCCATCTGCGGCACCACCCGCAAGGGCGTGCCCGTGCTCGATGTTCACCTAACCGACGCACAAACGGGCCAGCACGTAGTGGCCCGCCACACCTACCCCAACGCCAGCCCTGCCAGCCACTACGCGGCCAGCACCCTCGCCCGCAGCCTGCGCGGCCAGGTGGCCGAGCTGGACGCCACCAATCCCCGGTTCCGCTCGCGCCGCCTCGACTGCGACGCCGCGCACATCGGCCTTCCCTACCAAACCCCATCCACTCGCAAGGATCTGGAATGACCCGCAAAACCACAGTCACCTTCACGCTCAGCACCGATGCCCACGGCAACGTTGCGCTGGCTACCGACCTCGCCAAGCCTACCCCTGGCGCTGCTCTCAACCCAGCCCAGCTCGTGGCGCTGGAGTTGGTCAACTACTGCAATCGCCAGGGCCTGACCGTCACGCACGGCACCTGCGCAGTCCCTGCCCTGTCGCTGGTGCACGACATCACCCAAACCGATGGCTACGCCTTCGGTGTGCCGGAGAGCCTGTGGCGGGCGGCCATTGACGTAGTGAACCGCAGCCAGCACCCCATGCCCGTTGGCCCGCTCACCGCCGCCGAGTTCGATATCGCCACGAACGGAGCGCACGCATGAACACGCCTGCACGAAAAACAGCAGCGATGCAGCCCATCCCCACCGCCAAAGTCTCCGGCAACGGCAAGGTGCTGATCAGCCCTGTGCCATCGCAGGCCGAGCTGCAGGCCCGCCGCAATAGCGAGCGCCTGGAGATCGCCAGCGCCGAAGTGCCCGTGCGCAACAGCACCACCAAGGGCGCCCCGTACACCTGCCCCGAGCTGCGCACCAACCCCTACCGCCCTGGCTCGACAGACGCCTTCCGCCTGCCCAGCCGTACCAGCTTCCGCCCCCCACAGCCTGCATAAACCATGGCCACCAAAGATCCACTCATTGGCCTCACGGTCACCATCAACCCCGACGCCAAGCCAGCCAAAGGCGGCGGCAAGCATCCCTATGCAGGCCAGCAAGCGCAGGTCATCGGCAAGCCACCAGGCGGGCGCAGCTACTGGCTACAGTGCGGCGCCGCACAGGTGAGCGTGCCGCTGGCCGACTTCACTGTGATCGGCGCCGATGCCGCCCAGGCCGCGCCCGCTGACAGCACCCTGTCCCTATCGGAACTGGTGCGCAGCAAGACCAACCGGCAGATCGTTGAAGACGAAGCACTGCTGGAAATGGCCGCCACCATGAAGGTCTACGGGGTGCTGCAGCCCCTGCTGGTGCGCCGCCTGCCCGCCGAGCGCCTGCAAGACACGTTTGAAGATGAGGCCACCAAGCACGCCACGCACGAGATCATTGCGGGCGAGCGCCGCTTTGTGGCCGCCCGCATCGCAGGCCTGCGCCGGGTGCCCGTCCACATCGTGGCGGCAGACAACAGCAACGCCGTGGTGATGCAGCTCATCGAGAACCTGCACCGCGCAGACCTCAACCCCCTGGACGAAGCGCACGGCATTCAGCTGCTGGTAGACGCCCACAGCATGACCCGTGAAGCTGTGGCCGACGCCCTGCGCAAGAGCCGCAGCCACGTGATGGAGAGCCTGCGCCTGCTCAAAATCTGCCCCGAGGCCATCGCCGCCCTCAAGGCGGGCACGCTCAACCGCAGCGTGGCCCTGCTGGTGGCCCAGCGCCCCACGCCAGCCCTGCAGGTGGAGTTCACCCGCAAGGCGCTCACAGGCGGCCCCGATGGCGGCCCGCTCAGCTACCGCAGCGCCAAGGATCTGGCCCAGCGCAACTACATGACGGACCTCACCCAGGCGCCCTTCGCCCTGGACAACGCCCAGCTGCTGCCCAAGGTGGGCGCCTGCACCCAGTGCCCCAAGCGCACCGGCGCCAACCCCGAGCTGTGGGACAAGGCGGGTGCAGACGTCTGTACCGACACCGCCTGCTTTGCCGACAAAAAAGAGGCCCACTACGACGCCCTCAAGGCCGATGCCCAGGCCAAAGGCCGCCAGATCATCACCGGCCGCGAGGCGCGCGAGCTGATGCCCACCGAGGGCGCAACCCCCAAGGGCTACATCCTGCTCGACAAGCCCAAGAAGGGCAGCACAGAGCCCATGCGCGAAGTGCTGGGCCAGGAAGTGCCCCAGAGCAAGGTGGTGCTGATCGAGACCCCCACAGGCGGCGTGGTTGAGGCCGTACCCGTGCGTGCTGCGGGCGAAGCGCTGCAAGCCAAGGGGGCAGCGGGCAAGGCCGACAAGAAGGCCCCCCAGCCCACCAAGGATGAGTTGCAGGCCGAGTATCAAACCCGCTGGCGCGGCGCTGCCATCGCACAGATCATAGAGACGCTGAAGAACGACCCACCCAGCAGCATTGATCTGCCCGAGGAGGTCGCTTACCACTACATCCTGACCGAGGCCCGCGAGGCCGATGAAGCCCTGGTGCGCATGATCTTCGATCTGCCCGAACGTTTCACCGACACCGAGCTGGAGAAAGCCGCACGCGAGTCGGCCAGCGCCAGCCCGCGGCTGCAGCTGCTCACCCTGATGATGCTGGCCGCCACGGTGGACGTGGCGCCCCGCTATCAACGCCCACCCGACGAGGCCAAGCTGCTGGACGCAGTTGCATGGGCGGCCCACATCGACACCAGTTACCACAAGGCCACCACGCAAGACGCGATGAAGGAGGAGGCCGCAGCACGCGCAGCCGAGGCCCAGCCAGACGCCCCCGCCGACAAAGCCAAGCCCTCACTCAAGCCCAAGGCCAAAGGCAAGGACACCGTTGACGGCACCGGCAAGGCCAGCCAGGCCGAGGTGATGGCTGGCATCGCCCAGGCCATGCAGAGTGCCGAGACGCCCAACAACTTCGCCTTGGGCCAGACGGTCAAGCTCAAGACCAACGTCAAAGGCCCCGCAGGCGGCGTGATCCAGTGCAAAGACCACACCGCCACCATCGTGCGCGCCAGCGGTCGCAAGTGGGTGGTATCGCTGCTCGACCCGTGGCCCTTCCCGGGCAAACAGCCCGAGCAGATGGAGCTGACCGTGGACTACACCGAGCTGGAGGCTGCTGATGCGTGATCTTCAAGAAGAGCACATAAGAAATGCTGCCAAAGCCCACACAACACTGACCGTTTTCGGGGCGGTACAAGCATTGCTTGAGGGCGGCACGATACATGGCGGGAATGAAGGCGGTGGACGAACAGCGCTGCGGATCATCAAACTGTGCGAGACTGAAATGCAGCGCCAGTTGAAGCGGTACGACAAACATTTTGCAGCCGCCCGCAAGCAAGGAGGTGCGTGATGGGCATCCCCCGCTACCGCATCCCCCAACGCCGCCAGCCCGTGCCGGTGAACACCATGTTCAAGGCCCAGGTGCGCGCCGCGCGCCTCACCGAGGCCGAGATCCGCGAGACCATGGACGCCGTCCGCCACTGCGCCACCCGTGTGCGTGAAGGCGTAGCCACCGAGCTGCAGGTGCAAACCCTGCGCACCACCATGCTCATCGCGCTAGAGATTGAGCGCCTGGGCTACGTGCGCGGCATGTCGGGCCACATCGACGCCGCATTGGTCGCCATCAAATCCGTGCTGGATCGCGGCAACGAAACGGGCAACTGGCGACCTACCCCGCTGCGCTACTACGAGCTGGACGCCATCACCTGCATGGTCGACCTGCACGACCACCAGCTGCGCCAGCTTTCCTTCTCCGAGCTGCAAACCGCCACCAAGCGCGTCATCGCCCACATGCAAAGCCAGGGCGGCGGCGAACTGGTGAACGCAACCCCCGCCGATCTTGGCATGGAGGTGCCAGCATGATCCCCGCCCTCAGCATCCGCCAGCCGTGGGCCTGGCTCATCGTCCACGGTTTCAAAGACATCGAGAACCGCGACTGGCCCACCAACTTCCGTGGCCGCCTGCTGGTGCACGCAGGCCAAACCATGGCACGCAGCTACTACGACGAAGTGTGCGAGCAGCTGGCTCTGTTGAACCTGCGGCCGCCCAGCATGCCCGCCTACGAAGACCTGCCGCGCGGCGGGCTGGTCGGCTGGACGCACGTCTCCGACTGCCGCCGGCGCCACCCATCACCCTGGAAGCAAGACGGCTCCCACGGCTTCGTGCTTTACGACAGCAGCCCCATCCCCTTCGTGCCGTACAAGGGGCGTTTGGGCTTTTTCAATGTGCCAAAAGAGGTAGTGCCAGCATGAGCGAATCGCAGCTTTTGGAACGCATCGACAAGATGACCAGCGCCATGCAACTGATGGCCACCATGCTGGGCACACGCCTGGACCGTGGCCAACTGGCCGTACGCTTGGGGGTGCACCGCAACACCTTGGCAAAGCGTCTGGCGAGTGATCGCGATTTTCCTCGCCCTGGCCGTGACGGGAAATGGCTTCTCAGCGAAGTAATTGAATGGGAGCAGCGCAATTAGCTTGCCGGTTTTTTATTGACGATTAGCTCTGCCAATTTCTTCAACAATTCGGGGTCTGCTTTATCTAAGAATTTCAGAAATGGCGGCTTCTCGACATGGCTTGTACCGTCCAATGTGCTGGACGCATTAAAGGCAACAGCCGTTATTGCTTTCTCAAGAAGTGCTTTTTGCAGTTCAGTCGTGTCAGTATGTAATTCTGTCAGCTCTTTCTTATAGCTATCATACGACGAAGCGAAAGCTTCTTTATGCGCGTATTCCTGTTGCAGCCGCTCATATTGGCTTCTGCGGGTGGCAGAAAAGATTGCCAACCACACCACGGGAATGAAGAATGCTGCTCTCCCAAGCAACCCTCTAAGTAACTCCTCCCACGGCTTGATTCCCACAAATTGAATTACAAAGGGGTTTAGCGTAAAACTTTCCACCCAAAGCAAAAGGGAGCCAATTCCCAGTAGCACCAAAGAACAATAAAAATAGACTGTGTAATATTGAATAGGCTTATTAAAGCTCATTTTCATTGTACGGTATACCGATGCCAACCCCGCACTATTCGCACCCGGCAACAATGCCTCGATTTTATTAAATAGACTTTGATGCCGTTTCTGCTGATCAGTCTCATAATGATCAATCTGCTCTATTCGCTGCTGGAGCTCTTGCTCGAGGCCAAGAACTTTCTCCCCCGTCCGGACGTTCACGCCACCGAAGATCTTATGGTTGAATACTTCTAACTCAGCAACCAACGCTTCACTCTCACTGATTGTGTTGGCGACACTCTTGTCGGCTGCAACAATTCTCTTTTCAGCTTCGCTAATCAGACTATTAATCGATTTCTGATCGGGCTGATCAACCAACATTTTTGTGTGAAGTGTGATGATTTCACTATAAATTGCTTGAGAATGCTGAAAGGCTCGTCTGAGCTTACCTTCTAAAGATTCTTGATCGCCCTTTGCTTCGAATATTTCCTTGGCGAGCTCATCTATTTTATCTGCAGTCGTGACGAGACCTTTTAAGCGCGACGCCGCTTTGCTTCGTGTGCTTCCGATTTCGCCAATGGCGGATTGCGCCGTCCCTATAAAATCGGTTATTTGACTCTCCAGTGCTTCCGAGTAATTGACAGCGGCGTCGCGAACTGCATCAATCGCATCGATGGGAGTTACCATCCAGGGTTTCACATAAGACAGCAGATTATCCGCATGGTCATTGGCTGCGATGAGCCCTGACACATTTTTGTCAACGTTATATGTCTGGAGATTGCTTAGGGCATGTGCCACCTGGGTTTGAAAATTTGCCCAGATTGACCTTGGCACAAGTTCCGGATCTAACGACCGAAGGATATTTTCAACATAGGAAATGACGCGCTTCAACCGAGCCAACTCCATAACTGCATTTGCTTCAGTCGGATCGTCAACTTGCGTTTCACTCAGTTCAATCTTTAGCGCGCGCCAAACCTCCTGAAAAGGATGGTTTTGAAATTCTTGTAACCATCGTGATTGGCTCATTTGTCCCTACCCCGTCGTTGTTTGACGACGATGATACGAGATGTGACAAGAAGCAGCTCAGCGCGCCGAGCGTGGACCGCCATGCTGTATACGCTGCGCGATTTCTACAGCTTTGGGGTTGTAGTACACCAGCGCCCGGGTGGTGCTAGTCCACCCGAACATCTTGCACAGGTCCAGCACATGCAGGCGCTGGGCCAAGCGCGTGGCAGCGGTGTGGCGGCTGTCGTGAAAGGTAAACCCTTCCAGGCCCGCCCGCTGCCGATACTTGCGAAACATCGCGTCCAGGCTCTGCGTCTTGAGCCCAAACACCAGATCCTTGTCAAAGCCTCGCATCAGATCAATGGTGCGCATGGTGGAGGGCACGGCAGGCACATCCCGTTTGCCGGTTTTGCCGTCCACCTTGAAGTAGCCGGCCCCCAAATCATCCCAGCGAATGCCGCAGATCTCCCCGGCGCGGCAACCCGTCTGCAGGGCCAGCAGGAAGGCGTTGGCCACGGCGTGACCCACCGACCGCACGGGCCCCCTACTCCACCCCAAGGCGCGCAGCATGCGCCTCACCTCGGGGCCTGAAATGATCCGCTCCCTGTGGTCAGGCTCTGACGGCTTGCGCACGTCGCGCATGGGGTTCGAGTTCAACCACTGCCAATCGCGCCGGGCCACCTCCAGCACGTGGGACAACAGCACCATATCCCGCAGCACCGAGCTGCGCGCATTCACCTTCAGCCTGGCATCGCGCCAGGCAACGATATCGGCGGGCGTCAGCTCGGCCAGCAGGCGCTTTGCCGGGAACAGCGGCTGGCGCGGGAAGGCCTGCAGCCGTATCAACTCTTTTTGCCAGCCCTTCTTTTCGCTCGACACCTCTTCGCCATAGCGCACCAGCGCCTGGCCCAGCGTCTTCACCTCACCAGCGCGGCCGGTGGCCGTGGCCAGCAACTCGGCAGAGCGCCTGGCGGCCCACTCTGTCGCCTCGCGCTTCGTGGGCAGCGTATTGCTGTCGCGCTGGCCCTTCACCTCGATCTGAATTCGCCAGGTGCCTTTGGCCGTTTTGATGGGCGTTGCCATTTGGGGGATTGGTGGGGGAAATTTGGGGGCGCCGCTTGTGCAAACTTGTGCAGCCGGCGCACTGTACCACCAAAGAGAGAAGCGCTAGAGCGTTGATTTTTCTAGCTTTGTGCAATTGCTGCACAAATGAAAACACATGAATGGTGCCCCGAGCCGGGGTCGAACCGGCACGCCCCTTTTCAGGAAAGCGGCGGATTTTAAGTCCGCAGTGTCTACCAATTTCACCATCGGGGCGCCGGCTGCCCAACGCACTCCTGCGCCGCAGCGTAACCCGGGCAGCGCATGCGCGCAATGCCCTGTCGTATCTCTGGTCACAGGGCCGACGCCCCGCCGAGCCGCCCGCCTTGCACCACCAAGAAAAAAGGGAAGCCGAAGCTTCCCTTACAAATATGGAGCGGGAAAAGAGTCTCGAACTCTCGACCTCAACCTTGGCAAGGTTGCGCTCTACCAACTGAGCTATTCCCGCATTCGCCTACTGCACCCGACGTTTCCATCAGAGCTAATCAGCAAGCCTCAAATTATATCGCTATTTTTTGGCTCTATTCGATAGCAAACCAAAAAATCAACCAATCACCATCCATCCTTCAACAGTCATCTTGATTACGACGATCACAGAAGATCTTCAGACATCAAGACACAGACCGTATCTGGAGGCGCGGTCCGGAGTCGAACCGGACTAACCGGATTTGCAATCCGGGGCATAACCGCTTTGCTACCGCGCCAGAAATTCACATTTCTCTGACAAAAAAGGGAAGCATTTGCTTCCCTTTTTGTGGAAATTGGAGCGGGAAAAGAGTCTCGAACTCTCGACCTCAACCTTGGCAAGGTTGCGCTCTACCAACTGAGCTATTCCCGCATTTTACCGAAGCCTCACATTGTACAACGTTTGCTGCGATGAAATGAATTGTAGCGCATTTTTTGGGGTTCTCAAAAAAAATTTGCGTCAGTGTTTCAGGCCATCTGTCGCGGACGACGCTGCAACGGCCTTGTCCGTCGAGGGCGCAGCCACGACCGCCACTTCCTCATCCGTCAAGGGCACAGGCTTGGTTTCCAAGGCCACTTCCAGCACCTTGTCGATCCAGCGCACAGGCACGATCTCAAGTCCACTCTTCACGTTGTCCGGAATCTCGGCCAGGTCTTTGACGTTCTCTTCGGGGATCAGCACCGTCTTGATGCCGCCGCGCAGAGCCGCCAGCAGCTTTTCCTTGAGGCCACCAATGGCGGTAACTTCACCGCGCAACGTGATCTCACCGGTCATGGCAACATCGCCGCGCACGGGAATACCCGTGAGGGCCGAAACAAACGCCGTCGTCATCGCAGCGCCCGCACTCGGGCCATCTTTAGGGGTTGCGCCGTCTGGCACATGGATGTGGATGTCGCGCTTCTCAAACGCTTCGTCCTTGATGCCCAGAATGCGCGAGCGGCTGCGCACTACCGTGCGGGCAGCCTCCACCGACTCCTTCATCACATCACCCAAAGAACCGGTGCGCGTGATCACACCCTTTCCGGGCATGGCGGCGGCTTCAATGGTCAGCAGATCGCCACCTACCTCGGTCCAGGCCAGACCGACCACCTGGCCCACTTGGTTCTGCGCCTCGGCACGGCCGTAGGTGTACTTGCGCACGCCCAGGAAGTCAGGCAGGTTGTCGGCGGTGACAACGACCTGGGGTTCGAGCTTCTTGAGCTGCAGACCCTTGACCACCTTGCGGCAGATCTTGGACAACTCGCGCTCCAACGAACGCACGCCGGCTTCCCGCGTGTAGTAGCGCACCATGTCTCGCACGGCGGGCTCGGTGATCAGCAGTTCTTCGTCCTTCACGCCATTGTTCTTGAGCTGCTTGGGCAGCAAGTACTTCATGGCGATGCTGGTCTTCTCGTCCTCGGTGTAACCCGACAGGCGGATCACTTCCATGCGGTCGAGCAGGGCCGGCGGAATGTTCATCGAGTTCGACGTGGCGACGAACATCACGTCGCTCAGGTCAAAGTCCACTTCGACGTAGTGATCGCCAAAGGTGTGGTTCTGCTCGGGGTCCAGCACCTCCAGCAGCGCACTCGACGGGTCGCCTCGGAAGTCCGTGCCCAGCTTGTCGATTTCGTCCAGCAGAAACAGCGGATTGCGCGTGCCCACCTTCGACAGGCTCTGCAGCACCTTGCCAGGCAGCGCGCCGATGTACGTGCGGCGGTGCCCACGGATTTCAGCCTCGTCGCGCATGCCACCCAAGGCCATGCGCACGTACTTGCGGCCCGTGGCCTTGGCAATGGATTGCCCCAACGAGGTCTTGCCCACGCCAGGTGGCCCCACCAGGCACAGGATGGGAGCCTTCACCTTGTCCACGCGCTGCTGCACCGCAAGATATTCAAGGATGCGGTCCTTTACCTTGTCCAGGCCAAAGTGGTCTTCGTTGAGCACGCCTTCAGCGTTGACCAGGTCGTGCTTGATCTTGGTCTTTTTGCTCCAAGGCAGCGCCGTGAGCACGTCAATGTAGTTACGCACTACGGTGGCCTCGGCCGACATGGGCGACATCAGCTTGAGCTTCTTGAGTTCTGCATCAGCCTTCTTGCGCGCCTCGGCAGGCATCTTGGCGAGCTTGATCTTTTTCTCGATCTCCTCGATGTCCGCGCCTTCGTCGCCTTCGCCCAACTCCTTCTGGATGGCCTTGACCTGCTCGTTCAAGTAGAAGTCGCGCTGGTTCTTCTCCATCTGGCGCTTCACACGCCCACGGATCTTCTTGTCCACGTTGAGGATGTCCACCTCGCGGTCAAGCTGCTCGAACAGGTTTTCAAGGCGCGCCTTCACATCCGACAGGTCCAGCACCACCTGCTTGTTCTCGAGCTTGAGCGGCAGGTGCGCGGCGATGGTGTCGGCCAGACGGCCTGGATCGTCGATGCTGGAGATCGATGTGAGGATCTCCGGGGGAATCTTTTTGTTGAGTTTGACGTACTGATCAAACTGCTGCATCACAGCACGGCGCAGCGCTTCAATCTCGCTGGGCTTGTTGGCCTCGGGTGTAGCTTCTACCGGCGTGACGGTGGCTGTGAAATGGGTCTCAGCATCCTCGATGGACGTCACCAGGGCGCGCTGCTGGCCTTCGACCAACACCTTCACGGTGCCGTCAGGCAACTTGAGCATCTGCAGGATGGTGGAGACGCAGCCGACATCGAACATGTCCGACACCGAAGGCTCGTCCTTGGCTGCAGCTTTCTGTGCCACCAGCATGATGCGACGGTCGGCCTCCATGGCCAACTCAAGCGCCTTGATGCTCTTGGGACGCCCCACAAAAAGCGGGATGACCATGTGGGGAAACACCACCACGTCACGCAAAGGCAACAGCGGTAGATCGATAGGGGTGGCTGGCAGGGGGGTATGTCCGGACATGGAAATCCTCAAAGTGCTCTGTGGAAATGGGTCCACATGTGGGGATTTTCAACCCTTACGCGCAAGCCGCGCTGGCACAAGGGTTGATGGTTCAATGGGCGACACCAAGGCGCCCGCTCCGGTCATCTCAGACGGTGTGAAGGATTCCGGCGTGTCCATGCGGGCATCGCAGACTCCTTCACGCCTTCTCAGGCCTTCTTGGCCGCTTCGCGATAAACGAGCAGCGGCGGCTTGTTTTCTTCGATGGTGGACTCGTCCACCACCACTTTTTCAACGTTGCTTGTATTGGGCAAGTCGAACATCGTGCCAATCAGCGATTGCTCCAGGATTGAGCGCAGGCCGCGGGCTCCGGTCTTGCGGGCCAAGGCCTTGCGAGCAATGGCCTTAAGCGCGGCAGGACGGATTTCGAGGTCCACACCTTCCATGGCCAGGAGCTTGCTGTATTGCTTGACCAGCGCGTTCTTGGGCTCCGTCAGGATCTGCACCAGCGCATCCTCGCTGAGTTCAGCCAGAGCCGTCACCACGGGCATGCGCCCCACGAGCTCAGGAATCAGGCCGAACTTGATCAGATCTTCGGGTTCGATCTCGGTGAACACCTCTGTCAGCGAACGCTGCTTCTTGCTCTTGACCGATGCGCCAAACCCGATGCCCGACGCTTCGGTGCGGTTCTCGATGACCTTCTCCAGTCCCGCAAACGCACCGCCACAGATAAACAGAATGTTGGTCGTGTCGATCTGCAGGAAGTCCTGATTCGGGTGCTTGCGTCCGCCCTGCGGCGGCACGCTGGCCATCGTGCCTTCGATGAGCTTGAGCAGCGCCTGCTGGACGCCCTCGCCCGAAACGTCACGCGTGATGCTGGGGTTGTCCGACTTGCGCGAGATCTTGTCGATCTCGTCGATGTAGACGATGCCGCGCTGCGCGCGCTCCACCTCATAGTTGCAGCTTTGCAGCAGCTTCTGGACGATGTTCTCCACATCTTCGCCCACATAACCGGCTTCCGTCAGCGTGGTGGCGTCGGCCATCACAAAGGGAACGTCCAGCATGCGCGCCAGGGTCTGCGCCAGCAGCGTCTTGCCCGAACCCGTGGGCCCAATGAGCAAAATGTTGCTCTTGGACAGCTCCACATCGTCTTTGTGGGCCTTGTCCTTGTGGCGCAGGCGCTTGTAGTGGTTGTACACCGCCACCGCCAGCGTGCGCTTGGCCACGTCCTGACCAATCACATAGTTGTCGAGGTTGGTCTTGATCTCTACGGGGGTGGGCAGGTCACTGCGGCCTTCGCGCGCCAGGTCGCCAGCCGGGAGCTCATCGCGAATGATCTCGTTGCACAGGTCAATGCACTCGTCGCAGATAAAGACCGACGGACCGGCGATCAGCTTCTTCACTTCATGCTGGCTTTTGCCGCAGAAAGAGCAGTAAAGGGTTTTTTCGCTGGAAGAGCCTTTTTTCTCGGCCATGGGGGCAATGCCTTGCTTGTTACGGAAAGTTGTCGGGATGATAACCAAATAAAAAACGGCGTCTTCCCCAAAGGAAAACGCCGCTGTTTGACCCTCTGGCTATCAGGAGCGCTTGCTGATCACCTGATCGACCAAACCGTATTCCTTGGACTCATCAGCCGACAGGAAATAGTCACGCTCGGTGTCGCGCTGGATTTTTTCCAGCGGCTGGCCCGTGCGTTCGGCGAGGATCTTGTTGAGCTGCTCGCGGGTCTTGAGGATTTCGCGGGCGTGGATCTCAATCTCGGTTGCCTGGCCCTGCATGCCGCCCAGAGGCTGGTGGATCATGACCTTGGAGTTGGGCAGCGCAAAACGCTTGCCCTTGGCTCCTGCGGCCAGCAGGAAGGCGCCCATGCTGGCGGCCATGCCGGTGCACAGGGTCGAGACATCAGGCTTGATGAAGTTCATGGTGTCAAAGATCGCCATGCCGGCGCTCACCGAGCCACCTGGGGAGTTGATGTAGAACGAAATGTCCTTGTCGGGGTTTTCGCTCTCCAGGAACAGCAGCTGAGCCACCACCAGATTGGCGGTCTGGTCGTTGACCGGACCCACCAGAAAAATCACGCGCTCCTTGAGCAGGCGCGAGTAGATGTCGTAGGACCGTTCGCCACGGCCCGACTGCTCGATGACCATGGGAACCATGCCCAGGCCTTGTGTTTCCAATGCGCTCATGTTTTTCTCCAGACAAGCAGGTACTGTACCCAGAAATGAATTGGGGCTTGTGCACGAAAGCACAAGCCCCTGTATGTAACGGCAACAACCGGGCAATTCGATAACAAGCCGCCCAGTCGACAGCCTATCAGCCTTGTTGGGCCATCAGTTCGTCAAACGACACGGCCTTCTCGACCACCTTGGCCTTGGACAGCACAAACTCGGTCACGTTGTTTTCGATCACAACGGCTTCGACTTCCGCCAGGCGCTGGCGGTCACCGAAATACCAGCGCACCACGTCTTCAGGCTTCTCGTAGCTGGCGGCCAGCTCGTCAATGTGGGCCTTGAGCTGTTCGGGCTTGGCCTGCAGTTCATTGGCACGCACCAGCTCGGCCAGCACCAGGCCCAGGCGCACGCGGCGCTCAGCCTGGGGGCGGAACACGTCTTCAGGGATCTCGGCCTTGTCGGCGTCCTTGATGCCGCGTTGCTTGAGTTCAGCGCGGGCACCTTCCAGCAGGCGGGCGATTTCAGCCTGCACGCTGGAGTTGGGCAGGTCCAGTTCAGCCTTGGCCACCAGGGCGTCCATCACGGCTTGCTTGTTGCGGGCCAGCAAACGGAACTTGACTTCACGCTCCAGGTTCTTCTTGATGTCGGCGCGCAGGCCTTCCACGGAGCCATCGGCAATACCGAGCGACTTGGCCAGGGCATCATTCACTTCGGGCAGGTGGGCAGCTTCGATCTTCTTGATGGTCACCAGGAAGTCAGCGGTCTTGCCAGCCACATCCTTGCCGTGGTACTCCGCAGGGAATGCCAGGGGGAAGGTCTTGCTTTCGCCAGACTTCATGCCACGCACGGCGTCTTCGAACTCCTTGAGCATCTGGCCTTCGCCCACCAGGAACTGGAAGTCTTCGGCCTTGCCGCCTTCAAACGGCTCGCCATCGATCTTGCCTTCGAAATCGACCGTCACGCGGTCGCCGTCTTGCGCAGCAGCATCCATGGCGCGCTGGGCGAAGCTGCGGCGCTGCTTGCGCAGGATGTCGATGGTCTTGTCGATGGCGGCGTCCGTCACTTCAGCCGACAGCTTTTCGACTTCGGCATCAGACAGATCGGCAATCTTGACTTCTGGGAACACTTCGAAAATGGCATCGAAAGTGACCTGGCCTTCAGGAGCGCCTTCCCTTTCGGTGATGCGGGGCTGGCCAGCAACACGCAGGTTGGCTTCGTTGGCTGCCACGGCAAAGGCTTCACCCACCTTGTCGTTCAGCACTTCGTACTGCACCGAGTAGCCGTAACGCTGGGCCACCACGTTCATGGGCACCTTGCCGGGACGGAAACCGTCCATCTTGACCGTGCGGGCCAGGCGCTTGAGGCGCGTGTCGACTTCGGACTGGATCAGGGTGACGGGCACGCTCAGCGTAATCTTGCGCTCGAGCTTCTCAAGGGTTTCAACAGTAACGGCCATGGCTATTCCTCTTATGAATGTGGATCGTGCTGGCTGCAGCGCAGCAGCGCCGTGTTCCGCAAAGTCTCACATGGGTGGTGCGCGGGGGGGGACTCGAACCCCCACACCATTGCTGGCGTCAGGACCTAAACCTGGTGCGTCTACCAATTTCGCCACCCGCGCGGTTCTACAACAAACAAACAGGCGGCAACCTCAGCTGCCGCCTGTGTGAAATCGGTCAACCTTCTATTTTACCCTGATGCGGGCAGGGTGGGAATCAAACCCCTCCAAGGACCTCCGGCGCAGGCCTTTTCACACGGAACCACGCGGCATACATCGCGGGCAGCGCCAGCAGCGTCAGCACGGTGGCCACCACCAGTCCGCCCATGATGGCCACGGCCATCGGGCCCCAGAACACGCTGCGTGACAGCGGGATCATGGCCAGCACCGCAGCCGCAGCCGTCAGCACGATAGGACGCAGGCGGCGCACTGCCGATTCAACAATCGCATCCCACGCAGGCACACCCCTCGCGCGGTCCTGTTCGATCTGGTCGATCAGGATCACCGAGTTGCGCTGGATCATGCCCATGAGTGCAATCACCCCCAGCAACGCCACGAAGCCGAACGGACGGTTGAGCAGAATCAGCGCCCCAGCCACCCCTGCCAGGCCCAACGGCCCGGTCAGGAACACCAGCATCGCGCGGCTGAAGCTGTGCAGTTGCAGCATCAGCAGCGTGAAGGTGATGAACAACATGACCGGAATGCCGGCTGCAATCGACGCCGAGCCCTTAGAGCTTTCCTCCACAGCACCCGCCACTTCGATGCGGTAGCCGGTCTGCCCGGCAGCGCGCCACTTCGCCTCAATGTCCTTGAGAGCAGGCAGCAGCGCCGCCGTCACCGTGGCCCCCTGCAGCCCCTCGGTCACATCCCCCTGCACGGTGATGGCGTAGTCGCGGTTCTCGCGCCACATCACACCGGGCTCCCAGGTGAAGACCGGCTTGGCGATCTGCGTGAGCGGGATCGACTTGCCCGAGGCCGTGGGCAGGTAGGCGTTGGCGATGTCGGTGATGGCGTTGCGCTCGTCCAGCGGCTGGCGCAGCAGAATGTCGATGAGCTTGTCACCCTCGCGGTACTGGCCCACCTGCGTACCCGACAGAATGGTCTTGGACGCCTGGGCAATCGACTGGCTGGTGACACCCAGCGCGCGCGCCTTGGCCTGGTCTACTTCCAGACGCAGCACCTTCACAGACTCGTTCCAGTTGTCGTTCACACCGCGCATGTCCGGGTTCTTGCGCAGCTGGGCTTTCACTTCATCGGCGCGCTCACGCAGCACCAGCGGATCAGGCCCCACCACGCGGAACTGCACGGGGTAAGGCACCGGTGGTCCATTGGGCAGCAGCTTGACGCGACCACGCACCTCCGGGAATTCCTCAGCCAGCAGCGCAGGCAACTTCACGCGCAGGGACTCACGCACCTTCAGATCCTGGGGCAGAACGATGAACTGCGACACGTTGCTCTGGGGAAACACCTGATCCAGCGGCAAATAGAAACGCGGCACGCCGGAACCGACCCAGGTGCTGACAGAACTGACGCCAGGCTCAGAGAGCAAGCGCTGCTCCACACGTTTGGTCACTTCTTCATTGCCTGCAAATGAGGTGCCCTCGGGGAACCAGATGTCCACCAGAATTTCAGGCCGGCTCGAATCGGGGAAGAACTGCTGCTGCACCTTGCCCATGCCCACAATGCCCAGGGCAAAGGTCAGTACTGTGGCGCCAATGGTGATCCAGCGGTGCAACACACACCAGTCCACCAGGCGGCGGAAGGTGCGGTAGAACGGGCTGTCAAACACTTCGTGTGGATCGTCGGTGATGCCCTTGTTGGCCTGGGCAGCCAGCACATGCGGCGGCACCTTGAGCAGCAGCGTGCCCAGGTATGGCACAAAGTACACCGACACGAACCAGCTGAGCACCAGCGCGATCACGGTGACCGCAAAAATGGCGAAGGTGTATTCGCCCGTAGTGGACTTGGCCAGGCCGATGGGCAAAAAGCCCGCCGCCGTGATCAGCGTGCCCGTCAGCATCGGCATGGCCGTGATCTCATAGGCAAAGGTAGCGGCACGCACCTTGTCGTAGCCCTCTTCAAGCTTGAGCACCATCATTTCGACCGCAATGATCGCGTCATCCACCAGCAGGCCCAGTGCGATGATGAGCGAGCCCAGCGATATCTTGTGCAGGCCGATGCCCCAGTACCACATGGCCAAGAAGGTCACGGCAAGCACCAGCGGAATGGTGATGCCCACCACCAGCCCTGGGCGCGGATCGATGTACCAGCGCTTCCACAGCGGGTTCTTGCCGGGGCGCTTGTGCAGGCCCAGCGCGATGAAGCTTACCGCCAACACGATGACCACGGCCTCGATCAGCACCTTGACGAATTCGTTCACCGAGGTGGCCACCGCCTTGGGCTGATCTTGCACGTTGACGAGCTGCACCCCCGCTGGCAGCGTGCCGCCAATGCGGTCGGTGGCGGCATGCAGCGCCTTGCCCAGCGCAATGATGTCGCCGCCCTTGGCCATGGAGACGCCCAGCGCAATCACTTCCTGCCCCTGGTGACGCACCTTCACGGTGGCCGGGTCCACATAGCCGCGCTTGACCTCGGCGATATCGCCCAGGCGCAGTTGTGCGCCCGACGGGCCACGGATCGGCATGGCGCGCAGGTCTTCAATCGCGTTGAACTGACCCTGCACCCGCACCTGCACCTGGTCTTGCGGGGTCTGAATAGCTCCGGCGCTCTCCACGGCGTTTTGCTGGCCCAGCTGGGCCAGCACCTGGTTCATGTCCAGGCCCAGTTGCGACAGGCGTTTTTGCGAGATTTCGATGAACAGCTTTTCGTCTTGCACGCCAAACAGCTCAACCTTGGCGACATCGGGCACACGCAGCAGCTGCTGGCGTGCGTCATCGGCAAACTGCTTGAGTTCGGCGTAGCTGAAGCCCTCGGACTCCAGCGCGTAGATCACGCCATACACATCGCCAAAGTCGTCGTTGAAGAACGGGCCCTGGATGCCCTGCGGCAAGGTGTAGCGCATGTCGCCCACCTTCTTGCGCACGCTGTACCAGACGTTGGCCACCTCGCTGGCCTTGGACGAATCCTTGATCTGAAAGATGATCTGCGACTCGCCGGGCTTCGAATAACTGCGGATCTTGTCGGCGTAGGGCACCTCTTGCAGCGTGCGCTCGATCTTGTCAGTGACCTGCTCGGCCACCTGCTGCGCCGTGGCGCCCGGCCAGTAGGTACGCACCACCATGGCACGGAAGGTGAACGGCGGGTCCTCGTCCTGCCCCAGCTGGAAATAGGCGGCAAACCCCAGCAGCATCAGCACCACCATCAGGTAGCGCGTGAGGGCGGGATGGTCGAGCGCCCACTTGGAGAGGTTGAACCCCTCTTTGGGTTGTACTTGCGTCATGGCCGGCCTCAGTTGGCTGTGGAAGCTGCGGGTGCCGCTGCTGTGGCAGCAGGCGCGGCAGGCATTGCTACTGGATTGGTAGCTGTCTGCGCTTTACTGGCGGGCGCTGAGGCCGTTTTTGGCTGATAAATCAGCACTTTCTGCCCAGGCGAGAGCACATGCACCCCCGTGGCCACCACCTGCATGCCGGGGGCTAGACCCGCAGCCACCACGGCCTCGTTGCCATCGGCCGTGGCAATCTGCACCACCTGCGACTTCACCGTGCTGCTGGCCGCGTCATACACCCACACCGCCGTGGACTGCCCCTCCTGGCGCAGCGCACTGGTGGGCAGCTTGATAGCCGGAATGCCCGCATGGCTGAGCGCCTTGGGCGTGACATACACGGTGGAGCCCAGGGCAGGCGCATCGGCACCGTCGATGGCCACCTTGATTTGGTAAGTGCGCGTAGCGGCGTCGGCACTGGCGGCCACTTCGCGCACGCGGCCCGTCAGGTTGGCGCCACCGGACCAGCCGCGCACCGCCACTTCTGAGCCTGGGGTGATCTGCCCCACCTTGTCCTCCGGCACCGCAAACACCACATCGCGGGGGCCATCCTGCGCAATGCGCACCACAGGCGTCCCGGCCGACACCACCTGGCCAGGCTCGGCGTCAATGCCAGTGACAACGCCCGCCACATCGGCCACCAGCGTGGTGTAGGCCGCCTGGTTGCCTTGCGATGACAGCTGCGCTCGGGCCTGGTCCAGCGTGGCCTGGGCGGCTTTCAGCGTGGCGTCGCGGCGCTCCAGCTCGGCGCCGCTGATGAAGTTCTGGTCCTTCAGGGCTTGGTAGCGCTTGTAGTCGGCAGCGGCCAGATCACGCTGCGTGGTGGCCGATGCCAACTGCGCGCGCGCGGCGTCGGTGGCCAGTTGGTAATCCTTGGGGTCCAGCTGGGCCAGCACCTGTCCGGCCCGCACACGCTGGCCCAGTTCGGCCTGGCGCTGCACGATCTTGCCCGCCACGCGGAACCCCAAACGCGACTCCACGCGCGCCCGCACCTCGCCCGAATACTCCAGGCTGGACTGCAACGCCCCCACTCCCACCGTCAGCAACTTGACGGAGCGCACCGGCTCTTCGGGCGGCGCGGGGCGGGAACAGGCGGCCAGCAAAGCAGCGGCAGCCACCATCAGCAAGGTCCGGCAGTGCCGTTGAAAAGGCCGCGAGGCGGAGGATGTGCGCATGGGAAATCCGGTGAATAGAGAAGGGCTACAAGGAGTTGCAAGGCCTGCACGCAAAACGCAGGCACGAATGCCTGCGTTGAAAACGGAACTGCCGTAACAGTTACCGGCCAGCCTCCTTGTCCCTGATTGAATTGGCTTTTTGATTACTGACTGACCGGTTAGTAATCTATGAGAAGCCCTCGGCATTGTCAAGCGACAATCCAGGGTGTGAACGACCGATCCCCCCCTCCCCAGCCTGAAGTGGCGTCTGCTGCAACTTCCGCGCCACAGCCGCTCCAGACCGCACCACACCATGCGTCTGCCACCCTGGCCGCCCCTGTCACGCACTACGAGAACTTCCCGGTCGCGTCCCTGCTGTGCCCACCGCACCTGCGCCAGCCGATTGCCGCCATCTACGCCTTTGCCCGCACGGCCGACGACATTGCCGATGAAGGCGATGCCACACCCGCCGCCCGCCTGGCCGACCTGGCGGCCTACCTGGCCGATCTGCGCGCGATTGCCCAGGGCCAGCCGCCCTCGCCCCGCTGGGCCAGCGTGTTCCTGCCGCTGCAAGGCGTGCTGCGCAGCCACCAGCTGCCCGTGCCGCTGCTCGAAGACCTGCTCAGCGCCTTTGCCCAGGATGTGGAAAAAACCCGCGATGCCGAAGGCTACGCCGACCGCGCCGAGCTGCTGGACTACTGCCGCCGCTCGGCCAACCCCGTGGGGCGCCTGCTGCTGCACCTGTATGGCGTGGGCGACGCGCAGGCGCTGCGGCAAAGCGACGCGATCTGCACCGCGTTGCAGCTCATCAACTTCTGGCAGGACCTGTCGGTGGACATCCCCCGCCACCGCCACTACCTGCCGCGCGCCGACTGCGCCGTTCATGGCGCCTGCCAGGCCGAGCTGCTGGCCCTGCAAAGCACGCGCGAAAACGCGCGCCTCATCGCCGACTGCGCCGACTGGGCCCGCACCACCATGTACAGCGGCGCCCCCCTGGTGCACCGCCTGCCCGGCCGCGCGGGCTGGGAGCTGCGCCTGGTGGTGCAGGGCGGCCTGCGCATCCTCGACAAGGTCGAGGCCCTCAAAGGCGGCAGCCTGCACACCCGCCCGCGCCTGCATGCCTGGGACTGGGTGGTGATGCTGGGCCGCGCGCTGGTGATGTAAGAAGAAAGATTCATGGGCCACAAGGCGCGCTGACATCGGTGCGTGCCCTGTCCATGAATCTGAGGCAAAAATGGCCTTCACCGCTTATCCATATTGCCTTATTAGCTATTAATTTGTGAGCAAACAGCCGCCTGCACCGAGGGGACGGCGGCGGGCGGACCCTGGGCGGGGCAGGGATAGCGCGCATGGCGCCGCCTTTACAGCGCGCTAGTCTTGCGCCCACTGCGGCCAGCCGCCCGGGACTTACCCGTTCCGGAACACAACAACAAAGACAACAATGTCCGCAAGCCACTACCCGTGGCTTGCCAGGAGGGCCCACCGTTGACCGCCAGACATCTCTTCAAGACCCTGCAGTGGGGGCTCATCCTTTTTTGCCTGGTGTTTTCCATCGTCGGGGGCGTGGCGGCAGAGCGGGTGCTGGATGTGCTGCACTGCCAACCCCACACCAACCCCACGCTGGGCACCTGCACGTGGCTGACCAATGCCATCGGGCTGCGGCTGATGCCTTTTCTGTCGGCAGGCAGCATCGTGGACTACCCCTTTGTACTGCTGAGCAACCTCTGGGCGCTGCTGCTGGCGTGGGGGCTGGCGCTGTATGCCGCACGCTGGGCAGATAGCCACCCGGCCGCAGCAACGGACCTGCTGCAGCGCTGGCTGCCGCGCCGCAGCAACGCCACCCCAGCAGACGTACTGCGCTGGGGTATGGTCGGCCTGTTCTGGCTGTTGCTGGCGGGCTTCATCGTGTTCATTTTTGCGCTGGGCCTGCCCATCGTGGGCAACCAGACCGCGCGCACCATCCTCGAAAGCCAGGGCTGCTCGCCCGGCACCTTCGACCCCTTCTCATCCCCCTGCATGAGAGCCCCCGGCTTCTGGACGCCCCGCCTCTCCCTGTACGTCCTTCCCCTCGCAGGCCCCTTGCTGGCGCCCGTGTGGCTGGTCATGGGGTTCTGGGATGTCCTGCTGGGCTGGCTGGCACTGATCGTGGCCACCTATGCCCTGAAATCGCACCTGTCGCAGCCTACCCGGCCGCCAGTCCGCCCCCGCCCCTCGGCCAAACCACTGCGCCGCTCCTAAGAACCTCTTCACCATGTCCGTCAGCGTTTTCGACCTCTTCAAGATTGGCGTCGGCCCGTCCAGCTCCCACACCGTGGGCCCCATGATTGCGGCTCGGCAGTTTGCCTGCTATCTGCGCGACACGCTGGGCCTGGCCGCCGTGCACCGCGTCACCGTAGAACTCTTCGGCTCCCTGTCTGCCACGGGCGTGGGCCACGGCACCGACAAGGCGGTGCTGCTGGGGCTGGCCGGGCACGAGCCCGACCACATCGATCCGGACCAGATCCAGCCCGCCATCGCCGACATCCGCACCCGGCAAACGCTGGAGCTGCTGGGCGAGCATGTGGTGCCGTTTGTTGAAAAAGAGCATCTGCTGTTTCGCCGCAAAAGCCTGCCGCTGCACCCCAACGGCATGGCGTTTCACGCGTTCGACGCGCAGGGCAACGAGATTGCGGCGCGTGAGTACTACTCGGTGGGTGGCGGTTTTGTGATCGACGCGGCGGGCGAGCGTGTACTCAACAGCGCCGCCACCGCTGGGCCCGATGCGGCCGGCCATGCCCAGGGCCTGCCCCACCCCTTCCGCACCGGGGCCGAGCTGCTGGCCCAGTGCCAGGCCACCGGCCTCACCCCGGCCCAGCTCATGGCGGCCAATGAGCAACACTGGCGCAGCGCCTCCGAGGTGCGCCGCCAGCTCATGGCCATCTGGAAAACCATGGCCAGCGCCGTGCAGCGCGGCTGCGCCAGCACCGGTACGTTGCCTGGCCCCATGCACGTGCGCCGCCGCGCGGTCGAGCTGCACCACAAGCTCAGCACGCAGCCCGAGGCCGCACTGCGCGACCCCCTCTCGATGCTCGACTGGGTAAACCTCTACGCCATGGCCGTCAACGAAGAAAACGCCGCCGGGGGCCGCGTGGTGACGGCGCCCACCAATGGCGCAGCAGGTGTGATCCCGGCCGTGCTGCACTACTACGTCAACTTTTTGCAAGGCCCGATCCCGGCCAACGACGACGGCATCGCCACGTTTTTGCTCACGGCAGGCGCCATCGGCATCATCTACAAAGAAAACGCATCGCTCTCGGGGGCCGAGGTGGGCTGCCAGGGCGAGGTGGGTGTGGCCTGCTCCATGGCAGCAGGCGCGCTGGCTGCGGTGATGGGCGGCACCCCCGAGCAGATCGAGAACGCCGCCGAGATCGGCATGGAGCACAACCTGGGCATGACCTGCGATCCCGTGGGTGGCCTGGTGCAGATCCCCTGCATCGAACGCAACGCCATGGGCGCCATCAAGGCCATCAACGCCGCCCGCATGGCGCTGCGTGGCGACGGGCAGCATGTGGTCTCGCTCGACAAGGTCATCAAGACCATGATGCAGACCGGTGCGGACATGAAGGTCAAATACAAGGAGACATCGCGTGGCGGGCTGGCGGTGAATGTTGTGGAATGCTGACAAACCTGTCGCCAATGTGACACAACAACAGATGCCGCAGCACAATGCGCGGCGTGCAGCCTCGCGCGTTTCCTGCGACGCCTGGCATGCATGGCCCCGTCACCTTTTCCGTTTCCTATGCACCTCTTCTCTGCGCTGCGAGCCCTGCTACTGATCCTTCCCCTGTCCTGGATGTCCCCTGGCGCCTGGGCGCAAGACACCCTGACCCACATTGCCAAGACCGGCGAATTGCGACTGGGGCACCGCGAGGCATCCCACCCCTTCTCCTACAAAGACCCAGCCACTGGACAGGTGCGTGGCTACAGCGTTGATATCTGCACCAAGATTTACGAGGAGCTCAAGAAGGAACTCAAGCGCCCCGACCTGCGCCTGACCTATGTACTCGTAGACGGCAAGAACCGCCTTGCGGACCTGAAAAACAACGTAGTGGACCTGGAATGCGGCACGACCACCAACACCCTGGAGCGCCAGAAGGAAGTCGCCTTCAGCCACCACATCTTCATCGCCACCACTGCGTTCCTCGTGCGCAAGGACTCGGGCATCAAGACGGTGGACGATCTGAACGGCAAACGCATTGCCGTCGAACGGAAAACCACCAATGACGGCCTGCTGGCCACGAACGAACGCACCTACCACCGCAAATTCATCTACGTGCCGGTAGACAGCACCGCACAGGGATTGGATGCACTCACGCGCAGGGAGGCAGATGCGGTTTTTGCAGACGATGCAGGCCTGTGGAGCCCCATGACCCGGCTGGGCAAGGCCATGGGGGACTACCAGTTTCTGGAAAAGCGCCTTTCGGTAGAGCCCTACAGCATTGGCCTGCGCAGGCAAGACCCTCGTTTCAAGGAGCTGGTAGACCAAGTCACCCGCCGCCTGATCCAGACCGGGGAGATGGCGGCTCTCTACAAAAAGTGGTTCCACTCGGACCAAGGCACGCTCCCCATGAGCGTCTTCATGCGCGAAGCGCTCAAGCGGCCCAGCGACGTGGGCGTGGAACAGATCGCCTTTTGATGCCCTTCGGCCTGCCGCAGAACAGGCAGGCCAAACTGGGGAACTGCGGCCTCCACCAGCTGCCAGGTTGCATTCGCGGGCCATGTCCGCCATGGGACAATCGCGCCCCATGACCCCACAGCAATACGTACAGCAAAAAGCCGTGGCCTCGGGCAGCAGCTTCTACTACGCCTTCCTGTTCCTGCCGGCCCCGCGCCGCGCCGCGATCACGGCGTTTTATGCCTTCTGCCGCGAAGTGGACGATGTGGTGGACGAAGTCTCCGACCCTGGCGTGGCGCGCACCAAGCTCGCCTGGTGGCAGGCCGAGGTGGCCAAGGCCTATGCGGGCCAGCCCACCCACCCTGTGATGCTGGCACTGATGCCACTGGCGGCCGACTATGGCATTGAACAACGCCACCTGCAGGCCGTGATCGACGGCTGCCAGATGGACCTGGAGCAGACCCGCTACCTCGACTTTGCGGGCCTCAAGGGCTACTGCCACCTGGTGGCGGGCATCGTGGGCGAAGTCGCCGCACGCATCTTCGGCCAGACCGACCCGCGCACCACCGACTACGCCCACACGCTGGGCTTGGCCTTTCAGCTCACCAACATCATCCGTGACGTGGGCGAAGACGCCATGCTGGGCCGCATCTACCTGCCGGTGAGCGAGCTGCAGCAATTTGACGTGAAGGCGCACGAGATCCTGAAGCGCCAGTATTCCGACCGCTTCACCGCGCTGATGCGCTTTCAGGCCGAGCGCGCGCACCGCCTGTACGACGAGGCTTTCGCCCTGCTGCCCGATGCCGACCGCCGCGCCCAGAAGCCCGGCCTGATGATGGCCAACATCTACCGCACCCTGCTGCGCGAGATCGAGCACGAAAACTTCCAGGTGCTGCACCAGCGCATCCGCCTCACGCCGCTGCGCAAGTTCTGGCTGGCGTGGAAGGTGCAGGCGCTCGGCCGGATGTCGTAGCCGTGGGCCCGCGTCCATGAAGGTCGCCGTCATCGGCGCAGGCTGGGCGGGCATGGCCGCCGCCATCGCCCATGGGCAGGCAGGGCGCCAGGTCACCGTGTTCGAGGCCGCGCGTACCGTGGGCGGCCGGGCGCGCGCCGTGCCGGGCGCGCTGCCCGATGGCACACCCGCCACGCTCGACAACGGCCAGCACATCCTGATCGGCGCCTACGCCGAAAGCCTGCGCCTGATGCGGCTGGTGGGCGTGGACATCGATACCGCCCTGCTGCGCCTGCCACTCACGCTTCAATTCCCTGATGGCCAGGGCCTGCAACTGCCCGACCTGCCCCCACCCCTCGATGCGCTGCTGGGCATTGCCCGCGCCAAGGGCTGGGGCTGGCGCGACAAGCTGGCACTGCTGCGCACAGCCACGGCCTGGCAGTTGCGCGGCTTTCGCTGCGCGCCCGCCACATCGGTGGCCGCGCTGTGCGCGCCGCTCACGCCCCGGCTCATGACCGAGTTCATCGACCCGCTATGCGTGTCGGCCCTCAACACCCCTGCCAACCAGGCCAGCGGCCAGGTGTTTCTGCGTGTGCTGCAGGACAGCCTGTTCAGCGGGCGCGGCGGCTCCAACCTATTGCTGCCACGTGTGGACTTAGGCGCCCTCTTTCCCGAAGCCGCTGCCCGCTGGCTGCAGCAGCAAGGCGGCCAGGTCCTCACCGGCCAGCGCATTCAGCGCCTGCAGCCGTTGCCCGGGGGGCGTTGGCAGCCGGTAGTGGCCGCCAACGGCACCGAAGAACCCGGAGCGTTCGACCACGTCACCCTGGCCTGCCCGTCCTGGGAAGCCAGCCGCCTGGTCGAAGGCCTGGCAGGCACGGCGGGCCTGGCCGGTGCAGCCCGCTGGAGCGCCGCCACCAGCGCCCTGCGGTTTGAGGCCATCACCACCGTCTATGCCCACGCCCTGGGCGCCCACCTGCCCCTGCCCATGCTGGCGCTGCGCAACACCGCTGCCCACCCGGCGCAGTTTGTGTTCGACCGGGGCCAGCTCGACGGCCAGCACGGGCTGCTGGCCTTTGTGGTGAGCGCCAGTGATGGGGACCGCGCCTTGATCGAGCAGCAGGTGCTGCAGCAGGCCGCCGCCCAGCTGGGCCTGCCTGGCCTGCAGCCCGTGCAGACCGTGGTGGAGAAACGCGCCACCTTTGCCTGCACCCCTGGCCTGCAGCGGCCCGGCATGCAGGTGCTGCCGGGGCTGACGGCCTGCGGCGACTATGTGGACGGCCCCTACCCCGCCACGCTGGAAGGGGCCGTGCTCAGCGGCACGGCAGTAGCGGCACTGGCGTAATCCTCGCTCTGTCCGTGCGAGGTGCCTCGGGTAAACCCCAGGCCGACTGACAGCATTCCGAAAGCACGCTCCGCACACCATACGCCGGGCAACGCCATAACGGCTTTCACGGAGACACCCATGCTGTTCGATAACGACACCACCCCCGCCTTCCACCCCACCCGCCGCCACCTGCTGGGCGCAGGCAGCGCCCTGGCCCTGGGCGGCCTGCTGCCCGCCGCTGCGTCGGCCCAGACCGCATGGCCCGCCAAGTCCATCCGCTTCGTCGTGCCCTTTGCACCGGGCGGCAGCTCCGAAATCGTGGCGCGCTCCACAGCGGCCGAGCTGAGCAAGACCCTGGGCCAGAGCGTGTTTGTGGACAACAAACCCGGCGCCGCAGGCAACATCGCCATGCAGGAAGTCGCCCGCGCCGAAGACCAGCACACCCTCATCCTGGGCCACATCGGCACGCTGGCCGTCAACCCCTACATCTTCGACAAACTGCCCTACGACGCGAACAAGGACTTCAAACCCGTGAGCCTGCTGGCCAAGGTGCCCAGCCTGTACGTGGTGCACCCCGACGTGCCCGCCAAGAACCTCAAGGAGTTCATCGCCTACGCCAAGAAGAACCCAGGCAAGCTCAGCTACGGCTCGGCAGGCAATGGCAGCGCGGGCCACCTCGCGTTTGAATACCTCAAGATGACCGCCGAGATCTTCATGCTGCACGTGCCCTACCGGGGCACCGGCCCCATGATGACCGACCTGCTCTCGGGCCGCCTTGATGCCGCCTCGGTGGGCGCAGCGGCCCTGCTGCCGTTCATCAAGTCCGGCAAGGTGCGCTGCATCGCCACCGGCTCCACCCAGCGCCTGCCCCAGCTGCCCGATGTGGCCACCGTGGCCGAACAGGGCTTCCCCGGCTTCGAGATGACGCAGTGGTACGGCATGCTGGCCCCTGCGAGCCTGCCCAAAGAACACCTGGACAAGCTGGCCGCCGAAACCATGAAGGCCGTGAAGGCACCCGAAGCCCTCAAGCGCCTGAACGGCGACGCCGCCGAAGCCATCGGCGGCACGCCCGCGCAGTTTGCACAGTTCATTGCGGCGGAGCAGGCGCGCTGGCAGAAAGTCATCAAGCGCGCGCAGATCAAGCCGGACTAGGAAGCCCCCCTGAGCCGCTTCGCGTCTTCCCCCGAGGGGGACGCCACCGGTGGCCGGGCAAAGCCCGCTCCACGGTGGCACTGGCTTTGGGGGCACGCCAGTTTCAACAGCCTGCTGGCGGGCCGGGCCACGGCACAACGGCATTAGCATCCCCCCATGCGCATCCTCCTGGCCGAAGACGACCACAACCTGGGCACCTGGCTCAGCCGCGCGCTGGAGCATGCGGGCATCCAGGTGGAATGGGTGAACGATGGGCGCCTGGCCGACCGTGCGCTGCAGCAGCACGACAACTACGATGCGCTGGTGCTGGACCTGGGCCTGCCCGGGCTGGACGGCCAGGCCGTGCTGCAGCGCCTGCGCGACCGCGACCAGCGCCTGCCCGCGCTGATCCTCACGGCCCGCGATTCGCTGGACGAGCGCGTGCGCTCGCTCAACGCGGGGGCTGACGACTTTCTGGCCAAGCCTTTCGAGCTGGCCGAGCTGGAGGCCCGCCTGCATGCCCTGGTGCGCCGCGCACGCGGCAACGAGCACCCGCGTCTGGCCTGTGGCGCGCTGGTGTACGACAACCCGCGCAAGCAGTTCACGCTGCATGGCGAGCCCCTGGCCCTGTCGCCGCGCGAGCATGCCGTGCTGCGCGTGCTGGTGCAGCGCAGCGGCGAGCCGTTTTCCAAGCAGCAGATCCTGGACCGCGTGTTCTCTGACGACGAGGACGTGCACCCCGAAGCCGTGGAAGTGTTTGTGCACCGCCTGCGCAAGCGGCTCGATGGCAGCGGTGTGCGCATCACCACCCTGCGCGGCCTGGGCTACGCGCTCGAAGCAAATGATGTGGCTCCCCCCTGAGACGCTGCGCGTCTTCCCCCCTGAGGGGGGACGCCACCCGTGGCCTGGCAAAGCCAGTTCCACGGTGGCACTGGCGTGGGCCACGCGCATGTTCAGGACCGCTCCCTGTTCTTTGCGGCGGAGTCCGCTGCCATGTCTTTGATACAACGCCTGCGCCGCGCCAGCCTGTGGCGGCTGCTGGCCCTGCTGCTGCTGCCGCTGCTGGCCGTGGTGACGGGCGTGGAGCTGTGGATGACGCGACACGACGCGCTGGAGGCGGCCAACGCGGCCTACGACCGATCGCTGCTCGGGGCGCTCAAATCCATTGACGCCAATATCTCCACCGCCTCGGGCGGCCTGTCGGCCGAGCTGCCTTACAGCATGCTCGAATTTTTTGAACTCACGGCCAGCGGCAATGTGTACTTCCGCGTGGCCTCGTCCGACGGGCTGGTGGAGCTGGGCAACGCCGACCTGCCCCTGCCGCCCGGCCTGCTCACGCCCGGCGTGCCACGCTTCTACGACGCCACCTACTTCGGCGAATCCGTGCGGCTGGCCGCCTACCGCCGCGCGGTGGAAGGCGCCGCGCCCGGATCCGATGCCAGCAGCGTGCTGGTGCAGGTGGCAGAAAGCACCCGCTCGCGGCAGGAGTTCACCCGCCGCTTTGTGCGCCGGGCCGCGCTGCGCGACACGCTGGTGCTGGCGCTCATGGTGCTGGGCACAGCCGCCACGCTGGCCGTGGCGCTGCGGCCGCTGGCGCGCCTGGCGCGCGAGGTGCAGGCGCGCAGCCCCGACGACATGACCCCCATGGCCGACACCGACCTGCCTGCCGACATCCGACCCCTGGTGGCCGCCGCCAACCAGCAGATGGCGCGCACGCAAGACCTGGTGGCCCAGCAGCGGCAGTTTCTGGACGACGCCTCGCACCAGCTGCGCACCCACCTCACAACGCTGCAGATGCAGATCGACTACGCCCGGCGCGAGGCCGACGCCACCCAGGTTCAGCACACCCTGGAAGCCATCGGCGGCGAAGTCGCGCGCGCCACGCGCAGCACCCAGCAGCTGCTGGCCCTGGGCCGCAGCGACACTGCGGCGGTAGAGCTGGCCCCGTTCGACCTGGCCGCGCTGCTGCGCGCCGTGGCGCTGGAGCTGCTGCCCCGCGCCCGCGCTCGGCACATCGACTTTGGCATCCACACCCCCACGCCTGAGTTCATGGCCGTGGGCGACAGCGGCTTGCTGCGCGAGGCGCTTACCAACCTGGCGGCCAACGCGATTGCCTACACACCTGAACACGGCACGGTCACCGTGTCAGCCGCAGGCGATGACCTGGGCTGGAGCCTCAGCGTGGAAGACAACGGCCCCGGCCTGCCCGCCAACGAACGCGATGCACTGGGCCAGCGCTACCGGCGTGGCTCGCAGGCGGCGGCGGGCGGCTCGGGCCTGGGGCTGGCAATCGCGCGCTCCATTGCCGAGCGGCACCGGGGCGGCCTGCGACTCGAAGAACGCGCGGGTGGGCCCGGCCTGCTGGCCATCCTGTGGTGGCCCCGGGGCTGAAAACCCCATCCCGCAGCACCCCAGATTCCGCCAGAATTCGCCCCGCATGCCGTCCGCACCACGCCCCCTCCCCACCCTGCACCGCCGCCGCGCTCTGCAGTGGCTGGCAGCACTAGCGGGCACTTCAGCCGCTGCGCACACGCCAGCTGCGTGGGCGGCCGACGCATCGCTGGAGCCCGCCGAGTGCATCGCCCCCTCCCGCCCCGGCGGCGGGTTCGACCTGACCTGCGGCCTGGCCACGCAGGCCGTGCAAGCCGTGCGCCCCGCACGCCCACCGCTGCACACACGCTATCTACCCGGGGGCATCGGTGCCATGGCGTTTGACCAGATCGCCACCGGGCGGCTCGGCGGGCCGGGCACGCTGGTGGCGTTCTCCAGCGGCTCGCTGCTCAACATCGCACAGGGCCGCTTTGGCCCGCACCCGGTGAGCGCCGTGCGCTGGATCGCCACGCTGGGCACCGACTATGGTGTGGTGGCCGTGCACCGCGATTCGCCCCACCAGCGCCTGCAAGACGTGGTGGCCGCGCTGCGCAAGGACCCGGCCCGCGTAGTGTTTGGCGCGGGCGGCACCCTGGGCAGCCAGGACTGGATGAAAGCCGCCCTGCTGACCCGCGCCGCCGGGCAGGACCCCAAACGCATGCGCTTTGTGTCATTCGAAGGCGGCGGCGAGGCCCTGAAGGCCCTGCGCGGCGGCCACATCGGCGTCTTCACCGGCGATGCGGCCGAGGCCCGGCAGGCTTTGGACAAGGGCGCGCCCCTGCGCTTTCTAGCCGTGCTGGCGCAGGCCCGCCTGCCTGGCGCCCTGGCCGACCTGCCCACAGCCCGCGAACAGGGCGTGGACCTGGTCTGGCCCACGGTGCGCGGCCTGTACATGGCCGCCACCGCCCCCGATGCCGCCGTGCGTGCCTGGGTCACGGCTTTTGCCGATGCGCTGGCCGCACCCGGTTATGCCGCGCTGTGCAGCCAGTACGGCCTGTACCCGTTTGCGCGCACCGGCGCGGCGCTGGAGGCGTTTGTGCAACGCAGTCTGGCCGACTACCGGCAACTGGCGCAGGAGCTGGGCCTGCGGTCCTGGCCGCGCTGAGGCGGCTGCTGCTAAGCCCGTGCGGTGGTCTCAGAGGATCTCTGGCCCGCTCACTTCTCCAGCCACCACTGGATCACCACCTTGGCCAGGAACCCCAGAAACCCCACGCCCAGGCCCAGGAAGAGCACAAAGGTGCCAAACCGCCCTGCCTTCGATTCCCACGCCAGCTGCCCGATGATGAACAGCATGTAGACGATGAACGCCCCCACGCCGTAGGTGAGGAAGAAGCCCGAGATCTGCGCCTCGGTGAAGCCAAAAATCACGATGCCCCTCCAGGCGTGCGCGCCGGTGCAGCGGGTGCAGCCAGGTCGCGCTCGGGCAGGCTGGATGCGTCCACCAGGTCGCGGTAGGCGTGCCAGCTGGCGTGGCCCAGCATGGGCATCACGGCGATCAGGCCCAGCAGCAGCGAGCCGAGGCCCAGCAAGGTAAAGCCCAGGATGATCGCCGCCCAGAACGCCATGGGCAGCGGGTTGACCACCACGGCCTGCCAGCTGGTCAGCACCGCCTGCAATAGCGTGGCGCGGCGGTCCAGCAGCAGCGGCATGGCCACCACGCTGGACGCAAAAATCGGGGCGGCCATCAGGCTGCCCAGCGCCAGCCAGATTTCAAACAGCCAGCCATCGCGCGCCATGACCACGTGGCGCAGAAAGTCGAGCGGTGTCTCGATCGGCACCGGCGCCAGCAGCGTGATGAGCGCCGCCGAAGTCATGACCCAGCCCGAAGCCGCCAGCGCCAGCAGGGCGCCAAACTGCACCATGCACCAGTAGTCGTTGCCCCATTTGTTGACGTGGCTGTTCTGCCAGTTGAACCAGGTCTTGAGCACCACGCCCAGGTTGGCGCTTTCGCGGCGCTCCAGCGCGCGGCTCAGCGCATACAGGCTGGTGGCCAGCACCGGCGCCACCACCAGAAAGCCCGACAGCGCCCCCGCCAGCAGCCAGAAGCGGTGGTGCGCTACGGCAAAGATGGCAGCCCCAAACAGCGTGAGTGCCAGCCCATGGGCAAAGCTGATCCAGCCCGCCCGCGCCATGTCGCGCCAGGCCAGCACCAGCCAGGCCATGGGTTGCATGAGGCCGATGGTGCGGATGGTGGGCAATGGCGGGGGTTTACGGGGCATGGTGAGGGGGTCGCTGAGCGACGATGGAGTGTGACCTTATCGGGCAACGGCTTCAACCACCGCACGCCCAAACCTTGACCTGAGGCAAGAAACCGGGCCAGCGCAGCCGGTCAGGCGAGCAGCCTGCACAGCGCAGTGAGGCTGTCCACCGTGGCATGGGGCGGTGTGTCGTCGTGCGGCCAGGGGTGGTTGGCGCTGTTGATCCACACGGCCTGCATGCCGGCGTTCAGCGCGCCCTGCGCATCCAGCGTGGCATCGTCGCCCACGTGCAGCACCTCGTGGGGCAGCACATCGACGGCCGTGGCGGCAGCGTGAAAAATGCGCGCATCGGGCTTGGCCACGCCAAACTCCGATGCGCTGATGCTGTGGCGAAAGTAGTGGCCGATGCCGATGCGGTGCACGTCGGCATTGCCATTGGAGACGGCCACCACCGGGTAGCGTGCCGACAAGAAGGCCAGCGTGTCGTGTGCGTCGTCAAACAGCTCCACGCGCATGCGCTCGGCAAAGAACAGGTCAAACGCCGGTTCGGCCAGCGCGGGCTCGTCGCCCGCCTGGGTCAGCGCTAGGCGGATGGACTCGCGCCGCAGCGCGCTCAGGTCGTGCAGCAGGTCGGGTCGCAGCGCCACCATCTGGTTGCGGATGGCGCGCAGGGATTCGGTGCTGGAGAACAAGGTTGCCGTGGCGGGCGCATGGTGCGTGAGCCAGTCCAGCAGCACGCGTTCAGCCCGCGTGATGGTGGGCCAGATGGGCCAGAGCGTGTCATCCAGGTCGATGGAGATGGCGCGGATGCGGGAGGTGTCCAGCTGCAGCGCGGTGGGCTGGGCAGCGGGCAGTTCAGCGGGGGAATCGGGCATGGTCTGCAGAGAATACTCCACGGTCACCGAAGGGCCGGTCCGTTTGCCACAATCGGGGCATGCGCTCACCCTTCCACACCGAACCCCCTTACACCCACGGCCAGGCCGAACGCACTGGAGTGCTGCTGTGCAACCTGGGCACGCCAGACGAACCCACGGCCCCGGCCGTGCGCCGCTATCTGGCGCAGTTCCTGGGTGACCACCGCGTGGTGGAGATCCCCAAACTCGTGTGGCTACCCATCCTGCACGGCATCATCCTGCGCACGCGCCCGGCCAAATCGGCCGCCAAATATGCCAGCATCTGGACGCCCGAGGGCTCGCCCCTGGCGCACTGGACGGCCAAGCAGGCCACGCTGCTGCGCGGCTGGCTGGGCGAGGCGGGCCACGCGGTGCTGGTGCGCCATGCCATGCGCTACGGCAACCCGTCCATCGCCAGCCAGCTCGATGCGCTCAAGGCCGAGGGCGCCACGCGCATCCTCATCCTGCCGCTGTACCCGCAGTACTCGGCCACCACCACGGCCAGCGTGTTCGACGCCGTGTACACCTGGGCCGCCGCTACCCGCAATGTGCCCGAGCTGCGGTTTGTGAACCGGTACCACGACGCCCCCGGCTACATCGACGCGCTGGCCCGCACCATCGAATCGCACTGGAAGACCCACGGCCAACCCGACCAGCTGGTGATGAGCTTTCACGGCGTGCCCGAACGTACGCTGCACCTGGGCGACCCCTACCACTGCGAATCGCGCAAGACGGGCCGTCTGCTGGCCGAGCGCCTGGGCCTGCGCGAAGACCGCTACCGCATCACCTTCCAGTCGCGCTTTGGCAAGGCCAAGTGGCTGGAACCCTACACCCAGCCCACCATCGAGGCCCTGGGCAAGGCGGGCACCCGCCGGGTGGATGTGGTGTGCCCCGGCTTCACCAGCGACTGCCTGGAGACGCTGGAAGAAATCAACATGGAAGTGCGCGAGGCGTTCCTGCACGCGGGCGGGCAGGAGTTTCACTACATCCCCTGCCTGAACGACAACAGCCACTGGATCACGGCGCTGAGCCGCGTGGCGCAACAGCACCTGGCGGGCTGGCCCACCGAGGTGCCCACCGCTGCGGCACTAGCCGATGCGCGCAGCCATGCGCTGGCCGGTGGGGCACCCAAAGGCGTGTGCCCCGTGGCGCACTGACTGCTGGTTACTACTATTTTTATAGCTGCTTGCGCTTATCCATCAAGCGCTAGCGGCCAATTTGACCCATATTCCGAGATGGCAGACACACTTTGGTGACCTGCCCCTCCCCCAACACCTGTACTGATGCCCGCTTCTGCCCTCGCCCCCCACCAGCTGCGGCTGACGATTGACCCCGCCACGCTGGGCTTTGCCAGCACGGCCGAGCTGCAAGACCTGCCCCTGCCCTGGATCGGCCAGGAGCGCGCGCAGGCCGCCGCGCAGTTTGGCCTGGGGCTGCACCAGCCCGACTACCACCTGTTCGTGCTGGGCGAAGTGGGCAGCGGGCGCGCATCGCTGCTGCGCCAGGCCATGGAGACTGCTGCGGCAGAACGCGCCGTGCCGCCCGACCTGTGCTACCTGCACAACTTCGACACGCCCGACCGCCCCCGCGCCCTGCGCCTGCCGGCGGGCCAGGGCCGCCAGCTGCGCCAAGGCATGGCCGACATGGCCAAGAACCTGCAGGCCGACATCCCCAAACGCCTGGCCGCCGCCGACTTCAAGGCCGAGGCGGAGCGCATCGAGAAAACTTGGCAGGCGCAAGAAGGCGAAGCCTTTGCCGTGCTCGACGCGTTTGCCGAAGCGCGCCAATTCCGCCTGACCCGCGAGGGCGGGCAAATGGTGTTCACCCTCACCGGCCCCAAAGGCCAGGCGCTGACCGAAGCCGAAGCCCGCGCCCTGCCGCGCGAGCGCCGCGCTGAAATCGACGCAGCCGAACAAGAACTGCGGACCGAGATTGCCCGCTTTCTTGAAGCCGCCCGCCCGCTGGAGCGCACCCGCGACGACGCCCTGGCCGCCCTGCGCCGCCAGACCATCAAGCCCCTGGTGGAACACGCCCTGCACGACATCCGCCAGGGCCTGCGCAAGCAGATCAAGGACACCGTCAAGCTCACGCACTGGCTAGACCAGGTGGAGCAGGCGGTGCTGGGCGGCATCGACCTGTTCGAGCCCCTGGACGCCGAACGAGGTAGCGACCAGGGCGCCGATGCCGAAGACGACCGCAAGGACGCGCTCGACGACCTGCTGGCCCGCTGCCAGGTGAACCTGGTGGTAGACAACCACGGCCGCACCGCCGCGCCCGTGGTGGTGGAAGACAACCCCACCCAGCGCACGCTGTTTGGCAGCATCGAGCATGGATCGGACGCCGACACCGTGCAGGCCGACCACACCGGCATCCACGCGGGCAGCCTGCTCAAGGCGCACGGCGGCTTCATCCTGCTGCACCTGCACGACCTGGCCGCCGAAGAAGGCCTGTGGCAGCGCCTGCGCCGCTTTTTGCGCTGCGGCCGCCTGCAGATCGAAGAAGGAGGCGGCGGCCCCGGCCATGCCCCCGGCGGCGCCGTGGCGCTGCAGCCCGAGCCGGTGGACGTGGACGTGAAGATCGTGCTGATCGGATCGGTGGACGAGTACTACGCGCTGCAGGACGCCGACCCCGACGCCGCGCGCCGCTTCCGCGTGAAGGTGGACTTTTCAGACCACTTTGCCGCCACGCCCGCCACCCACCACGCCACCGCCATCCTGGTGGCGCAAGTCTGCAAAAAGCGCGGCCTGCCCCACTTCGGCCCCGACGCCGTGGCCCTGCTGCTGGAGCAAACACACCGCGAGGCCGACGACCAGCGCCGCCAGAGCGCACGCTTTGCGCACACCGAAGCGCTGGCCATCGAAAGCGCCGCCCTGTGCAAGGCGCGCGGCGGCCCCCTGGTGCAGGCCGCCGACGTGCAGGCCGCCCTGGCCGCCCGCACCCAGCGCCACAACCAGCCGGAAGAAGAGCTGCACGACTCCATCACCGAGGGCGAGCGCTTGATTTCGCTGGCAGGCTCCATCACCGGCCAGATCAACGCCATGACGCAGATCGACCTGGGCGACTACCGCTTCGGCTTCCCCGTGCGCATCACCGCGCGCACGTTTGCCGGGCAAGAGGGCCTGCTCAACATCGAGCGCGAGGTCGATATGTCTGGCCCCATCCACGACAAGGGCGTGCTGATATTGCACAGCTACCTCACCGCCCTGTTCAGCCACGTGGCGCCGCTGGCACTCAATGCGTCCATCGTGTTCGAGCAGGAATACAGCGGCGTGGAAGGCGACTCGGCCTCGTGCGCAGAGTTGTACGCGCTGCTGTCCAGCCTGTCAGGCCTGCCCCTGCGCCAGGGCATCGCCGTGACCGGCGCGCTCAACCAGCATGGCGAGGTGCTGCCCGTGGGCGGCATCAACGAAAAGATCGAAGGCTGGTTTCGCGCCTGCGAGGCGGCGGGGCTGGATGGCACGCAAGGCGTGCTGATCCCCGCCCGCAACCAGCGCCACCTGATGCTGGACCGCAGCGTGCTGGACGCAGTGGAGCGTGGGCTGTTCCATGTCTACACCATGGGGCATGTGAGTGAGGGGATTGCGCTGCTGACCGGTGAGGCGTCGGGCATGAGCCCGGCGGAGTTGCTCCAGGCGCAGGCTGATGAGCTGGCCGGAGGCGCGACTACCGTGGAGGACACGGTGATGCAGCGGGCGGAGGTGACGCTGCGGGCGTATCGGCGGGCTTGTCAGGTGGCGGGGGGTGCGCGGAGGGGGCGAGGGGTTCGGGGGCGGTAGATTAACCAACGGTCCACGAGCTCAAATTCTCCTGTTCCGCTGTTTCAGTACGGTTGCAGGCTTTAGACCGATGCTCTTTGACTAGTCAGCGCAGATTTGAAGAGCCGCATATTAACGCCTAAAGAGATTTACTCTTATATCATCAGTCAAGAAGCGATCCTGACGCCACGATGAAATAATACTTCTCGATTCAAGCCACTGAACCAAAACCCGGTTTTCCGGGTTATTTTTTAATCTCGGCGTGCCATATCCTGTTTTAATTTCTGAAAACGGACGCGGCATATTCGCCAACACGTGACGCACTTCTTCATCTGACAGAAGGACATGATACTTGTTGAAGAGTGAAATTTGCGTCGCTATGGGTTCAGAATTAATTATTATGGACTGCGCACCACTCCCACCCAACTTGGGTATCAAAGCATCTTCACCACCAATAATAGATCCAATGAGAGCCGCGCGTTCAGGTAGTTCTCCCAGCGCGTTCAAGTCCATTAATTCAACTATCTTAAGCTTAGCTGAATTATCGATATCAAATCGTAGAAGCTCTTCCAGGAATTCATCGTCGAGCGCAAAACTGAGGGGATCAGCTAGGTATGCATCGATGTTGGTAGCGATATACAGCTTCTGCAACTCTTCGTTATCATCCAGCGCATCGAAATTTTTCTTGGCTAATGTGATTTTTTTCTCTAATATCAGAATTCGAAGCTTGGTTTCATCAACTCCTTCGGGGAATTCTTGGAACGGATGCGGCAGTGCGCGAACATAATCTGTGTAAGCTGCATCAGGCATCGAACCTGCATTGAGGAGGAATTGGCGCAGCTTAAGTGATTCAGGGTTGCTTGGTATCGGACTTTGCAGGATAGCTCTACGTACATCATCGAAACAAAGGTACGCAGTCAGCACATCGGCCTCAAATCCACCGGACTCCATGAAAGCGAGACAATTCATCCAGGTTGCTTCAATCGAATGTAACTGAAAAAGTATTGGGTGCAATTTTTCAGAAACACTTTCAATTTTCGGCAACTTGGTTGTCTGCCGCTCAAGAAATTTCTTAAAAACATCTTGTTCAAGCGAATCCCGGTCAAGAATGAACAGAATAGCAGGAACGTCTTCCACTGAGTTTTCCGGCAATTCTAAAAGAACATCACGCACGTAGATATTAAAATCACGTTCCACCCTCTTTTTCAATGTCGAGTTATTCATCGAACGGATCGTTGTGAAATTTTTCGAGCGCATTGAGTTGAGGTCGCTTTGCCCCAATACCTCCTGATAGGCGTACTCCAAGTTCGCTATAGTGAGTGTGTAACGTCCCTCCGCTACCATAAAGCGTACAATTTCGGAGTGCTCTTTGATTTCAGTTAGATCTTTGACCTCAAAATTGAGACACGCGAGGCGTTCTTGGGCCAAGCCCGGCAAGTTCAATAGGATTTCTGACAGATTCGCAGCAACAAAATCCGATAGTTCACCAAAATCTTCGGCGAGCGCTTTGAGCGAGCTTATCGGCAAATTTGCGATAAGCTGAGTAACGTGAGAAATATTTTTACCACTGGCAATAGCAACTGGTACTAGATTTTTCCACGAACTAACCAATCTCAGCAGAAGCAATGAAACATTACGGCCACTGGCGTAATAAGCACTCAAAAATTCTTCACAACTCTCGAATTCAGATGAGAGAAGATCAAAACATCTCCGCGTTTGATCAAGGTAAAGGCTCGAATTATCTAAGAGACTATCAACGAGCTTAACATTCAAGACGTAGCTCTGCTGAAAGTCCTCATCTCGCATCGCTGCAATGACTTCTTTTGGATTGTCCAGCGGAAAATTGGGCTCCGGCGTAATGAATGCCCTAATTTGAATAAGAAACTTGTTGTCATTGGGCGATAAACGACCCGAGTGAAATAATGAGGTATATTGATAATAAGTATCATCAACATGACCTTCCAAGATCAAAAACCGTGCAAGCTCTCCGTTCTCCTCAAACCCTTTGAAAAGATCATCAATATGATCAGCATGTAAACGCAATAATTCATGCAGCTTAGCAATTCGAAGTTTGGGAATTTTTGATCTAAGATCTTGAATTCTTCGCAGTGCCTTGCTCTTGCTTTCAGCCCCTTTACCTTCGACCTCCTTTTTGCGTTCCAGGTAGGATTTTCGAGAGTCTACCTCGGCTTGCAAATTTGGAACTTCAATCCACGTCGAGCCATTATTCTGATATTGAACAAATACGCGAGTCGCCTCAATAAGCCGCTCAAATATATTGTGACTTGATATTTGGGCAAGAGGAATCAATGTTTGTCTATCAACGCCAACGTTCATAATTCCCGCTGGAAGCTTTTCAATAAGGGCCATTGCATAAATTTTCCGCAACTCTGCCAAATCCGCAGGCATCTGTCGGTCACAAATTTCAAGCTCCCGTTCAAGCTGCTCAATCTCATCCCTATATCCTGCTTCACCTTGCCTAATCAGCTCATCTTGACGATTAAGTATTTCAGCAAGATTTCCCACACCTCGATGCAACTGCTCAAAATCCCTTGGATAAACATTTTTATAGATCAGAATCGCAAGAAGCTTGTTGGGATCAAGTAGATTATCCCCATCAGTCTCCAAATTAGCCACGTAAATTGCATATTCGTTAAATATATTCTGAATCAACCTTAGATCATTCAGGTAGCGCGACACCTCTCGTAGGAACTGTCTATCAAAACGCTCATCAAGCGCAAGCCTTCTGCCTTGCTGCAGCACCATATCGATCGAATTTGATGCATTGATGATAGGTATTACCGGAATGATGAACTCGAAAAACTTGGTTCGATCAGTATTTACAAACATGTCGTCACGCAAGGCGTATAAAAATCTTATAGCTCGTTTCACGCCCGCATTTTCATTCACGAGACTATTAATTTCGCGAAGTGTGACAAAAATTTCGCTATCATTAAATCGATCAAGATCCTCGATGATTACAAGATCATAATTAGTTGACTGAAAAAAATAGAGTATTTCATCTAAGTGACGATTTAGTATCGATGTTTGATCGTCATATGCAGGCCTTATCTCAACATCCTTTAATGAGATGCTTTTTAATGATAGACCGAAGCTAGCAATATAAAAATGATGGAGAGTCATCCATAGAAATATGGCAGCAAAAGCAAAAATAAATAACTTGACTCCATTAATAATTTCAAACGGAATAAAAAAGGCGCCACTTAATATATCTGCTCGCTGGGTAAAAACATACCAAAGTGCAACCACCCCAAGCGTTATGTACAGAGATCTAAAGATCGACCAAAAACTGGGCGACTGAATTCTTTTAAACCGTGACAACGGTATTTTGTTTGCGTCCGCACCGTACAGCATCTGCTGCAGAATACTTCTCTCAATTTCTTGACGACTCACTTTCACGCCATCCGAATTTGCATCGGAAACAAACGCAGCGAGAGAGATATGAAGTGCAGGCCGCCTGTATTTTTTCAGAAATGATTGAATTATGCTGCTCTTTCCCGACCCATACGGACCGGTTAAGGCAATATTAAAAACCTTCGAATTATTTGTGGCAAACCAAAGCGCTTCAGAATACACGCCAGCGCTGTCTGCTTTATCAGTCGGCGCAAGATCCAAAAACTTCGTTCGAATACCTTCAGAGTTGTTTTTATTTCCCAACCATGACGAAAGGCGATTGAGGGTGTTTGCAAATCGACGGGCTAGAGAAATAGCATTTTTTATCATTTGATACTAGGCAATCTAACTTGTAAGGGTCCGACCACCGCACTCCCCTAATACATTAATGATTACAAGGATAAATGAACTTCTGACGTTAAAGCCAATATCGATGCACTTAACCAGGGCCGATTATTATCTCGCTCACTTCATTCTGCTTTGGGCGCAGAGCAGCTGACGGCTTTTCTCTGCTGAACGTCGGCGGTCAGCTTGGAACAGCCGTCTGCAAGATCGCTAGGACGGCATCGAGCATTCCCTACGCCACCTCAACACGAACCCGCAGCCACGCCACCACATCCCCCGTCACCTCATCCCGATTCGTCTCGTTCAAGATCTCATGCCGCGCCGCCGGGTACAGCTTGACCGTCACATCGGTCACACCAGCATCCCGATACCGCTGCCCCAGTTGCTGAAGCAAAGCTCCGCCTGCGGCCAGCGGGTCCGCGTCGCCGGATGCGATGAGGATGGGCAAGTCGCTGCGGATGCGCGCTAGCTGTGCGGGGTCGGCCAGCCGGGAGGCGGGCTCGAAAAGTGAAGGGATCACTTCAGGCGGCATGTCCCAGCCGCACCACGGGTCGGCCACGTAGGCGTCCACCTCCGCAGCGTCGCGCGACAGCCATTCGTAGCCGGTGCGGTGTTCAAAGCCCGCGTTGAATGCGGCGAGCCCTGCGGGCGCATCGGCGGGGGCGTTGGCCATGGCGGCGGCAAACAGGTCGAGGGCGGTGGAGCCTGACAGGATGACGCCGGACCAGGTGGAAGAGTGGTCGAGGATGGCCGCCTGCGCTGCGAAGGAGCCCATGGAGTGCCCGAACAGGAAGAGCGGCAGGCCGGCGTGCTGCGCGCGCAGCAGTGCGCCGAACTGGGCCACGTCGGCAATGAGGCCGCTGAAACCAGCGCTGCCAAAGTCGCCCAGCTTGCCACCGGCAGTGCGCCCGTGGCCGCGATGGTCCACGGCGTGGACGATGAAGCCTGCGGCCTTCAAGGCCCGCGCAAAGCGGTCGTAGCGCTCGCCATGCTCGGCAAGGCCGTGGGAGATTTGAACGACGCCCACAGGTTGACCCGGGGTTTGGGCCCAGGTGTAGGTGGTGACCTGGGTGCCGTCTGCGTTGGATTGGAAGGAGGAGGTGGTGGTGCTCATCGGTTCATTCTGGCATGGGGTCTGACTGCGTGTCACGCGCACGCGCCCCCTCCCCTGCACTGCCATCACCATTCAATTCTTGCCCTGCCAAGGGTTCGCAGTCACCATCCACTACAACCATCCCGCCACCCAATCCAGCATGCCCCTCCCCCCAGTTCTCGACCGTTTCCTCCAAGCCCAGGAGCCCGTCTGGCCCCGTGTGATCGCTGAGCTGCGGGCGGGCAGGAAGCGCACGCATTGGATGTGGTTTGTGTTTCCGCAGATCCAGGGGCTGGGGCACAGCGACATGGCCCAGCGCTATGCCATTCAATCGATGGCCGAGGCGCAGGCTTACCTGGCGCACCCGGTGCTCGCAGGCCGTTTGCGTGAGTGCTGCCAGATCCTGCTGGACCTGGAGACGTCTTCTGCGCTGGATGTGTTGGGCTCGCCAGACGACCTCAAGCTGCGCTCCAGCATGACGCTGTTTGGCGAAGCTTCTGCGCCGGGCAGCGTGTTCGAGGCGGTGCTGCAAAAGTATTTCGGCGGGGCAAAAGACCCGCGCACGGTCCAATTGCTAGGGTAGCTTGCTGCTTGCTGCTTGCTGCTTGCTGCTTGCTGCTTGCTGCTTGCTGGCTGCGCAGCTGCGGGCACCGTGTGTCTCGGGCAGGGCATGCCCCGGCGCGGCGGCCGGGCCGTTCAGGCTGTGGGCCGTGGGGGAATCGGGTGCGAAGCCGTTGCCTGCAGGCGCCCCGCCATCCCCTGTTGATGGGCCGTCTGCCTGCAGCGAAATTCGGTCGGGGTGCACCCAGCCTCCCGCTTGAAGAACTTGGCGAAGTTCGCCAGATCGCTATAACCCAGCCCCTCGGCTACACGCGCCACCGGCCAGGTGGTGTGGGCCAGCAGGCGCTTGGCCTCCAGAACGACGCGGGCGGAAATGAAGGCCTTGGGTGTGACACCGGCTGCTTCCAACGACGCGCGCACCAGGCTTTTCTCGGAGCAGCCCAGCTGCTGTGCGTACCGGGGCAGTTGGTGCCAGGTGGCAAAGTGCTTCTCCACCAGCAATTCAAACGCCTTGAATCTCTGCAGCGTGCGCCCCGGCGGTGCGGGCTGCGCAGATTGCTGCTCGTGCGCCATGCGCAGCCGCGTCAGCAAGGCATAGAGCTGGTAGCGCAACAGGGCATGGGCATGCAGCGATGCGGCGTGGGTCTGCGTGTCCTGGTGCATCTGCGCAATGGCGTGGGCAATCACCGGTGCGCTGTCGCTGCCCAACGCCCACGCGGTCGGCAGGCCGTCCAGTCCGTCGATCGGGGTCTGCGCCTGCGAGGCGGGGGCCGCTGCCCACAGAAATTCGGGGCGGAACAGCACCATCCAGCCATCCCAGTCCTGGGTGTATCCAAAACTGTGGGCTTTGCCAGGCCGCAGGACCAGCACCGAGCCCGGGCCGCAGCGCACGTGCTCGAAGTCCACCAGGTGGAGGCAGGTTCCCTGCGTCACAAAGATCAGGGTCGGAAAGGCGTAGCGGTAGGTGGACGCCAGCGCCTCGCCGCCCACCCGTTGCCGCAGGTCTGACACCCGGAATATCTCCAGGTCGAGCGGGTACAGCCCCTCGGGCTGGTAGCTCAGGTGCTGGATGTCGGGGTGGCGGGCTGCGGCGGGCTTGTGGTGGCGTGGGGTCATGGGTCAGCAACGGCGGGGCGCAGGGGTTTGTCCTGAAGTGACAGTGAATCGCCCCATTTTCACCGCCTGCGGGGGCTTTGATTGTCCAACAATGACCTCACAGCGCCCACTGGGCGTTGCCCCAAAACCACCAAGGAATCCCCATGCACGCCATTGAAATCGCCAAAACCTACATCCAAGCCGCACAAACCGGCGACCAGGCCACCCTCGGCCGCGTCATCTCGCCCGACGTGGTTTGGCACCAGCCGGGCCACAACCAGTTCTCGGGCACGCACCGTGGCTTGGCCGCCGTGGGCCAGATGCTGGGCGAGATGATGGCCGTATCGAAAGGGACGTTTGCGATCACCCGGGCCGACCACTACATGGCCAACGGAGATTGGGTGGCCGTGAGCATCGAGTTTGCTGGCGAGCGCGACGGCCTCACGCTCCAGCAGGCGGGTGTGGATCTGCTGCACATCGTGGATGGAAGGATCGTCGAGGTTCGCCTGTTCTCCAGCGATCCGGCACAGGAAGACGCGTTCTGGGGCCAGTGACGGCCCACGGCCTGCCTTGCCTGTGCGCCCTAGCCACCGGCGTGGGGCAAGCAACGCGGGTTTTTTGAGTCAAAAAGGGGCTTACCGCCCGTCTGTATTCATTGTTAGCTATCCAATTTATAGCAATCAATTACCCACCAGATTGCACGCCCTGTGTGCACGCACCCGGCAACCCGCCTGCCGCAGGCGCGCATCCCGGCGCAGTAGCGCGGGGCGCGCGGGCGGCCTGCACCGCATCGCGAATCGCCTGCACCACCGCCTCGGGCTTCTCCAGGGGGATGCCGTGCCCGCTGTCCACCCACACCTGGGTGGAGCCTGGATAGAGATGCGCGATGTCAGCGCGTTTTCGGTGCACATCGTCGGCCAGCGCAGGGGAAGCCCCCGGGGTGCGCAGCGCGCTGAGCACAAACACGGGCACAGCGGGGTCCACCGGCAGGCTGGCAACGAGTTGCCCGGTGGCATCCAGCGCTGCCAGCTCCTGCTTGACCACGTCAGAGGTGCTCAGGCGGAAGGCCACTTTCAGCCATGTCGGCCACAGGTCTGGGTTGCCAGCCCCTCGCATCTGGTCGGGGTGGGTGGAGTCCACCAGCACCAGCGCCGCCACCTCGCCGGGGTATTGGCGCGCAAACAGCTGCATGTACAAGCCGCCCAGCGAATGGCCCACCAGCACATAGGGTGGCGGCAGCTTGCGGGCTTTGAGCAGCGCCCGCAGTTCCTCCACCACATGGGCGCCGTCACGGGGGCCTGGCGATGCCTCGCTGTGGCCGTAGCCTGCGCGGTTGTAGGCCAGCGCGGTGGTCTCCTGCACGGTGTCTGGCCAGACCTTGGCCCACCAATCGAGGCTCGCCCCCAGCCCGTTCTCGAACACCACCACCGGTGCGCCCTGCCCTGCCAGGGCGTGTTCTACCGTGCGGCCGCCCGCCGTGTCGGTCACCACGCCGGGCACCGTGGCACAGCCCGCCAGACACACGGACAACCACAAGCCCGCCAACCGCCATCTTTTCATTTCGCCTTGACCATTTTGTTGAGTGAAGCCGACCCACCTGCCGGTGCAAGCCAGGGCCTTTAAAAACCTGCTGGGGGCACGCCACGGGGCCGCATCAGGCCGCATCAGGCCGCCACAAACACGCCGTGCAGCCCCAGCGGCAGCGCATACGGCAGCGTGGCCTGCGCCACGGGGCCGTCGGCCAGCGAGTCGGCGGCAAAACACGACAGCAGGGTTTGCTTGCGGGCGTAGTCCAGCGTGGTGCCCACCACCCAGCCGGGGCCGCGCGCGTCGGGCACCCAGACATGTTCTTCCACGATGGTGTGGGGGCCGTAGCGGTAGCGCTGCGACACCCCGGTCTCTACGTTGGTGGAGGCAATGGCGCCCCACAGCGGCAGGCCGCCCTGGGTGCCGGTGGCATGGACGACCTGGCGGTGCCGCTGCCCGACCCGCCGGGGGTCGATGCGCGGAAACTCCGCCTCCACACCCAGGCTGGCCTGCGTGGCCTTGCCGGTGCGCAAGTCCAAGCGGGCCACCGTCAGCACCGGGCCTGCCGAGCCCGCCAGCCGGGCGCGCATCACCTCGCGCGTGTCGGTGAGGACGCCGGATGCGTCGGCTGCGCGCGCGTAATCGAGATGAATCACCGTGCCGCTGGCGGTTTGCTCCTCCCAGGCGTTGCCCAGGTGGAACAGGAAGCCCGCAGGCAGGTGGAACATCTGCTGCCGCTTCCAGTCCTGCTTGTTGACCACCAGCACACGCATGCCCAGCTCGGGGCGCCATTGGTGCGCGTCCAGCACGCTCGCCCCGGCCACGCGGCGCTGCGCGTCGTACACCAGCGGAGGCAGCAGAAAGACGAGGTGCCCGGCCGTGACCGCAAAGTCATGCACCATGGGCATGTGGCTGAGCGGGAACGCATCGGCGCGGCGCAGCGCCCCTGCAGGCGTGATTTCGTACAGCAGCAACAGGCCGTGGTGGGCGTCCACGCCAAAGTTCCAGATCGTTCCATCGGGCTCCACCCGAGGGTGGGCCGAGAAGGGCACGCCTGCCAGGTCTGCGCGCCAGGTCTTGAGGCCCCGGGTCTCCAGCGTGCGGGGGTCCAGGCGCGTGGCCGAGCCGCCTTCCCACAGTGCCAGCACATCGTCGCCCACAGGCAGCATGCTGATGTTGGCGGTGTTCATGCTGTCGGGCGAGCTGGGTGGCTCGCGGCCCGGGAACACGGTGCCAAAGCCTTCGGTCAGCCTGCGGCCCGCCTGGACTTCAGCCAGCCGCTTGGCGGTGGCCACATAGCGGCCCTGGTGGTGCACCGTGTTGCCGCCGATCACAAAACGGTGGGCCATCCCGTCGCCGTCAAACCAGTGCTGGTAACGCTCTCCGCCCAGGTCGTGGCCCGCCGGGCCCACGCGGTACAACGTGCCCGCCACGGCATCCGGGAAGCGCCCGCGCACCGAGGCGGCGGTCAGAGGAATGTCTGCCGCCGCAGTGGCAAACGCCGGCTTCCACGGCGCGTGGGACGCTTCGAACTGGGCGTGCCAGCTGGGGGACGACGCTTGCGCATGCGCCGTGCGGGGCACCTGGGATGCCATGGACGCAAGCAAGGGGCCGCCGCCAGCGGCCATGAGCCGCAGCACCAGATCACGGCGATGGATGGACATGAGTACGCCTCCAGGGGGGTCAGCGCAGGCGGATGGTGATGCTGTGGTCGGCATCCAGCGGCACGGCTGCCGCGTCGAAACCGGGCGGGCCCATGCGGCCCCGGGCGTCGTTGGAGAAGCCATACCGCTCTGTGGGCAGGCCCAGCAGGTTGGTGTCCAGCTTGGCGTTGCCGTTTTCGTCGGCAAACGACTTGACCACGTAGCGCCCGGCGGGCAAGCCACTGAACACCAGTTGCGCGGCACCGTCGCGCAGTTCGATCTTTTGCGAGACCACGGCCTGGTTGCTGGCAAATGCATCGGCCGAGTCAAACACGGCCAGGTAGAGCGTGGCTGGCGCAGCGGGGCCGTCGGTCACGGCAACCCGCAGGTCCGCCGCGCTGGCCGCCAGGGGCAGCCAGGCCGCAACCATCAACAGGGTGGTGTGGATCCCCTTCATGGCGTTCTGCGTGCGGGGCTGCGTGGAAGGAGGGAGCGCAAACATCAGCACCGCCCGGCCGCTTTCAGCAAGGCGTTGCACTCGGGGCTGGCATTGCGGCCACGGGCGGCAGGCGCCGGGGCTGCTGCCGGCGCTGCGGCTGCAGGGCTGCTGCTGCCGCTTTTGCCGGCCACCATGGCTGTGCAGATGGCGTCGGAATGGGGTGTTTGCCCAAAGCTCATGGCCTTCTGAAAGCCTGTGGCGCCGTACACGTAACACCGATAGGTGGCGCCGTCGCGGGTGTTGACGGTGTAGTTGACCCGGCCACCGGTTTCCTCCTGGCGATCGGTGATGGTGAACTGGTCGGCAGTCCGCCCGATGGCTTGCGCCGTACGCTGCTCCAGGCCCGACTGGTCGAGGGTGGAAGCGCAACCGGCGAAGAGCGCCAGGGTCAGCGCCCCCGCAGACCAGCGAACAAAGCGGGTGCGGTGCGATGAATGGGAAGAAACAGACATGACAGGCTCCTTGGGATCAATGGGGAATGAACAAAACGGCTCGGCAAGAACCAGCAGGCAAAACAACTCCCTGCGTCCCCAAAAGGGCCGCATGCGTTGCGGTGAAAGGAGGAGGAAAAATCAGCCCGGTTTGCGGGCCACGACAAAGGCACGGATGTCCTTGCCGCGCGTGCCATGCCGCTCGGCGCAGACGATCTGCAGGCCCTGCTGCACCATGGCCGACTGCAGCCGCTGTTCGCCAAAACACAGCACGGGCGGGGCCTTGCCAATGGCGCGCATCAGCGGCACGGCCAGGTAGGGAATCAGCGGGTTCATCTCGGCAAGGCAAGCTGTCTTGGAGATCAGCAACCCACCCGGCCGCAGCACCTGCACCACCTGCTTGAGCGCACCGTCGAGGTCGCTCGTCAGGTGCAGCACGTTGAAGGCCAGCACCGCGTCGTACGCCGCCTGCCCAAAGGCCGCGGCCTCGGCGTCGGCCACGGCAAAACTCAGCTGTGGCGAGGGCTGCGCGGCCAGCCGCTGGTGGGCAATGGCAATCATCTGGGGCGAGACATCGGTGGCCAGCAAGCTGCGGGTGAAAGGCGCCAGGCGCAGCGCCGTGCTGCCCGTGCCGCAGCCAATCTCCAGCACGTCATGCTGCGTGGACAGCAGGCCCTGCACGCGCTGCAGTGTGGCCTCATACCCCGCCAGGTCAGCAATGGGGTCGGCTGCGTATTTGGGCGCGATGCGGTCCCAGAACCGCGCTTGGGACGCCGCAGCCGAACGGGCCGCAGCAGAGGGAGAAGCGCTGGAGGCGGGAGCAATGGCGGGCAAAGACATGGATACGGTTCGGGGGAAGTGCTGAGGCGGACGAATGCAGGAATGCAACGAACAACACCCGGATGCTATCCATGCATTGAAGCGCAGGAAACTGCGGTAAATTGCAGTGAACATATACATCTACGCATGGATAACCTCGACTGGAATCAGCTAAAAGCCTTTCTGCAAACGGCCCAGACCGGCTCACTGTCTGCCGCCGCGCGCAAGCTGGGCCTGACCCAGCCCACCCTGAGCCGGCAGGTGGCCGCCATTGAGCAGCAGATGGGGGTGACCCTGTTCGAGCGCGTGGGCAAGGCCATGGTGCTCACGCCCACGGGGCTGGACCTGTTGGAACACGCCCGCGCCATGGGCGCTGCCGCCGAGGCGCTGGGCTTGGCGGCTAGCGGGCGGTCGCAAGCGGTAGGGGGCGTGGTGTCGGTGTCGGCCACCGACGCCGTGGCCGCCTACCTGCTGCCGCCCATCGTGCAGCGCCTGCGCGCGCAGGAGCCAGGCATTGCCGTCGAGGTGATCTCGTCCAACGCGCTGAGCGACCTGCTGCGCCGCGAGGCCGACATTGCCATCCGCCACGTCCAGCCCGAGCAGCCCGACCTGATCGCTCGCCTGATCCGTGAGGCACAGGCCTACTTCTACGCCTCAGAGGACTGGGTCCGGGCCCACGGCCATCCACGCAACGCACAGGAGGCCGCACGCTTGCCCTTTGTGGGCTCAGACCGCAATGGCCAATACCTGGCGTACCTGCGCCAGCACGGTCTGAACCTGAGCGAAGACAACTTCAGCTGCTATTCCGACCACACCGTGGCCCACTGGGCGCTAGTGTGCCAGGGCATGGGCATCGGCGCCATGATGACCGAGATCGCGCGCAAGACGCCAGGCATGGTCCGGGTGCTGGACGACCTGCCACCAGTGCGCTTTCCCATCTGGCTGGTGTCCCACCGCGAGCTGCGCACCTCGCGGCGGATTCGGGTGGTGTTTGAGGCGCTGGCGGCGGGGCTGTCCAACGGGGAGTCGCAGGACGAGCGCTGAGCGCGGCACGGACCAAAGCTCAGCGGTCCGTGACTATGTGTGCCCCTCACTCGTACCCGCTCCTGCGGCGGCCCGACCCGCATCGACCTTGTGCGGCGCCCGCGAGCGCACCCGGTACCCCGCCGACAGCAGGTGCACATCCCAGCGCTGCTGCACCGCACCCCAGATGCCCTTGGGCAAAAACAGCGCGAACAGCATGGCAATGGCGCCCAGGCCGATGAGGTACAGCACGCCCTGCCCGCCCCACAGCGTCTCTACCGCAAAGAAAAGCAGCGCGCCGAGGATGGGGCCCTCCATGGTGCCGATGCCACCCACCAGCACCATGAAGATCATGTAGGCCGTCCACTGCACGCTGAAATAGGTCTTGGGCTGAAAGCTGATGGACGTGGCCAGCCACAGCCCACCAGCGATGGCGCAGCCAAACGCTGACAGCACAAACACCAGCCGTTTGATAGCGACCACCCGCACCCCGAGCGATATGGCGGCTGTTTCGTTGTCGCGGATGGCCTGCGCGGCCGTGCCCACCTTGCTGCGCAAGAGCCAGAACACCACCCAGCAAAGCCCGGCCATGGCAGCCAGGGCCGCCCAGTAGGTGTAGGCGCGGCGGTCGTCGGCGGCGTACTGCTGCAGCGCAATCATCGAGGTGCCGGTTTCGCCCTGCACCAGGCTGTCCAGGTTGACACACAGGTGCGCCAGCGCGGCCACCACCCACATGCCGATGGCAAATTCGCCGCCCTGCAGCCGCAGCATGAACACGGCCAGCGGCACCGCGACCAGTGCCACCAGCATGGCGCCCACCAGCAGCGCGGGGTATGGCCCCAGGCCCGCATCGGCCAGCCGCACCATGGCGTAGGCCCCCAGCCCGAAGAAAGCCTGGTGGCCGATCGACACCAGCCCGGCGTAGCCCGCCAGCGCGTTCCACATCACGGCCAGGATGACGTAGATGAACAACGTGGTGAGCCGGTCTACCGTGCCCGCCTGCAGCCACAGCGGCCCCAGGCAGAGCACGGCCAGCAGCAGGACGGTGGCGCTGGCGAAGGCAATGGACGCGCGCGTCCAGCGCTCGATGACCCACGTGGATGAGCCCGTGGGTGCGGAAGGTACAGAAATCATGGGAGCAGTCATGGCGCGGCCCTGCGGCGGGTGGAGAAGAACCTGCGCAGCGCGCCGCTCGCGTAGAGCCGGGCCAGCAGGATGACCAAAAAGGTGGCGTGCCCGGCGATCAAAAAGCCCTGGGGATGCACCTGCGCCCCCAGGTTCTGCGCCACGCCCAGCACCACGCCGCCGAGCAAGGTGCCCCAGAGCGACCCGGCGCCGCCGATGATCACGGCCTCAAACGCAAAGATCAGCTGCTGCGGGCCCGAGAACGGATCGAACGTGGCACGCAGCGCCAGCGATGCCCCGGCCAGCGTGACGGTGACCATGGTGATGGCCGAGGCCGCCGCAAACACCGTACCGGTGCGCACACCCACCAGGCGCGCGGTGTCGGCGTCTTCCGACGCCGCGCGGATCTGCCGCCCCAGCGGGGTGTGCGCCAGCATCGCGTGCAGGCCGCCCAGCAGCAGCACCGCCAGCACCAGCACCAGGGTGGGCAGTTTCCCCACGTACAGGCCGCCGGGCAGCTCCCAGCTGTCGTACGCCAGCGTGCCGATGGACGTGGCCAGCGAACGCGTGTCGGCGCCAAAGTGCTGAAACAGCACGTTGTCGATCACGCTGGCCAGGCCAAACGTGGCCAGCAGCGGCACCAGGGCGCCCAGGCGCGCGCTGCGCTCCAGAACCAGCTTGTGCAGCAGCCAGCCCAGCAGCGCCATGGCAGGCACCACCGCCAGCAGGGCCAGCAGCGGGTGCCAGCCCATCGGTTCGGCCAGCACCCACAGCAGGTAGGCGGCCACCACGGTCAGGCTGCCGTGGGCCAGGTTGATGATGCGCATCACCCCGAACATGAACGACAGCCCGCAGGCCAGCAACGCGTAGTAGCCGCCCAGCAAGAGGCCCTGGACGATCTGATTGAGAAGGTTCATGCAGCCTCCTTGTGGGCGGGGTGGACGTGGCTCGCGTGGTTGGCAGCTTCGCCATCGGCACTGCCCGTGGTGTGACTGATGGGCGCAGCTTCGGGCCGCTGCGCGCCAAAGTAAAACGCTGTGATCTGCGCACGGGTGAGCTGGCTGGCGGGCGCGTCGGCCACCACGCTGCCTTCGAGCATGCAGACAATGCGGCTGGCCACGGCCTGCACGCGCTGCAGGTCCTGCTCTACCAATACCAGCGTGGTGTCCTGCCCCACCACGCCCTGCAGCGCGTCGTACACGCCCTGCACGGCCAGGGGCGACAGGCCCAGCGAGACTTCGTCGAGCAGCAGCACGCGCGGGTTAGTCATGAGCGCACGGCCAATGGCCACGGCCTGCTGCTGCCCGCCCGACAGCTCGCCGGCTTTTGCATTCAGCTTGGGGGCCAGCTGCGGAAAGGCATCGAGCACGGTGTCAAAACTCCACTGCCCGCGCCGCCCTGCCGCACGCGCCACCAGCAGGTTCTCGCGCACCGTCATGCCTGCAAACAGGCGGCGCCCCTCGGGCACCAGGGCCAAGCCTTCGGCCACACGCTCGTTGGCAGGCATGCGGGTGATGTCCACACCGTCCCACCGCACTGTGCCGCTGCTGGCGCGGTGCGCACCGGCCAGCGTGCGCAAGAGCGTGGTTTTGCCCGCACCGTTGGCCCCTACCAGGGCCAAGATGTCGCCCTGGCGCACCTGCAGCGAAACGTTGCGCACAGCAGGCAGCTGCCCATGGTGGGCGCTCAGGGATTCGATGGTCAACAACGTGTTCACTGGGTTTCCTTCACTTTGGGCGGCCGGGCGGCGCTCATGCGGCCACCCCGCCCAGATAGGCCTCGACCACGGTGGCATCGTTCAGCACGGCTTGCGGATCACCATTGGCAATGATTCGCCCGCCGTCCATGCAGACCAGGCGCGTGGCCACCTGCAGCAACACATGCACCATGTGCTCGATCCAGACGATGGCGATGCGGCGGCGGCGGATCGTGCGCACCAGGTCCACCAGCTCGCTGGCCTCGGCATCGGTCAGGCCGCCGCCGATTTCGTCGAGCAGCAGCACGGTGGGCTGCGTGGCCAGCGCGCGCACCAGCTCCAGCCGCTTGCGGCCCAGCAGGCCCAGCGTCTCTGCGCGGCGGTTGGCCAGTGCCTGCATGCCACACAGGTGCAGGCATTCCATGGCGCGGTCACCCGCATCGCGTGCGTGCAGGCCGGCGCCGTGCGTGGCGGCGGTGAGCACGTTTTCAAACACCGTCATGCCCAGGAACGGCCGGGGCACCTGGTGGGTACGCGCAATGCCCGCGCGGCAGCGGTCTGCGGCACTGCGGGCGCTCACATCCACACCCTGGAACCACACGGTGCCGTGGCTGGGCGCGTATGCCCCGGCCAGCACGTTCAGCAGCGTGGTCTTGCCCGCACCGTTGGGGCCGACGATGCCCACGGCCTCGTCGGTGCCTACCGAAAAATCGAGCTGGTCCAGCACCGTCAATGCACCAAAGCGCATTTCGATGCCCTGCGCCTGCAGCAGCAACGGCTGCTGCTGTGGCCCGCCCGCTGGCGGGCTCCAAAGGGGTTGTGGATGGCGCATGAGATCAGCTATAGGACTTGAGCACCGCCGCCACAGGGATGTTGCGGTCGGTGGCGTTCTCGGTGATGAGGAGGTCGAGCTTGAACTTGCTGCCTGCTGCGGGCTGGACCCACTGGGCGCCCACCACGGGCGTCACCGACACGTTGGGCACAGGCCCCTTGGCAAAGTCCACCGGGCCTTGCATGGTGGTGGCCTTGAGCGTGCTGATGGCCTTGGCCAGCGCCGCCTTGTCGCGCGGGTTGGTGCTGGCCTTGAGCGCCTCGGTGCCCGCATCGAACAACGACATGGTGGAGCCCAGCATCTGCGTCCACTGCTTGCCGGTGCTGGCCTCGTAGGCATCGGCCAGCTGCACACCGGTCAGGCCGGTGAGCGCCGATGCGTAGGGAAAGCTTTTGTGCCAGAAGCACCCTGCGCCCAGGTTCAGCGCCAGCGGGCCCAGGGCCTCCACCTGCGAGGGCACTAGGCCCGTCTTGGCGATCTGCGCAATCTTCACCATGCGCGTGTAGCCCTGCTGGGCTGCCTGGCGCCAGAAGGTGGCGAAGTCCGGCGGGATGGGGAAGGTGTTGAAGATCTCGCAGCGCTCGGCCTTGAACTTGGCGATCTGCGCGGAATAGTCGGTGGTGCCGTTTTCGTACGGGCCCGCATCCACGATGGTGAAACCCGCCTTGGCCAGCTCGGGCGCCAGGGTGCCGCGGATGGCGTTGCCATCAGCATCGTTGGGGTACAGCACGCCAATCTTCTTGTTGGTGGGCAACGCCGCGAACTGCGACGTGTACGACGTGGTGAAGCTGCCGCCGCCAAACGAGAAGTGGTACGTCCATTTGAAGGGCGAAGGCGCACCGGGCTTGGCACCCCGGCCAAAGTACCAGGCCTCCCACGGCATCACCGTAGACAGGCAGGGCACGCCCGCCGCCTCGCACGCATCCGACACCGGGTTCACCGTTTCGGGTGTGGTGGTGGTCAGCATGAGGTCGATCTTGTCGCTGTTGATCAACGCCTTGGCCAGCTGGCTCGCGCGGGCCGGGTCGGACTGCGTGTCGCGGTCCAGAATCTCCACCGCGTACTTCACGCCGCCAATGGTCAGACCCGCAGCCAGCGTCTTGCGCACCTGGGCCAGGATGAAGGTGTCGGTTTCGCCCAGCGCGCCCAGCGGGCCGGTGCGTGGGCTGATGAAGCCGACCTTGAGCACGGGCGCGGCGCCTGCGGCCTGGGCCCATAGCGGGCGGGCAGCCAGTGCGAGGCTGCCAGCGCCTGCAGCAGCGATCAGCCCACGGCGCGAGATGGTGGGGGATGCGGCCTGCGCAGCGTCTGCGGCGGGCACCGTGGATTCAGGGGTGTTGGTTGTCATGGTGAAGTTCTCCAGCGATCGGTTGCGGGGTTCAGAAAGGGATGGTGGTCTTGAGCCAGAACTGCGAGCCCTGGGCGCGGTTGCGCACGCCGAACTCCTTTTCCACCTTGGCGGTGATGAGCCAGCCCTTGCCGTTGGCGTAGCGCACCGACGGGCCAATGGACTGGCTGCGGCCACGCGATCCCGCCAGCGCCATCCCGCCCACCTTGTCGTCGCTCCACTGCCGGTACACATAGCCGCCCACGCCCACCACCCAGCCATTTCCCAGGCCCCAGCCTGCGGCGTAGTCCACGATGAATTCGCGGCCAGAGCGGTAGTTGGTGTCGCTGTTGGTGCGGTTGAAGTTGAGGGTGGCCTTCACGTCGCCGTTGAAGCCGCTGGGGTCCATCCAGGTCAGCACGCCCAGGGGTTGCAGCGACAGGTAGTTGCGGCCAATGTTGGCCTGGCGTGTGCGGTCATACGCACCTGTGGGCAGCACGGCATCGAGCCCCACCACGCTGTGCAGCTGCGGGGAGTGGTGCCAGGCCACCGAGCCCCCCACCGTCACATCGCCCAGTCCGGTGCGCGAATCGCTCACGCCCCCGGCGCGCACCGACAGGTCCACAAGCGGGAAGATGGCGTGGGCCGCCACATGGCCACCCAGCGCCTGCTGGGGCGTGATCCAGATCACGCGTGTGGCAGCGGCGGCGGCACGCACCTTGAAGCCGGGGATGGGCACGGCGTTGCCCTGGCCATCGTTCACGCGGCTGGTGGTGTAGTAGTTGAGGTACTCCAGCACATACAGCCCGGGCGGCGGCGCAGCGCCTGCCACGAAGTTCTCAGTGCCCAGCGGGTAGGTGGAGCCCCCGCCCTCGGTGGCGAAGGCCGCTGCACCCAGCGTGCTGGCCAGGGCCAGCGCGGCGAGGCGGCTTGTTTTGGGGAGCGATGCTTTCAGTCTCTGCAGTGTTTTCATGTCGTTTGTCTCCTCGTTGTTATGTCGATCGGTTTTCTGTGGCTCCGCGCAGGCCATGGCTGGGTGGCGCGCAGGCTCGCGCCCCGGCCTGTGCCGGTGGGGCGCGGCCGATGCGTCGGCCCTTGGGGTGGTTGGGGCTGGAGGACGCCGCTGCGCTATGCAGCAGCCGCCACCGCCGTGCGCTGGTGCGCGGCAATGAACCGGCCCGCCTGCTCCAGCGAGGCCAGCGCTTCATCCAACGCGGGCGCAAAAAGCTGCCAGCAATGCACCATGCCGTCCCACACGGTGCAGTCCGCTTGCACGCCCGCCGCCTTCAAGCGGGCGGCCATGGTCACGGCGTCGTCGCGCAGGCGTTCCCAGCCGCCCACTTGCAGTTGCACAGGGGGCAACCCTTGCAGATCGGCGCTGTAGAACGGCGTGACTGTGGGTGAACGCACATCGCCACCGGGCACGTACATGGCGTTGAAAAAGCCCATGAGCTCGCGCGTGATGAACGGGTCGTCCACCGTGTGGTGGGACACACCTTCGGACGCCAGGTCCAACGCGGGTGACAAGGCGACGATGGCCGCGGGCAGGGGCAGGCCCTGGTTGCGTGCACGCACGGCCGTGGACAAGGCCAGGTTACCGCCCGCCGAGTCACCCATCAGCGCGATGGCTGACGCGGCATAGCCGTTGGCCAGCGCCCACTGGTAGGCCGCCAGAGCATCGTCGTGCGCGGCGGGCGCGGGGTGTTCCGGCGCCAGGCGGTAGTCCACGTTGAGCACCTGTGCACCGCTGAACTGCGCGAGGTACGAGCACAGCGCCCGGTGTGATGTGAGCGAGCCGAACACAAAGCCACCCGCGTGGTAGTAGATGACCAGCCTGCGCGGGTCCGCCTGCGGCGTGCTCAGCAGCTCCGCCGCCATGGTGCCGCCCGCCCCGTTGGGGATGCGCAGCGTCTGGATGGGAAGCCCCTGGGCCAAGGGCATTCGCGAGTTGCTGGCGTCAAACCACGCACGCAGCTGCGCGGGGGTGGCTTGTGGTGGCGGCGGGTTTTGCGCGGCCATCTGCAAGATGGCCTCAAGCTGTTGTGCGGACATGTGTGGCCCCTTCGCTCAGAGGTAGGTGGAGGCGAGCCCGCCATCCACCGGCAGGTTGATGCCGCTCACCCAGCGTGCCGCGTCGCTGCACAGGAAGGCGATCACCGGCGCCACTTCGTCACTGAAAGCCGGGCGCTTCATGCGGTGGGCGTCTTTCTCCACCCGCTCCTGGCCCAGCATCTGTACAAAGTCGCCCAGGATGGGCGTGAACACGGGGCCTGGGGCCACGCAGTTCATGCGCACGCCGCGCTCCAGGAAGATCTTTTGCGACTGGGTGTAGGTCCACACGATCAGCGCTTCCTTGAAGTACTGGTAGCAGGTGTCTTGCGCCAAGGGGTGAGCGGCCAGCCACTTCGCGCCCTCATCAAAGCTGGTGGTGGCGCCCAGTGCGCGGTGCAGCTCCAGGCGCTGGGGCCACTCGGCCCCCAGGATGGAAGAGATATTGACGATGGAGCCGCCCTCGCCCATGCGTTCCAGCACGCGGTGTGTGAAGTGCCGCAGGCCCAGGTAGTTGACGCGGCCGACCAGCTCGGCGGGCGATGTGCCCGGCACGCCCGCAATGTTGGCCAGCGCATCCACCTTGGCAGGCAGTTGCGCCACGGCATCGTTGATGGCGGCCGGGTCGCCCAAATCCACCTGCACAAAGCCGTCGAGCGTGAGCGTGGGCGCATTGCGGTCCACACCGATCACGCGGGCGCCCTGCTGGCGGGCAAGCTTGGCAAAGTCTGCGCCGATGCCGGAGCAGCAGCCGGTGACGACGATGGTTTTGTTGTGAAGGGTCATGAAATTTGTCTCCTGATTTTTTGTATTGGGGGTACAAGCCCCCGGCGCGGCCAGGCCGCACCGGGGGCGTGCGACTTCAGAACGGGAATGCGGGGGGGGCGTCTTTGACCGTGATCCACTGCCACTGCGTGTATTCATCAATGTCCGCCGGACCACCCACGCTGCCCCCGTTGCCACCCACACCGGGGCCGCCAAAGGGGTTGGTGCATTCATCGTTCACCGTCTGGTCGTTGATGTGGACCATGCCCGCGCGCAGGCGCTGGCCGATGGCCATGGCGCGGCCCACGCTAGGGCTGATAACAGCCGCAGCCAGTCCGCCCTGGCTGGTGTTGGCCAGTTGCACGGCCTCTTCATCGGTGCGGAAGGTGACGAGGTTGGCCACGGGGCCAAAAGGCTCTTCGTCAAACGAACGGATGCCGGGCTTGACGCCCGAGAGCACCGTGGGCTTGTAGCCAAGGCCTTCGTAGGTGCCGCCTGCTTCGAGCTTGGCGCCCTGGGCCACGCTGTCCTTGATGAGCTTGTCGAAGCGTTGCAGCTGTTTGGCGTCGATCATCGGCCCCAGGGCCACTTGGCCGCTGGCGCCATCGCCCACGGGCAGGTGCGTGGCCTTGCCCACCATGCGTTGCAGGATGCCTTCGGCAATCGACTCGTGCACCAGGATGCGGTTCGATGCCATGCAGATCTGCCCCTGGTGGAACCACGCGCCAAACGCTGCGGCGCTGGCGGCGGCCTCCAGGTCGGCGTCTTCCAGAATGATGAGGTTGTTGGCGCCGCCCAGCTCCAGCGACACCTTCTTGAGATGCTGCCCGGCCAACGCGCCAATGCGGCGGCCCACCGTGGGCGAGCCGGTGAAGGCGATCATGGGCACGCGCTCGTCCACCACCAGCGCCTCGCCCGCCTCGGCATCGCCGGGCACCACCTGCAGCAGGCCCTTGGGCAGGCCCGCTTCTTCAAACACGCGGGCCATGATGAAGCCACCGCTTACTGGCGTGCGCGTGTCGGGCTTGAGCACCACCGCATTGCCCAGCGCCAGCGCCGGGGCCACCGAGCGCAGGCCCAGGATGAGCGGGAAGTTGAATGGCGAGATCACCCCCACCACCCCGTGCGGCACGCGCCGCGCAATCGACAGGCGCCCCGGCGTGCTGGGCAGCACCTGGCCCTGGGCCTGCATGGGCAAGGCTGCGGCCAGGTGGCACAGCGTGATGGCCTCGCGCACCTCGTGCTGGCCCTTGGGCACGATGCCGCCGGTTTCGCGGGCGACTGTCATGGCCAGCTCGTCAAAGTGCTGCTCAAAAATGCTGGCCGCGCGGTGGAAAACCGCCGCACGCTCGCGCGGCCCCGTGGCCGCCCATGCGGCCTGCGCCTGCTGCGCACGGCCAATGGCGGCCTGCATGTCTGCCGCACTGGCAATGCCCACGCGGCTGAACACCTGGCCCGTGGCGGGCTCGAGCGCATCACGCGCCGTGCTCAGCACGGTAGACCACGCACCATCAAAGGCCTTGCCCGCCCACAGGCGGTTGTCCAGCAGACCTGGTTTTTCTGAAACACCCATTGCATTGCTCCTTGGTTGAAATCAAAACCCACCGCATGGCTGCGGCGGTGTGACCTCAAATTGCAACGGGCGTACCAGCCCTGCCTGCCACCAAGCCCCAAAACGCCTGAAACACGGGCTTTTTGAGAGGGAGCGCTACGGACTTTCCCTAGGCCAAAACACGGCTGGCACGGGCGACTTTTCGCAGCCAAATAGTTACCATTCATAAACAAATGGCACTGCAAAGATTGATCAAATGATCACTTTTTGATCACTTTCTGATCCACAACCGGAGAACCCCATGCCGAAGCGCCGCGTCTCTCTGGCCGACCTGCACCGCACCGCCGTGGGCCAAGGCCAGGCATTGCTGGGCACCGTGCCTGCCGAAGCCCCCCGCGCCCTGGGTGGGTTCGACACCCATGGCATCAGCCAGCACACCCACCCCACGGTGGCCGACATAAGCGAATGCCTGTTCTTCTCCCCCGGCGACGGGCGTATCTGGCTGCAAGACCAGCGCATGATCCTGCTGCACTCCGAGGCCCTGGGCTCGCTGCGGCGCGAGCTGATCGACAGCATTGGTCTGGACAAGGCACGCGGCCTGCTCACCCGCGCGGGCTACGTGAGCGGCGCGCGCGACGCCCGCCTGGTGCGCCAGCAGTGGCCCGATGCCGAGCCCACCGCCGCCGCCATGGCCGGCACGCGCCTGCACGCGCTGGAGGGCGTGGTGCAGGTGGAGGTGGTGCACGCCCGCTACAACGCCGAGCTGGGCGAATACGACGGCGAGTTCATCTGGCACAACTCCAGCGAAGACGACGAACACATCGCCGCCTACGGCGTGGGCGGCTCGCCCGCGTGCTGGATGCAGGTGGGCTATGCCACGGGCTACGTCAGCACCTTGTTTGGCCGCATGATCGTATTCCGCGAGGTGGACTGCCGATCCTCCGGCGCGGCGCACTGCCGCGTGGTGGGCAAATCGGCCGAACTGTGGGATGACCCCGAGCAAGACCTGTTCTACCTGAACGCCCAGGACTTTGTGGGCACCCCGCCCGCAACGCTGCCCAGCTCCACGCCCGCAGGGGCGCAGGGCAAGGCCCGCACCACCTACCTGGGCGTGCCACCGGGCAAGGCGACGGCATCCAGCGATGCAGGCACCGCCGCCGAGCCCACAGCCCACGCCACCATGGTCGGCGCGTCATCCGCCTTCAACGCCGCCTGCCACATGCTGCAGCGCGTGGCTCCCACTGCCGCCACCGTGCTGTTCACCGGCGAATCGGGCGTGGGCAAGGAGATGTTTGCCAGCATGCTCCACCGCATCAGCCCGCGCAGCAGCCAGCCCTTTGTGGCCATCAACTGCGCGGCCATCCCCGAGACGCTGGTCGAGAGCGAACTCTTCGGCGTGGAGCGCGGCGCCTACACCGGCGCAGGCACGTCGCGCCCCGGCCGTTTTGAGCGTGCACACGGCGGCACCCTCTTCCTCGACGAAATCGGCACGCTCAGCCTGGTGGCCCAGGGCAAGCTGCTGCGCGCCCTGCAAGAAGGCGAGGTAGAACGTGTGGGCGGCACCCGCACCGTGCGCGTGGACGTGCGCCTGGTGGCCGCCACCAACGTGGACCTGCGCCAGGCCGTGCGCGAAGGCACCTTCCGCGAAGACTTGTTCTACCGCCTCAACGTCTTCCCCATCCACCTGCCCCCGCTGCGCGACCGGCGCGACGACATCCCCTTACTTATGAGCCACTTCCTGGCCCACTACCAGCGCAAGCACCAGCGGCAGGTGCCCGGCTTTAGCCAGGCTGCCGTGAAGGCGATGTTTCACTACCCCTTCCCCGGCAACATCCGCGAGTTGCAGAACCTGATTGAACGGGCGGTGATCCTAGCGACGGATGGGGAGCCGATCGAACCGCACCACCTGTTTGCGGGGGGTGAGCAAAGTGGCGGCGGGGTGATGTCGCTGCACCTGCAGGGAAACAGCGGGGGAACGCTGCATGCGCAGGGGGTGGCGGGTGTGGGGGCTACTCCGATGCAAGTTCCGCAAGCCGCTGCGGCAGCAAGTGCACGGGCTGGTGCGGGGCAAACGCCAGCCGCTGCGCCGGTGGTGGCACCTCTGCATCAGGCGGAGGAGCAGATGCTGCGGCAGGCACTGCAAAGCGCGGGGGGGAATGTGGCGCTGGCGGGGCGGTTGTTGGGGATTAGCCGGGCGACGATGGCTTATCGGGTGAGGAAGTTTGGGATTTCGGCCAAGTAAACGATAAAACGATATGGCGGCGTACGCTCAGAAACCTCCTAAGAAGAACCTTTAAACAAGAACCTGCAAAAATCCAACGCCGCTTGTGAGTTTTGCTCCAACGGCGACTGGAGCATTCCCTGATCAAGTACAAGCCGCATCGCGACTGGGCCATTTCGACAATACGCCACACCTGTGTACCAAGATGAATCTTCAAGCTCAACTTGATCGCGTTGTAGATCAAGACTCATTCTTAGCCTTTGCTCATGCACTTGCGAAGGACCGCATTGCCTCGGTTGAAGCTCGCGTGAATGAGACCGCCGAGCCACATGGACGCGATGCCGGGGGATGGGAAAACACATCCATCGAGTCCTTTCTGGAGGGAGCAATTGCGTGGGCTGAGGACAGCAACTTTGGTGCCCATCAAGGACTGGCAACCAGCAGCCCGTGGAAGCAGTTCGCAGTTTTTCTCTACTGCGGAAAAATATATGAGTGAGTTGCGATTCAACCTACCTCTACGCAGGGCTCAATGACTGCAGTCGCAGGTCGAAACGCTGGGGTCTCTTTCGTTCTGCCTTCAGCACCCGTTCTCTTCAAAAACCCTTGAGGCCAAATTGGCCGATAGCGTCTGATAGACGGGCACATGCAGTATCAAAACGATAGCAATGCACTTTTCACGCCAGCGCGACTACCAAGGCAACTTGTCCCCGCTGCACGCATAAAACCGCCCGTTTCTTCCACTGGCAACCCATTCAGCACCCGCAGCATGTCGCCCGCCGCATCGGCCGCCGGGCGGCCAATTTCTGCACCGTTGAACGGGGCCGACAAGGCCGAGTTGACGGTGCCGGGGTGCAGCGCCACCAGCACGGCCTGCGGTTGGGTGCGCGCCACTTCGATAGACGCCGTTTTGACCAGCATGTTGAGCGCAGCCTTGCTGGCGCGGTAGCTATACCAGCCGCCCAGGCGGTTGTCTCCAATGCTGTGCCGAAAATATGCAAAACATATACAATTCAATTACGTTTCGCATAAAGGCAGCACCCCATGGGCATAGTCAAAATTTCCGACCAGATGCACGAAAACCTGCGTCTGGCTAGCACTGCGCTGAGCCGTTCCATCAACTCCCAGGCCGAGCACTGGATGCGCGTGGGCATGCTGGCCGAGATGTACCCCGACCTGGACCACCGCGAGATTTGCCAGATGCTGGTGCGGGCCGAGCTGGCGGGTGGGCTGGATGTGGCGCTGGCGGCGCGGGGTGAGCTGGACAGCAAGCCTGCTGCAGACGCTCCCACCGCACGCGCCAGAAAGCAGCCGCACTGATGGCGCGCGCTGACCGTGGGGTGCCGATCCGCTCGGCCGAAGAACTGGTGATGGCGCGGCGGGCCGCACAACTGGCGGCCGAGGTGCTAGCGATGATCGAGCCGCATGTGGTGCCTGGCGTAACCACCGACGCACTGGACCGCATGTGCCACGACCACATCGTGAACGTGCAGGGCGCGCGGCCTGCCAATGTGGGCTACCTGGGGTACCCCAAAACGGTGCTGACCTCGGTGAACCACGTGGTGTGCCACGGCATCCCCTCGCCCCAGCAGGTGCTGAAGAAGGGCGACATCGTGAACATTGATGTGGCGGTGGAAAAAGACGGCTGGTATGGCGACACGAGCCGCATGTTCTGCGTGGGCACGCCCAGCGTGCTGGCCCAGCGGCTGGTGCGCACCACGTACGAGGCGCTGTGCGCAGGCATCCGCACGGTGAAGCCGGGGGCCACGCTGGGCGATGTGGGCCACGCCATTGCCACCGTGGCGCAGCGCGAGAACTTCAGCGTGGTGCGCGAGTATTGCGGCCACGGCATTGGTACCGTGTACCACGATGAGCCGCAAGTGCTGCACTACGGGCGGCGCGGCCAGGGGCTGCGGCTGGAGGCGGGCATGGTCTTCACCATCGAGCCCATGCTGAACGCAGGCCAGCGAGAAACCAAGGAGCTGGCCGATGGCTGGACGGTGGTGACCAAGGACCGGTCGCTCTCGGCCCAGTGGGAGCACATGGTGGCGGTGACGGACAGCGGCTATGAGGTGCTGACGGCGTGGCCGGGGGGCACGGGCAGCTACCCTGCGATTTAGGGATGGCCTGCACGAGGAGATTGCCGCATCAGCCGGGTGGCAGCTCCAGACGGGCCCAAGCTGCCATCACATCGGGCTGCTTCTTGATCCAGTCGGCAGACATCATGTTGGCGCCCCAGTGGTGGATGCGCGCCACGCCCTCCCCCATGTTCCACAGGTGCCGCAACTGCACGAAGAGCGGCAAGGCGGCGAGGTCGGCATCGGTGATATGGCCGCCGCCTGCGCGGTAGCCGGCCAGGTACTGCTGCCAGCGCTTGAGCAAGGCTTCGTCGGGCTCCATGGGGGCCTTGCGGGGCAGGTTCGACCACAAGAAAACACAGAGGTCATAGGTCAGGAATCCTGGCCCCGCGTCGTCAAAGTCAAAGAACGCGGCGCGCTGCACACCATCGGCATCGGTGGTCACATGGTTGTTGAAGCCATGCGTGTCGCCGTGGCACATCACGCGGGTCAAGGTGCCCTCAACACTCGCCAACTCGCTCAGAAGGCGCTCAATCAGTTGCCGGTAGGCATCCAGCACGGCAGGGTCCAGCTCGGGATGGGCGGCAAGGTAGTCCAGCGTGCGGCCTGCAAGGTGGTGGCCGTCCAGCACATAGCGGCTTGCGGGGCCTGTGAAGCTTTGCGCGGCGCTGTGAATCTGGGCCAGCGTGGCGCCGGTCAGATGCAGTTCCTCGGGCGTATCGGGCACGGCGCCATCACAGTGGCGAAACAGCACCAGCGCACGCGGGCCCTCAGGGAACGGCAGGGTAATGCTGGCAGCACCATTCGCAGCCAAGACCGGCGTGGCCACGCCCACACCTTGCGCGTGCAGGTGGGCCAGCAGCGCAACCTCAAAATCCACATTGAACGCGCCACGCGGCCGGATGGCACAAAGCCGCGCCACGTAGCGGCTGCCATCCGTGCCCCACACGGCGTAGTTGTCGTTGAGGTTGCGGCGGATCAGGTAGCACTGCTGCACTGGTAGGCCGTAGTGCCGCGCCACCCAATCACTCACGGAAGAGGCAGCGGCTGTAGTGTGGGAGACGACCAGGTTGAGGTCATGAGAAGGGGAGGAAAGCATGCGGCATTCTCCATGGATGCAGCATGAAACACCCGTGCGGCGTGGTTCGATGGGGTTGCGCCAAAAATTTTTTGCTGAACCACCGAGGCTAGTGCAAGCGGGAAAACAGTCACATCACAAAAATATGACTAGAAAGGGCTGCCACCGCCCGCTGGCATTGCACCATCGGTATCAAAATCATAGCAAACCGCCCTGCCATCACCATGGCAGCTTGTCCCCGCTGTACGCATAAAAGCTACCCGTTTCCTCCACCGGCAACTCATCCAGCACGCGCAGCATGTCGCCCGCCGCATCTGCTGCCGGGCGGCCGATTTCTGCGCCGTTGAACGGGGCCGACAGCGCCGAGTTGACGGTGCCCGGTTGCAACGCCACCAGCACGGCCTGCGGGTGGGTGCGGGCCACTTCGATGGACGCCGTTTTGACCAGCATGTTGAGCGCGGCCTTGCTGGCGCGGTAGCTGTACCAGCCGCCCAGGCGGTTGTCGCCAATGCTGCCCACCTTGGCCGAGAGCACGGCCAGCAGGCCGCGCCCCTGTTTGGGCAGCAGTGGCGCAAAGTGGGCCAGCACGAGCGCGGGGCCGAAGGTGTTGGTGCGGAAGGTGGCTTCCATCTGCGCGTAGTTCAACTGGCCCAGGCGCTTTTCGGGCATGCCGTGGGGGCCGTGCAGCAGACCTGCGGCGTGAATGATGCAGTGCCAGGGACCCTCGGCCTTGAGCTGGTGGGCGGCGGCGGCAATGGTGGCCTCGTCATCCAGGTCCACTGCCGGGGTGGTGTGGCGGCCCAGGCCTACGGCCAGGGCGCAGCGAGGGTCGGCCTGGAGGTGGGCGAGGAAGGCGCTGCCGATGGCGCCGGTGGAGCCGATGACGAGGGCGCGGTAGCCCTCGGGCAGGGACTGCAAAGAAGTGAACGGCGTTGCGGCGGGCTGTGCGTTAGACATGGCGCGGTCGTGCGGTGAAGGTGTCGTGCGGTGGTTCGGCAAGCGGGCTATAGCGCATTCAGCCGCGTGCGCAGGCTGGCCGCATGCTCGCGCAGCGCATCGAGCTGCGGGCCCTGCATCTTTTGCAACTGGCGGTACACCATGCCGAGGCGGAAGTTGTTACCCAGCGTGCCTTCGTTGCGCGCAAAAAAGTCCCAGTACAGCGCGTTGTACGGGCAGGCGCGCTTACCCACCTTGAGCTTCTTGTCGTAGTGGCAACCGCCGCAGTAGTCGCTCATGCGGTCGATGTAGGCGGCGCTGCTCACATACGGTTTGGTGGCCAGCAGGCCGCCGTCGGCAAACTGGCTCATGCCCACGGTGTTGGGCACTTCCACCCATTCAAAGGCGTCGATGTACACGCCCAGGTACCAGCGGTGCACGGCGGCCGGGTCAAGCCCCGCCAGCAGTGCAAAGTTGCCGATGACCATGAGGCGCTGGATGTGGTGGGCATAAGCATGCTCCAGCGACTGGCCCACGGCGTGCTGCATGCAGCGCATGCGGGTCTGGCCCGTCCAGAACCACTCGGGCAGTGGTGTGCTGTGGCCCAGGGCGTTGCGCTCGTCGTAGCCGGGCATGTGGGCCCAGTAGATGCCGCGCACATATTCGCGCCAGCCAAGAATCTGGCGGATGAAGCCCTCCACCGCAGGCAGAGGTGCAGCGCCTGCGTGGTAGGCGGCTTGGGCGCGTTGCACCACCTCGTGCGGGCGCAGCATTTTGGTGTTGAGCGCGAAGGACAGCAGGGAGTGGAAAAGCCTGCTGCTCTTCGTGCTCATGGCGTCTTCATACGCGCCAAAGTGCGGCAGTGTGGTGGTGATGAAGTGATCCAGCCACGCCAGCGCCTCGGCGCGGTTCAGCGGCCAGCGCAGTGCATGGGCCTGCGGGTTGCCAAAGCTCTGCACGCCTGCGGCCTGGATGGTGGCCCACAGGGCGCTGTGGTCGTGCGTGGGGCGGGCGTCGGGCGGCAGTGCTGGTGTGCCGGGCCAGGGCTTGCGGTTGTCGTGGTCGTAGTTCCATTGGCCACCTTCGGGCTCGCCCGCTGCGTCGATCAGCAGGCTGTGGCGCTGGCGCATGCGGCGGTAGAAGTGCTCCATGAGCCACTGCTTGCGGCCTTTGAACACCTCGGCCATTTCGGTGCGGGTGGTGTAGAAGTGCTCGCTGCTGACGGCCTGCACGGCAAAGCTTTGCTGTGCCCCCCAGGTGCGCAGTTGCTCGTCGAGCCGCCATTCGTCGGGGTGCTGGTATTGCAGCGTGTGCGCACCGTAGTGCGCCATGAGGGCGGCCAGGTTGTCGGGCATCGACTGACGGTTGCTCGCATCGTCAATCGCCACGTAGCGCACGCGGTGCCCCGCCTCGCGCAGATGCCGGGCCAGATCGCGCATGGCGGCAAAGATGGCGAGGATTTTTTGCGCGTGGTGCAGCACATAGTCGGTCTCTTGCCGCACTTCCATCAGCACGTAGACCACGCCTTCGTCCGGCGTGGCAAACCATGAATGCTCGGGGTTGAGCTGGTCCCCCAGAAGCAGGCGAAGCGTGTGGGCACGCTGTGGGGTAGAGGGTTGTGGCGTGCTCATGCCGTGCCCCACATGCGGCGGTAGCTGCCGTCGGCATCGTGGTCTTGCGCCTGCTTGATGGGGTTGAAGCGGCGGCCCCCGCGCGGGTCGGTGCCGCGCCCGGCGATGTAGAGCCAGTTGGACTGGTTGCTGTACACGTCGTAGTCCACCAGTTGCGATTCGAACCAAGCGGCGCCAGCGCGCAAGTCGCTGTGCAGGTCGTACAGAAGATAGCTGGCCACCACCTGGCGCAGGCGGTTGCTGAGATACCCGGTGGCGGCCAGCTCGCGCATGGCGGCATCGACCAGTGGCTCGCCGGTCTCGCCCCGGCACCAGTGGTCAAAGCCGCGCGGGTTGTGCGGGGCGGGCGGTAGTTCTGACAGGCCTCGCACCCGGTACAGCGCTGCGCCGTATTGCAGGTGCAGCAGCCGAAAGTAGTCGCGCCACAGCAGCTCAAACCACAGCCAGTAGGTGCCATCGTTCGCGCCGTGGTCGCGCTCAAAGGTTTTTAGATCGGCATAGATCTGGCGCGGCGAGATTGCCCCCGTGGCCAGCCAGGGCGAGAACTTGCTGGAGTAGTCCAGCCCCGTGAGCCCGTTGCGCGTGGCCTTGTAGCTGTGGGGCAGCTTGCGGGCAAGGTACTGCGCCAGGTGGGCCAGCGCGGCGGCCTCGCAGCCATCGCAAGCAGGCGTGCCGTAGGGGAAGGACGAGCGGGCATCGGTGCCCTGGGGCGGTGTGGGTTGCTGGATGCTGGCAGCGCCCTGCTCTGCGCCCACGGCTTGCAGCACGGGCCCAGGCACTTGGGGCGGCGGCAGCAGTGTGGTGGGTGCGGGCAGTGGTGCAGCGGGGGTGATGCCTGCGCGCTCGACCTTCTGGCGGAAGCTGGTGAACACACCGGGCAGGTCAGAGGCAGGCCAGGGCATGTCGGCCGGGTGCAGCAGGCTGCTGTGCCATACGCTACGCACCTGCAGGCCTGCCGCGCGCAGGGCGGCGACTTCCGCCTGTTCGTAAGGGGCGGGAATGTCTTCGCACACCACGGTGGTGGCCCCCAAGGCCTGGGCCAGTTGTGGCAAGGCGGTGGCGGGTGGGGCCTGGCAGACCAACAGCGGGTTGCCCAGTGCGCTCGTCTGTTGATGCAGCCCGCGCAGCGCTGCGGCGGTGAAGGCGCGGCGGTGGGAGCCTACGCGGGCAAAGCCCCAGGGGGTGGTCTCATCAGAGGCAGGCAGGCAAGCCACGGGCAGCAGATGGGTAGCCCCGCTGGTGAGCGCTGCGTGCAGCGCGGGCTGGTCGTGCAGCCGCAGGTCGTTGCGAAACCAGAACAGCACGGTGCTCATGCGGTGTCCTCCCCTGCCACGCCTTGCGAAGTGCCGCTGCGCTTGCGTTCACTGCGGCAGCGGTCAGAGCAGTACTTCACCTCATCCCACACCTTCTCCCACTTCTTGCGCCAAGTGAAGGGCAGGCCGCAGTGTTGGCAGGTCTTCTGCGGAAGGTCTGATTTTTTGCGCATGCGCATGGCGGACCTGTGGGTTGGTTACGCAGGCTTCAACACCTGCTGCGCCAGCGCACGCCCGCTGAGCCACGCGCCTTCGACCTTGCCGCCGTGCAACCAGTCGCCACACAGGCCCAGGCGCATTTGCGCATCCCACCAGCTGCCCTGCATGAGCGCGGGTTCGGTGTCGGCATAGCGCCAGCGGTGGGCGGTGGCGGCCAAAGGTGCGGGGCCACCCAGGGCGGCAAAGGCAGTGAGCAATGCGGTGGTGACCGCCTCGGCGCTGTCTTCGATATGGGCTTCGCTCCATTCAGGGCTGGCGTGCAGCAGCCAGGTTTCTTGCCCCGTGCGGCCGGGTTTGCTGCTGTCGCGCGCCACCCAGCGCAAGGGGCCGGTGTTGATGAACGCACCTTCCCACGGCAGGGCCACGGGGCTGGCGTAGCGCAGCATCACCGCCCAGCTGCCACGCATGCGTGCGCTGGCGGCCAAGGCGGCGCCTGCGGGGGACACTGGGGCCAGCAAGGGCGCGGCCTGCGGGGCGGGCACGGCCAGCAGCACTGCGCTGTAACGCGGGCTGTGCGGGCCATGTTCTGCCGAGGTGATGGTCCACCCGCCCTCGCTATGGTCCAGCCGCTGCACGGTGGTTTGCCACTGCGCCAGCGCAGGCTCGCCCAGGTGCTGCACCAGCCAGGCTGCGGGCGTCGTCATGCGCGGTGTGCCCACAAACCGCTCCAGCGGGGTGGCCGGGGTGGACCAAGCGTTGCCGTCAAAGCTGGCCAGCCGGGCATTCCACAACGCAGCCACACCGGCCTGCTGCCAGCGGGCCACCTCGGCGCGGAAGGCAGGGTCGCGGGCGGTGAAATATTGGGCGCCGTGGTCGCACTGCCAGGGGCCGTTGTCATCTTCGGCGCGGCGGGTACTCATACGGCCAGACGGGCCCCGGGCTTTGTCGAACACATGCACCGTGTGCCCCGCCTGCTGCAGCGCCTGCGCGCACGACAAGCCCGCCAGGCCTGCGCCAATGACGGCGATGGTTTGTGGCGTAGCAAGGCTCATGGTTGTGGGTCGGTTCGTTCGTGGGTCACCCAGATCAGCGCCTGGGTGTCGATACCCAGCGCCTGTGCACGGGCGATGAGTTGTTCGCGTACGTCAGGGGGCAGCTGCTTGGTGCGCGACAGGATCCAGCAGTAGCTGCGGTCCGGCCCCACCACCAGGGCCCACTGGTAGTTGGCATCCAGCGCGGCCACGTGGTAGCCGCCGTAGAACGGGCCAAAGAACGACACCTTGAGCGAGGCGGCGTTGGCATCGCCCGTGAACAGGGCCTTGCCCTCGGCCTGGCGCCAGTCGTTCTTGCTGGTGTCAAAACCCCTGTTGAGCACGCGCACGCTGCCGTCCGCCTGGCGCTGGTAGGTGGCGCTCACATCCGTCATGCCGCGCTCGAATGAGTGGTCGAGCCGCGCGACTTCGTACCAGCGGCCCTCGTAGCGGGCTAGGTCAAACGGGGTGACGGGCGTGATGCCCTCGGGCGGGCGGGTGGACGAGCAGCCACTCAAGGCGAGCAAAAACACGGCCAGCCCCAACCAGGCGCAGCGGCGGAAGCAGGATAAGAAGAAGTGCATAGATTACCAATTGGTCACAAAACAAACCAATTGGTATTCTGCCACCACCAGCGCTGTTGCGGCGAAAGCCCGGCGCGAGCGCCTGCCATGGGCCACCCGTAAACTCTGCCCATGACTTTTCAAATCACCGTTTACTCCAAATCCGCCTGCCCCCAATGCGATTCGGCCAAGAAGCTGCTGCAGTCGCGTTCGCTGCCTTTTGAAGAAATCAAGATCGACGACGAGGCCGAGCGCCTGGCGTTCTATGCGAAGTGCGGGCCTTCGGTGCGGCAGATGCCACAGATCTTTATCAACAACCAGCGCGTGGGCGGACTGGCGGGGCTGCAGGCTGCGCTGGCGCAGATCGGCCAGTGACACCTGCTTTCGTCCCTCCCCTGGTTATTGGTACTTCGCAGCGGTGATGAACTCGCTGAAGGTTTCGCACCACACGATCACGGTGTTGAACTTGGCCGGGTCCACGCCCTGCGGCAGCGGGACGATGAAGTTGTTGAACGTTTTCACATCGCCCACACGCAACATCTGGGGCTTGAGGCGCTTGAAGTCTGCCTCGGTCTCGACAAACTCGGGCGACAGGTAGAGCTTGTAGTCCGGCCCCGGGGCCAGCTTGCCCACCAGGCTGATGGCCTGCGGGCTGATGGACACGGCGCCTTCGCCCCAGTGCAGGGCGTCGCTGTCTTTCAGGTCACGGCGGAACGTGGCAGTCCATTGCGCAGCGGGCTGGCTTGACTGGATTTGCTGCAGCGTGGGGGCGTCGGGCGCGATCAGGATCGGCAGCACATACACACCCAGCGCAAACCCGATGACCAGGGTGAGCAGGTGCGAGGCGATGAGCAGCAGAGGTTTCATGGCAACGGGTTCAGTGGACTGAGCCCAATGTACTGCGCCGCGCCCTCCCGTTCAACGCTGCGCAGCTCCCCGCTGTCCGCTCAGGATGCGCGGGCCAGAAAGCCATCCACCAGTGCGTAGTGCTCCGGCACATTGAGCGCGGGCGCGTGGCCGCAGCCGGGCACCTCCACCACCTGCGCCAGGCCACGTGCGCCGGGGCCCCGGGTCAGCATCTCGGCGGTGGTGTCGCGCAGCACCAGGTCAGACTCCTCGCCACGCAGGCACAGCACGGGGATGTCGAGTGCGTCGTAATGGTCCCAGATCAGGTAGTCGTTGGTGTGGTGGGTGAACTGCTGCACCATGGCCGGGTCGTAGTGCGGCGTCACGCGGCCGTCGGGCAAGCGGCGGGTGCTGCTCTCGGTCAGCAGGCGCCACTGCGCATCGCTGAGCCAGCCGTAGGGCGTGTACACCTGCCGAAAAAACGCCTCCAGCTCCCGCACCGTGTCGAACGCGGGCGGGTGGCCTGCGTAGGCCTTGATGCGCTCCAGCGCGGCGTCGGCCAGGCGCGGGGCGTTGTCGTTGAGCAGCAGGCTCTGGATGCGGCCCTTGAGCTGCGGCTCGAACAAACCCGAGGCGCACACGGTGCCGATGGCCCCGCCCATCGACGTGCCCACCCAGTGCGCTTTCTCCACGCCCAATTGGTCGAACAGATCGGCCGCAATGCGCGCGTAGAACGACAGGCGGTACTCGTCCTGCGGTGCACGCGCCCACTGGCTCAGGCCCCGACCCAGGGTGTCGGGGCAGATCACGCGGTAGCGGGACGCGAGGTGGGCGGCCAGGGGGTCCATGTCGCGCCCGGTGCGCGCCAGGCCGTGCCAGGCAATCACCACCGGCGCGTCGGGCGCACCCCACTCCGTGGTGTGGATTTCATAGCCAGCGCAGGTGAGGTAGCGCGAGGTGGGGGACATGATGGCGACCTTGTGGAACAGAGAATAAAAAAGGATCGGCGGCTCACTTCATGAGGCGACCATTGCTGCCAATGACAGTGACCTCGACATACCGTGAGCCGATGCGGTTGGTGGGGGAGTAGCCCAGCGTGATGCCGCCGAGGTCAAAGCTTTGCAGCGACTCCAGGGCCTTGACGACCTTGGCGCGCGTGGGCGCGGGCCCGGCACGGCGCAGGGCCTCGACCAGCACCTTGGCGCCCAGAAACTGCTCGAAGCTGGTGTAGTTGACCTCGGCCTCGGGGGCGTATTTCTTGAGCAGCGACTGGTATTCACGCACCACTGGCAACTGGGGCCGGTAGGGGTACGGCACCACCTGGCTGATACCCAGGCCGTGCGCGTTTTTCAGGCCCGCCAGCTTGACCAGCTCGGTCGGGTCCACCACCGAGATGTTGTACAGCTGAGCGCCGCCGCCCTGCTCGCGGTAGCGCTGGATAAAGGCCGCCGCAGGCTTGTTCACCGCAATCATGATGACCGCATGCACATCGGCGGCCTTGATGGCTTTGACGGCTTCATCGACCTTGTCGGTATTGCGTTCGTAGCCTGCTGCTACCACCAGCTTGAGGTTGCGCTTGGCCAAGGCAGCCTCCACCCCCGCCAGGCCCGCCTTGCCAAAACCGTCGTCCTGGTACATCACGGCCACACGGTTCATGCCCAGGGTGGTGAGCTGCTGCACCATGTGCTCGGTCTCATCGACATAGCCTGCGCGCACATGAAAGATCCAAGGGTTGAACGGGTTGCGCAGCGATTCGCCCCCCGTGTAAGGCGCCACCAGCGCCGCACCGCCCTCTTGCAACACGCCGTCTGCCAGCAGCTGGGTGATGTTGGCCGTGCCCGCAAAGCCATACAGCGCCACCACCTCGGGCTTGGCCAGCATCTCACGGGTGAGCTTCACGGTGTCGGCCACCTTGTAAGCGTCGTCGGCCACCTCCTGGCGGATGGTCGCGCCGTGCACGCCGCCCTGGGCGTTCACCCAGTCAAAGTAGATCTTGCCGCCCAGCACCATCTGTGCGCCAGTGCTGGCCAGCACTCCGGTGAGCGGTGCCACCTGCCCCACCACAATCTCGGCGGCGTGCAGCAAGGGCGCCGTGGCCCCGCCCCACAGCACCGCCAGTGCTGCCGCCGCACGGCGGCTCCATGTCTTGACCTTGTCCATTCGGTTCATCCCCTGTTTGTGTTGCTTGCAGCCGCGCCCACGGGCGGCGCAAGGGCCGATGGCCCCCACGCGTGCCCGGTGGGCGGCGGTGACGGTGTGTCGTCTGGCAAAGCTCCTTGGGTCAGTCGGGGATGGCAATGGCGCCCGCCGTGATGGCGATGGCGTTGGCGGCAGCAGGCGTGGTAGCCAGCGGCGGCACGTTGGCGGCGGTGATGGCCGGGGCGCTGCCCGGTGTGCCGCCACGCGGCACGGTGCGCACCACCTGGCTGGCGGGCAGCGCCTTGCCGCTGGCGAGGTGGTCGTACACGGCGTCGAGCGCGTGGTTCAGGTACACATGCAGCGGCACGTAGCGGCTGTCATAGCCCGGCAGCACCGTGGGCAGGCCTATAAAGCTGTCGAAGTGCTGGGCGTTGGCCACTTCCACATAGCTGAGCTTGCTGGCGGCGCCTTCGACCTTCTTGTTCAGCGCGGCGTATGGGCGCGAGGTGTGGCTCACCGGCAGCAGCGCATCGGCGCGGCCGTGCACGATGACGGTGGGCTTGCCACGCAGGTTGCCGTTGCGGCGGGTTTCGTCCACACCGGCCTGCAGCTTCTTGGCGGCGGCGTCATTGCCGGTGACGAGGTTGCGCAGGCACAGCGCGCCGCTCAGGTTCCAGTCGGCTACACCGGCATCCGACACCGACAGGAAGTCTCGCGCGGGCCCGAACTTGCCAAGGTTGTTGACCAGGTTGATGCCGCCCGAGGGAGGCACGCCGTTGCCGGTGGCAAACATGCCTGGCAATGCAGCGGCGGCCAGCGGCATAACCCCGCCGGTGGCCGCCGTGGCGGCGTAGCTGAAGCCGCAGAGGTTGTCCTGCACACTGGCGCGCGAGAGGCCGCTGGCAAAGGTCACGGCCACGGCGGGGGACACTTCAAACGCCGCCATGGAGGCATGCAGGTCGTTGGACTCGGGCTCCCAACCGTAGGCGCGCAGCTTTTGCAATGCCTCTTCGGCCTGCGCGGGCATGGTGCTGGCAGTGAGCAGTCCTGCCGCCTTGAGCGACGCGCAGCGGTTGGGCGCTATGGGCAACGCAGCGCTGGCAAACCCGGCCGCAAACGCGGCGGCAAACGGACTGGTGCTGACCGAGGGCGCAAGCGACGCGCAGGCCTGGTAGAGGTTGGCGTAGGTGGTGAAGTCCACCAGCGTCTTGCCGGTGACAGCCACATCGGCGCTGCCACGGCGTACCGTGACGCCGGGGTTGGTGGGCATCTCGATGGCGGGCTCGGACACGGCCACGCCGCTGATCAGGCCCTGCGTGTCCAACTCGGCCGCCGCAATGGCCGCGCCACCGCCGTTGGAGATGCTCGATGCGATGACGATGGTGTTGGCCGGGGTCAGCGTCTTGAGGCGCTGGCCCGCTGCGTCGGTGGCGCCGTAGCGCTGGTTGAGCACGTAATAGCCAAACTCCACGGCCTGCAGCGTGCTCGTGCCCCAGTCCTTCTCAGAGTTCTGGCCCGAGTGGGCGTGCTTGAAGGCAAAGCGGTTGGGGGTGGCGGTGTTGAAGGCGGCCAGCTCGGTGGCCGTGAGACCTGCGTTGAAGGCTGCGGCCTTGCCCGCTGCGGCGGCCGTGGTGCGTGTGCCGTCGATCAGCGGCACGGTGTCGTTCATGAGGTCATGCGGCGCGCCGCCCGTGCCCTTGTCCGAGTAGGCCACGGCGCAGCCCTTCTTGAGGCCCCACTCTCCGGTGGAAATGCCGCCGTACACGCCGCGCGAGCCCGAGGTGGTGGCGGTGATCATGCAGGGCTTCTTGGGGTCGAAGCTGGCGGGCACCTGCACCATGAGGGTGACGTTCTTGCGGCCCGTGCCGTCGTCGGCAAACGCGATGTATTCGGTGCCGGGCACCTTGCCCTCACCAGTGGTGACCTTGCCCTGCGCATCCACATTGGGACCGTAGAGCGTGCCGTAACCACCGGCTGCCGTCATGTCGAGCATGGCGCGGTAGTTGGTGTGGATGGCCGTGCGGCGCAGCTCGGCCGCCGTGGGCTTGAGGGGATCAGCAAACGCAGGGGGCGCGGCAGCGGCCAGGCCCGTGGCTCCCAGGCCCGCCGTGAGCAGGTCATTGCTGGCGCCGTCGTACGTGGTCTCGCTGATGGTGCCGAGGTAGCCGGGCTTGGTGTTGGGGGCGGCACTATCGCCACTGCTGCCACCGCAGGCAGCCAGCACCGCAGCGGCCAGCGCTGCGGGCAGGAACGGATGGGAAAGGGGACGAGAAACGGGACGGAAACGGGGGGTCTTGATGTTCATCTTCATGTGCTTGTCTCCTGGAGTTTTTCTTTGCTTCTGGTTGCACAGCTCACCCACACACCCAGGCCACGCCGGTCACCCGGCGCGGCCGGGGCCGCTCACCCCGCCTTGCGCGCAGCTGCCGCGCGCAGACGCCCCACCACACCGGTAGGGAAGTAATAGACCGAAAGAACAAAGAGCACTCCCAGCCACAGCAGCCAGCGGTCGGGCGAGAGCAGTGCCGACAGCCAGGGCAGACCCGTGGCAGCCTCGCTGCCTAGCCGCAGCAAGTCTTGCAGGTAGCTTTGCGCCACCAGGAAGAGCACCGCCCCGATGGCAGAGCCATAGATGGTGCCCATGCCACCGATCACCACGATGAGCAGGCAGTCCATCATGATTTCGAAGCTCAGCGAAGTGTCCGGCCCGTTGTAGCGCAGCCAGAGCGCCAGCATGCAACCCGCGAGCGTGGCGAACAGGGCAGACAGCACGCTCGATGTGGTGCGGTACACCACCACGCGGTAGCCAATAGCCTCTGCACGGAATTCGTTCTCGCGGATGGCCTGCAGCACGCGGCCAAACGGCGAGTTGACGATGCGCAGCAGGGCCAGCACCAGCGCCACCGCGGTGACGAACAGAAGGTAGTAGCAGATCAGGCGCCCATCGATGGTCACGCCCAGAAAGGGCTCTTCGAAGGGCTCGAAACTGGGCGACAGGAATTCGGGCACCTTGAAGGTCAGGCCGTCTTCACCGCCGGTGATGTCGGACAGCTGCGAGGCCAGCGTCTGGAACGCAGCGGCCACCGCCAGCGTGATCATGGCAAAGAAGATGGCGCGCACGCGCAGCGAGAACAGCCCCACCGCCAGCGACAGCAGCAGGGACAGCAGCAGCGCGCCACCAATGCCCACGCCCAGCGCCGTCCAGGTGGGACCCAGGCGCGTGGTGGCCACTGCGATGCCATAGGCCCCGATGCCAAAGAACATGGTGTGCGCAAAGCTCACGATGCCGGTGTAGCCCAGCAGCAGGTCAAAACTGGCGACCAGCACCACAAAGATCAGCACCTTGGCCGCCACCGACAGCGCCTTGACGCCCGGGAATAGGAACGGGGCAAACGCCAGCCCGATGAGGATAGCCACCAGGATCACCGCCAGCACCTTGCTGCGCGGGTAGTCGCCAGAGAGAAGTCGGTTCAACATTTCTAGAAACTCCTCATCAGCGGTTGGCAACTGGATAGACACCCTGGGGACGCCAGAGCAAGATGGCCACCATCAACGCGATGTTGGAGAACAGCGCCACTTTGGGCACCAGGAAGCCGGTGTAGTTGGCCATCAGCCCCACCAGCAGCGCGCCAATGAGCGCGCCACCCGTGCTGCCGAGGCCTCCGATGATGATCACGATGAAGATCAGCACATTGACCTGTGCGCCCATCTGCGGGATCACGTTCTGCTGGTAAAGCCCCCACATCACGCCGCCCAGGCCCGCCAGGGCCGAGCCCACCACGAACACGCCCACGAACAGGCGGCGGATGCGGTAGCCCAGGCTCTCGACCATCTCGCGGTCTTGCACACCGGCGCGGATCAAGAGGCCGACCTTGGTGCGCGACAGCGTCCAGGCCAGTACGCCGAAGACCACCAGGCCCACCGCCACGGCGATCAGGCGGTATTTTTCGATGGCGGCGTCGCCCACCAGCAGCGAACCGCGCATGGCTTCGGGCAGCGGCAGCGGAATCTGCGCGGGGCCCCAGATGACCTTGATCAGTTCTTCACCAATGATCATGCCTCCCATGGTGATGAGGATCTGCTTCAAATGCTGGCCGTACACGGGCCGCACGATGAAGCGCTCGAACGCCAGGCCCACGGCCCCGGCGACGGCCATGGCCACGAGCATGGCGGGCAGCACGGCCATCAGGTTGCGCCACAGGTCAGCGCTTTGGGTGTAGTCGCCCATGGCGCCCAGCACGCTGGTGGCCACGAAGGCGCCCAAGGCAATGAACACGCCGTGGCCGAAGTTGAGCACGTCCATCAGGCCGAACACCAGCGTGAGGCCCGAGGCGATGATGAAGATGATCATGCCCATCGCCAGGCCCGCCACGGTGAGCGTGAGCCAGGTGCTGGGTGAGCCGATGAAGGGCAGCACCAGCAGCGCGAGCGCGGGTACCAGGGCCAGGGGCTTCCAGTCGAAGTCACGGGTGATGGCGCTCATACGCGGCCTCCTTGCATGGCAGGCGGCATCTGCGCATTTGCTACATTTTTAATAGCTGCTATCGCTTTACCATCAAGCGCTAGCAGCCCAAAAGGCTTGAAATCTGGTGCAAAACTCATAGTGCCAACCCCAGCAGCGAGCGCTGCAGTGCTTCGTCTTCGGCCAGCGCAGCCATGCTGCCTGCATGCACCACCTGGCCGTTGTCCATCACGGCCACGGTGTCGCCGAGCCGCTTGGCAAAGTTGATGTTCTGCTCGACCAGCAGGATGGTCACGCCGCTCTTTTTGAGCTGGTCGAACGCCTCGATCATGTTGTTGATGATGGCGGGCGCCAGGCCTTTGCTGGGCTCATCCACGATGAGCAGGTCGCGCGGCTCGACGATGGCGCGGCTCACGGCCACCATCTGCTTTTGCCCGCCGCTGAGCTTGCCGGCCGGGTGGTTCCAGAACTTCTCCACGGCGGGGAAGAGCTTGAAGATCCACTGCAGCCGCGCCTCGTCCATCTGCGCGGCATTGCGCGCGCTGCGGGCGGCAAGCAGCATGTTTTCCTTCACCGTGAGGTCGGCGAAGATGCCCATGTTCTCGGGCACGTAGGCGATGTTCATGCCCGCGATCTGCGGGGTGTTCAGCGCCGTGATGTCTTTGCCTGCAAAGTGGACCGAGCCTTTGGACGCATGCCACAGGCCCATGATGGTGCGCAGCGTGGTCGTCTTGCCCGCGCCGTTGCGGCCCAGCAGCATGGTGAGCTGGCCCTTGGGCACGGCCAGATCCACGCCGTGCAGGATGTGGTACGCGCCGATGTGCGTGTGCACGCCCTGGAGTTCGAGCAGATTGCCCGTGTTGTTGGTGGTGGTGGTCATGCGGCGGCCTCCTTGGTTACACCGAGGTAGGCTTCCTGCACCACGGGCGATGCGATCACCTCGGCCGGTGGGCCGTCGGCCACCAGCGTGCCGTTGGTCAGCACGATGATGCGGTCGGCCAGCTCGCGCACCACGTCCATCTTGTGCTCCACCAGCAGGATGATCTTGGTCTTGTCCTTCTTCAGATCACGGATCAGGTTCAGGATCACGGGCGCTTCGTCGTGGCTCATGCCGGCCGTGGGTTCGTCGAACATGTAGACCTGCGGCTCCAGCGCCATGAGCAGCGCCACTTCGAGCTTGCGCTGGTCGCCATGCGGCAGGCTGGCCACGGGCGTGTCGCGACGCTCGTACATGGCCACCGTCTGCAGGATGGATTCAGCCCGCTCGGTCAGCGCATGGTGGTCGCTCCAGATGCTCCACAGGTTCAGGCCCCGGCGGTGCTTGCCCTCTTGCGTGGCCTGCACGGCCAGGCGCACGTTCTCGAGCACGCTGAGGTTGGGGAACAGGTTGGTGAGCTGGAACGCCCGGCCCAGGCCCGCATGCGTGCGCGCCGAGACGGACTGGCCGGTCAGGTCCTGCCCGCCCAGCGTGACGCTGCCGCTGGTGGCCTTGAGTTGCCCCGAGATGAGGTTGAAGTACGTGGTCTTGCCCGCGCCATTGGGGCCCACGATGGCGGTCAGCGTGCCGGGCTCGAAAGAGCAGGTCACGGCATTGACCGCCACGTGGCCGCCAAAGCGGATGGTCAAGTCCTTGGTGGCCAAGGTGCTCATGGGTGGTGGTTCACTTTCACGGTAGTCATCGTTGGTCGAGGGGGCGGCCGCCCCCTTTTTCACGTCAAGGGCAAGTTCCGATGACGTAGTAGTTGGGGCTGGTTTGTTTCAGCGTGTTGTTCACAAAGATGTTCCACAGCCCCATGCTCTGGTTGGAACCCAGCGCGAAGGTGTAGCCGCCATACACGTAGGCACGGCCCGCCATGGTGTGGGCGTAGTTGCTGGCCGTGGTGCAGGTGCCCGTGCCGCCGCCCGATGCGGCCAGCGTGGTGCCGGATGCAGCGGCGGACAAGGCGCCCTCGGCGCCGTTGCCATCAGCGGCACGCACCGTCCAGCTGTAGGTGGTGGATGCGGCCAGGCCGGTGTCGGTGAAATTCGTGGCAGTCACGGGCAGCGCATTGGTCTTGTTGCCATTGCGGTACACGTTGTAGCTGGCCGCTCCGCTCACGGCGTTCCAGCCAATCGCCATGCTGCTGGCCGTGGCGCCCGAGGTGCTCACGCCCGTGGGGGCTGGCAGGTCCACCGGTGGGTTGGTGGTTCCACCGCTTCCCACGCGGTCCACCATGGCCTTGATGGCAGCCATCTGCGGGCCGGACTTCTTGGAATAGTTGGCGCTGTCATAGCCCCACCAGTCCCAGCAGCTGTTGGTGGCGGCCAGGCTGGTCTGCGGGTACAGCATCACGAAGTTGTTACTGTCGGCCCAGCGGTTGTAGCCCGTGTTGCGCACGTACTGCTGCTGCACGTCGTTCACGTTCTGCTTGCAGCCATGCAACACCACATGCAGCTTGCAGGTGGCCGTGCCACCCGCCTGGCAGGCCTGGGGCACATAGGCCCAGCCCGTGGTGGCCATGCCGTGGTTGGTGATGAATTCGCTCTGGTTGAACTCGATGAAATTGCCGGTGGGCAGCGTGGCGTTGTTGCGTGCGTTCAGCGTGCCGTACAGGTGCTGCAGCATGGCGCCTGCCAGGTCGAAGTTGCAATCGCTGATGTAGGGGGCACCCTTGGTGGAACAACCGTTGCCGTAGTCGTCCGTCACCATCGCGTGCTCTGATGCGACGTCCTTCTTGTAGACCACGTTGGCCGCTGGCACGAAGCTGTTGTAGTAGGTGCGCAGTGCATCCATCACCCCCGTCTTGACCACGCTGTCGAGCGTGCCCGAGAACAGGTAGACCTTGGAGTTCTGCAGGTTGGCCACGGGGTCGATCACGCCCTGGCCGGCCCAGGTGTTGGTGGTGTTCACAAGCGTGCTGGTGGGAATACCCGTGGGGCTGGCCATGCAGCGCCCCGTGGCATTGACGACTGAGCCCTCGGCGCAATAGAACGGCCCGCCCGCCACCACCCCCACGCCCTTGGCAAACGTGGCCGAGTACGCCACATGCAGCTGCACGGCCATGAAGCCGCCCGAGGACAGACCGGAAACGGTGGTCTGCGTCTTGTCGATCTTGAGGGCGGGGAGGTTGACGGCAGCGTGAACACTGGCCACGCCACAGAGTGCAATCGCAGCCCCTGCTGCTGCCGCCCGGATGAAATTGAAAGCCATGTTGTCTTGTCTCCAAATAATTTTGAGAAAGTCTGACCCAGCCCCCGTGTAATCCGGGGGTTCATGCATCAATTCACTGGAAAAAGAGGGGCGGCCGCCCCTGCGGGATGAACCCCGAAGGAGCAGGACGGTGATCCTGTCCGACGGGCCTCGCTAACGCATCGAAAAGACCGGCTTATCGCTTGTTGCGAATCGGCACGTTCATTTCTTCAGGCTTGATCTCGCGCACCAGTTCGGGCACGCCCCAGGCAAAGGCCGGGTCCACCTTGATCTTGAAGTGGTACATGCTCTGCATGGCCTGGTGGTCTTCCTTGCGGAAAGTCATCTTGCCCTTGGGGGTGTCAAAGCTCATGCCCTCCATGGTCTTGATGAGCTTGTTGGTGTTGGTGTCGCCACCCGTGGCCTTGAGCGCCGTGACCAGCGCCATGGCCGAGCTGAAACCACCGGCGGTGAAGAAGTCTGGCGGAGTCTTGAACTCCTTGTAATGCGCAGCCACCAGGGCTTCGTTCACGGGGTTCTTGGGGATGCCGAAGTAGTAGTACGTAGCGCCTTCCATGCCGGGGAAGTTCTTGTACGCGGCCATGGCGGGCAGGATGTTGCCGCCCGTGGAGATCTCGATGCCATAGCGCTTCAAGTCCATGTCGGCGATCTTAAAGGGGTTGCCTGCACCGGCCCAGACCACCCAGATGATCTTGCGGCCGGGCTGGTCCTTGAGCTTGTCGATCAGGCGCTGGGCACCGGCGGTGAAGTCGGTGGTGGCAGCGGGCAGGTATTCCTCGTGGGCAAGCTTGGCCTTCTTGACCGAGTCCTTGAAGGCTTTCACGCCATCGCGGCCAAACGCGTTGTCTTGAGCGAGGGTGGCAATGGTCACGCCTTCCTTGTCCACCGCCACGGCGTTGGAGATGGCGTCCTGGCTGCTGTTGCGGCCTGTGCGGAAGATGTACTTGTTCCATTTGTCGCCGGTGATCGAGTCGGCCACGGCGGGCTCGACCAGCAGGATCTTTTTGTATTCCTCGGCCACCGGCAGCATGGCCAGGGCCACGCCCGATGCGGTGGGGCCGACGGCGATGTCGGCCTTGTCGTCAGAGTACGCGGTGGCCAGCAGGCTCTTGCCCAGGTCGGGCTTGCCCTGGTCGTCTTTCTCGATCACCACCAGCTTCTTGCCATTGACCGTCATGCTGCCGCCGGTGGCGTAGTTCAGCCCCATCATCAGGCCAGTCTGGGTCTGCTTGCCATAGGCCTCCAGAGGGCCGGTCTTGCTGTACACGTGGGCAATGCGGATTTCGCCGGTCTGTGCGAATGCGGGGGCGGAAAGTGTGGCGGCGGTAACGGCTGCGGAAGCGAGGGCGACCAGAGTGCGACGGTGCATGGCGATGTCTCCTGTTGTGATGCTTCTTTATTGCACAGTCTGTGCCAGCAGCCAAGTGCTTGATTTCAAAGAAAATTTTCCTCACACACTGGAGACAATGCCTGAATTCAATACACAATAAATGTCTAACTTTCAGGCAATTGCCTGAAATTTATTCAGGGTTTTCCAGACGTCCATAGAGCGTGGCGCGTGAGATACCGAGCTGCCGCGCCGTGGCCAGCTTGTTGCCGCCATGGGCCTTCATGGCGGCATGGATGGCCCGCTGCTCCAGTTCGGCCACCTGCTCGGCCAGGGGCCGCAGGTAGCGCGACTCGTCCTCGGCCTCGACCACCACGGCGGTGGTGTCCTGCACCGGCGCGGCGGGCTCCACGCCCGCTTCGCGCAGGATGCGTTCGAGCTGCGCCGCGTCGATGGACTGGCCCTCGCTGCGCATCACGGCCTGCTCCAGCACGTTGCGCAGCTCGCGGATGTTGCCGCGCCAGGGCTGGCCAGCGAGCAAGGCCATGGCCTCGGGCATCAGCTCAGGCGGTGGCGTGCCGTTGCGCAGCGCCAGGTCATCGCCCAGAGCCTCGACCAGTGCCGGAATGTCACTGCGCCGCGCACGCAGTGGTGGCACGCGCACCGGCAGCACGTGCAGGCGGTAAAACAGGTCTTCGCGGAACTTGCCTTCACGCACCAGGCCAGCCAGATCGCGCGAGGTGGCGGCCAGGATGCGTACGTTGAAGGGCACGAGCTTGTTGCTGCCCAGCGGCTCGATCTCCCCTTCCTGCAGCGCGCGCAGCAGCTTGGCCTGCAGGCTTTGGGGCATATCGCCGATTTCGTCGAGGAACAGCGTGCCGCCATCGGCCAGCTTGAACTTGCCATCGCGCCCCTTGGCCGACGCGCCGGTGTAGGCGCCGGGCGCCACGCCAAAGAACTCGGCCTCCAGCAGCGTGTCGGGCACGGCAGCGATGTTGACGCTGACAAACGGGCCGCTTGCACGGCTGGATGCAGCGTGGATGGCGTGGGCCAGCAGCTCTTTGCCGGTGCCTGTCTCGCCCAGCAGCAGCACCGGGCTGGTGGACTGCGCTGCACGGCGTGCCTGGCGCTTGACCTCGGCCGCAGCGGGGCTCGACCCGATGAAGCTGGCAAAGGTGTATTTGGACCGCCGCTCGCCGTCACCCGCCACCGTCAGGCTGCGCCGCCGCTGGCTGGCCAGCTCGCGCCGGGCATCGTCCAGATCGCGCTGCAGCAGGGCAAACTTGCTGATCAGCGGCTGCAGCGTGGTCTCGGGGTGGTCGAACAACACGATGCCGATGGCGCCGATCACGCGATCCGCATCGTCGCGCAGCGGGATGCGGCTGACCACGAAGGTGCCCGCCTTGTTGGTGAGCAGGTCAATGAGCACGGGCTGGCCGGTTTCGAGCACGCGGCGCATCTGGGTGTTGGGGATCACCTCTTCCACCGTGCGGCCGACAAACTGGTCCACCGAAGAGAACCCAAGGTCGGGCAGAAAACGCTGGTAGCCCTCGTTCACCCACACGATGCGCCCGCTGCGGTCCACCAGGAACATGCCCTGGCTGACGCTGGAGAACAGCTGAAACATGGAGCGTGCCGCCAGTTCCAGGATGCCCTGGGCATCCAGCGGCAGTGCGGGGGCGTCATCGGTGAGCAAAGGCATCTGCGGATGGTAGCGCGGCGGGGTGGGCCGAAGAACAGTCACGCCGCTGTCACCGCGCAGCTGCCGCGCAGCTGCCGCGCATTTACCTGCAAATCCAGATGCTACTATTTTTATAGCTATGAGCACAATATCATCAAGCGCTAGAGGCTATTTTTATCCAGAACCACATACCCGTCGGTCGCCTGTGCATTGCCCACCGGGCGCTGCGCGCGCGTCATGCGCAGAACCACCATGGGCTGAACGGCGGCCAGCGCCTCGGCCTCGCGCACGGCCAGGGGTTGGTCCACCAGGATGCAGGGCTTGCCCGTGCGGCGGCAGTGGTCCTGCACGCGCCAGTACTCGTCATGGCTGATGCAGCCCGTCTGGCAGATCACCAGGTCGGCAGCGGCCAGATTGGCGTCCAGGGTGCCGTCCGGCGCGGCATCGGGCTCGGCGCAGCCTTTGCCCTTGGCCGCAGAAGGATGGCCTGCCACGTCCAGACTACGTTCGGGCTGCACGGGCTGGGCGGGCGCCTCGGCCGCCAGCCGCCAGCGCAGGCATTCGCGCGACAGACTGGCAATGCGCTCGGCCAGCATGCTGATGTGGCGGGCCATCGCCTTGCGGCGCGGCAGGCTGGGGTGGGCCGCTTTCCACTGCGCCAGCGCATCCTGCGCCATAGCCAGGCGCGTGTCCCGCACGATCACCTCGGCACGCAGCCGCAGCACCTGGGCCTGGAGGGCCTCGATCTGCGCCGCCTGGGCTGCCACCGTGGCACTGCAGCGCTTTTGCACATCGCCCAAGTGGCGGCAAAGTGCCAGAAACTCCTGCGGAAGTGAATGCATGCGCCACCTTTGCAAATAAGAACTATTCGCATTTTATGGTACGATCCACGGCTTGTGAGCACGCAAGTCACCTTGGTGGGGAGGGCACCGGGGGCGTCCAGCCCCCGGTGTCTGGCTTGCGCAGATGCTGAAAAAACACCCGTGCCAACGGGTGCCCCAAGAAACAAAAAACCGCGCCATTGCAGCGCGGTTTTTTTTTGGGTGAAGGGCGCGCGCTGCGCGCCGGTCAAGTCTGCACCAATGCCAGCTTGCGCGCCGCCCAGCGCCGCAGCAGGCGCGGCACGATCAGCACGGCCAGCACGATGACGATCAGGGTCAGCGAGCCTGGACGCTCCACGAAGATGCTCCACTTGCCTTCGCCAATGGCCACGGCATTGCGCATCTGGGCTTCCGCCAAGGGACCCAGGATCATGCCCACCACCACCGGCGCAGCCGGGAAGTCAAAGCGGCGCATCACCACTCCCAACAGGCCAATGGCGTACAGCAGCACCAGGTCGAACGCGCTTTGGCGCATGCCATACACACCGAGCGTGGAGAACACCAGAATGCCCGCGTACAGGTATGACTTGGGAATGTTCAGCAGCTTGACCCACAGGCCCACCAAAGGCAGGTTCAGGATGAGCAGCATCACGTTGCCGATGTACATCGACGCGATCAGCGCCCACACCAGCGCACCGTTGGTGTCAAACAGCTGGGGGCCTGGCTGGATGCCGTAGTTCTGGAACGCGCCAAGCAGGATGGCCGTGGTGTTCGATGTGGGAATGCCCAGCGTGAGCAGCGGGATCAGCGTGGCCGTGATGGCCGCGTTGTTGGCGGCTTCGGGGCCGGCCACACCTTCGATGGCGCCGGTGGTGCCGAACTCTTCGGGGTTCTTGCTCAGCTTCTTTTCAGCGGCATAGCTCAGGAAGGTCGGAATCTCGCTACCGCCAGCGGGCACGGTGCCAAACGGAAAACCGATGAACGTGGCGCGAATCCACGCAGGCCAGGAGCGCTTCCACTCCTCCTTGGTCATGTGCGTGCTGGTCAGGCGGTTCTGCGTTTCGTCGGTGCGGCCTTCGTACATCACGTTGTACAGGGCTTCGCCCACGGCAAACAGGCCCACGGCGATCAGCACGACCTCGATGCCGTCCATCAGCTCTGGCACACCGCCGGTGTAGCGGGCTTGCCCGGTGAGTTGGTCGATACCAATGAGGCCCATGGCCAGGCCAACGAACAGCGCGACCATGCCACGCAGCGTGCTCTTGCCCAGCACCGCGCTCACGGTGGTGAAGGCCAGCACCATCAGCATGAAGTATTCGGGCGGACCAAGGCGCACAGCGTATTCCGCGACCAGGGGCGCAAAGAACGTGACCAGGATGGTCGCAATGGTGCCCGCCACAAACGAGCCAATGGCAGCGGTGGCCAGCGCCGCACCGGCGCGGCCGCTTTTGGCCATCTTGTTGCCCTCCATGGCCGTGACCATGGACCCGGCCTCACCGGGCGTGTTAAGCAGGATGGAGGTGGTGGAGCCGCCGTACATGGCGCCGTAGTAGATGCCCGCAAAGAAGATCATGGAGGCCGTGGCCTCGACCTTGACGGTGATGGGCAGCAGCATGGCCACGGCCACGGCCGGGCCAATGCCAGGCAACACGCCCACGGCGGTGCCGATGATGCAGCCCACAAAGGCCCACATCAGGTTGATGGGTGTTGCAGCGGTCGCAAAACCCTGCATCAAAAGGTTTAAGGTATCCATAACATGCAGGCTTTACAGCCACCCCGTATTGGTCAGGCCGGGCAGGTTGATGGCCAGCAATTGCGTAAACATCCAGAACACAGGCGCAGACACGGCCACGCCGATGGCGGAGTCTTTGATCCAGGCCTGCAGGCGCAGGTCCAACTCGCCTTCCGAACTCCTGAAGCCCCGCACCGACAGCACAAAGCACAGTGCGCAACTCAGGATGAAGCCCAGCGTGGTGATGAGCAAGGCATTGAGCAGCAGCCCGGCCGACACCCAGATGAAGCCCTTCCAGTGGGCGTGCGTGTCGCCGGACCCTTCTTCCAGGTCGCGAAACCCGCCTGTCAGCGCGTGCACCACGCAAAGCACACCACAAATCAGGATGGCAATGCTGACCACCCAGGGAAAGAAATTGGGGCCTACACCGCCATAGCCAGCCTCAGAGCTGACCGAACTGGCCCCCCAGGCCAGGCACAGCGCCAGCACCACCAGCCCCGCACCGATCAAGGTCTGCAAAGGCTTGGAGCGCGATGAATGTTGTTGTGTCATGTTTTTCTTTCGCACCGAGCGGCCGGCGGCATGGCCGCACACCCCTGTCAGGGGCGCGCAGCCAGCGCCTTGACCTGCTTGCTTGTCTCAGATCAGATCATTCCAGACTTGGCCATCGTGGCGCGCATGCTGGCGAACTCGGCGTCCACAAAGTTGGCAAACTCGTCACCCGCCATCCATGCAGGGGTCCAGCCGTTCTTCTCCATGGCATCCTGCCAGGCCTTGTGCTTGAAGGTCTTGGACAGGGCGTCGATCAGTGCCTTGCGCTGCTCGGCCGTGATGCCGGGCGCGCCATACACGCCGCGCCAGTTGCCGATTTCCACGTTGATGCCCTGCTCCTTGAGCGTGGCCACGTTCACGCCCTTCAGGCGCGAGCCCGAGGTGACGCCCACGGCGCGCATCTTGCCCGCAGAGATGTACTCGGCAAACTCGCTGTAGCCGCTGCCGCCCACGGTGACGTTGCCGCCCAGGATGGCGGCGGTGGCCTCACCACCCCCACGGAACGCCACGTAGTTGATCTTGGCGGGGTCCACGCCCACTTCGCGCGCAATCATGGCTGCCGCAATGTGCTCGGTGGAGCCGCGCGAACCACCGCCCCACTTCACGCTGCCGGGGTCCTTCTTGAGTTGGTCCACCACATCCTTCATGGTCTTGAAAGGCGAGTTCGCGGGCAGCACGAACACGTTGTATTCGCTGGTCAGGCGCGCCAGGGGCGTGACCTTGTCCAGGCCAACCGGAGGCTTGCCGGTGATGATGCCGCCCAGCATCACGGCGCCCATCACCATCATCGCGTTGGGATCGCCCTTGCTGGCATTGACGAACTGGGCCAGACCGATCGCACCGGCGGCGCCACCCTTGTTGTCATAGGAGACCGACGCCGCTGCGCCCGCATCCTGCATGGCCTTGCCCAGGGCACGGCCGGTGGAATCCCAGCCACCGCCGGGGTTGGCGGGAATCATCATCTTGAGGGCCGGAGCGCTCTGGGCCGACACAGGCAACACGCCTGCGGCGGCCATGGCAGCCAGTGATTTGAGGAAGGTATCGCGACGCATGGTGTCTCCTTGTAAGGTTTGCGAACCGCTCGATGATGCGCGCCCTGCCTGTCAAACGGCTGTCCATGAACTCAGGGAAAACACTCATGCGACCGGCCCGATGAGACGGTGCTATGGTGCCGCGCATGCAATTGCTTCTTGTTGAAGATGACCCCACCATGCAAGCCACGCTGCACCGCGCCCTGACACGCCGTGGCATGGAAGTCACCGCCGTGGGCGACGGCCGCGCGGCGCTCAGCCAGTGGGCCGCACGGCAGCCCGACGCGGTGATCCTGGACCTGACCCTGCCCGGGCTCGACGGCCTGCAGGTGCTGCAGCAGGCCCGCTCGCGCGGCCTGCGCACCCCCGTGCTCATCCTCACTGCACGCGGCACTGTGGGCGACCGCGTGATGGGCCTGAACGCGGGTGCCGATGACTACCTGCCCAAACCCTTTGACCTGGACGAGCTGGAGGCGCGCCTGCGCGCCCTGGTGCGGCGCAGCGCAGATCCCACCGTGGCGCCGCTGGCGCCCAGCACCGTGCAGATCGGCGCCATCCGTTACGACAAGGACAGCGGCGCGCTCTACCTGAATGGCGAAGTGATGGAGCTGACACCGCGCGAACTGGCGCTGATGCACGCCCTGCTCGCCCAGCCCGGCCATGCCGTGACGAAGGAGCGGCTGTACGAACTGGTGTTCCCCGGCCAGCTGGATGTGCAGTACGAGGCCATTGAGGTCGTGGTGTACCGCCTGCGCAAGAAGCTGGCAGGCACAGGCCTCACGCTGATGACCCTGCGCGGGCTGGGCTACCTGCTGCGGGCCGACACATGAGCGCTGCAACGGACTCGGGCCGCCACCCTTCGTTGCGCAGGCGCCTGCTGCTGGGTATTCTGCTGCCCGTGGTGCTGTTCATCGGGTTCAACACCTACAGCCTCTACCAGCAGACCCTGGCCTCGCTCAATACGGCCTATGACCGCACCCTGCTGGCATCGGCCAAAAGCATCAGCGAGCAACTCGATGTGAGGGGCTACGACGAAGCGGCAGAGTTGCGCGCCACGGTGCCCTACTCCGCGCTGGAAGCCTTTGAGGCAGACAACCAGAGCCAGATGTTCTACCGCGTGTCCACCCTGCAAGGCGACTTGGTTTCTGGATTTGCCGAACTGCCGGTATGGCGCGGCCAGATACCGGCCCGCCCGCCGTATGCGGCATTGGTGGATTTCTACGACGACCGCTTTCGGGAGCGCGATGTGCGCGTGGCCGTGCTGCTGCAGCCCGTGGCAAGCTCGGAAGGCCGCACCATGGCCGTGATCCAGGTGGCCGAAACCCTGGAGGTGCGCGAAACCCTGGCCTTGCAGATTCTGCGCAATACCCTGCTGCGCCAGGCCCTGCTCGTCGCCGTGATCGCGTTGACCGTGGTGCTGGTGGTGCAGCGGGCCATCCACCCTGTGCGGCAGCTGAGCCTGCAGCTACAAGGGCGCAGGGAGGGCGACCTGAGCCCCATCGCGGCTCCCTCCACCCCGCGCGAACTGCAGCCGCTCATCGATGCCACCAACGAGGTCATGCAGCGCCTGCGCCACCTGCTGCGACACCAGAAGCGCTTTGTGCGCGATGCCTCGCACCAGTTGCGCACGCCCCTGGCGGTGCTCAAGACCCAGGTGCAGTCCGCCCTGCGCGGCGACGTGGAGCCCCAGCAGGCTCTGCATGAAATCAGCGACACCGTGGACCGCGCGACCCAGCTGGCGAACCAGATGCTGGCCCTCGCCAAGGTGGAGCAACTGCGCCAGCAAAGCACCCCACCGACCACACGGCTGGACGAAATGCTGCGTACCGTGGCGCTAGAAATCTCACCCCTGATCGCCCAGCGCGACCTGGATTTCGGCATACACACCGAGCCCGCACGGGTGCAGGCTCATGAGTGGATGCTGCGCGAGCTGAGCCGCAACCTGTTGCACAACGCCGTGCGCCACGCCCCACAGGGCAGTGAACTCACGGTGGATCTGCGCACCGACAGCCACCATGTGGCGCTGACCATCCGCGACCACGGCCCCGGCATCGACGACGAACTGGCGACACGCCTCTTTCAGCCCTTTTCGGCCGGCGACGTGCGCGCGGGCAGCGGCCTGGGCCTGGCGATCTGCCATGAGATCGTGCAAGCCCTCGGTGGCAGCATCGCCTTAACCAACCGCATGGTGGGCAGCAGACTGACAGGGCTGGACGCCGTGGTGCGCCTGCCACTGGCCGCGCCATCGGCTGACATGGGCAACCCCGCACACGCGGCACAATCCCCGGCATGAACACCCTGGAGACAATGCGGCTGGACAAGTGGCTCTGGTGCGCGCGCTTTTACAAAACCCGCAGCCTGGCCACCGAAGAAATCGGCAAAGGCCGCGTCACCGTCAATGGCCAACTGGCCAAACCCGCGCGGGACCTGCGCTGCGGCGATACCGTCGCGCTGCGCCAGGGGCCGGTTGCCCGTACGGTGCTGGTGATGGGCCTGAGCGGAGCGCGCGGCCCGGCACCTGTCGCCCAACAGCTGTACCAGGAAACGCCCGATAGCATCGCCACCCGCGAAAAGGCTGCGGAGTTGCGCCGCCTGGCACCAGAGCCCGCCGCCACGCTGCACGAAGGCCGCCCTACCAAACGGGATCGGCGCGAGATCGACAAGGTGAGCAGCAAGGGGGGCGATTGGGGCAGCCGCTGGAGCGCGTCCATCGACGAATGAGCGCAGCGTGAGTCAGGGCGGATTCGCCAGGCGCGGCAGACAAGGCGCCAAGACGAATGCTTCACAAGAAAAAAGCCCAAGTGAATGAATCACTTGGGCTTTATCTTGGCGGAAACGGAGGGATTCGAACCCTCGATGAGGCTCTACACCCCATACTCCCTTAGCAGGGGAGCACCTTCGGCCACTCGGTCACGTTTCCAATCCCGCTATTATGCCCCATTTCTGAGCCGATTCAGGCAGTCTGGTACGGCTTGCTGGTCACACTCGAATGCTCTGCACAGGCTTTGCACGGCCAACTCGGCGTACTTTTCGTCGATCACCACCGAGGTCTTGATTGCGGACGTGGAGATCATCTGGATGTTGATGCCCTCTTCTCTCAGGGCACTAAACATCTTGCTGGCCATCCCCACAGGGCTGTGCATGCCGATACCGGCGATGCTCACCGCGCAGATGGTGGTGTCCCCCACCAGTTCCTGCACCCCCAGTGTGGGTGCCACTTTCTCCTGGAGCAGGTCCATGGTGCGGGCATAGTCATTGCAGTGCACGGTGAAGCTGACGTCGGTTTTTCCGTCCTTGTTCACGTTCTGGATGATCACGCCGACTTCGATGTTGGCATCGCCCACCGCGTCCAGGATCTCGCGGGCAAGGCCGCGCTTGCCGGGCACGCCCAGCACGGAGATCTTGGCCTCGTCGCAGTTGACCACGATGCCTGGTACGACGGCTTGTTCCATTTTTTGTCTTCCTCGCAGGGTGCCTTGCGATGTTCGGGCAACTAGAGCTCCCCAACTTGGGGGTCGCACCAGTCAAGGGCTGGCCCGGTCCGCACCACAAAGCCACGCCCCACCTTGATGTGGATGCGGTGGCCGCGCGTGGTGCAGGCCGCAATCTGGTCCAACAGCTCGCCCAGTTGCGCCGCCGCGGGTGTGGTGTGGTGGAACTGGCGCAACCAGTGGCGCAGCACGTTGGCCTGGCGCGAGCGGCTCAAGCCCTGCAGTGCAGCGATCTGCGGCGGTGCACCGACGCGCGCCAGGTCCTGCTGCGCCAGTTCTTCGAGCAGCTCAGCGGCCTGCGCGGCGTTGGAGGCCGAGCGGGCGAACGTGTCGCGAAACGCCGGAAAGGCGGCCTCCAGCGCAGGCAGTAGCTGCGCGCGGATACGGTTGCGGGTGTAGCGTTCGTCGGTGTTGGTGGGGTCTTCCACCCAGCCCTGTTCCTGCGCTCGCAGCCAGCTGCGAATGTCTCCGGCGGCCACCGGCAGCAACGGGCGGTGCCACACCACGCCAGCGCGTTCCCAGCGGGCAGGCATGGCGGCCAGCCCTGCCACGCCTGCACCACGTGACAACGCCAGCAGCAGCGTCTCAACCTGGTCATCCGCATGTTGCGCAATTGCTATTGATTTGATAGCTATTTGCGATTGACTGGCAAGCGCTACAGCCTCAAAAGCCTTGTATCTTGCCTGTCGGGCGGCATCTTCAGGGCTCTGGCCCGGTGCATGGCGGGCATCCAACCGTTCCACCCACAGCGGCACGCCAAGGCCTTGGCACAAGGCAGTGCAATGCCGTTCAAACCCATCGGCCGCCGCCTGCAGGCCGTGGTGCACATGGATGGCCTGCACCTGCCCAGGCCACCGGCGCGCACAAGCCAGCAGCAGCGCCGTGGAGTCAGCCCCGCCACTCAGCCCCACAGCCAGTGGCAGTGCGGGGGCAAAGGCCTGCATGGCAGCGTCGAAAGACTGGGTCACTGCGGCACCCGGCCCGCGCCCCGGAGCGGTGGTGGCGCATCAAGCACACAAAAGCGATGGACAGAGCGGGAATGCATGGGCGCCGATTATCGCGGGCACCTTCCCCTCGCCTGCCCCCTTCATCCCATCAACCGGCTGGCGCGGACAAACGCGGCCCGGCGCGTGAGGCATCGGCGGACAGGCGGAACGTGCCCACCACCTCCGACAGCCGCACCGACTGGTCCTTGAGGCTCTGGGCTGCGGCGGCGCTTTGCTCCACCAGCGCCGCGTTCTGCTGGGTCATCTGGTCCAGGTGCGATACCGCCTGCCCGACCTCGTTGATGCTGGTGCTTTGCTCGTTGGTCGAGGCCGTGATCTCGGCCATGATGTCCGTGACGCGCTGCACCGAGGTCACGATGTCTTTCATCGTGGTGCCCGCGTCATGCACCAGGCGCGAGCCGTTTTCCACCTGCTCCACCGACGCGCTAATGAGCTGCTTGATTTCCTTGGCAGCCTCCGCACTGCGCCCAGCCAGGCTGCGCACTTCGCTGGCCACCACCGCAAAGCCACGACCTTGCTCGCCAGCGCGCGCTGCCTCCACCGCCGCATTCAATGCGAGGATGTTGGTCTGGAAGGCGATGCCGTCAATGACTCCGATGATGTCGTTGATCTTGCGCGACGCGGCATTGATCTGCTCCATGGTGGTCACCACATTGCCCACCACCTTGCCACCGTGCTGCGCCACGCTGGATGCCTGGGCCACCAGCTGGTTGGCCTGGCGGGCTGAATCCGCGTTATGGCGCACGGTTTCGGTCAGTTGCTGCATGGATGCGGAGGTTTCCTCCAGGCTGGAGGCCGTGAGTTCGGTGCGCCCGCTCAGGTCCTGGTTGCCCGTGGCGATCTCTTCGGCCGCCACGCGCACCGAGCTGCTGGCATCACGAATCTGCGCCAACACACCCGAGAGCTTGCCCGCAAAGCTGTTGAAGCTGGCAGCAATCTGCGCCAGTTCGTCTTCGCCCTGTGCGTCGATGCGGCGCGACAGATCACCGTCGCCTGTGCCGATCTCGTGCATGGCGTCGCGCACCAGGGTCAACTGGCGCAGGCGCCGGGTCAGGATCACGCCCAGCAGCCCGACGGCTACCAGCAACACCAACACGCTGGAAATCAAGGATGTGGCCAGCATGGAGCGGATGGGCGCCATCGCTTCGCTCTCATCCAGGGCCACCACCAGCATCCACGAGGTGCCAGCGATGGGAACCACACTCAGCAGGCGGTTGCGCCCTCCAATGTCGGCTTGCAACAGGCTGGTACTGTCCTTGGCGGCTGCGACCAATTTGTCCACCGCAAGGTCTTTGGACAGCTCCGCAATGGGCTTGAGGGTAAGCGCCTGATCGCGGTGGGCAATGATCTTTCCGTCGGCTGACACCAGGAACCCAAAGCTCTGGGGCGTGGGCCGGATGGAGGCCACATTGGCCACCACCGACTCCATATACACATCGCCCGCCGCCACCCCCTTGAGGGCGGCGCCTGCGCCCACCGGGGTGGCAAACGTCACCACGAGCTTCTGGTCCGACGCTGAAATATAGGGCGGCGTGACGACCGACGTGCCCGCCTGCGCCGCCTGCTTGTACCAAGGCCGTGCGGTGGGGTCGTAATCTGCCGGCAAATTGCGCGTTTCAGAGAACACGTATTTTTTGTCGGCATAGCCAAAATAGGCGGTACTGAACTTGCCAGCGTCCCGCAGCATGGCCAGCGGCTTGGCGGGCTCGGGCTCTTCAAAGGCGGTGACGGACGCCGCAATGATCGCCGACTTGCCCCGCGCCCATTCCTCAATGGTCTCGGCGTGGCTTTTGGCCGTGGCCAGCCCCTCTTCCGCCAGCGACACCTGCGCCTGCCCGCGTGCCGAAAAGTAGTTGACCAGGGTCAGTACCAGCAGGGCGGCCACCATACACAGGGCGGACAACACCAGAATCTGGCCTTTGAGCGTCTTCAGAAGCGACATGGGGCACCCCTTCTTGATCCACCCGCACGGACGGGAGGATTGAGCCATGTTACATCCGGTATCAGCCTGTGCGCCAGTGGTGGTTAGCGCGCAGAGCGCTAGGTTCTGACCACAAAAACAACAACGGCCCCGAAGGGCCGTGGGCGCAATGAGCGGTGGGCAGTCAACCGCTCAGCGGCTATCGGCCTTGGTGTCGCTGAAGCGGCCATAGCTCTGCAGACGCTCGTAGCGGCGGTCCAGCAGGTCTTTGGTCTTGAGGTCGGCCACCTGGCGGAAGGCATCGCCCAGGGCACGCTTCAAGAAGGCCGCCATCTGCTTGTGGTCGCGGTGGGCGCCGCCCACGGGCTCGCTCACGATCTTGTCCACCAGGCCCAGGGCCTTCAAGCGGTGGGCGGTGATGCCCAGGGCATCGGCAGCCTCCTGTGCCTTGTCGCTGGTCTTCCAGAGGATGGAAGCGCAGCCCTCAGGGCTGATCACGGAGTAGATGGCGTATTGCAGCATGACGACCTGGTCACCCACGCTGATGGCCAGTGCGCCGCCAGAGCCGCCTTCACCAATAATGGTGGTAATGATGGGCACTTCGAGCTGCGCCATCTCGAAAATGTTGCGGCCGATGGCTTCAGACTGGCCGCGTTCTTCGGCGTCGATGCCGGGGTAGGCGCCGGGCGTGTCCACAAAGGTGAACACGGGCAGCTTGAACTTCTCGGCCGTTTTCATGAGGCGCAGGGCCTTGCGATAGCCCTCGGGCTTGCTCATGCCAAAGTTACGCATGGCGCGCTCCTTGGTGTCGCGCCCCTTCTGGTGGCCTAGCACCATGCAGGCGTGGCCGTTGAAACGCGCTAGGCCGCCCACGATGGACAGGTCGTCCGCGTAATGGCGATCGCCGTGCAGTTCCACGAAGTCGGTGAAGATGTCGCGCACGTAGTCGAGCGTGTAGGGGCGCTCGGGGTGCCGGGCAATCTTGGTGATCTGCCAGGGCGACAGTTCGCTGTAGATATCTTTGGTGAGCTGCTGGCTCTTCTTGCTCAGCTGGTCGATTTCTTCCGAGATATCGACGGCACTCTCGGTCTGCACGTAGCGCAGTTCTTCAATTTTGGATTCGAGTTCGGCGATGGGCTGCTCGAAATCCAGAAAGGTCTTTTTCGCCAACGTTTTTCTCCTAGGGGATCGCGCCGGTTGCGGCTGCCACGAATACGAATGGCACGCACTGTAACCGACGGTTAACGAGTTTTGTAAAGCGCGTCAGGCTGGGTCAGCCGTTTTCAATAAGCCACCGGCAGGGGGTCGAGCGATCGCCAAATATACCAAGTTGCCACGCTGCACCATGGCTTCCAGGCCTCGGCCACCTCGCGCGCATCGCTGCGGCTGACGGGATCGCCCGAGAAATAGTTGTGACTGATCCCTGCGATCAACCCTGGGTCATCCAAGGGCAATACGTTGGGGCGCATCAGGTAGAAGATCAGGAACATCTCGGCCGTCCAGCGGCCAATGCCTCGGATCGCTACCAGTTCGGCAATGATGGCTTCGTCGTCCATCGCCGCCCAGTCCTTCACGTGCAGCTTGCCTTGTTCAAAGTGGATGGCCAGGTCCACCAAGTAATCCACCTTGCGCGCCGACAGGCCTGCGGCCCGCATGTCGTCGATCTTGAGCTTGAGCACGCTGGCGGGCTTCATGCCGCGCGGCAGCAGCGCGACGAAGCGCTCCCACACGGCCTGCGCCGCCGTGACGGACACCTGCTGGCCCACGATGCTGCGCGCCAGCGTGACGAACGCATCACCCCGCGTACGCAGCGCGGCATCGCCCAACTGCGGGATCAGGCGCTTCATCACCCGGTCCTTCTTCACCAAGTGCTTGCAGGCCTCCGCCCAGTAGTCGGGCGTGGCCAGCACCAGCGGCGGCGTTACAGCATCGCTCGCTATCTTTTTTAGAGCTGCCACCGATTACCCCACCTCCGCCAGAGGCATATTTGACATAAAAACCAGCTTCACTGCGCAGCTTCCCAGGTCGTGCCTGCGGCGGAATCCTTGAGCACGATGCCCTGGGCAAGCAGCGCCTGGCGGATGCGGTCGGCCTCAGCGAAGTTCTTGGCAGCCTTCGCGGCAGCGCGGGCGGCGATCTGCGCCTGAATGTCGGCCTCGTCCACGCCACTGGCACCCGCTTGCAGAAAGGCTTTGGGGTCACCTTGCAGAATGCCCAGGCATCCCCCCAGCGCCTTGAGCAGCCCCGCCAGCGCGGCCGATCGCGTCTTGTTGACTTCACCGGCCAGATCAAACAGCACGGCCACGGCCTCGGGCGTGCCAAAGTCCTCGTCCATGGCCGCCTTGAAACGCGCGGCGTAGGGATCGGCCCAGTTGATGGTCGCCACATCGGAGGGCGCCACCAGGCTCAGCGCCGTGTACAGGCGCTTGAGCGCCTGGCGCGCGTCGTCCAGATGGGCATCGCTGTAGTTCAGCGCGCTGCGGTAGTGGGCCCGCACGATGAAGAACCGCACCGTCTCGGCGTCGTACTGCTGGAGCACGTCGCGGATGGTGAAGAAATTGCCCAGACTCTTGGACATCTTCTCGTTGTCCACGCGCACAAAACCGTTGTGCACCCAGAACTTCGCGAGCGGCTTGCCCGTGGCGCCTTCGCTCTGGGCGATTTCGTTTTCGTGGTGGGGGAACTGCAAATCAGCCCCGCCGCCGTGGATGTCAAACGTCTCGCCCAGCGTGGCGCAGCTCATGGCCGAGCATTCGATGTGCCAGCCGGGGCGGCCGGCGCCAAAAGCGCTTTCCCACTTGGCCTCGGGTGGTTCCTCGGCCTTGGCAGACTTCCACAACACAAAGTCGAGCGGGTCTTCCTTGCCATCGAGCACGGCCACACGTTCACCCGCACGCAGTTCATCGAGCGACTTGCCCGAGAGCTTGCCGTAGCCGTCGAACTTGCGCACGGAGTAATTCACATCGCCATTGCTGGCACGGTAGGCCAGGCCTTTGCCCTCAAGCTGGCCGATCAGCGACAGCATCTGGGGCACGTATTCGGTGGCGCGGGGCTCGGCCGAGGGCGGCTCGATGCCCAGCAGGCCGATGTCCTGGTGCATGGCGGCAATCATCTCGTCGGTCAGCTGACGGATGGTGATGCCGCGCTCCAGCGCGCGCTTGATGATCTTGTCATCGATATCGGTGATGTTGCGCACGTAGGTAACGCGGTAGCCACTGCTTTTGAGCCAGCGCTGCACCACGTCAAAGGCCATCATCATGCGGGCGTGGCCGATGTGGCACAGGTCATAGATGGTCATGCCGCACACATACATGCGCACATGGCCAGGTTCGAGCGGGGAAAAGTCTTCCAATGCACGCGACAGCGTGTTGTAGATGCGCAAACTCATGGGATTTCAGTAACGGGGGATGGGGTGGTGGGTGAATGAAAATCCACCCGGCAGCTGGGGGCAAAGGCCCCTGGCGAAGGGTTGGCCCAGCGAGGGGCCTACAGCGAAATCACCCGCGGCAACAGCGTTCCGTCATGACAACCCCCTCAGCTACAATCCGCCGCAGTATAAGCCCCCGCCCGGGACAGACGCTGCCCCACACCTTTGAAGCCCCCATGAAGCAAGTCCGCCGCACACTTCCACGCCTCCTGCGCCTGCTGGCACTGACCGCGCTGCTGGGCACTGGCGCGGCCCAGGCCGACGACTACACAGAAATCACCCAGCTGATCAAAGCAGGCAAGCCCGCCGACGCGCTCGCCAAGGCCGATCAGCGCCTGGCCGCCAACCCACGCGACCCGCAGCTGCGCTTCCTGCGTGGCGTGGCACAGGCAGATTCGGGCAAGCCTGCCGATGCCATCACCACCTTCACCAAGCTGACCGAAGAATACCCAGAGCTGCCCGAGCCCTACAACAACCTGGCGGTGCTCTACGCCAACCAGAACCAGCTGGACAAGGCACGCACGGCGCTGGAGATGGCAATCCGCACCAACCCCAGCTACGCCACTGCCCACGAAAATCTGGGCGACATCTACGCCAAGCTGGCCAGCCAGGCCTACAACAAGGCGCTGCAGCTGGACGCCACCAACGCCAATTCCGTCAAGCCCAAGCTGGCACTGATCCGCGAGCTGTTCGCGCCTGAAACCGCCGGCAAGCCAGGCCGCCCCGCCGCCGCCGCCCCGGCAACGGCCCCTGCCGTGGTGGCCACGCAGCGGCCAGCGCCACCCGCAGCAGTGGCCCCCGCCCCTGCACCGACCCCGGCAGCCACACCCGTACCCGCATCTGCGCCCAGTGCAGCTCCTGCTCCTGCGCCTGCTATCGCCCAAGCCCCCACCGCAGCACCCTCAGCCACCCCGGCAGCAGCAAGCGACGCCGCAGCCGTTCAGGCCGTGACCTCAGCCGTGCAGGCATGGGCGGCCGCCTGGTCGGCCAAAGACATGCAGGCCTATCTGGGCGCCTACGACAAATCGTTCGATCCACCCGGCCGCCAGACGCGCTCAGCGTGGGAAAAGGAGCGCGAGGCGCGCATCGTGGGCAAGTCCAAGATCAACGTGCAGCTGTCCGACGTTACCGTTGCGGTCAATGGCGACAAGGCCACCGCCCGTTTTCGGCAGGCCTACACTGCTGATGCGCTCAACGTCACGAGCCGCAAGACGCTGGACCTGGTGAACCACAACGGCCGCTGGTCCATCGTCCGCGAATCCACAGGCGGTTGACTGTGAACCCCGACCCTGGGCCTGCGCAGCGTGCGGGGCTGTGCCTGCTGCCGAGCCCCTGAAGGCCTGAACCTGAAACCGCGCATGTTTGTGGAGTTGTCTGCACCAAGCCGCCGGGCTGCGGCAGGCACCCTGTTCCTCGCCGCACTGCTGCAGGCAGCACCGGCGCACGCCCAGAGCGGAAAAGTGCGCCGCGCCGCCACCCAGCCTTCGACAGAGCCAGCCGACACCAAGGCGCCCAACCTGCGCGACGGACAGGCAGAAACACGCCTGCTGGCCGTGTACAAGCTCATCGCAGAAGGCCGCAGCCGCGAGGCACTGGCCCAGGCCGAAACCCTTGCACGTGACTATCCCAACTTCCAGCTGGCGCAACTGGCCGTGGGCGACCTGCTCATGTCGCGCACACGGCCCATCCGCCGCATGGGCGATGTGCCAGAGCCCGACACAGCACGCAGCCTGCAGGTAGCCACCACCCTGGAAGAGCTGCGCAACGAATCGCGCCAGCGCGTGGACGCCCAGCGCAGCCGCCCACCCGCACACAGCATTCCCGCCCAGTTCCTGGAACTCTCGCCCCGCTCGCGCCATGCCATTGCAGTGGACGCTTCGCGCTCGCGCCTGTACCTTTTCGAGAACACGCCCAAGGGCCTGCAGTTGGTGGCCGACTACTACGCCTCGGTCGGCAAGCTGGGTATCGAGAAAAGCCTGGAGGGCGACCAGCGCACACCGCTTGGTGTGTACTTCATCACCAGCCGCCTGGACCCCGCCACGCTCAAGGACTTCTACGGCGCAGGCGCGCTGCCCATCAACTACCCCAACCCCCTGGACCAGAGCCGGGGCAAGACCGGCAGCGGCATCTGGCTGCATGGCACGCCACCCGACCAGTTTGCCCGCGCGCCCCTGGCCACCGATGGCTGCTTGGTGCTGGCAAACCCCGACCTGGAACGCATTCTGCGCACCGTGGAGCCCCGTTCCACCCCCGTGGTCATTGCGCGCCAGCTGCAGTGGGTAGCGCCCCACGCCGTGCAGGCGGACCGCAAGTCTTTCGACGCGGTGCTCAATGCCTGGCGCAATGCCAAGACCCAGGGCGACATGAACCGGTTGCTGGGCTTTTACGCGTCAGACTTCCAGAGTTACCGCAAAAAACCGCTCAACGAATGGACCCAGGTGCTCCAGGCGGAGACCCGCGCCCTGAAAGGCCGGGAACTCCACCTCAAGGACAAGTCTTACCTGCGCTGGACAGACTCCGCCGACACCATGGTGGTAACGTTCGGCGAAGTCGCCGAAGGCGCCCGCACGGGTCCCGTCAAACGCCAGTACTGGGCGCGGCGGGGCCAACAATGGCAGATATTTTTCGAAGGAGTGATTGGATGATTTCCAGAAGAAATTCGACCCTGGCGCTTGCTGGTATTGCGCTGACAGCTATTTTTTCAGTAGCATCCGTACAGGCGCAAGACACCCCCAAGGTCAAGCTGTCTACCTCGATGGGCGACATCGTGGTGCAACTCGACCCGGCCAAGGCGCCCAAAACGGTGGAAAACTTCCTGGGCTACGTCAAGGACAAGACCTATGACGGCACCGTGTTCCACCGCGTGATCGACGGTTTCATGATCCAGGGCGGTGGCTACACCGCCGACCTGATTCCCAAGCCCACCAAGGCCCCTATTCCCCTTGAAGCCAACAACGGCCTCAAGAACGACACCTACACCATTGCAATGGCGCGCACGGGCAACCCCAACTCGGCCACATCGCAGTTCTTCATCAACGTGAAGGACAACGCCATGCTCAACGCCCCGAGCCCCGACGGCCATGGCTATGCCGTGTTCGGCAAGGTGGTCGAAGGCACGGCCGTGGTGGACAAGATCAAGGCCGTGGCCACCGGCAACAAGGGCCCGCACCAGAACGTGCCCACCACTCCCGTCACCATCAACTCCGCCACCCTGGTGAAGTGACCCCGCCATTTTTTTGAAGGAAGCATTGCCATGAGCAACCCCCAGGTCGAACTGCACATCACCGGCTACGGTGTCATCACCCTCGAACTCGATGCCGCCAAGGCCCCCAAGTCGGTCGAGAACTTTCTGGCCTATGTGAACAAGGGCCATTACAGCAACACCATCTTCCACCGCGTGATCCCTGGCTTCATGGTGCAAGGCGGCGGCTTTGAGCCCGGCATGACCCAGAAGGGCACTGACGCGCCCATCGAAAACGAAGCCAACAACGGCCTCAAGAACGCCAACTACACCGTGGCCATGGCCCGCACCAGCGACCCCCACTCGGCCACCGCCCAGTTCTTCATCAACGTGGCCGACAACGGCTTCCTGAACCACACCGCACCCTCGGCCCAGGGCTGGGGCTATGCCGTGTTCGGCAAGGTCGTGTCGGGCACCGACGTGGTGGACAAGATCAAGGCCGTGAAGACGGGCCGCAAGGGTTTCCATGACGACGTGCCGAAGGAAGACGTTGTGATCGAAAAGGCTGTTGCGCTTTGATCGCACTCTGATCTGACCGCGATCTCCGTGACCACGACCGTGCCCCGGCTCGAGGAGCTTGTCGCTCCATCGCACTGGCGCACGGTCGATTTCATTTCGGACCTGCACCTGCAGGCCAGCGAGCCCGCCACAGTGGCCGCTTTCGAGCACTACCTGGCCACCACCACGGCCGATGCCCTCTTCATCCTGGGCGACCTGTTCGAGGTATGGGTGGGCGATGACGCCATGGGCGAACCTGGCAGTTTCGAGGCCGAAGGCTGCGCCGCCCTGCGGGCCGCCGCGCAGCGCCTGCCCGTGTACTTCATGCACGGCAACCGCGACTTTCTGGCGGGCCCGGGGTTCCTGGCGCAGTGTGGCATCACTGGCCTGGCAGACCCCACGGTGCTGGTGTTTGGCGGCCAGCGCTTCGTGCTCAGCCACGGCGACCTGCTGTGCCTGGACGATGTCGAGTACCAGCGCTTTCGCGTGCAGGCCCGCAGTGCCGAGTGGCAGCAACAGTTTCTGGCGCAGCCCCTGGCCACACGTCGCGCACAGGCCCGTGGCATCCGCCAGGAGAGCGAGGCACGCAAACAGTCGGGCGTCACCTATGCCGACGTAGACGGCCCGGCCGCCATCACCTGGCTGCACGCGGCCCAGGCGCATACGCTCATTCACGGCCACACCCACCGCCCCGCAAACCATGTGCTGGCGCCCGGCCTGCAGCGCGTGGTGCTCAGCGACTGGGATGCCGCTGCACGACCGCCCCGCGCGGAAACACTGCGTTTGTCGCACACGGGCTTGGAACGGCGGTCCCTGACCCCCAAGTACTCGCGATCCTGAACTGCGCGGGGTTTCACCACCCGCTGCCTGATCGCCATGCCCCCTCTTTTCCATCGGCTCTGGAGCCGCGTCCGCGCCACGGTGGCCCCCGTGCCCGACATCTCGGCCACGCTGTGGCTCCAGACCCTGCAGCGTTACCCGTTTCTGGCGGCGCTCTCGCTGCACGACCAGTCCAAGCTGCGCGCCTTGAGCGCCCTCTTTCTGCACCACAAGGAGTTCCACGGCGCCCACGGCCTGGTGGTGACCGACGCCATGGCCATCGACATTGCGGCGCAGGCCTGCCTGCCCCTGCTGCATTGGGGCGACCCGGCCAAGGCGCTCGACTGGTACGACGATTTTGTGGGCATCGTGCTGCACCCTGGCGAAGCCGTGGCACGCCGCCAGACGGTGGACGAGGCCGGCGTGGTGCATGAACACACCCAGGTGCTGCTGGGCGAGGCCATGGAGCGCGGCCCCATCATGCTCAGCTGGGAGCACGTGGCCAATGCCACCGAGAACACGGCACGCGGCCACAACGTGGTGGTGCACGAGTTCGTGCACAAGCTCGACATGAAGAGCGGCGAACCCAACGGCTGCCCGCCCTTGCCCGCAGGCTTCATGGGGACACGCACCGGACGCGCCGCCTACGAGGCCTGGTGGGCCGCCTGGGAGCCAGCGTACGAGCAGTTCCGCGAGCGTGTGATCCTGGCCGAGCGCTTTGGAGCAGAACGCCCCTGGCTGGACGCCTACGGGGCCACATCACAGTCCGAGTTTTTTGCGGTGGCCTGCGAGGCGTACTTTGTCAACCGCGAGCGTTTTGCACAGGAGTTTCCGGCGCTGATGCCGGTGCTGGATGCATTTTTCTGCCCGCCTGTGCGCTAACCCCACAGCCATCTCAAAATCCTCATGCCAATTGGGAGGGCCGGGTGTTTTAACGTATGCCCGCCTGCCGTAACCGACAGTTACTTGGCCGCTGTCATACACAGCCCATAAACTCGTCCCGTCATGTATCGTTGCCCCAACGTCACCGATAGGACTTAGAGCGGCTAACAAACTCAGCGAAGCGGTTCTGGCTAGCGTTGCGTCGCAGGCTGTACGAGCAGTACGACATGACGCGGCAACCACGCCAGAAGAGTTTTGTTAGCCGCTCTTATGCAAACAGGGATGCAACAACCGCCTTGTCTTGAGGCGCGCTGTTTGCCTGGGCACTGCTTTGCGAAAGTCAAAACCGAAATTCGCGATAGGGAGCTTCATGCCCAACACCGCATCCAAGGATCGACTGCGACGCATTGGCCTGCTTGCTGCATTGGGAGTCCCCGTGGTCGCCGCGTCTGGGGACAGCTCTTCTGACACCCCTACCTCAGCGCTAGCGCCGCACTCGCGACGGCCCGCTTTGGAGTCAGCCTGGATGAGATGGCGGTGACCAACTTCCCCTCCCATGCGTTTTCATCGGGCTGATGGCCAGTCTGCGACTCTGACCCAACATTTTCATAGGATTTTTATGCAAAGCAAACCACGCACCCCACACCGAGCCCGCTGGAGGCTGCTGGCCTCGCTGGCAATCCCTGTGCTTGCATCCTGCGGCGGGGGTTCCAGCGATACACCAGCCCCGCCACCGCCGCCCGCCACAGCCCTGTCCTTGTTGGCAGGTAGCACCGACGGCCCGGGCAACCAGGATGGCACCGGGGCTTTCGCAAAAATCAGCGTCGAAACGGGTGGTATGGCGCTCACCCCCGCGGGCGATGTGCTGATGGCAGACACCGGCAACAACACCATTCGCAAACTCTCCCCCACCGGGCAGCTCACCACAGTCGCAGGCGGCGGCCCCACACGGAGTGGCGCGAGCAGCACCGAGACGCGCTACCTGGACGCCGCAGGCACAGCATCCCGTTTCAACGCGCCGCTGGCCGTGGCGGTGGATGCGGCGGGCAACGCCTACGTGGCCGACGCCGGGAACCACCTGGTGCGCAAGATCGATGCATCCGGCAACGTCACCACGCTGGCCGGCCAGGTGGGCGTGTGTGGCAATGCCGACGGCACCGGCACGGCGGCTACGCTGTGTAGCCCCACCAGCATTGCCGTGGACAAGGATGGCAATGTCTATGTCTCTGAATGGGCACCTTTGACGCAGACCCTGCCTGCCGAGCCCACGGGCAACCCCATCCGCAAAATCACACCAGCCGGCGTGGTCAGCACCGTGGTGTTCAAGGTCAGCCAGATTCCGACGCCAGGACAAGGGCGCAACAACCCCGCGCGCTTCTACCCGGTGCAATTGGCGACCGACTCCGCCGGGGCCTTGTACGCCGCCGATCCCAACGACCATGTGGTGCGCAAATTTGCGCCCGGTGGACAGGCCACGGTGCTCTCAGGCACCGTGGCCCAGGGCAACGCTGGCCATGTGGACGGTTCGGCATCAGCGGCCAAGTTTGGCGAACTGCAAGCCATTGCCATAGACCGCTCCAACCGGATATTTGTGCTGGACAGGCACCTGGGCACGCCGCTGCGCGAGATCGCTGCCGATGGTTCCGTCACCACCGTGCGGCGCGCAGCGGACTGCGCCTTCGGCGCCGATGGCCTGCCGCCTGCCTTTTGCGCTGCCAAACGCCTCGCGGTGGATGCCCAAGGGCGCTTCCTCGTCACCGAAAACAGCGCGTCCAGCAGCTTCCAAAGCTACGCACTGATCCACCGCTACCCCCGCGATGGCGCTGCCGACTTGAAAGTGGGAACGGCACCCAGTCCTGGCTGGGCCGATGGCAGCGGGAGCACAGCCCGGTTTGACGGCCCGGGGGCGCTGGCCGTGGGCAAATCAGGCACCCTGTATGTGCGCGACCGCAACAATGCAGCCATTCGAACTATTCAGCCGGATGGCATGGTGGGCACCCTGGGCAGGGTTAAAAACCCGTGCTCGCAAATCACGGGGCCAATCAACGAAGTCGCCTTCTGCGGCCCTGAAGCACTCACCGTGGATGGTGCCGGAAACATCTACTCGTACTCTCTCAAGCGCATCCTGAAGGCCACGCCCGCAGGCAACGTCGCAGTTTTTGCCGACCTGTCCGCTCAGTTGAATGCCATCCCAGCATTTCTGGATCTTGGCATCACGGGCCTGGTCGCCGACGATGCGGGCACCTTGTACGCATCGTCGCTGCAAGGCGTGATCTTCAAGATAAACCCGACCGGTGCCGTCAGCCTGTTTGCAGGCAACCCCAACGCACGGGGGCATGCAGACGGCCCTGCCGGTTCGGCGCTGTTCTCGGCGCTGGGCCATATGGCACTCGACCCTGCGGGCAACCTGTATGTGGTCGATGGGCGCTACCACAACATCACGGGCGTGGGCCCCACCATCCGCAAGATCACCCCCGCAGGCAGCGTGAGCACCGTTGCAGGCCGCGCGGACATGCCCCCCGGGCTGGTGAATGGCCCCGTATCGTCGGCGCAACTGGCCGTGGACACAGGCACGGCACTCTCCGACTCACAGGCCCACCTGGCAGCCGACGCAAAGGGCAACGTCTATGTGACAGATCCGCGCCACCATGTGGTGCGCAAGATTGGCGTCGATGGCCAGGTCAGCACGCTGGTGGGCAAACCCTGGGGCCAGGGATTTGCGGCAGGAGACCTGCCCGGCCTCATCGACGAGCCCTGGGGCCTTGCCGTGCGCGACACCACACTCTTCATCTCCACGTCCAACGCCGTGGCGGCCGTCAAACTGCCCTGACCATGTGGCTGCGGCCCCTGAGGCACCGAAGGGGCCAAGGTGCAAGGCCCTTTGGTGCCTTGCAGTCGGCATGGCGGGTGGGCGCTGTAAAAAAAGCAGTTCCACGAATCAGTGTCGGCCCTGGCGCCCGTTGGTATTGCGTTGGCCGCTATAAAAAACAAAGCACTTCAACACCTGATGGAATCCAGCCAGCTGCTGGATGCCTGACGGATTCAGGCCCGACAACGCTTCAGGCCGACAGCGCCTGTTCGACCGCCAGTTTGGCTTCTTCCAGACTGCTGAAAAACCGTGTGGGCTGGGGCATGGCCTTGGGCAGATGGGGTGGCGCTGGCCACAGGCGCTCATCCATCCAGACCGCCGTCCAGCCGCCAATGTCCTTGCGCTTGATGGAGCAAAGTGCTTGCCCGTCCGCCATGGCTGTCCAGGTGGTCGGCGGGTTGTGGTCCCAGGTGACGTGTGTCATGGCGCCCTCTCGCGGTTGCTGGGCCATTGTAGGAAGCCTGCGCCGAATTGGGCAACGGCATTCACCCACCCCACCCCGGCGGCGGAATTGCGGAATCACGGAACGACAGCAGGCGCCCACACGGCGCCCATGTTCGTCAGCCAGCGGCCATCGCGCGTCGTGCAGCTTGGGCCACGCTGGAAGCGTCTACGCCAAAAAATTGGCGCAGTGCAGCGCGCGTGTCGCTGCGTCCAAATCCGTCCGTGCCCAGGGTCACATACTTGCGGCCCTCGGGGACAAGCGCCCGCACCGTCTCGGGCACGGCGCGCACGTAGTCGGTGGCTGCAATCACAGGCCCGCGTGTTGGGGCCAGCTGCTGTGTCAGCCATGCGGATGCAGGCGCGGATTCGCCCGCCAGCCAACGCTGCTCGCACGCCACACCATCGCGCGCCAGCTCGCTCCAACTGGTCACGCTGAGCACTGTCACTTCCACGCCTTCTGCGGCCAGCAGTTCGGCGGCCTTGACCACCTCGGTCAGGATGGCGCCAGAGCCCATCAGGGTGACGGATTTGGATGAAATCGTGCTCTCGCGCTTATCTATCAAGCGCGAGTAGCTCTTAAAAACATAGCAACCACGCAACACACCTTCTGCAGCACCGGCGGGCAGGTCGGGCTGGGCGTAGTTCTCGTTCATCAGTGTCACGTAGTAGAAAACGTCGCGCTGCTCGGTCACCATTTCGCGCATGCCAGCATCGATGATCACAGCCATCTCGCCTGCGTAGGCTGGGTCGTAGGCCTTGCAGTTGGGGATGGTGGCTGCCACCAGGTGGCTCGATCCATCCTGGTGCTGCAGACCCTCGCCGCCCAGCGTGGTGCGGCCCGACGTGGCGCCCAGCAAAAAGCCGCGCGCACGCTGGTCGGCAGCGGCCCAGATGGCATCGCCCACGCGCTGGAAGCCGAACATTGAGTAGTAAATGTAAAACGGCAGCATGGCCAGGCCGTGCACGCTGTAGCTGGTGGCTGCAGCGGTCCAGCTGGCGATGGCGCCGGCTTCGCTGATGCCTTCTTCCAGAATCTGGCCGTCCAGCGCCTCGCGGTAGCTCAGCACCGAGCCGATGTCCTCGGGCGCGTAGCGTTGGCCCACGCTGCTGTAGATGCCGACCTGCTTGAACAGATTGGCCATGCCGAAGGTGCGCGCCTCGTCGGCCACGATGGGCACGATGCGCGGGCCCAGCGTGGCGTCCTTGAGCAAGGTGCCCAGCATGCGCACGAAGGCCATGGTGGTGCTCATCTCCTTGCCATCGGCCTGCAGCGCGAACTGCGCGTAGCTCTCTATGGATGGGACGGGCAGCGCGTCGCACGCCGTCTCGCGGCGCGGCAGGTAGCCGCCCAGGTTCTGGCGATGGCTGCGCAGGTAGCGCATCTCGGGGCTGTCTTCGGCGGGTTTGAAGAAGGCGAGGCTCGTAGCCTGCTCGTCGGACAGCGGCAGGTTGAAGCGGTTGCGGAACTCGATGAGGTCGGTCTCGTCCAGCTTCTTCTGGCTGTGCGTGGTCATCTTGCCCTGGCCGGCCGTGCCCATGCCGTAGCCCTTCTTGGTGTGCGCCAGGATCACCGTGGGCTGGCCTTTGTGCGCGCTGGCAGCAGCGTAGGCAGCGTGGATCTTCACCAGGTCGTGCCCACCGCGCTTCAAGCGGTCGATCTGCTCGTCCGTCATGCCCTGGGCCAGGGCCGCCAGCTCGGGGTTCTGGCCGAAGAAGTTGTCGCGGTTGAAGCGTCCGTCCTTGGCGGCAAAGGTCTGCATCTGGCCGTCCACCGTACCTTCCAGCGTTCGCACCAGGGCGCCGGTCAGATCGCGGGCGAACAGGCCGTCCCAGTCGCTGCCCCACACGAGCTTGACCACGTTCCAGCCAGCACCCGCGAACAGGCGCTCCAGCTCGTCGATGATGCGGCCGTTGCCGCGCACCGGGCCATCCAGCCGCTGCAGGTTGCAGTTGACTACCCAGACCAGGTTGTCGAGCCCCTCGCGCGCGGCCAGGGTCAGGGCACTCATGGATTCGGGCTCGTCCATCTCGCCATCGCCGAACACGCCCCACACCTTGCGCTGGCTGCAGTCGAGCAAATTGCGGTGCGTGAGGTAGCGCATGAAGCGCGCGTGGTAGATGCTGCTGATGGGGCCGATGCCCATCGAGCCGGTGGGAAACTGCCAGAAGTCCGGCATCAGCCACGGGTGTGGGTAGCTCGAAAGGCCTTGTGCGCCCGCAGCCGGAGCGGTCAGCTCCTGGCGGTAATGCATGAGATCTTTTTCGGACAAACGCCCTTCGAGGAATGCACGTGCATACACGCCCGGCGCGCTGTGGGGCTGGAAGAACACCAGGTCGCCCCGGTGCTGGCCTTCACCCACACCCTCACGTGCACGGAAGAAATGGTTAAAGCCGCTCTCGAACAAGTCGGCCGCGCTCGCATAACTGGCGATATGGCCACCCAGTTCGCCATACGCCTGGTTCGCGCGCACCACCATGGCCAGCGCGTTCCAGCGCACGATGGAAGCCACGCGCTCTTCGATGGCCAAGTCGCCGGGGAACACGGGCTGGTCCTGTACCGCCACGGTGTTCACGTACGGCGTGTTCAGGTCGGGCTGCCAGCCAATCCGCTGTGCGCGCGCCACCCGCACCAGCTCTTGCAGCATGTGCCGCGCCCGCTCGGGGCCTTCGGTGGCGACCAGGGCCAGAAAGGCGTCGCGCCATTCGGCGGTCTCCTGGGGGTCAGTGTCGCCCAGGGCATCCTGGGTATGGAGCAGATGGGAAGGCAAGGGGGCATTCATAGGAGCACACTCTAGAAGGATTTGCAAAAAATGTGATGCCGAATTGCGAAAATTAGCCATCTATAGCAGCACAATATTCCACCATAAACCAATATTGCAGCACATGAAGCTTGACGCCACCGATCTGCGCATACTGGCCGAACTGCAGGCCGATGGCTCGCTCTCCAACGTGGAGCTGGCCCGGCGCGTGCATCTCTCGCCGTCTCCCTGCCTGGCACGCGTGAAGGCACTGGAGACCGACGGTGTCATCGCCCGTTATGTAGCGCTGGCCAACGCCGCGGCATTGGGGCTGGGACTGAACGTGTTCATCAGCATCAGCCTGAAAAGCCAGAGCAAGGAAGCGCTGGCCGACTTTGAACAGCGCATTGCCGAGCACGATGAGGTGATGGAGTGCTACCTGATGAGCGGCGACTCGGACTACCTCATCCGCGTGGCACTGCCCGACATTGCGGCGCTGGAGCGCTTCATCGTCGAACAGCTTTCCCCCATTCCAGGGCTGGAGAAGATCCGCTCCAGCTTCGCGCTTAAGCAGGTGCGTTACAAGACGGCGCTGCCGCTGCCGCAGTCTTCCCCGTAGTGGGCTCGGCCTTGAAATCCAGCGCCTGCACCAGGTCCAGTGCCTGGCCAATATCGGCCAGCAGGTCATCCAGGTCCTCCAGGCCGACCGACAGGCGCACCAGCCCTTCGGCAATGCCGTGGGCGGCACGCTGCTCGGGCGTGTAGGTGGAATGCGTCATGCTGGCCGGGTGCTGGGCCAGCGTCTCGGCATCGCCCAGGCTGACGGCGCGGGTGACGAGCTGCAACGCGTCCATGAAGCGCACGCCCGCCTGCAGGCCACCACGCAGCTCAAAAGCGATCATCCCGCCCATCTGGCGCATCTGCTGCTTTGCCAGCGCGTGCTGGGCAAAGCTGGGCAGGCCGGGGTAGTGCACGGCCGCCGCAGCCGGGTGGGCGGCGATGAACTCGGCCACTTTCTGAGCGCTCTGGCAGTGGCGGTCCATGCGCAGCGCCAGCGTCTTGAGGCCGCGCATCACAAGGTGCGCGTCCTGCGCCGACATCACAGCACCCGTCATGTCTTTAAGACCATACAGGCGCACGCGCTGGGCCAGTTCGGCATCGGCAAACACGGCCGCGCCTGCGGTCAGGTCACCATGGCCGCCGAGGTACTTCGTCATGGAATGCACGCTCACATCGGCACCCAGCAGCAGGGGCTGCTGCAGGTAAGGCGTGCAGTAGGTGTTGTCCACCACCACCTTGGCGCCCTGGGCGTGGGCCAGGGCCGAAACGGCGGCAATGTCGACCAGCCGCATGTTGGGGTTGGCCGGGGTTTCCAGGTAGATCACGCGGGTCTTCTGGCTCAGCGCGGCGGCCACGTGGGCCGGGTCGGTCATGTCCACATGGCGCACGCTCACGCCAAAGCGGCCCAGCCCGTGGTGCAAAAACGAGAAGGTGCAGCCATACAGCGTAAGGTCGGCCAGGATTTCATCGCCGGGCTCCAGCATGGACCACAGCGTGGCCGTGATGGCCCCCATGCCCGAGCCGAACACCACGGCGCCTGCGCCCTGCTCCAGGCTGGCCAGGCGCCCCTCCAGCAGCGCCAGCGTGGGGTTGGCGATACGGGTGTAGAAGTAGCCGGGCTCCTCGCCTGCAAAGCAGCGCGCGCCATAGGCCACATCGGGGAAGGCAAAAGTGGCCGAGGTGTGGATGGGCGGCACCAGTGCGCCCTGGTGGTCGGCCGGGTTGTAGCCATGGTGGATGGCGCGGGTGCTGAAGCCGGTGGCGGATGTGCGGGTCATGGTGGTCTCCTTGGAATAGGGAGATTCTTCAACCCATCAACGGGTAAGTTCTCGCCTTATTTACCCTTCATACGATCAAAGAAGGCAAAATTTGCCTCAAATTACCCAATTAGCAGGACACACTGCCATGCACCCTCATCCACTCGACCCCGTGGACCGCACGATCCTCAACGCCCTGCAACGCGATGGCCGCGCCACCGTGGGCGATCTGGCCGAAGCGGTTTCGCTGTCAACCTCCCCGTGCTGGAGGCGCGTGCGCGCGCTGGAGGATGCGGGCGTGATTGCGGGCTACCACGCCCATCTGCACCGCCAGCGTGTGGGCTGGGGCGTGCTGGGCTTTGTGCAGCTGGCGCTGCACGACCACACGGCTGACACCACATCGGCCCTGGAGCGCGAGGTCATGGCGATGCCCCAGGTGTTGTCGTGCCACAACCTTTCGGGCCGCTACGACTACCAGCTGGAGGTGGTGGCGGCCGACCTCGCATCGTTTGCCGACTATGTGCGCACCCATGTGCGCAGCCTGCCCGGCGTGCGTGAGATTTCCACGAGCTTCTCGCTCAAGGAGGTCAAGCGCACCATGGCACTGCCGCTGTAGCCGACGCGCAGCAGCCACTCACCTCCTTCACCGTTGGGGGAGCTGCAACTCGCTGGTTGCCACGCGCTTGCGCAGATCACGGAGCAGCGCTTTCGCGCGCGCCTGGTTCGCTGGCCCCATCCGCACCAGAATTTTTTGCCCGCTGGTGAGCGATTCGAGTGCCGGGTCCACAAACTCATAGCGCACCCACGGGCGCAGGTTGGGCACATCGGTGTTGACGGGCGTGAGCTTCACGCGCAGCGGGCTTTTGGGTTCGGGCGCCAGCAGCAAGTGGTCCAGCACGGCCACCAGGCGGTCGTTGAAGTAGCGCTTGGGGTAGCCCAGCTCTTCATACGCCTGCTGGAACAGCGGGTACAGCCGCGCATACAAGGCCACGGCGGGCTCCAGGGGCACGGCTTCGGCAAAAGTCAAAAAGGCGCTGTAGCGGGCGGCATTGGTGGTGGCAATCGTGGTGGGGGCATCGCCCTCGCCGTCCACCGTAAAGCGCTGCGGCATAGGCTGTACCGGCCACATGCGCGACGGGGCCTGGGCGCGGCCCAGGTTGTCTACCGTGGCCACCACGCGGCGGACAAAACCTTCGGTCAACAAGAACGACGCGACCTTGTCGCTACCCAGCAATTCGGCCAGCAGCTCCGCCACTCGCTTGTCGGATTCAGCCAATACGGGCAAGGCGGTATCTGCCGGGGCCAGCGCATCCACAGGGTTCTGGGGACCCGATGCCTCGGGCATGGGCGGTGGGGGTACGGGCGCTTCGGGTGCGCTGGCCACGGGGGGCGGCGCACCCGGGGCCTCCACCGGGCGCAGCCAGAACCACCAGGCGGCTCCGGCGCCGACCGCGCAGGCCAGCACGGCGGCAATGATCCACGGTGTGGAGGATGCGCGCGGTGGCGCGGGGCGGAACTCGGCGGTTTCGTTTTCAGGCATCGGATCTCCTTCAAGACGGGAACAACCCTTGTCCGAGCGGCTGCGGCGCAGGGCGTTCCCTATCAATCCCCCCTGGGGATCTGCTTGATTGGAAACCTGCTGGATGAGGCGCCGGTAACGCGATGTAGACCGCGCCCCGGAAGCCCGCGACTAAAACGCCGTTGGCGTTGTCGACAATGACTCCAGCCACGCCACCGTGGCCGCCAGCTCAGAAGGTCGGATCTCGTGCGCGCTGGGGAACTCGTGGTACGTCACCGTCACCGGCAGCGGCGCCATGTGGTGCGCAATGGCCTGCGCGTGGGCCAGCGGGATCACGTTGTCGTGCGTGCCGTGGCTCAGCCACAGCCGTTTGCCCCGCAGCGCGTCGGCGGGCGCACTCAAAGGCACCACCTGCTGCAGCAGCCGGCTGTGCCACACCAGCGCGGCCTGCATCAGCGCGGGCCGGGTCAGCAGCAGCGACAGCGCCATGATGCCGCCCTGGCTGAAGCCGCCCACCACCACGCGCTCGGGCGGAATGCCCAATTGCTCGGCGGCAGACTCGACCGCCTGGGCCACCAAGGCTCGGCTTTGCGCCTCTTGCTCTTCGTTGATGGTGCGTTCGCCTCCCGGTTCGATGGAAAAATCAAACCACGCGTGCGCGCCCGGCCCCATGCGAAACGGTGCGCGCAGGCTGAGCACGTGGAACCGATCCGGGATCTGCGGCGCCAGGCTGAACAGGTCCTGCTCGTTGCTGCCCACGCCGTGCATCAGCACCAGCAGCCAGGGGCGGGGGGTTGTGGAAGCAGCGGGTCGCTGCAAAAATGTGAGCGGTAGATTGAGCATAGACAAGCGCCAGCGGCATTTTTAGCTAAAAAACTTACTTAACCCGCCCGTCCTGCGACAGGCTCCAGGGCAAAAGCATCCATCGACAGCATGCTGTACATCACCTCGCGGCTCAAGTAGTTTGCGTGCAGATCGTCGCCCGCCGCGCCCAGCGCGAAGAAGATGGGCAAGAAATGGTCTTCGGTCGGGTGGGCGCGGCTGGCATGGGGGGCCTGGGTACGGTAGTTGAGCAGCGCGGCCATGTCGCCACGGGCCAGCGCATCCTCGATCCAGCGGCTGAACTCCAGCACATAGGGCGCGGGCGCACGCTCGCCGCCAAAGAATTCGGCCAGGTTGTGCGTCATGCTGCCGGACCCCACCACCAGCACGCCCTGGCTGCGCAGGCTGCGTAGCGCGGCACCCAGTGCATACACATCGGCAGGGCCAGCGCCCACGGGCAGAGCCACCTGCACAACGGGCACGTCGGCCTGCGGGAACAAATGCATCAGCGGCACCCAGGCGCCATGGTCAAAGGGGCGCGCGGCATCGCCCTGTGCAGCCACACCAGCGGCCTGCAGCAGCCCCAGCACCTCTTGCGCCAGCGCAGGCGAGCCTGAGGCGGGATATTGCAGCTGGTACAGCGCGGGCGGGAAACCGCCAAAATCGTGCCACGTGGCAGGCTGCGGGCCGGTCATGACCTGGGCAGAACGCGCCATCCAGTGCGGCGACATGATGACCACGCCCCGCAGGCCAGGGTACTGCGCCTTGAGGTTTTCACCCCACTGCGTGAGCGCGGGGCCGGTGGTGCCAGCATCGATCGCAAACAGCGGCGCGCCGTGCGATACGAACAAGGCGGGAACCACAGCGGGAGCAGTGAGGGGGGCTTGGGCAAAGGCAGTCATGGCAATTCCATCCGTGAATGCAATGAATGTAGGACTGATAGCACCTGGTACCAAGCCCTGCTGGCCGGACAGATTGTTCTACAGATGATGCCAATGCGCCATCGACGATGGCCGTGGAGATACCCACCACACAGGGAGCCCCGGTTCAAGACCCGTCGCGCACCCTGCCCCGCAGTGCCTTGGTCTCGCTGCGCTGGGTCTTGCCCTCCAGCCGCCGCTGTTTCGACCCGTAGGTGGGTTTGGTGGCGCGGCGCACCCGGGGCGGCACGGCCACAGTGTTGATCAGCGCGTTCAGCCGCGCGAGCGCATCGGTGCGGTTTTGCTCCTGGCTGCGGTACTGCTGGGCCTTGATGACCACCACACCCTCTTGCGTGATGCGCGTGTCGCGCAGGGCCAGCAGGCGCTCTTTCACATCCTCGGGCAGCGACGATGCTGCCACGTCAAAACGCAGGTGGACGGCGCTTGATACCTTGTTGACGTTCTGCCCACCCGCGCCCTGTGCGCGCATGGCGGTGATCTCCACCTCGTCCTCAGACACCTGCAGGGGCAATGGCGGGGCCATATATCTACGGGTCTATGGGTCCCCTTACCGCCTGGCGTCAGGCCGCAGGTTGCTGGGCCAGCAACTGCGCCAGGCCGTCAATCGCCAGGCCATAGCCCAGCACGCCAAAGCCACACATCACCGCCTTGGCGGCTGCCGCCATGTACGAATGGTGGCGAAACGCCTCGCGCGCATGCACATTGCTGATATGCAGCTCAATCAGCGTGATGCCGGTACCCTTGGTGGCATCGTGCAACGCGATGCTGGTGTGGGTGTAGGCCCCGGCGTTGATCACCACGCCTGCCAGCTCGCCCGCTGCGTGCAGGCGGCCTGCCTCGTGAATCCAGTCCACCAGCGCGCCTTCGTGGTTGCTTTGGTGAAAGCGCAGCGCAAAACCATGGCGCTCGCACGCGTCGGCGCACAGCTTTTCGACATCGGCCAGCGTGGCCGCGCCATACACAGCGGGCTCGCGCGTGCCCAGCAGGTTCAGGTTGGGGCCATTCAGGACAAAAACGGTTTTTTTCTTCACAGACATGCGGCACTCCGGGGGCGTTGCGCCTGCCACGCTGGCAGGCCAGAGTGCGCGATTATGCGGCGCACCCGAAGCATCCACTCATCCTGATTGCACTCCAATGCAATCCCCGAAAAGATCTTGAACAGGTTCTAAAAGCCTGCGTGCAAAGAAAAGCGGCCCCGAAGGGCCGCTATAAAAGGCAGCCTGTGCAAAGACGCTGCCTGTGAGCGACTGGCGCCCAAGAGGTTGGTTACACAACGCGGCAACCCGGTCGGGCTGCCAGCGGATCAGACCAGGGATCAACGATCCCAGCGGCCGTGGCCATACCCATGGCCATATCCGTGGTGGCGGTGGTGCCGATGGTGGCGGTAGCCGCGATCACCGTAATACACGACCGGGGGCGGTGCGTAATACGCTGGGGGAGGCGCGTAGTACACGGGCCGAGGGGGTGCGTAGTAAACGGGCGGGGGCGGCGCCACATACACCGGGGCGGGGGCGTAGTAGCCATTGCTGGCCCCCACCACCACGCCAGGCACGCCAATGCCAACCGACCAATTTACGTCGCGGGCCTGGGCTGCGCCCGTGCCGGCCAGCAATGCCAGCGCCACGCCAGCCGAAGCGGCCATGGCATAGATAGAACGGGTTTTCGTCATGGAAATCTCCTGTTTGAGCGAGGGCAGCCAGCCAAATGGACTCACCTCACCGGTACATAACGCACCAAGTAGGCAAAAGGATGGCACAAAATCGTCTTTACGTTGTGTCTGGACGTATACGCGCCTGTTTCTATGCGTAAACCATCACGAAACCGGCGCCTAAAATGGCTGCATGAGCACCCCCTCCCCCGCCAATACCGCCGCCACTGCCACTTCTGCGGCCCCTGAAACCGTCAAGCCCAGCAACTTTTTGCGCCAGATCATCGAGCATGACCTGGAAAAAGGCACCTACACCACCCGCCGCTGGGCGGGCACCCCCGGCGACGCCGCCCACCACGCCCAGGGCGAGCCCGACCCCGCCAAGATCCGCACCCGCTTCCCGCCCGAGCCCAACGGCTACCTGCACGTGGGCCATGCCAAGAGCATCTGCATCAACTTTGGCCTGGCGCGCGACTACGGCGGCATCTGCCACCTGCGCTTTGACGACACCAACCCCGAAAAAGAAGACACCGAATACGTCAACAGCATCATCGACGCGGTGAAATGGCTGGGCTTTGACTGGAACGGCGCACCCGACGCCGCTCCCTACCAGGCCAGCGACTACTTCGACTTCATGTACCGCGCCGCCGAGTACCTGATCGAAGCCGGCCACGCCTACGTGGACGAACAGACGGTGGAGCAGATCCGCATCAACCGGGGCGACTTCAGCAAGCCCGGCGTGGACAGCCCCTTCCGCAGCCGCACCCCGGCCGAAAACCTGGCCAAGTTCCGCGAAATGCGTGACGGCCAGCACGAAGACGGCTCCATGGTGCTGCGCGCCAAGATCGACATGGCCAGCCCCAACATCAACATGCGCGACCCGGCCATCTACCGCATCCGCCGCGCCACCCACCACAACACGGGCGACACCTGGTGCATCTACCCCATGTACACCTACGCGCACCCCATCGAGGACGCGCTGGAGCAAATCACCCACAGCCTGTGCACGCTGGAGTTTGAAGACCAGCGCCCCTTCTACGACTGGCTGCTGGAGCGGCTGACCGAAGGCGGCCTGCTGGCCAGCCCGCCCCCCCGCCAGTACGAATTTGCGCGCCTGAACCTCACCTACGTCATCACCAGCAAACGCAAGCTCGCCCAGCTGGTGTACGACCACAAGGTCAGCGGCTGGGACGACCCCCGCATGCCCACCATCGTCGGCCTGCGCCGCCGCGGCTACACACCCGCCTCCATCCAGACCTTTGCCGAACGCATCGGCGTGACCAAGTCCGACAGCTGGATCGACTACAGCACCCTGGAAGGCTGCCTGCGCGAAGACCTGGAGCTGAAAGCCCACCGTGGCATGGCCGTGCTCAACCCCGTCAAGCTGGTGCTCACCAACTGGGACGACGTGATGGGCGCAGGCCACCTGGAACCCTGCAGCCTGCCCGCCCTTCCCCACCCACCCGAGGGCGTGGAAAGCCCCGTGCGCCACTTCACCATCGGCAAAGAAGTCTGGATCGAACGCGAAGACTTTGAAGAAGTGCCCCCCAAGGGCTACAAGCGCCTCTTCCCCGGCAACAAGGTGCGCCTGAAGGGCGGCTACGTCATCGAATGCACCGGCTGCACCAAGGATGCTGACGGAGTCATCACCGAAGTGCTGGCCACCGTGGTGCCCGACACCAAGAGCGGCACCCCCGGCGCCGACAGCGTGAAGGTGAAAGCCGCCATCACCTGGGTGGGCGTGGCCGACGGCGTGAATGCCGAAGTGCGCATGTACGACCGCCTGTTCCTGGACGCCCACCCCGACGCGGGCGGCAAGGACTTCATCGAAAGCCTGAACCCGAACAGCCTGAAGGTGGTGACAGCCATCGTGGAGCCGTCACTGGCCAATGCCAAGCCAGATGACAAGTTTCAGTTTGAGCGGCACGGGTACTTTGTGGCGGATCGTATTGACCACAAGGTAGGGAAGCCGGTGTTTAACTTGGCGGTGGGGTTGAAGGATTCGTGGGGGAAGTGATTACCTCCTGATTGGAAAGAAGGCCAGCAAATTTCTATATTTGCTGGCCGTTTTCTTTTGGACTGATGACAGCTTTCGATGCGAAACGACCTGTCACAGTGCAATATGGATCTGTCATTTGCTGCCGTTTAGTCAAAGTCCCCGCCTTCAGATGAGAATTTTCTGCGTCGAACACTTCGCATCTCAAGGGGTAGGACATCAGCTACCCAGTAGCTTGGTGTGAAAACACAGTCTGCGAGTTTGGGTGGAATGGCGAATGATGCTGCTGTGCAAGCTGCAGCTTGAAAAGCGAGGAAAACAACATGCTGCTAACCGATATCACCGTCGAGCACACCCTGGTGTCCAAAAAGAATGGCGTTCGTCAGACCTTCTTACTGCATCCGTTTACCGATACACAGCGAGATTCACTCGGTAAATTTGAGATCGTTCGCGACATCAGCCAGCCAGGACTCAAAGACGTTAAACGTTCAACCTTCGTGACGTTTCAACAACTGGCAGAGTTGTATGCAAAAGGTGCACTCGAAGAATTCGGGTTTTCCGTTCGCATGTGTCCGGGTCAGGGCACGTACCCCGCCAAGAATCCAGCAAAAAAGATACTGCCAACTAGCATCAGGCCGGGCTCACCGTTCGACGTGGCTGTTCAAAAGGTGGATATTTCAAAACCTGCGACTCGCGAATTGAGAACCGCCTTACTTCGCACCGATGTCACCCTTCAAGGGTGATGACGCTGATTGATAGGAAAGTCCCTGTGAACTCATCCGTTGCCCATGCTGAACTCATCGCCACTTTCCAGCGGGCGCAGGCAGATGCCGCTCACAAGCTCGGATTGATCAAAGCTGCGGCGAACAAGGGCCCCAAGGCAGTCCAAGCCGCCACGGAAACGGCTGCAAAGGCCGTAAAACGCAGGGACTCGTATGCAAAAAAGCTGGACAACCTGGGGGTGAGCCTCAAGGATTGATGGTGGCCGAGCCTAGGGCCCGGCACCGGCTAGTAGCCACCGGCTGCACCTGGCCGCCAGAGACAGATAAGTGCTAGAGACCAATTGCATGATCCATGCAAACCGCCCATAGTCTCCCACGGGGTGCAGAGCGAAACCTGCGATCGGTCGGCAAAGCACCCACAACACGCGACACACCGGGCAGAGATCGAGCCACCGCGCCGCAAGCGCCACGCCATTTGCGATAGAGACACCGCCATGCTCCCTTCCTCACCCCTGCCGCTCACTTTCACCCGCACCTTCGCCCACATACCGCCCGGCCCGCTGGCAGGCCCCTTGCAGTTGTTGCCAGTCAACGCCGCCGCAGTGGCAGTCCACACCGCCGATGGCGCGCATGTGGGCTCGCTCAAGCTGGTTGGCGGGGTGTGGAAGTTCAAGGCCATGGGCTACGACGCTGCGGGCCGCATGGAGCCGGGCCACGGCCCGCTGACGGAGCAGCACAACATGCAGTTCGCCACGCTGGATGCGGCCGAGGTGAGTGCGCGGTTGCTGAGCGCTTTGGGAAGCAATCCATAAATCCCACTCGCGCACCAAACCCTTCTTGCTATCAATTTGATATCAACAAAGGCAATACCATCAGGCGGAAACGGCCAGTTTCGCCTCTATTTCCGCTCCACTAACGCCCGCAACGGCTGCCCGCCTGTGGACAGCTGAAACACCAGCCCCATGGCCTGCACCTGCCAGCCTTGTTTGGCAACCGTGGGGGTGATCTGGAAACCCGCCATCACGCAATCGGTCGTGCGCACCTCGCCTGCTTCGGGGGGGCTGCCCAGCATCTGGGTGTAAGTCTGCGGCGGTTGCTGCGTCGGAGCTTGTTGCGGCTGCGCCGCCTGCCCCTCTTTCACCAGCACCAGGTACGCTCTTTCGCGCGCAATGGGGGCGGCGGGGTCGGCGCCGTCGGGGCGCAGGGGGAGGTGGAAGTCGGGCACGGGGGTGGCTGGGTCAAACGCCAGCTGGGGCGTGAACTCGGCCTTGGTGGGTGCGCCGTTGCTCTGGGCCCAGTGCAGGCGCAGGTAGGGTGGGGGTTCCTGGGCGGACCACATCAGGTGCACGTCGTTGCCGTGGGTGCAGTAGCTGGGGTGGGCCACGGGGTGGGGGTGCGTGGGCCATTGGCCGCCGCCGTGGCGTTGCTCCACGCGCAGCAGGCGGTTGTAGGTGGTGCCCAGCAGTGACTGGGTGTAGATGAGCCCCACGCCGTGCAGCTGGTAACGCTGCACGGGCTGCACGGTGTGGGCCAGCGGCGGGTTGCTGGCGGGCAGCTCGCGGCGCTGGGCCACGTCGCGTGCGGCGGTTTGCAGGGCGCTTTGCGCCAGCAGGCTGGCATAGACGGGCACGGCGGCGATGGCCAGGCCGGTGAGGCCCAGCACCAGGCTTTCGGCGCGCGAGAGTGCGGGCCGCACCCAGCGCCCGGCCAGCACATGGCCGCCAAACCACACCACCGGCCCCAGGGTGTAGAGCGACAGCACAAACACGCCCAGCGCAGCGGGCCCGCCCACGGCGCGCGCGGGCAGCAGCACGGCCGCCACCGCCAGCAGCGCGGCCAGCACCGACACCAGGCGCACCGCCAACCAACTGCCCACGCGGCGGCTGGGCTTGAAGTAGCGGCTCTCCAGCCACAGCAGCGCTACCACCACGGCCAGCAGCCCGGCGGCCATGCGCCACCAGGCCTGCTGCTCGGCGGCGGGCATGCGGGCGAAGGTGTCCAGCATCTGGGGCCAGTCCATGGGCGTCTCTGTTCAATGCGGGTGGTGGGTGGGCTTGGGCTTTGGTGCTTAAGCGCCTCAGCGCCCTATTGCTTCTATTTTTATAGCCATCAGTGCTTATCTATCAGGCGGTAGCGGCCAATTTGGCCCTCAAAAAAAAGGTGGTACAGGTTTACTGCGCCCCACACACAAACTCCACCGCCGCGCACACCGCCGCCACCTGCGCCGCGATGCACTGCTCGGGCGTGGCGCGGGGGCTGTCGGGGTAGACCTCGGTGGTCGTGGTGTAGCGCGCCCCGGTCACGCTGGCGCACAGGCCCCAGGCCTTGAATTCGTAGCGGATCACGCCGGGCTCGGTCATGGGCGAGCCGATGATTTCGTTCTTTTCATCGGGCGGCGCAATGTGCGTAACGCGGCCCACGGCCTCGATGATGGCTTGTTGGAAGGCGGGCTGTGGGTTCTCGGTGTCGTCCACCAGGTAGAAGCCGTCGGGGATGCTGCCGGGCTCGAACACCTTGCCGTCGCGCGCGGCCACGGCGGGGCGATATTCGGATTCGTCGGTGTCGGTGGTTTCGTGCAGATCGATGTGGGCAGTGAACTGGCCATATTGGCCTTGGTGCTGCGCCACCAGCCGCATGAGGGCGAGGGATTCCTGCGCGAGGGAGCCTTCTTTGAACGAGCGGTTGGGGTCGATGGCGTCGAAGTTCCAGCGCTGAAACCGCTCATACGCCCAGGGGCTGATGCAGGGCACCACCAGCAGGTTGGCGCGGCCCGCAAAGCGTTCGGCCTGGGTATCTACAAAACGCAGTGCGCCGTGCACGCCGCTGGTTTCGTAGCCGTGCACGCCGCCGGTGATAAGCACGCTGGGCAGGCCGGGTTGCCAGTTGCGGCTGCGGATGGCGCGCAGCGGAAAGCGCTCGGCCGGGTGCTGGTCGTTGGCATACACCACGTCGCCATACAGCTCCACATCAAACCGGCCCCGCAGTGCCTCCACGGCATTGAGCACGTCGTCGGCGTAGCTGCGCTGGCGCACCTGGCACGCGCGCCACTGGTCGCGCTCTGCGGCGCCCCAGGGCTGGCCGGGCGTGCCGATGGGATAGGTGTGGATTTCTGACATGGGTGCGTGGGTGCGTAGATATTGGATGGGTTGCCCAGGCAGAACCTGGGGAGGTGCAGGGCATTCATAGAATACCGCGATGCCCTTCCCCCTGATCCGGCCCCTGCGGCTGGCTACCTCGTCCTTGGTTCTGCTGCTCTGCGCCCTGGTCGCCCACGCACAGAATGCCCCTCCACCCGCCGCCCCCCCGGCAACTCGCCCTGCGGGCAGTGACCCGGCAGACGGCACCACACCGCCACCGGGGGCCGCTGCAGCCTCTGTACCCACCGGGGCGGATGCCGCCCTGCTGTCGCGCGATGCGCGGCGCATTTATGAGCTGTCGCGCGACAAGCTGGTGCAGATCCGCACGCTGCTGCGCAATGCCAACACGCAGGCGTCGATTGGCTCGGGTTTTTTTGTATCGGCCGATGGGCTGATCGTGACGAACTTCCATGTGGCCAGCCAGCTGGCGCTGGAGCCCGAGCGCTACCGGGGCGTGTACGTGACGATGGAGGGGCAAGAGGGCGAGGTGGAGCTGCTGGCGTTTGACGTGCAGCGCGACCTGGCCGTGCTGCGCGCCAAGGGCCGCACGGCCGCTGCGCCGGTGCTGGGCTTTCGGCCCGCCGACGAGGCGCTGGCACAGGGCGAGCGCATCTACTCGCTGGGCAACCCGCTCGATATCGGCTTTGCCGTGACCGAGGGCACCTACAACGGGCTGGTCAAGCGCAGCTTTTACCCGCGCATCTTTTTTGGCGGCACGCTCAACCCCGGCATGAGCGGCGGCCCGGCGGTGGACGACGCAGGCCGCGTGCTGGGCGTGAACGTGGCCAAGCGGCTCGACGGCGAGCAAGTCAGCTTTCTGATCCCGGCCGAGTTTGCGCAGGCGCTGGTGCAGCGTGCGGCCAACGCCCAGCCCATCACCCAGGCCGCGCATGCCGAGATGACGCGGCAGCTGATGGAGCACCAGCAGCTTCTGACAGACCGGTTCCTGAAAGCGCCATTTCGCGAGCAGCGCCACGGCAACTACCGCGTGCCCGTGCCCGACGATGCGCTGGCGCGGTGCTGGGGATCGGGGCGCGACCCGGCGTTTCCGGGCCTGAACCTGGAGCGCACGCAATGCCGGGCCGACAGCGATGTGGTGGCGGGTGAATTCAACACCGGCGCAGTGCGCCTGAGTTATGAGGCCTACAACGCCCCCACCCTGGGCGCTGCACGGTTCGCCCGGATGTTTTCCCAGAGCTTTGCCAACGAACAGCTGCAACGGCGCGGCAACCGCCACCAGACGGCCGCAGAGTGCAGCGAGCGCTTTGTGGACCCCGGCAGCCTGCCGCTGCGCGCGGTGGTCTGCCTGTCGGCCTATCGCAAGCTGCCCGGTCTGTACAACATGACTGTCCTGGCCGCGTCCATCAACCAGCCTACGCAAGGCGTGCTGGGCCGCCTGGACGTGCAGGGCATTGCTTTTGACAACGGCATGAAGCTGGCCAGCCACTACCTCAAGGCCTTCCGCTGGGAGGCCGCACCATGAGCACGATGCCGACGACCCTGGGGCTTATCGAAGCCTTTGACCGCCACGGCGCGTTGCTGGCGCGCGCGCCTATCACGCGCTGGCCCGTCACAGTAGGCCGGGCGCTGGACTGCGACCTGGTGCTGGACGACCCGTTTGTGGCGCCCCGGCACCTGCGCATCGACCGCGCGGTGAACGAGCCACGCACCGTGCAGATCGAGGTGCTGGAGACGCGCAATGGCGCACGCCTGCAGCGCAAGCAGCACGGCCCGGGCGAGCACTTTGACTGGCCCGACGGCGCGCCCATCGACCTGGGCCACACCCACATCACGCTGCGCCTGGCCGATGCACCGATTGCTGACGAGCAGCCGCTGCCGCAGTTTCCGTGGCGCACGGTGGGCACCACGGCGGCGCTGGTGGCGCTGGTGCTGCTGGCGGGGCTGGGGGAGTCGTGGCTGGATGCGCGCGACAGTTCGCAATACCTGAAGGCCGTGCCGGGCGTGTTGCTCACGCTGCTGGTGGTGCTGGGCGCCTGGTCGGGCGTGTGGGCGGCGGCCAACAAGGTGTTTGCGGGCCACCTGCAGTTCTGGCGCCACGTGCGCATAGCCTGCGCTGCGGCCCTGGCGGTGGATGTGGTGCATCTGGTGGCCCACCTGACCGCATTCGTTTTCTCGCTGGAGGTTTTTTCGCAGTTCGCCAGTGTGTTGATCGTGCTGGTGCTGGCTGGTGCGCTGTATGCCCACCTGGCGACCGTGCTGCCGCGCCGCCGCGTGGGCCTGGCGTGGATGGTGGCTGCGGTGGTGGCCCTGGGCGTGCCGTCGTGGCTGGGTGCGCAGTGGCTCAACAACATGCGCTTGTCGCAAACGCTCTACATGAGCAGCCTGTTTCCGCCCAGCCTGCGCGTGGCCCCGGCCGTGCCGGTAGAGCAGTTTCTGCAAGAAACCGAGTCGCTGCGCAGCAAGCTGGACCGCCGCCTGAGCGATGACGGCCAGGCGGACGATGACGAGTAAAAAGTAGCACCGCGCAGAACGCTTCACCGCAGCCCTACTATCCGCGTCTATCCCATCCACCCATGCGCCGCCGCAAGCTCCACCACCACGTCTACGTGGTCGAACTCTCCAAAGACGTGCTGCTGGAGCCGCGCTTTCGCCGGTGCAACCCGGGCTACATCGAGGGCAAGCCCTGCGTGTATGTGGGCATGACCGGGCTGGACCCGGATGTGCGCTTTGACAAGCACAAGGCGGGCATCCAGGCCAACCGGTTTGTGACGCAATACGGCCTGCGCCTGCTGCCCGATCTGTACGAAGGCTTCAACCCCATGAGCTACGAGGATGCTGTGGACCGCGAGATCGAGATTGGCATCGACCTGCGGTCGGCGGGGTTTGGGGTGTGGCAGGCGTGATGCGTGCTAGGGAGTCTGGGTTCATTCCGACCCGAAGAAACCCAAAAAGGAATGATCCACCCCAATATGGGTATGGCAGCGCACTCCACCAATCCCTCATGCCGGGCAAGTTGGTGGCTCCATCGAACACCTCCCTTGTGAAGCTGCACCGCGGCCGCAGCGGCTTGATGCAATCAACCGCCAAAATACTCATCTATTCATAGCTACTAGCGCTTACCCATAAAGCGCTAGAGACCAATTTCATTCATATTTTCATTGACAACCATGAACTTCGCAGACCGCTTGAAGCAACTCCCCTCCGCCAGCCACCTCACCGCCCTGCACCTGCTGGGCCCGGATGGGCAAGTGCTGGCCACCATCGAGAACAAGCCCGGACAGACCGGGTCGCTGGTGGTGTATGCCGCGTTGGCTGCCTTGTACGGTAGCAGCATCACGCCTGCGGCCGCCACCCTGGGGCTGGAGTGGTATGCCGAGCATGTAGCCGATGCGCGCACCTTCCCCGGCAAGCACCCCAACATTGACCGGCTGCTGGCCTGGGCGCAGGGCAGCGAGAGCTTTGGGGTGCGGACGGTTGTGGCCTGAAAGGCTGAGGCTTTGCCAAAAAGTTTGCCGTTGCAACAGCGGCGTGTCGAAAACGCGCAGGTCCGTTCGTCGTAGGGGTGTGAACACGTTGAATAACCGATATGGTTTGGCGGTTCACGCTTTCATCCACCACAGATCTACACCCCAAGGAGACCCGAGCATGACGACCAACACCAACACCGGTACCGTCACCCTGCACCGCGTGCTGCGCGCCCCGGCAGAGCGCATCTACCGCGCCTTTCTGGACCCAGACGCCATGTGCAAATGGCTGCCGCCCCACGGGTTTACCGGCCGGGTGCTGAGCATGGACGCACGCGTGGGCGGCAGTTACCGCATGCAGTTCACCAACTTCAGCAGTGGCGGCACGCATGCGTTTGGCGGCGAGTATGTGGAGCTGGTGCCGGGCGAGCGCATCGTGCACACCGACCGGTTTGACGACCCCAACCTGCCGGGCGAGATGCGCACCACGATCCAGCTGAAAAAGGTGATCGCGGGGACCGAGGTGTCCATCGTGCAGGCGGGCATCCCGGCGGTGATCCCCACCGAGATGTGCTACGTGGGCTGGCAGGAGTCGCTGCAGCTGCTGGCGCTGCTGGTGGAGCCAGAGATTCCGGGCGAATAACTCAGACGCCCATAGCCTCAGGCCCTGATCACTTCAACCACTTGTCAGCCGCCTGCTTGATGGTGCCCCGGCTGTCCACCAGGCCCCACACAAAGCCCATCACACGCACATAGTCGGCGTCGTCGGTGGGCAACATGAAGCCCAGGTAGTTCTTGGGCGTGAGCGGCGCATCCACAAACGCGGCGTGCAGGCGCGGGTCGGCCTTGGCGTAGTGCAGGGCTTCGTAGGTTTCGGTGATCATCACGTCGCCCTTGCCTTCGGCGATCAGCGCAGGGATCTCGGCGTTCTTGTCGTGCGTGCTGACCTGGGCGGCCTTGAGGTTGGCCAGCACATAGGTTTCGTTGGTGCCACCGGGGTTCTTGATGACGCGCACGGCGGGCTGGTTCATGGCGTCCACGCTGGTGTATTTGGCTTTGTCGGCCGCCCGCACCAGGGCCACTTTGCCAAAGGGAGCGTAGCCGGGCAGCATGTCAAAAATGCGCATGCGGTTGACGTTGCGGGTGATGCCGCCCACGGCCACGTCAAACTTGTCGCCCTGCAGGTCCTTCAGCAGGTTGGGCCAGGTGGTGGGCACGTATTCGATCTTCACGCCCAGCTCCTTGGCCATGGTTTCGATCACATCGATGTCGTGGCCGCTGTAGCCCGCGTCGGTCTTGATGGCAAACGGGCGGTAGTCGCCAGGCGTGCCCACGCGGATGACCTTGGCCTCCATGATCTTGTCGAGCCGGGGGCCGGCTTGTGCGGCCTGGCTGAAGGCGAGGGTGACGGCCACGGCGGCTGCGGCCACGGCGAGGATTTTTTGGGCGATCATTTCAAGGTTCTCCGGTGGGTGAAGGACAGTTTGGTGAAGGGGTGCCTGGCACGAGAATTGCCACCAACAATACAGCAGGCTTGGGTGCGCCCCGCAGCGTTATGCACTGGGGTGGTCGTTGGTGGCTTCTGCGCGAGCATTTGTGGGCGGTCATGAGCACTTGCGGGCTTCGACACCAGCAGGCTCCAAGCAACGCAAGTGGCGTGCCAAGCAGCCCGCCCCGTACCGGTGCCAGGCTGCGCAGGTACAAGGCTCCTTCAAATGCTCTATTTTTTATAGCACATTGCGCTGGTGGAATAAGCGCTACACGCCCATTCTTCCCAAAGTGGGTTACCCTGCCCGGTTAGCAACAAGGAATCGCCATGAAAAAACTCAACGTCACCATCCAACTCGAAATGACCGTGCCCGACGACTGGGAGCTGGTCGACACCTCGGAGGGCACGCCTGTCATCAAGCTGCCCGACGGCAAGTTCATGGACATTGCCATCGAACCCCTGTTTGCGGCAGACCCCGAAGACCTGTGGGCCAGCACCGAAGATGAAGATGTGCTGGACGACATCCTCGACATGGTGGACAGCGAGGCAGTGACGTATGAGTTTGTGACGCACTGATGGACGAGGGTCCCGAGTTAGAAACTTGGGACACTAGTCCACTGAAACCGAGAAATCGGCTGTTCGTGAGGGTCTGGCAGGGCCGCCCTCTAGGCGGCGGGCGCAGGCGGGTTGCACACCCGGCGAGCACGGCAACGACGAGGGCGGCCCTGCCAGGCCCTCACCCTTCGGGCCAGGGTGGTAGCAGGCGCATCGCTGCGTTGCGGGCTTTGCCAAGGCGGCCAGCCTTGGCCGCAGCCCGCGCCTTGCGCTGCACCCGCTGCCACCCCGGCGCACAGCCGATTTCTCGGTTTCAGTGGACTAGGGGCAAATGCCTGCTTGGGTTGAAGAGTCCGGGCTGCGTCTTCGCCCCCCGCATCAGACGCAGAAAACTACACTATTGATAGCGTCTGGCGCTTTACCCACAAGCGCCAGCACCTGATTTCATTCAAACCCCATCACAACTGCGACCGCAGCAAGGCCGTCAGTTTCTCGTGCGCTTTCTCGCGCAGCGGCCGGTCCAACCAGGCCTGGTAGGTCACGCGGCGTGACCGCTGGATATCGTCTTCAAACACCTGGGTCTGGCGCTGCGCAAACGCCGCGTCGTACACGTTCAGGTTGGCCTCATCGTTGAGGCGGAACGAGCGGTTGTCAAAATTGGTGGAGCCCACCGACACCAGCAGCTGGTCCACGATCATGACCTTGCAGTGGTACATGGTGGGCGTGTACTCATAAATCTCGGCGCCCGCCTGCAGCAGCGGGCCCCAGGTGGCGCGGGATGCAGCCTTCACCGTTTCGGTGTCGGTGTGTTCGCCGGGGGTCACCAGACGCAGGCGCACGCCGCGCGCCAGGGCGTCCATCAGCAACTTGTGGGTCAGCTCATCGGGCACGAAGTACGCCACCGACAGGTCGATGCTGCGCTCGGCCGCCGTGATGGCCAAGTGGTACATGAGCTGCATGCTCTCGCTGCCACTCGATGGCGAGCTGGAGAACATCTGCGCCTTTTGCGTGCCCACGGGAGGGTCTTGTGCGATGGCCGGAAAGTACGCCTCGCCATGCAGCACCTTGCCGGTGACCTTGAGCCAGTTGTCCAAAAACGTGGCCTGCATCTGCGCCACCACGGGGCCACGCACCAGGTAGTGCGAGTCGCGCCAGTGGTTGGGGTCTTGCGCGTGGCCCGTCCACTCCGGCGCAATGCCCACGCCACCGGTAAAGCCCACCTGTCCATCCACCACCAACAGCTTGCGGTGGGTGCGGTTGTTCAGGCGGGCCAGGTTGTACCAGTGGGGTTTGTGGAATTTTTCGATCTGCACCCCGGCCGCTTTCATCTCGGCCAGATAACTCTCTTCCATCTTGGCGCTGCCTACCCAGTCGAGCAGCACATGCACAGGCACACCCGCGCGGGCGCGCTCGCTCAGGGCGTCGGCAAACTGTTTACCGATGTCGCCCGACCAGTAGATGTAGGTTTCGAAGGTGACGCTTTTTTGCGCGGATTTGATCGCAGCCAGCATGGGCGGAAAGATCTGGTCGCCGTTGAGCAGCTCGGTCACCGCATTGCCGCCCACGATGCCCGGGCCCAGCAGGCTGCCCAGCGCACGCTCAAACTGCGGGTGGGCGGTGTTGTACAGGCGCGGCAGCTGTTGCTGCACCTTTTTCTCGCCCGCCGTGAAGTTGAGCGCCAACAAGACAAGGGCCCCCGTGGCCAGGGCCGTGAGCAAGACAGTGAACATGGTGAAGCGGCGGGGGGCGGCAGGTGGCATGGCGCGATGGTAGGTGGCGGCCTGGGGGTGGCGATGTAGGCGGACGCCGCCAACGCTGGGCGGCACAATTGCGGGGTGCTCGCCGTGCACGCGCGGCTGCAGCACGCTTGCCATCCCCCCGCGCTTTTTTCTTACCGTTGCCCTGCCGTGTCTGAACCTGCCCGCCCTGCCCTCATCCGCCCAGCCAACCCCATTAACCGCCGCAGCGCCTTGATCGGCACGGCGGGCCTTCTCGCCCAGCCCGCCCTGGTGGGGCTGCTGCACGCCAAGCCATTGCCACCCGCGCCCACGGTGTGGCCCCAGGCGCTGCAGGTGCCCGGGGGTGTGGCGCGGCTGTCGCTGGGCCCGGCGGCCACACGGCCGGTGGCGCAGGTGCGCCAGGGCGATGTGGATGTGCCGCTGCGGGTGGTGGGCGATGCCATTGAGTGGACAGCCATCGTGGGCATACCTTTGGCCGCTGCGCCGGGCGATGCCTTCATCACCGTGCTGGCCGAACGCGGCGGCAGCCCGCGCCTGGTGCACTACGCCGTAGCCCCCAAGCAATACAAGGAGCAGCACCTCAAGGTATCGCCGCGCACGGTAGACCTTTCACCCGAGGACCAGGCCCGCTACGAGCGCGAGCGCAACCACCAGGCGCAAGTGATGGCGACCTTCACCGAGCAGCCCGCTGGTGTGGCCCTGCCATCGCTGCGCATGCGGGTGCCGGTGCAGGGGCGGCGGTCCAGCTCGTTCGGGCTGCGGCGCGTGTTCAACGGCCAGCCGCGCAATCCGCACAGCGGCATGGACATTGCCGCCGCCACGGGCACGCCCATCGTGGCACCGTTGCCAGGCCGGGTGATTGACGTGGGCGACTACTTCTTCAATGGCGGCACGGTGTGGCTGGACCACGGCCAGGGCCTACTGACGATGTACTGCCACCTGAGCAGCAAGGATGTGCGCGTGGGGGATGTGCTGCAGGCGGGCGACGCGTTCTGCAAGGTGGGCGCCACCGGCCGCGTGACCGGGCCGCACCTGCACTGGGGCGTGATGCTGAACAGAACCATGGTGGACCCTGCGCTGTTTGTGGCTGTGTAGTTTCGGCATCCACCGTCGCTGCGGGCCAACAGCGCTTGAAGGGGGCGCGCCCCTACCAGCGCCACCGCGGAACCGGCTTCGCCGGGCCGCTGGAGGCGTCCCCCTACGGGGGAAGACGCGAAGCGGCTCAGGGGGTCACTTCAAATAATTCATGAAGCCCGTGATGATCACGGCGTTGAAAAAATCGATGAAGAGCGAACCCACGAGCGGGATCACAAAAAACGCCTTCACCGATGGCCCATTGACGGCGGTGAACGCCTGCATGTTGGCCATGGCGTTGGGCGTGGCGCCCATGCCAAAGCCGCAGTGGCCGGCGGCGATGACTGCGGCGTCATAGTCGCGCCCCATCACGCGGAAGGTGACAAAGTAGCCATACGCAAACATCAGCACGGTCTGGGCAAGCAGGATGACCAGCAGCGGCCCGGCCACCTCGGCCAGTTCCCACAGCTTCATGGACATGAGCGCCATGGCCAGGAAGAACGCCAGCGACACATTGCCCACTACCTCGAACTGGCGCAGGGGCAGCGCACTGTCGCGCCAGTCGATGATGTTGCGCACCACCGCCGCCACCAGCATCGGGCCCAGGTACGAAGGCAGCGTAATGCCCAGGCCCTTGAGCCAGTTGACCAGCAACGTGCCTGCCCCGATGGACACGGCAATCAGGATGCTGGCGTACATCACAGTGTCGCTGTTGCCCATGGGGGCCGGGGCTGCAGGGCGGGCGGTGGAGGCATTGGCGGCGTCGACAGCGCCAGCCGCCGTGGCGGTGGCCGCGGCTGGCGTGCCCGCAGCCAACCCCGAGGTGTGCAGGCCATTGCGCCGCATCAGCAGGGTGCCCAGCGGGCCGCCAATCACACAACCCGCCACCAGGCCATAGGTGGCCGCTGCAATGGCGGCGGGCAACGCACCTGCGGCGCCCGCCTGCTCCAGCAGCGGGCCAAACGCGGCCGAGGTGCCGTGCCCGCCCGTGAGCGATATGGACCCCGCCGCCACGCCGATGAGCGGATGCACGCCCAGCACAGCAGCCAGCCCGGCGCCCAGCAGGTTCTGCAGCACCACCAGGCCCACGGCGGCGGCCAGAAACAGCGCTACGCCGACACCGCCTTTCTTGAGCAGCTCGAAGCTGGCCGAAAAGCCGATGGTGGTGAAAAACACCAGCAGCAAAAAGGCGCGCATGTTGTCGTAGAACTGAAAGGTGAACAGGCCCGTCTGGTGGCCCACCAGCGCAATCAGCGAAAACACCAGTCCGCCGATGATGGGCCCGGGAATGAAGTAACGCGAGAGCAAGCCGACGCGGTTTTTGATGAAATCGCCCACCACCAGCAGCACGGCGGCGATGCCGATGGTCTGGGCAATGTCGAGTTCAATGGTGGTCATGGCGGTGTCTCCTTGAGGCCTGGATGAGAGGGTCAGACAACACTTGCCCAGATGAATCAGCTATGGATTAAATAGCTGCAAGCGCAAGCTAGCGTAGCGCTGGAGGCCTATTTTACCTGTCAAGCTCCGCCCCCCGGCCAGGCCGGAGGATGAAGCAGGTGTCAGACGCCACCCTGTTCACTCAGCGCCGCACTGGTTCTTTCCTCCCTCGCTGCAGCTATGCTCGGCAGCCCTGCGTGCCCCGATCCACCCTCACCGCTCCCACCCCGTCGTCGATGACAACCCGCCTGATCCGCTTCAACAAACCCTACGGCGTGCTCAGCCAGTTCACGGCCGAGGGCAAATGGCAGGGCCTGAAGGACTACATCGACCTGCCCGGCGTATACGTGGCGGGGCGGCTGGATGCCGACAGCGAGGGCCTGCTGCTGCTGACCAACGACGGCAAGCAACAGGCCCGCATTGCGGACCCGCGCTTCAAGATGGAGAAGACCTACTGGGTGCAGGTGGAGGGCGTCCCCGATGAGGCCGCGCTGGCCGCGCTGCGCAGCGGCGTGGTGCTGAACGACGGCCCCACCCTGCCCGCCCGCGCACGGCTGCTGGAGCCCGCGCCTGCGGTGTGGGACCGCAACCCGCCTATCCGCGAACGCAAGGCCATCCCCACTGCCTGGATCGAGCTGGTCATTCGCGAAGGCCGCAACCGCCAGGTGCGCCGCATGACGGCCGCCGTGGGCCACCCCACGCTGCGGCTGATCCGCGCGGCCATCGGGCCATACACGCTGGACGGGCTGGCACCGGGCACCTGGGCGGATTGAGCTGGCAGGCGTGCGGGGTCTACGCGGCCACCGCCTGCATGCGCCGCGACAACGCTGACCCACGCGCGCGCAAAAAGGCCCGCAAGCCATCGGCATAGTCCACGCCCACGGCCTGCTGCACCGAAGGGCGTGCCGCCAGCGCAGCGCGCCACTGCTGCACCAGCGGCAAGCCGTGCCAGAGCCCCAGGTCATTCATGCCTGGCAAGGTGTCGATGACGTCAAAGTACCGGAACACCGGGCCGAACACCGCATCCACCATGCCAAAGTCCGGCCCGGCAAAGTACGGCCCCGGCACGCTGCGCTGGCCCAGGGCCTCTTCGATCTGCACAAAGCGGCTGCGCAGGTCCTGCGCGCGGGCCTGCAGCGTGGCCTCATCCGGCGCGGCGTAGAAGCCGCCGATGGTGTTCAGCACCGCAGAGCCAAACTCCATCCATGCCCGGTGGCGTGCGCGTTGCAGCGGATCTGACGGGTGCAACACGGGCATGGCCACTTCCTCCAGGTATTCGCAGATCACAGCGGACTCGAACAGGCTTTGGCCCTGCACCTGCAAGACCGGGGTCTTGCCCAGCGGCGAGATGGCCAGAAACCAGTCGGGCTTGCGGGCCAGGTCAATGGTGCGGCGCTCAAACGCCAGCCCCTTTTCGTGCAGAACGATGGCCACGCGCTGCACGTAGGGGCACAGCGCATGCGAGACCAGGGTGAGTGCGGGTGCGGCTGTTCGCGAGCTCATGCCGTCCATCCTTGAGCGTGTGGGGCACAGAGGGTATTCAACAGGCGGGCAATGCAGGTGCAGGTGCGTTTCATGGGGCGGGCTTTCTATGGCGAGAGGGTTGGCATCGCCAGTTGGTGTATCTACCGACGTATGGCGACCAGCAGAATTTATGATTGCATTGGCGCAAATAAAATAAGCACACATGAAAACATCCATTGCATTCACGCAATACCAATTGGGCGCCGCAGAGCTGGAAGTGCTGCTGGCCATGGTGCGCACCGGCACCTTGGCAGCAGCCGGTGAACGGCTTGGCGTGGATGCGTCCACGGTGTTCCGTGCCATCCAGCGCATCGAGCGCGGGCTGGGCCAGTCGCTGTTCGAGCGCTCGCGCGCGGGCTACCGCGCCTCGGAGCTGGCCCAGGCCCTGGCCGAGCAGGCCGAGCGCGTGGAAGCCGCCCTGGAGGCCGCCCGCACGGCCACGCAGGCACAGCCCGAGCAGGTGTCGGGCACGGTGCGCATCTCCACCACCGACACCCTCCTGCACGGCCTCATCGCCCCCGCCCTGCAGGTGCTGCAGCCCCGGCACGCGGCCTTGGTATACGAACTGCATGCGGGCAATGAACTGGTGAGCCTGACGCGCCGAGACACCGACATCGCCGTGCGCGCCACCAAGCGTCCACCACAACACCTGGTGGGTCGGCAACTGGGCATGATCCGATCCGCGCTGTACGCAGGCACCGCCAGCCCGCTGGTCCTGTCCGACGTGGAGGCGGGCCGCGCAGCCTGGATTGCGCCCGACGACGCTCTGCCCGACCACCCCTCGGTGCGCTGGCGCAAAAAGCAATACCCCAAGGCGCAGCCCACCTACCGCGTCAACAGCCTGCTCACCGTGATGGAGCTGGTGGCCCTGGGCATGGGCGTGGGGGTGCTGCCCCTCTTTCTGGCCCAGGGCCGCAGCGACCTGCGCCCCCTCACCGGGTCGCTGGCCGACTGTGAAACCGAGCTGTGGCTGCTGACGCACCCCGAGTCGCGGCACCTGCGGCGCATTGCCACGGTGTACGGGCATCTGGCGGAGACGGTGCAGTTACCCTGACGCACTCGGGCCTTCCCGCCGCCCTCCCAGCTTGCTGCCAGCACGTTGTCAGCAGCCGGTCTCTACAGTGCGCCGCCATGACCCTCACACAGTTCTACGGCGCATCCAGCCTCGATGGCTTCATTGCCACGCCAGACCATGACCTTGGCTGGCTCTTGCAGTTCGGCGAGATCGAGGGCTCCAGCTACCCCGCTTTCATCCGCGACGTGGGTGCGCTGGCCATGGGGTCGCACACCTACGAATGGATGCTGAAACACGCCATCGACGCAGGCCAGCCCTGGCCCTACGTGCAGCCCACATGGGTGTTCAGCACGCGCACGCTGCGCGCCATCCCGGGCGCCGATGTGCGCTTTGTGCGTGGCGATGTGCGGCCCGTGCACCAGTCCGTGGTGCAGGCCGCAGCGGGGCGCAATGTGTGGATCGTGGGCGGGGGCGAGCTGGTGGGGCAGTTTTATGATGCGGGCCTGCTGGACGAGTTGATCGTGCAGATCGCACCGGTCACACTGGGTGCGGGCAAGCCGCTGTTGCCACGCCGGATCACACAACCGGCGCTGCGCCTGCAGTCGGCGACCACACTCGGTGGCCTGTTTGCCGAGCTGCGCTACGCGGTGCCACGCCCGTAGCCAGTGCGCAGATCGCTACAGATTCAATAGCTGTTTGTGCAATACAGACGTGCGGTAACGGCCATTTTTATTGTGGCGAGACGACCACCCCTGTTTCACCCCAGCGGCACCGCCTTGTTCACCGGGTGCGACAGCACCAGTGATGTGGAGACGCTGCCAAACGCGGCCAGCGCATCCACCACGCGCTCCAGGTCGGCGGGCTGGCCGAAGGCGCAGCGCACCACGAAGCAGTCTTCGCCGGTCACGCGCACCACATCCAGCACTTCGGGCAGGGACTGGAACAGCAACACATAGCGCTGGATGTGCTCGTGCGTGGTGCGCACCCGCACCACCGCCTGCAGGCCCAGGCCCACGGCGTCCAGGTTGATGCGGGCCGCGTAGCCTGCAATCACGCCCGCGTCTTCGAGCTTTTTCACACGCTCGCTCATCGCAGGCTGCGACAGGCCGATCTGCTTGCCCAGCGCCGACAGGCTTTGCCGCGCGTCATGCTGCAGGGCCATGAGGATCTGTCGGTCTTTTTTGTCCAGTTCCACGGGGTGCTTTCTTTGAACAGGCTCTTAACGATGACTTCAAGGTTTGGGCGGGCGATTTCCGATGAGCCCCCCTGGCCGGAACAGCGGCGGTTTCCTATTGTTGGCGGGCAGTGATGGATCTGCTTTGAGAACAAGGACATTGAATGACGACGCGACCTGTCTTGCTGATTCCGGGCATCTACAACTCGGGCCCCACACATTGGCAGTCATTGTGGCAATCCCGGCACGCGGGCGTAGCGCGGGTGGAGCAGGCCGACTGGGACCACCCCGATTGCGACACCTGGGCGCGCACGCTCGATGACGCCGTTGCTGCATCGCCCCAGCCCCCCATCCTGGTGGCACACAGCCTGGGCTGCCTGGTCGCGGTGCACTGGGCCGCGCGCCACCACCGGCCCGTGCATGCGCTGCTGCTGGTGGCGGTGCCAGACCCCGGGGGGCCGAATTTTCCGGCCGACGCCAAAGGCTTTGCCCCACTGCCTGCCGTGCTGCCCGCCCAGCGCGACCTGCCGAGACGGGTGCTGATGAGCAGCACCAGCGACCCGTATTCCACCCCCGGCTTTTCGGCGCAGTGCGCCAGCGCCTGGAACGCCGAGCACGTGGTGCTGGGTGCGCGGGGCCACCTCAATGCCGACAGTGGCCTGGGTGACTGGCCGCAGGGATGGGAGCTGGTGGCGCGCTGGCGCGGAGAGTGAGAACTGCTGCGGGGATTGCCACGCCCCTCTGAGAGCGCAGGCCCAGAGCGCTCAGGCCACAGTGCCTGGAACCTCCGCGTCAGCCACCGATGGCTTGCGCCTGGTCCATCACGAGGTAGCGCTTGACCAGATCGAAGAAGCTCTCGTAGAAAGCGTCCTTCGAGATGGTCTCGCTGCCCACCTTGACCAGCGATTCGCTGCTGGCAGAAAACGGCAGCGACACGGACCCGATGGCGCCCACGCCCACGCTGGCCGAGTTGTTGGTCTTGCGCAGGGCATAAGTGTCCTGCAGCGCCGTCACAAAGCCCAGGCTCACCTTGCCGTCATTGGCCTCGGGCACACACACCACGCGCACCACCATCTGCAGGTGCGACTCGGCTTCGGGCTGGAAGCTCTTTTTGCCCTCCACCAGCTCCGGCTGGTGGGTGGAGATGATGTAGCCCTGGCTCAGCAGCGCGCGGCGCGATGCCTCGCAGGTCTGGGCGGGCGTGGCGTCAAACAGGCGCGAGTAGGTGGCCACCGAACCAAAACTCTCCTGCACCCCAAACGTCTTGGGCGTGGTGCCCACACAGCCTGCCAGCAATGCGGCCAGAGCCAAGCTACCTGCAGCGGCACCAGAACGAACAGTGAAACGGGTCGGGAAAAGGCACAAACGCAAGGGCGGGCACTCCTTCGGGGTCATCAACATCATCAAGAAAGTCGTCATTGCGGGGGGCATTTCCGGTTGCCATAGCGGCGAAGAACGGCTGCCATGGCGTTCTGACAGTCTGCACCACACCCGGTTCCCGTCGATTCTAGAAAGCCCTATGCCCAGCCTGGCACAACGCCCTTGCCCGTGGAGGGGCTGAAAGCGTGGTAACCACAGCCCAAAGCCCTGCACGCACGCCCTGCGCACCATTTCGGGCATTGCACGCGTCAAGGTATCAATTTGCAGCAGCCCGTAGAGACAACACGCCAGATGCTACACTATTGATAGCTGTTAGCGCTTATCCATAAAGCGCGAAGTGGCAATTTGGCACAACATTCTGTCACCTGCCTTCTTGCTCGCCTTCCACCATTTCTCTCTCCCTCTGCTGCCGTGCCCCTTGCCTCCCTGCTCTGCCTGGTCGTCGCCATCAGCGACGGCGACACCCTGACCGTGCGCTGCGGCGCGCCCGGCGCCTACCAGCAGGTGAAGGTGCGTATCGCCGCCATCGACGCGCCCGAGTCACGCCAGGCCTTTGGCCAGAAGTCACGGCAGCACCTGGCGCAGCTGTGCTTCAGGCAACGCGCCGCGCTGCAGCCGGTGGACGAAGACAACTACGGCCGCACGGTGGCCCATGTGCGCTGCGGCAGCGCAGACGTGGCTACGGCACAGGTGCGCGCCGGCCTGGCCTGGGTGTACACACCCTATGCCGAATCCCGCCCGCAGCTGGTGGCTCTGCAGCGCCAGGCGCGCAGCAGCGGCACAGGGTTGTGGTCACAGAAGCGGCCGCTGGCGCCGTGGGACTACCGGCACCGACGCAGCCAGCGCTGAGCTGGGCTGGAGAGGGATGCATCAGGTGCGCAGCAAAGCCAGCACGCCCTGGGGCATCTGGTTGGCCTGCACCACCATGGCGTTGCCCGCCTGCTGCAGGATCTGCTGGCGGGCCAGGCTGGCGGTCTCTACCGCGAAATCCGTGTCGACAATGCGGGAGCGGCTGGCCGACAGGTTTTCGCTGCCGATCTGCAGGTTGGCAATGGCCGACTCCAGCCGCGAGGACTGGGCGCCGATGACGGCGCGCTGGCTGTTCACATAGTCGAGCGCGCGGTCTACCGACACGATGGCCTGCGCGGCCGAGGTGGTCACATCCAGCGTGTTGCGCAGGCCCATGGCCCCCAGGCCAATCGCGCCCACTCGGGTTTCCAGCGTCTGGTTGGCATTGGCGCCCACCTGGAACACCTTGGTGCTGATGGCGCCGCTGGTCGAGGCGATGTTTTCGTAGGTCTCGGTGAAGCCCTGCAGCGCGTCCTTGCCCGAGCGGCTGCCCTGGTTGGGCAGCGCCGCCTTGGCGTCGCGCACCATGCCGCCGTCCACGTCGGCGCCGCCAATGGCGCCGGTGTCGGCATTGTTCAGGTCAAAGCTGCCGATGAAGGCCGCACCGTTGAGCCCGTACTGCGTGAGCACATCCCCCGCGTTGGTGAAGGCCCCGGCCGAGGCTGCGCCAATGGCCGCGTCCAGCGTGGAGCCGGGGTTGTTGCTCATGTAGGTGAGCACATCCTTGATGCCGGTGCCGCCCGCCGTCTTGATGCGCTCGTGCATGTAGCGCACGGCCGAGTAGCTGGACGAGTAGAACTCGCTGGTGTTGCTGGGCCCGCCAATGGCCGCCACCACGGCCGCCACGCCCAGGTTGGCCACGTCGGCGCGAACCCGTTCTTCGGCGCCGTGGATGAATTCGGCCGCGCCTTCGGCAAACCACAAGTGGCTGCCGGTGATGTTCTGCCAGTTGGTGGAGCGGGCCATCACCGCGTGCACCATTTCGTGGGCAATCACACGGTCGTTGTAGAACGGTGCGGAGCCCCCATTGGGCGGGTTGGGCGGCACGAAGTCGGCCATGTCCACCTGCAGCACCAGGTTGTTGCCCCGCCCCTGCCCGTCAAACCCGGTGACCTGCACATAGGCGGCCACACCGCCCGCGTTGTCGGTAAAGCCGGTGTAGCGGATGTCGATGGCCGCCCCATCGCCCTGCAGACCAAAGTAGTTGCGGATGAGGTTTTCGCTGCTCTCCAGCCAGCTGCCCGCGCTGGTCAGGCCGTCAAACACGGACAGCAGGTTCTCGTCGCCCACCACGCTGGCGTCGGAGCGATCGAACACGTCCATGCCATTGAACTGCGTGGTGCGCCCGGTGCGGTCGATCTCCTGCGCCAGCCGCGTCACCTCGGCCTGGATGGCCTGGCGGTCAGACGCACTGTTGGTGTCGTTGGCGGCCTGCACAGCCAGCTCGCGGATGCGCTGCAGGCTGGCCGTGACGCTCTGCAGCGCGCCCTCGGCCGTCTGCATGAGCGAAACGCCGTCGTTGGCATTACGCACCGCTTGGTTGAGCCCCCGGATCTGCGAAGTGAACCGCTCGGAGATCGCCAGGCCCGCCGCGTCGTCCTTGGCACTGTTGATGCGCAGGCCCGAGGACAGGCGCTGCACGGTCGTGGCCATATCGCTCTGCGCACCGCCAAGCCGGCGCTGCGCATTCAGCGACATCACGTTGGTGTTGATCGTCAACGCCATGGCACGCCCCGGGGACTCCTGGTCAAAGCAGATGAATAGACAAACGGTAAAAACCGGTCGAAGCGGCACGCCCAGCCCCACGCAGCAGCAGCGCCGAGGCCGCAAACCCGCTTCTTCTTCTCTGCCTTATCGGCGGGCCAGGGCAAAACCTGAAGACCCATTTCTGCGGGTCTTCCCCCAAGCCCCCAGCGTGCAGGCTGCACAGCCGCTAGCATCCTGGGGTCTTTCCCATCTGGCCCCCAGCGTGCGCTGCCCCGGCCGCCCCCGCTCCGTTTTCATGACAGTCCCCCATTCCCCCCCTGCAGCACCCGATGCGGAGACCTCCAGCGTCTACGGCCACTCCGGCTTCATTTCCTTTCTGATCGCCCGCGTGGTGGCCGTGGTCGCCACCCAGGTGCAGGCCGTGGTGGTGGCCTGGCAGGTGTATGACCTCACCCGCGAGCCGCTGGCACTGGCCTATGTGGGTCTGGCGCAGTTTCTGCCCATGCTGGCCCTGCTGCTGCCAGCAGGCGATTTGATCGACCGCTTTGACCGCAAGCGCATCCTGGCGCTGGCCTGGTCGGTGGGCGGCGTGTGCAGTGCCCTGCTGTGGTGGCTGGCGGGCCATGGGGCCAGCGGTGTGGCTGGCATTTATGCGGTGCTGGTGCTGTATGGCTGCGCACGCGCTTTTTCGGGGCCAGCCATGCAAAGCCTGCTGCCGCAGATCGTGCCGCGCGGGCAGCTCGCGCAGGCCATTGCCGCCAACAGCATGCTGATGCGCGTCGCCAGCATCGGAGGGCCGCTGCTGGGCGGGCTGCTGTATGCACTGGGCGGTGGCGAGCTGACCTATGCCGTGTGCTGCGCGTGTTTTGTGCTGGGCGTGGCGCTGCTGCTGCGTGTGGTGGTGGCCCATGCCACTGCGCCCCTCCCCGCGCAGGGAACGATGTTCGAGCGCTTTGGCGCAGGGATCACCTTCATCCGCACCCGGCCCATCATCCTGGGCACCATCTCGCTGGACCTGTTCGCCGTGCTGCTGGGCGGCGTGGTGGCCCTGCTGCCCATCTACGCGCAAGAGGTGCTGCATGTGGGCCCGGCGGGCCTGGGCGCGCTGCGCAGCGCCATGGCCGTGGGCGAGGTGGGTGCGGGGCTGTACCTGAGCATGCGGCCCTTCAACCGCCATGTGGGCCGCACCATGTTCATTGCGGTAGCGGTGTTTGGCGTGGCCAACCTGGTGTTTGCGCTCTCGCACTGGTTCTGGCTGTCGTTTGCGGCGCTGATGGTGGCTGGCGCGGCCGACATGGTGAGCGTGTACATCCGCGGCGCGCTGGTGCAGTTCTCCACCCCCGACACCATGCGCGGGCGGGTGAACGCGGTGAACATGCTGTTCATCGGCTCGTCCAACGAACTGGGCGAGTTCCGCGCGGGCACCAGCGCCGCCTGGCTGGGCGTTGTGCCCGCCGCCGTGGTGGGCGGGCTGTGCACGCTGGGCGTGGTGGGTGGCTGGATGCTGGCGTTCAAGACGCTGCGCACGGTGGACCGTTTAGAGGAAGCTGCGCAGGCCAGCAGCTGAGCGGTTCAGCGACGGCGCGACAGCCCGTGTAAACAAGCTCCGGGGCGTTTGTGTCGCGCAGGTAAAACCCGCGCGGCAGGCTTGCACGGCGCATTGAGGCGGAGCACCATGCGCTCCACTGCCTGCCCCCTGTGCGCCCCATGAACGCTCCTTCCGCCCCGCTCCCCGGCCCTCTTCCCCGCCGCACCGTGCTCGCTGGCCTGCTGGGCATGGCTGCCACCGCCCCGCTGGGCCTGGCCCGCGCCGCCACCCCGGCGGGCGCCGCTGCCTGGAACACCGCCGACGAGCCCACCCTGGCCCGCCTGCTGGACCGCGTAACCTGGGGCAACACCGCCCAGGGCCCACAGGCGCTGCCACCGCAAGGGGTTGCCGCCTACCTGGCCGCGCAGCTGCGCCCCACGCCCGCCACGCTGCCGCGCGCGGCCCAGGCGCAGATCGACGCCATGGCCATCACCCGCACGCCGCTGCCCGAGCTGGCCGCGCGCATGGAGGCCCAGCACCAGGCCGCCAAGGCCCAGCCCACCGAGGATGGCCGCAAGGCCGCGCTCAAGGCTTGGCAGCAGGACATGCGCGCGCTACAGCAGGAGGCGGCCGAGCGTTTTGTGCTGCGCGCGCTGTATTCGCCCACCCAGCTGCGCGAGAAGATGACTTGGTTCTGGATGAACCACTTCAGCGTGTTTGCGGGCAAAGGCAACCTGCGTGTGCTGGTGGGCGACTATGAGGAACGCGCCATCCGCCCCCATGCCCTGGGCCGCTTTCGCGACCTGCTGGGTGCCACGGTGCGCCACCCGGCCATGCTGCACTACCTGGACAACGCCCGCAACGCAGCGGGCCGCATCAACGAAAACTACGCGCGCGAGTTGATGGAGCTGCACACGCTGGGCGTGGACGGCGGCTACAGCCAGCAGGATGTGCAGGAGCTGGCACGCGTGCTGACCGGCGTGGGCATTGCACGCCAGCCAGACGGCGACGAGCCCCCGCGCATGAAGCCCGCGCTGCGCCGCCACTACGTGCGCGACGGCCTGTTCGAGTTCAACCCCCAGCGGCATGACTGGGAGCCCAAGACCCTGCTGGGCCAGCCCCTGCGCGCCGAAGGCCTGGGCGAGGTGGACGAGGCGTTGGATCGCCTGGCCCGCGCACCGGCCACCGCACGCTTCATCACGCGCAAGATCGCGCTTTTCCTGGTGGGCGACAAGCCACCGCCCGCGCTACTGCAGACGCTGGCCCGCACGTTCGAGCGCACCGATGGCGATATTGCCGCCGTGCTGGAGGCGCTGTTCAGCGCGCCGGAATTTCGTGCATCGCTGGGCCAGCGTTTTCGCGACCCTGTGCACTATGTGCTGGCCAGCCTGCGCCTGGCCCATGGCGACGCCGTGCTGCCCGGCGCCGAGCCCGCGCTGGGCTGGCTGCAGCGCCTGGCCGAGCCCCTGTACGGCCGCGCCACGCCCGACGGCTACCCGCTGGACGCGGCGGCATGGGCAGGTTCAGGGCAGATGTCCACGCGCTTCGAGATCGCCCGCGCCATCGGGGCCGGTGTGGCCACCGCCCCCATGCCCACCCCGCGCGAGAAGGAGATGAGGATGGCCGAACAGTCGGCATCGCAGCGCACGCCCCCACCGCTGGCACAGAGTGCCTATGTGCGCGCCCTGCAGCCCACCTGGTCGGCCGCCACGCGCAATGCGCTGGCGCAGGCAACATCACCGCGTGAGTGGAACCTGTTGTTCCTTGCATCACCGGAATTCATGCACGGCTGAGGAAATCACCATGCGACGCAGACACCTTCTTCAAGCTCTGGGCGCCAGCGCCCTCGGCGTGCGCAGCGCTAGCACGATGGCCGCCCCCGGCGCGCAGGACGTGCGTTTTCTGCTTGTGTTCTTGCGCGGTGGTTATGACTGCGCCAGCCTGCTGGTGCCCACGGCCAGCAGCTACTACTACGAGACACGGCCCAACATCGCCATTGCCCGTCCGGGGCAGGACGGTGGCGCGCTGCCGCTCACGCCCGACTGGGGCCTGCACCCCGCACTGGCCGAATCGATGCTGCCGCTGTACCAGCAGCGCCAGCTGGCCTTTGTGCCCTTTGCGGGCACCGACGACCTCTCGCGCAGCCACTTCGACACGCAAGACAGCATGGAGCTGGGCCAGCCCGTGGGCGGGCGGCGCGACTACCGCTCAGGTTTTTTGAACCGGCTGGTGGCCGAGCTGAACCCGCGCACCGGCAACACCCCGGCCACGGCCGCGCTGCAGCCCATGGCCTTCACCAGCACCCTGCCCCTGGTGCTGCGCGGCGCAGTGGATGTGCCCAACACGCTGCTGAGCGCGGCGGCCGGCCGCAGCGGCGTGGATGCGCGGCAGGCGCAGCTCATCGAATCCATGTACCGGGGCACGCCACTGGCCACACCCGTGGCCGAAGGTTTTGCCACGCGCGAAGAAGTCGCCCGCACCATGCAGGGCGAGATGGAAGCCGCCAGCCGCAATGCGCTGAGCACCAAGGGTTTTGAAGGCACGGCGCGGCGCATGGCAAAGCTGATGCAGACGCGCTACCAACTGGGCTTTGTGGACGTAGGCGGCTGGGACACCCATGTGGCACAGGGTGCGGCCACGGGCGCGCTGGCCAACCGGTTTGAAGAGCTGGGCCGGGGCCTGGCTGGCTTTGCCGACGAGATGGGCCCGGCGTGGAAATCCACCGTGGTCGTGGTGGTCAGCGAGTTTGGCCGCACCTTCCGCGAGAACGGCAACCGGGGCACCGACCACGGCCACGGCACCGTGTTCTGGGTGCTGGGCGGTGGTGTGGGCGGCGGGCGCATTGTGGGCGAGCAGCAGGCGCTGACGGCCACCACCTTGTTCCAGAACCGCGACTACCCCGTGCTCAACGACTACCGCGCCGTGCTGGGCGGGCTGTTTGCGCGCATGTACGGACTGAACGCAGCCGCCGTGGCGCGGGTGTTTCCAGGGACCAAGGGGGCGGACTTGCGGCTGGTGTAGCTTGCGCCGATTGCTATAAATTTAATAGCTATCAGCGCTTATCCATCGCGCGCAAAGGCCGATTTTTATTCAGAACCAGTCCCTGCTTCAGGCGTTGAAGGTGCCACTGAGCAGCTCGGGCAGGCGCTCCACCTTCATCTTGAAGCCGCAGGCCTGGGCATGCCCGCCGCCGCCCATGCTTTCGGCCAGCGCGATGCAGTCAAAGTTGCGCTGCGCACGCAGCCCCACCTTCACACCTTTTTCGCCAGCGCTCCACATCAGCGCAAAGGTGCCGGTCTTGGCCGAGAGGATGTCGCCCACCAGGCTGTGGAACATGCCGGGCGCATTCACCATCAGCCCGGTGATGCCGTTGAACACCAGCGGCTGCGCGCCTTCGGCAATGTCGGCGCAGAGCTTCTTGTACTTCTCGTCCATGGCCTCGCCGCGCACCATGAACTCCTTGAGCTGCTCGGGCGTGAAGGCCGCGATCTCGCGCCAGCGCGCAAAGCCCTGTTCTTCCATGTCGAGGGCCGACAAGAACGCGGCGCTCTCGGCAAACTCCCACTTCCAGATGTCGCGGTCTTCCACGTACTTGAGCAGCTCAGGGATGGGCTCGTGCGGGTGAAAGAACTCCCACGCCAGGCGCGCGCCCGACTTGCTCATGTCGAAGTGCACCACACCGCAGCGGCAGGCAAAGCCGGTGAGTTTTTCGGCGGCGCTCTTGTGGTGGTCCAGCATCACCAGCTTGGCGGCCCGCTCGTCGATGGCAGCCATCACCTCGGCGGCAAAAGAAAAGTCGAGGATGTAAACCGCACGGCCTTGCAGGGGCGGCAGGTCGTCCGCAGACTTGACATCGCCGTGGTCGAGCCCCACGTATTCAGCACTGTCGCCGTAGTACAACCATGCGGCCAGCGCCGCGCCAAAGCCGTCGGGGCAATTGCGCCCGTGGTACAGGATCAGCGGCTGGGGATCGTTCTTGTCGGGGGCAACCAGCAGTTGCAGGGGGAGTATGGTTTTCTTCGTCATGGCCCCCGATTGTCGCCGGGGCGGTGCACCACGCGAGCGCAAAGTGTGCTGCCCGCCCGCGCGCGCTGCGGGAACCAACCCATCCACCGCGCCTCCACCCCATTTGCCACGCACACCGAAAAGCACCCGATGTTCCGAACCCTCAAAGATCTGTTTGACAGCTTCACGCAGCCCTCCACCACCCAGTCACCCGCCGCGCGCGCCCATGCCGTGCAACTGGCAGCCGCCGTTCTGCTGGTGGAAGTGGTGCGGTTTGATGCCGCCATGGACGACGCCGAGCGCGCCACCATGGTGACCGCTCTGCGCAGCAAATTTGCGCTGAGCGATGATGAGCTGGAGCGCCTGCTGGAGCTGGCCGTAACCACGTCGAAGACCGCCTACGACTACCAGCGATTTACCAGCAGCCTCAACGATCACTTCACGCAGGACCAGAAGATCCAGCTCGTGGAGGCCATGTGGCAGGTGGCGTATGCCGACGCCCACATCGACGCCAACGAGAACCACACCATCAGCAAGGTGGCCGGCCTGCTGCATGTGACGCACGGCGAGTACATCGCGGCCAAGATGCGTGCAAAGGAAGGAAGCCCACTCTGAGTCGCCTTCGGCCCTTCCCTCCGAGTAGGACGCCGCCCGTGCGGCGAGGCGGCCGCTGGCCTGGACTGCGCGGGCTCTACGGATGCGCGTGTGCTTGGCGTCTACACCGGCAGCCAGCGCCACCAGAACGGTTTGCGCTCTTCCTTGGCGCCCTGTGCCTGCAGCAACGTGATGAACTCGGTGCGCCGGTAGCGGCGCGCGGCCTCCAGTGGGGTCATGTCGTCAAAGTCTGACCGCAGCCCGGGATCAGCACCGTGGGCCAGCAGGTAGTGCGCGATCTCGCTGTGGCCATGGATCAGGCTGGCCACCAGCGGTGTGCACAAAATTTCGGGGTGCTGGTAGTTGGGGTTGACGCCCGCGCTGATGTGGTGGCGCACCAGTGCCAGGTCGCCCGCCACTGCGGCGGCGTACATGTCTTTCCAGTCTCCAGCGGACATGGGGTCTCCTTGTATTGTTTTTCGGTTTTGCGAGGAGCGCAGCGCGGGCCGATGCACATGCCTCCAGACCAGGGGCTCCATGGCAAACCGTCGGCATTCTGGCACGCCCTGGCGCGTGGGTGGTAGCGCAAAGAACTACGGCACCCGGCCCAGCTGCTACACCGCTGCCACGGCCTTTTCGCGTTCGGCGGCGGACAGCACACGCACCGCCACCACAGGCGCGCCAGTGGCCGTGAAGAATGGTGTGCGGCGGTAGCTACCGGTGAATCGCGCCGCCGCAATGCGGGGCATGAAGCCCAGCAGCGCCTTCAGCTGGCTCCAGCGCATGCGGGGCGGCGTGCCCTTGGCGCTGGCGGTCTCCAGGTGCATCTGCACCGGCCCAAACGCGGGCGCAAGCGGCTCGCCGCCCGCGCGCAGGCACAGGTGGACCAGCCCCACATAGGGCATGCGCCAGTCGCGCCCCGTATTGGCCAAGGGGGTATTGCAGCAGCGCGCATACCAGCGCAGCAATCCCGCCTCGGACAGCGACAGGCAGGCCAGCTGTTCGGCGCCGCGGGTGAAAGACACGTTGCGGGCATGCGTGCCCACCACCTCGGTGCCGGCCAGAGGGTTCAGCACCGCGTCGGGCTGCCCCAGATGGTGGGCATAGGCCTGGCAGTCTCGGCAATAACAGACGGCGTGGATGGCGGAGCGCGTGTCGGCCACCTCGCCGACGACCTTGGCACACTGGCATTGAAAGCGGTGGTTCATGGAGCCCTCTCTCTGGTGGATGGAAAGCTTACCGCCCCAGCTGCCAGAATTTGTCAGCAGTGTGCAGGCCAGGCCACCCGGGCGCCCTACCCACCGCCGTATAGTAGAAACGATGCCACCGCATGAGCCCCTGCGCCAGCCCCGGCATCGGCCGTGCTGTCGTGCGGTTTGGCCCCTGTCCACGGCCTCCCGCCCCTTTTTTCTCTACCTTCTTCCATGCCCCCTCTGCACATCCTCTGGCGCGACGAGCACCTGGTGGCCGTCTACAAGCCTGCGGGCTGGCTGGTGCACCGCACGGGGCTGGACGCGGGCGAGACGCGGTTTGTGATGCAGACCCTGCGCGACCAGTTGGGCCAGCATGTGTACCCGGTGCACCGGCTCGACAAGGGCACCTGCGGCGTGCTGGTGATGGCGCTGCACAGCGATGCGGCGCGGGCACTGTCACAGGCCTTCGAGCACGGCGCCACGCACAAGCGCTACCTGGCCCTGGTGCGCGGCTGGGCGCCCGAGGCCATCGAGGTGGACCACGCCTTGAAGCCCGACGATGCCCCGGCCGATGCGGCCGTCCAGGACGCCCACACCCGCTTTCGGCGCCTGGCGCAGCTCACGCTCGACGAGGCCAGCGATGTGCGTTTTGCCACCACCCGCGCCTCGCTGGTCGAGGCGATCCCCACCACCGGGCGGCGCCACCAGATACGCCGCCACCTCAAACACCTGGCGCACCCCATCATCGGCGACGCGACACACGGCAAAGGTCCCCTCAACCGCTGGTGGGCCGAGCGGCTGGGGCAGCAAAGGCTGTGGCTGCATGCATGGCAGTTGACGGTGCCACACCCCGTGTCGGGCGCTGTGATGACGTTTGACAGCGGGCTGCCATGGCCGGGGCCTGCGGGCTGGGGCCCCGGGCACGACACGGCAGAGATTGCCAACGCCAGCCCCGTCTCCGATTGGCAGCGGCTGTTTGCACGCTTGCCGTGGGAAGAGACGCAAGGCACGCCCACTGCACCGTAACCCGGGCGACACGACGACAGCGCACCCGTCGAAATAATGGGCACTCCAAAAATCAGGAGACTCCGCCCATGACCGCACCCGCCACCAACCGCGTCCTCGCCCACACGGGCGCGCGCTACCCCATCATCCAGGCGCCCATGGGCTGGATCGCGCGCACGCAGCTGGCATCGGCAGTGTCCCGCGCGGGCGGGCTGGGCATCATCGAGACATCGTCGGGCGAGACGGCCAACTGCCAGGCTGAGATCACCAAGATGAGCGCACTGGGCCTGCCGTTTGGCGTGAATCTGCCCATCCGCTTTTTGAAGGACGACGCCATGCTGCGCTTTGTGTGCGCGTCGGGCGTGAAGTTTGTGACCACCTCGGCGGGCAGTCCGGCCAAGTTCATCGCGCCGCTCAAGGATGCGGGCATCACCGTGTACCACGCGGTGCCCACGGTGGACGCGGCGCTCAAATGCGTGGACGCTGGCATCGACGGCCTGGTGGTCGAAGGTGGTGAAGGCGGCGGTTTCAAGAACCCCGAAGAGGTCTCCACCCTGGTGCTGCTGCAGGCCATCCGCGCGCGGGTGGATGTGCCGCTGGTCGCGGCCGGGGGCATCTGCGACGGGCGCGGCATGGCGGCGGCTTTTGCGCTGGGGGCTGAGGCGGTACAGATGGGCACACGGTTTGTGAGCTGCGCCGAAAGCCCCGTGCACGCCAACTACAAGAACGCCATCGTCGATGCGGGCGTGACCGGCACCTGGATGCTCAACACCAAGGCCAGCCCCTGCATCCGCGCGCTCAAGTCGCAGCGCACCCAGGCCATCCATGAGGCAGGCCTGATGCCCGCAGACAGCTTTGCTGGCATCCAGCGCGTGTACTTTGACGGCGACATGGAGGCCGCACCGGCCCTCGCAGGCCAGACCGCCGGGCTCATCGATTCCGTCAAGACCGCGCAGCAGATCATTGACGACACAGTGCAGGAGTTCTTTGCGATCAGCCAACGCATGGGCGCCTTGGCCGCAGCGCGGTCATTTGGCTGATCGCCATCGCAGCGCAGAGGTAGGGCCAGGGCTCTACGCCGCCTTCGCGCCCAGCGCACGCATGCGCGCCTTCCACTTGGCAATCCCATCGTCGCCCAGTTGCTCCACGCTGCCCACCAGCGTCTCATGCACCGGCGCAATGCCCACAAAGCCCAGGATATTGCGCTCCAGCGACTTCACGCTGTGCGCGCGGAAGTACCAGCGGTAGACCAGCGCAGGCATGCCCATGGTGACTACCACCCGCGCACTGCGCCCTGTGAGCCCCTTGCGGCCAAAGGGGTTGCTGCCTTCGGTATTGAAGGCAAACCCGGGTCGCGCCACCTGCTCCAGAAAACCCTTGAGCAGGGCTGGCATGTCGCCCAGCCACAGCGGAAAGAACAGCACGATGTGCTGCGCCCAGCCGATGTCCGCCTGAGCAGGCTTGAGCGATGCGGGCAGCAGGCCCAGCTCCCACTCGTGCTGGCTGCGCAGCAGCGCAAAGTCGATGGCAGCCACCTCGATCTCGCGCACCTCGTGGCCCGCCGCGATGGCCCCTTGCGCATAGGCCTGCGCCAGCGCGTGGCACAGGTGGGGCGCACTCGCGTCCGGGTGGCCCTGTATCAGAAGAATGCGTTGGGGCGTCATGGCAAAAACTCCTCGCGGCGCCAGGCCCGCCAGTGATGGCGGCCGCTGCAGGCACCAAGGCAAATCGTGACACGCACAACCCCGGGGTGCAAGCGCCGAGCAGGTGGCGCCACCCGCAGGGACGGGCTGGGGAGGCGCGGGAGGAACGTGGCTATGGGTGGCAACCGCCAGATGCTTCACTTTTGATAGCTACCAGCGCTTTACCATCAAGCGCCAGGTGCCAATTTCTATCAAAACCTGGCGCCCACACCCCGCCAAGCGGTCGTTGGCGTGCGTCGGCAGTGTCCTACCCCCGCGCTCGCCCGCCACCGGTAGACGCTGCCGCGAAGGAACAGCACAGTCGCAGGGCAGCACTGTTGCTGCGCCCCCTCCTCCGCTGGACTCCCCGCCATGCCACCACACGCGCACCGCTCTCTGAGCACACCGTCCTCCCTCGCCACAACGCCGGTCACCGGGTGCAAGGACTATGGCCATGGCTGACCTCTGGCAGGAGATCGCCAGCACGGTGGCCTCGGAATTCTCGGACGTGCCCGATGCGGCACAGGCCACGCGCATCGTGGTGCGCCTGGCCATGGCAGCGCTGCTGGGCGGCCTGCTGGGTTGGGAACGCGAACACGCGGGCAAGGCCGCCGGCGTGCGCACGCACATGCTGGTGGCCATGGGCGCGGCCCTGTTCGTGCTGGTGGCGCAGCAGGCCGGCATTGAAGCGGCAGACAACAGCCGCGTGCTGCAGGGCATCATCGCGGGCGTGGGGTTTCTGGGCGCGGGCACCATCCTCAAGGGCGATGCCGAAAGCCAGGTCAAGGGCCTGACCACAGCCGCTGGCATATGGCTCACGGCCGCCATCGGCGTGGCCGCCGGGCTGGGCCGCGAAGCCACGGCGGTGCTGAGCACGGTGCTGGCGCTAGTGGTGCTGTGGGCCATTCCGATGCTGCACGACAAGGTGAGCCGCAACGCAGCCAACCACAAGGCGGACTGAGCCGAGCCGAGGCAGCGCGCTGGCGCGGGCTGCGCTACACTTTTTGGCCCACCGACCCCCTGACTGCGGCGCAGGCCCACGCGCCGCAGGCAGCCACATCTCGTTACCCCATGCACAGTCTTCCAGCGCAGCACCGCTGCCTTGGCGGCACAGCTCCTGCGCCGTTTGCCACCCTGCCACCCGCCACAGCCTGCAGCCTTCCTGCGGCGGTACAACCATGACGCGGACGAGCGACACCGAGGCTCAGCCCGCGGCATCTGCAGCCGCGACCACAACTGCGACTGCGACGGCCACCGCAGCGCAGGCGGCAGCCTCGGGCAACCTGCGCGGCATCGTCGCCATGGTCGCGGCGGTGGGGTGTTTTTCGCTGATGGACGCCCTGCTCAAGACCCTGTCGGCCAGCTACCCCGCCATGCAGGTGGCGGCGCTGCGCGGCTGGGCTGCGTTGCCGCTGGTGGCGCTGTATGTGCTGTGGCGCGGCGAGGTGCGGGGCCTGCTCAAGGTGCGCTGGCCGCTGCACCTGCTGCGTGGCGTGCTCAACGTGACCATGCTGGGCCTGTTCACCTACGCACTCAAGGAGCTGGGCCTGGCCGAGGCCTACACGCTGTTTTTCATCGCCCCGTTGCTGATCACGGCGCTGTCCACCGTGGTGCTGGGCGAGAAGGTGCGCGCCGCCCACTGGGTGGCGATCGTGCTGGGCATGGTGGGCGTGGTGGTGGCCCTGCGGCCCAGCCAGGACGCATTTTTCACGCTGGGCGCGCTGGCGGTGCTGGGCGCAGCGTGTGGATACGCCGTGTCGGCCATCACGGGGCGCGTGCTTAGTCGCACCGACTCCAGCGCCAGCCTGGTCTTCTGGACCACCGCCTTGCTGGCGCTGGGCGCGGGCACTCTGGCCTGGCCGGGCTGGGTGGGCGTGGACGCTGCGCACTGGCCGCTGGTGGCAGGCCTGGCGATCACGGGGTTTCTGGGGCAGCTGGCGATCACCGAGGCGTTCCGGCACGGGCAGGCGTCGGTGGTGGCGCCGTTTGAATACACGGCCCTGGCCTGGGGCATGGGGCTCGACTGGGTGCTGTGGCAGGCCGTGCCGGGGGTTTCCACATTGCTGGGCGGCGCGATCATCATCGGCAGCGGGTTGTATCTGGTGCGGCAGGAGCGGACGCAGGCGGTGGTGCCTCCTTGAGGTGAAGCTCCCCCTGAGTCGCCTTCGGCGCCTTCCCCCTCTCTCGCTGCGCGGGAGGGGGACGCCACCGGTGGCCTGGCAAAGCCAGTTCCACGGTGGCACTGGTCTGGGCCGTGCCAGTTTCATGCGCTGAGCCAGGGACAACGACAACCTTGCAGGTGGCGGCACCTGCCCGCGCCGTCGCACGGCATGGTCTTACACCCCGGCAGGCGCATGGGCGGTGCAATAGGAGGTCCATCACATCGGCACCACCAAAAAGGAATTCACCATGACCCAGCACGCCACCATTGCAGGCCACGTTACCTACACCCCGGGTGACGGAGCCCCCTTGACCATTCCGAAAGGCCCCGTGGAGCTGGAGCCTTCCAAAGACAGCACCACCTTGAGCTGGACCGCAGACAACGATGCCGTGGGCTCCGCCGCGATCCCGAAGGACCAGTTCAACCAGTATGTGCGCGAGGGAAAAATCCGCCTCCAGAACTGAGATGTCAGCATCGGATACTATGAAATTAATAGCTGCTAGCGCTTTATGATCAAGCGCCAGAGCCCTATTTCATTCCATATTCACGATGCAAGCCGAAGACATCCTTCATTTCTGGTTCGAAGAACTCACCCCCGCCCAGCACTTCGCACAAGAAGACGCCATCGACGCGATGATCCGTGTCCGCTTCGGTGCCACCTGGCAGGCAGCCCGGCAGTGCGAGTTGTGGAGCTGGCGCGGCACGCCCCAAGGCCGCCTGGCGGAAATCCTGGTGCTGGACCAGTTCTCGCGCAACATCCACCGGGGCTCGCCGCTTGCGTTTGCGCAAGACGCCCAGGCGCTCGTCCTGGCGCAGGAGCTGGTGGCCGGGCAGCACGACAAGGCACTCGCCCCCGCCCAACGCGCCTTTGCCTACATGCCCTACATGCACAGCGAATCCGCCGCCATCCATGCGCAGGCGATGGTGCTGTTTGACCAGCGGGGGCTGGAAAACAACCTGAAGTTCGAGGTGGCGCACCGCGACATCATTGCGCGCTTCGGGCGCTACCCGCACCGCAACGCCGTGCTGGGGCGCACGTCCACAGCGCAGGAGCTGGCCTTCCTCGCGCAGCCCGGCTCGTCCTTCTGAGCCTGCCGGTCCTTGCCGGTCAGGGATGTCCTGCATAACCCTCGCGAGGCGGTGGTAGTGCGGATCGGGATGGGACGCAAGGCGTCTTTTTGCAGCCAATAGCCCAGCTATTGGCAAGAAAAGCAACGCAGCGAACCGCCCGAGGCCGCGCTATCACAGACCGCAGGGAGTTATGCAGGTCATCCTCAGATCGGCCGGGTCAGGTACACCGCCTCGCGGCCCACGATGGGCTCGCGCGTGGGCATCATCACCGTGCAGTCGTCGCACAGCGCGCGGATCTCGTGCGGGCCATCGGTGGCGATGAGTTCGCCCTGGGCAAACACCTCAAAGCCCTGCACAGGCCGTGTGAAGCGGAAGTCCGGCGTGCGCACCATGCAGGTCTCCAGCAGTTCATAGCGGCGCTGCGGGCCTGGCGCTGGGCGGTTGGCAGCGGCTTCGACCAGCCCGAAATGCGCCAGAAAATCCAGCGCCACGGCCGTGGCCACGTCGGCCGCCGACTGGCGGAAATGCTGGCCACACTCCACCACCAAAGCCACCCCATCGCTCTCAGCCAGCCCATGGCGGCCGTGCTGGATGAGCGGCGTGCCCGAGCCCAGCCCGCTGGGCATCACCAGGTGCACCGGCGGACTGCCAATGGCCAGCGCCACCTGCGCATTGCGCGGATAGGCGGGGTACACCCAGAAAGGCTGCACATCCTGGCTGGTGGAGTGGATGTCCAGGATGTGATCGGCCGCAGCCACCACCGGGCGCAGCGCACGGGCGCGGTCCAGCTCGGGGCTTGCGGCCGTGCCGTCCAGCTCACCGGCGGACCAGATGCGGTTGAGGTTGTGCACCAGCTGGCGGCTTTCAAACGGACGGGTCGGGTCAAACGACGCATACGCCGCCACGTTGGCAAAGCTGATGGTCAGCGTGCCAATCCGCGGGCGCACGCCCGTGTCCAGCAGGTGCGTGGCCGCCACCATGCCGCAGATCTCGTTGCCATGCGTGAGCGCATTGATGAGCACGTGGGGGCCCGGCTGACCCGATTCAAAACGGTGCACGTAGTCGATGCCCACATTGCCCTGGCGGTAGGCAGACAGGTCGCGGGGAAGGACTTCGAAAACGGGAGAGTTTTGTGTCATGGCGGGCAATTAATAAGACAACACATCATTCTCCGCGCAAAGCAAAAACCACATGGCGCGCGGTGTACGATGCCCCGCCCGTTGTTCCACCGCCCCGCCGCACCATGCCCACTGCCCGACTTTGCCCGCTGGCCGATGTGGCCGCCCGACTGCCCGCCGACAGCTGGATCGCCCAGCGCCTTGCAGAGGACCCGGATGCGCTGGTCACGGAAACCGTGCTCTGCATCACCGGCGATGTGCAGGTGCCCGAGCTGCACCTGGATGCGCCCCTGGCCAGCGGCAGCCCGCTGCGGGCGCTGCTGCAAGGCGGCAACAACACCAACCAAGCTCCCACGGGCCAGCCCTTTCTGATCCTGATCGAAGGCCATCTGCAGATCGACGGCGCGCTCACCTGCGACGACACCGATGGCGCCACGCACCTGGTCGTACTGGGCGACGCGCGCATGCACAACGCCGTGGTGGGCGGCCAGCTGCTTTATGTGCAGGGCGCGCTGCAAGTGGCCGACCTGCTGTGGGGCGACTACAACCACGGCGGGCTCACCGTGCGTGGCGGGCTCACGGCGCGGGTGGCACTGTTCACGGATGAATACCCCGTAGACATCACCGGGCCCGAACAGGTGGAGTTCCTCATGGACGAGGTGCGCGGCGTGCCGCACCTGGCGGAGTTCTCCAGCGAAATCGTAGGCATCGTGTTCCTGCCTGAGTTCCATGACGGCATCGACGATGGCGAAAGCGGCGTCAGCTACGTGCTGGACCGCGCCCGCGTGGTGGCCGCCGTGCGCGCGGGCGAGAACGCCACGCGCAGCAGCGCCGAGATCCACGCGCTGATGCCCCTGGAGGCCGACCTGTTCGCCGATGAGGCCATCAGCGTGCGCAACATCCTGGCCACCGTGCACACGCCCGTGATCGGCCCCAAGGAGCACACGGCCACCGGGTGGTTTCAGCAGACTGATTTTTCGCTGTGCCAGCGGCATGTGGACGCCGATGGCGACCAGCGCGATGACAACGTGTTCATCACCGTCTGGAAGACCTGGGACTTCTACCTCTCGGTGGCGCAGGTGCCCGAACGCCAGGGGCTGCTGGCGCGCCTGGCCGCCGCCGTGCGGGGCCACAAGGCGCCCACCACCGCGCAGCTCACGCTGGTGTACCGCGCCTATAGCGAAGGCGAGCCCGGCGAATGGCTGCCCCTGGCACCCGACACCGCCCCCGAAGCCTGGCAGGCCTGCACGCGGGCCTGGCGCGGCGTCTTGGACTACCTGCGCAAGGCCGTGGGCCAGCACCGCGCCCGCTACCCGCTGTACCAGCGCCTGGTAGCCGAGCTGACCGCAGAGCGCATCGAAGAATTTACCTCCCTGCCTGTGTTCACCGAGCGCTACAACGACTGGTGGGACAGCGACAAGAACGGCTGGTGGGAAGGCGACGTGTGGGTGGGCGCACGCCAGCCCTGCATGCACGAAGGCGAGCCTTGGGGCCGCGCCCTCAAGCTCAGCTGGGAAAACGGCGACGAAGCCCCCGGCGACGAAGACGACAACGCCCACAGCGCCTACCAGATCAACGTGGAAGCCGCGCTGGACGGGCCTGCCGTGGTGGAGTTCACCTATGCGCAGCGCCAGAGCGATGCCCGCGCCACCCTGCCCCGCAGCGCCGCCGACCACATAACGCGGCTGCTGCGTTTTTACGGTGCGGTCCAATTGCGCGTGCGCGATCAGCACGAACAGGAGCAGGCCCGTCAGGCCGAGGCGCGGCGCATTGAAGCCGCCGTGCACCTGCTGGCCACGCCCCCGCTGGCGCTCGACCTGCCCGATGCAGCGGTCTTCCCGGTGGAGCTGATGACGCTGTCCGACCAATGGCAGGCCGATGGACAAAGCTATGTGGCCGCCATCCGCGCGCGCCAGCTCGCACTGGATTCGGCCGAGGCGCAGGAAGGCAATGGCGATACCGAAGAAGAAGAAGAAGAAGAAGAAGAAAACGAAGACAGCGACCCGCCCTCCGACCCGCGCAAGGCGGCCGCAGCCACCGTGCTGCAACTGGCCCGCGTGGTCAACACCCACGCCGACGAAGACCTGGCCGATCGCTTTCGCCAGCGCTTTGCATTTGCCCCCGACGCCTTCGTGCGGCACGCCGCCGATGCGGGCCGCTTCATCGGCCTGGTGTTCGCGCTGGACGACGGCCGCGTGCTGGCGCGCATCGGCGCCCCCTACGACGACACGGCGCACTGGGTGGCCCTGCAGGGCCTGCGGCACATCCCCTTGCCCGCACTGCGCGGCCTCGGCCGCTCGCCCAACCGGCGCTGCTTTGCGCAAAGCGACGGCGAGCACATCACCACGCACGATGGTTTTGACGGCCCCGTCATCGCCCGCTTTGCACTGCCCCAGGGCAACGAAGCACTGCCAGCTCAGGTGGTGGTATCGCCCGGCCCCCTGGGCCAGCGCTGCGACGAGCTGATCCCCTTCAACGACGGCCAGCGTGTGCTGCTGCGCAACCCCACGGGCGTCTATCTGTTGCACGCCGAGGGTGCCGCGGAAGCCAGCAGCCCCGTGCAGCGCATCCACCCGCAAACCTTTGACGAAGACGGCCCCTACACCTGGCCCAAGAACCAGCAGGACGAATCGGTGAACGGCGCCGAGGTCACGATGCTGGCGCTCGACATGCTGCACATGGCCCTGTCACCGGACGAGCGCTACATCGCCGTGGGCGACCAGGACAGCGTGCACATCCTGCTGAACGCCCGAGGCCAGGTGGTGCGCCGCTACGAGCCCCTGTCGTCCTACCCGCACCACACCGCCTTTTCACACGACGGCACGCAGCTGCTTGCCAACTCCTGCCACTTCTACGGGGGCTGCACGCTGGCCGCGCCAGTGAGTGCAGCGTTGCCAGACCTCGCGGCAGACGGTGGAGAAGAAGAAACACACGAAGCCCCGGCCATCAACACCCAGTGGCGCGTGTATGCATCTGCCACCGTGCCGGGCATGGTGGTGCTGGGCGATGCCAATGGCTACCTGCACGCCCTCAGCGACGACGGGCGCCCGCTGTGGCGCCACCACATCGGCAGCACCATCAGTGCCATGGACATGTCGCCCGACGGCAGCACCCTGTGGGCCGCCAGCTACGGCGGCTACCTGGTGCACCTGGAGCGCGTGGAGACGGGGATGGACCCGTATTCCATCGGCACATCGCCGTATGCGGAGGTGCGGCGGTGGATCTTCTGGAGCGATGAAACCGGGCCGTTGCGGTGGTAGGCGATGTGACCGTACTCGTCGGAAGTTAACGCTGCTTTGGGCGTGGCGATTGAACGTGGACTAGGTCGGAGATGCACCGGACTCCCACCCTCCCCCCAGTGCTTTGAAGATGGCCACTGCCGCGCGGGCAGATTCCGTCTGCACCTGTACACGCGCATCGGCAGCCCGGAGCAAGGTCTCATCGGCGTGCAGGACTTCGATCAAGCTGACAACGCCTTTTTGGTAGGCAGAGAACGTCGCTGCGCGAGCGCGCCCCAGCGAATCGACACCGGCCTTCAGCACCAAAACCTGCTCCTGGCGCCTGGAAAACGCGGAGAGCGAGTTTTCCACATCTTCCGTGGCCCGCAGCGCCGCCAATCGGTAGGCGGCCAGCATCTCTGCCTCCTGGCCCTTGGCCTGCTCTATCTGCGCATTGATGCGCGCGAAGTCGAAAAGACGCCAGCGCAGCCCGAGCACGCCTGTGGCCTGGCTGGCGCCGCCCGAGAACAGGCTGCCGCTGGACACAGACGTTGCACTCCCCACCAGGCCGCTGAGAGAGAGTTTGGGGTAGTACTCGGAGATGGCGGCGCCAATGCGCGCATTGGATGCAGCCAAGCGGCGCTCCGCAGCGATGAGGTCCGGCCTGCGCCTGAGCAGCTCGCTCGGCGAGCCCGTCGCAATTCCTTGGGGAGTTGCCAGAATGCCGCCCGGCGCGGTCAGTTCTGCGCGGTGGGTGCCCGGGGGAGTTCCCAGGATGACATCCATGGCGTTCATTACCGTGTCCAAGGAAGCGTCCAGCACCGGGATCGCTGCTTGCGCCTGCGAGAGCGCCCCCTCCGCCTGGCTCACCTGGAGCTCTGCCGCAAGACCCTTACTGTGCAGCAGCCTGACGTTGGACAGCAGGTCGTGTTGCGTCTGCACCTGCTGGCGGGCCACGTCTCGGCGGGCCTGCAGGCCGCGAATCGTGATGTAGATATCTGCGGTCTGTGCCGCCACGGCCAATCGGGTGGCAACAGCACCAGCCTCCGAAGACTGGTATTCGGCGGTGGCCGCCTCCCGCCCCCCGCGCAGGCCGCCAAACACATCCAGCTCCCAGCTTGCGCCCAGGTTTGCCTCGTAAGCGCTGCCATACCGGTCAAAACCCGGCGTCGAACTCAAGACCTGTCCCAAGGGTGTTTGCGTGGACTGATAGGCCCGCGCAGCCTGGCCCGACACGGCTGCGGACGGCAACAGTGCGGCGTCGGCCGCGCCCAGCCCCGCACGCGCCTGGGCGGCCCGTGCAGCGGCTTGCGCCAGATCGAGGTTTTGCGCCAGCGCGAGCGACACGAATCGCGTGAGTTGAGGATCGCCAAACGCAGACCACCAGGAGGCCAGTTCGGCGGCGGCCTTCTCTGGCTGTTGATTGCTGCCGGGCTGATCCTGGTAATGCCCAGGCAGGGAAATCTCGGGCCGGACATAGTCCGGCCCCACGGCGCAGCCGGCGGAGAGGCTGGCCACAAGAAGGGCGGCGAGTGTGCGTTTGGGCAGCATGGTTTTTTCGGTCATGGTTCAATTGAATTGTGACCATAATACCAAATAGTCACTCGTTGTCTAGTCACCAAGACTGGCGTAAGCTTTGCCCATGACCAAAACAAGCCATCCCACCGCCGCAGGCCGGGGCCCTGCGGACCACGAGGTGCGAAACCAGATCGTGACCGCCGCCACCGAGCACTTCAGCCGCTACGGCTACGAAAAAACCACCGTGTCCGACCTGGCCAAGGAGATCGGTTTTTCAAAAGCCTATATCTACAAGTTCTTCGAATCCAAGCAGGCCATCGGCGAGATGATTTGCGCCAACTGCCTGAGCGATATCGAGAGCGAGGTCCGGGCGGCCGTGGCCCAGGCCGATCGGCCACCCGAGAAGCTGCGGCGCATGTTCAAAGCCATTGTGGAGTCGAGCCTGCGTCTCTTTTTCCAGGACAGAAAGCTCTACGAGATCGCCACCTCTGCGGCAACCGAACGCTGGCAGTCCACCATCGTGTATGAGGAGCGCCTGCAGGCGCTGTTGCGGGATGTCTTGCAGGAAGGCCGGCAGACCGGCGACTTCGAGCGCAAGACGCCGCTGGATGAAACCACTGCAGCCATCCACTTGGTGATGCGCCCCTACCTCAATCCGCTGATCCTGCAGCACAGCCTGGACTACGCCAACGAGGCGCCCACCCAGTTGTCCAGCCTGGTCCTGCGCAGCCTGTCCCCATGAGCGAAAGTTTATTTGTGACTATTGACTAATTTGGTCACAATAATCACAATGAAAGTCCCGATCCATCTGCACAAGGGACTTTCATGCTTCGGCCTCGCCTCGCCACTCTGTTTCTCATTTCTGCCTTGCCGTTGGCGCTGGTCGCCTGCGGCGAAAAGGCTTCTTCCGATCCACGCACCGAAGCGCCGCTGGTGCGCGCAGCCATTGTTCAAGAGGCCGCAGCTGCCTCCAGGGCGTTCACGGGTACCGTAGCGGCCCGGGTGCAGAGCGACCTGGGCTTTCGCGTCTCGGGCAAGGTGCTGGAACGGCTGGTGGATGCGGGGCAGACCGTCAAACGCGGGCAGCTGCTCATGCGCATCGATGCGGTCGATCTGAAACTGGCCGCCCATGCGCAGCAAGAGGCTGTGGCCGCTGCGCGTGCCCGTGCTCGCCAGACGGCGGACGATGAAGCACGGTACCGCGACCTGCGCGGCACAGGCGCTATCTCCGCTGCGGCCTATGACCAGGTGAAGGCGGCTGCAGACGCAGCCCAGGCGCAGCTCAGTGCGGCCGAAGCCCAGGCGGATGTATCCCGCAATGCAAGCCGTTATGCCGAACTGGTGGCAGACGGCGACGGCGTCGTCGTGGAAACGCTGGCCGAACCCGGACAGGTGGTGAGCGCCGGGCAACCGGTAGTCCGCCTGGCCCATGCAGGCCGCCGCGAAGCGCTCGTGCAGCTGCCGGAGACTTTGCGCCCCGCCATAGGGTCGCAGGCACAAGCCACCTTGTTTGGCAAGGAGGAGGCCGCCGTCTCGGCCAAGCTGCGACAGCTTTCCAGCTCGGCAGACCGGGTGACGCGCACCTTCGAGGCCCGCTATGTGCTCGAAGGGGATTTGGCCAACGCGCCCCTGGGCACCACGGTGGTGGTTCGCATTCCGGACGAAAAGTCCTCTGCGGCGGCGGGCCTGCAAGTGCCCATCGGCGCCTTGTTCGATGCGGGCAAGGGCCCAGGAGTTTGGGTGCTTCGCGGTGAACCGGCCAAGGTTGCCTGGCAGCCGGTGGCCGTCCAGCGCCTGGACGATGCAGGCGCCTACGTGACGGGCCACATCAAGCCCGGGGAGCGAATCGTCGCACTGGGTGCGCACCTGTTGCGCGAAGGCGAGCAGGTCCGGCTGGCAGATCTTGCGGCAGCTGCTCCGAAGGAAGGAGCACGTCCGTGAGCGAAGGCCGTTTGAACCTGTCGGCGCTCGCAGTGCGCGAGCGCGCCATCACCCTGTTCCTGATCTTCCTGATCTCTGCAGCAGGCATTCTCGCGTTTGCCAAACTCGGGCGCGCTGAAGACCCGCCTTTCACCATCAAGCAGATGACGATCGTTACGGCGTGGCCTGGCGCCACGGCCCAGGAGATGCAGGACCAGGTTGCAGAACCCCTGGAAAAGCGCATGCAGGAATTGCGCTGGTACGACCGCACAGAAACCTTCACCCGCCCCGGCCTGGCTTTCACCATGGTGTCGCTGCTGGACAGCGCACCGCCGTCGCAAGTGCAGGAGGAGTTCTACCAGGCTCGCAAGAAGATCAGCGACGAGGCGAGGAAACTGCCTGCTGGCGTCATCGGCCCTATGGTCAACGACGAATATGCAGACGTGACCTTTGCGCTCTTCGCCCTCAAGGCCAAGGGTGAACCCCAAAGACAGTTGGTCCGCGACGCGGAAGTGTTGCGCCAGCAACTGCTGCATGTGGCGGGCGTCAAGAAAGTCAACATCATTGGGGAACAACCCGAGCGGATCTACGTCTCGTTCTCCCATGATCGCCTGGCCACGCTGGGCGTGGCGCCGCAGGACATTTTTGCCGCGCTCAACAGCCAGAACGTGCTGACGCCCGCAGGCTCCATCGAAACCAAGGGACCACAGGTTTTCCTGCGTGTGGATGGCGCGTTCGACACGTTGGAGAAGATCCGGCAGACCCCGATCATCGCGCAGGGGCGGACGCTGAAGCTGTCGGATGTGGCGACTATCGAGCGCGGCTATGAAGACCCCGCAACCTTCCTGGTGCGCAACGGCGGCGAGCCAGCCCTGCTGCTGGGCGTCGTGATGCGCGACGACTGGAACGGGCTCGATCTGGGCAAAGCGCTGGAGGCCGAGGTCACCAAGATCAATGCAGAACTCCCCGTGGGCATGACGCTGACCAAGGTGACCGACCAGGCCGTCAACATCAGCTCGGCAGTGGACGAGTTCATGGTCAAGTTTTTCGTCGCCCTGCTCGTCGTGATGGTGGTCTGCTTTGTCAGCATGGGCTGGCGTGTGGGCATCGTCGTGGCAGCCGCCGTGCCGTTGACGCTGGCGGCGGTGTTCGTGATCATGGCCGCCTCTGGCAAGAACTTTGACCGGATCACGCTGGGCTCACTCATCCTGGCCCTGGGCCTGCTGGTGGACGACGCCATCATTGCCATTGAAATGATGGTGGTGAAGATGGAAGAAGGCTACAGCCGTGTGGCGGCCTCGGCCTACGCCTGGAGCCACACGGCAGCCCCCATGCTTTCTGGCACCCTGGTCACAGCCATTGGCTTCATGCCGAATGGTTTCGCACGCTCCACGGCGGGTGAATACACCAGCAACATGTTCTGGATCGTAGGCATTGCATTGATTGCGTCCTGGGTGGTGGCGGTGGTTTTTACGCCTTACCTGGGCGTCAAGCTGTTGCCTGACCTCAAAAAGGTCGAAGGCGGACACGACACCATTTACGACACACCGCGCTACAACCAGTTCCGTCAGCTGCTTGGCCGCGTCATTGCGCGCAAATGGATTGTTGCAGCCTCCGTCGTCATCCTGTTTGTGGTGTCGGTGCTGGGGATGGCGCTGGTCAAGAAGCAGTTCTTCCCCACGTCCGACCGGCCGGAAGTGCTGGTCGAGGTGCAGATGCCCTACGGCACGTCCATCGAACAAACCAGCGCTGCGACGGCCAAGGTGGAGGCTTGGCTGGCCAAGCAGGAGGAGGCCAAGGTCGTGACCGCCTACATCGGCCAGGGTGCCCCGCGCTTTTTCCTGGCCATGTCGCCCGAGCTGCCGGACCCGTCGTTCGCCAAGATCGTGGTGCTCACCGGCAATGACAAGGAACGGGAAGAGCTCAAATTCAGACTGCGCCATGCGGTGTCAGATGGCCTGGCGCCGGAGGCACGGGTGCGTGTCACGCAAATCGTGTTTGGCCCGCCTTCGCCCTTCCCGGTGGCATACCGCGTCATGGGGCCCGATCTGGACAAGCTGCGCGAGATTTCCGCCGAGGTCAAGGCGGTCCTGCAGGCCAGCCCGATGATGCGCACCGTCAACACGGACTGGGGCCCGCGTGTTCCGACCTTGCATTTCACACTCGACCAGGACCGCCTCAATGCCGTGGGACTCAGCTCCAGCTCCGTGGCGCTGCAGCTGCAGTTCCTGCTGAGCGGAGCCCCGTTGACGGAGGTGCGCGAGGATATCCGCTCGGTGCAAGTGATGGGCCGGGCCGCAGGCGATGTCCGTCTCGACCCCGCGAAGATTTCGGGCCTGTCGCTGGTGGGATCGAGCGGGCAGCGCATCCCGCTGTCGCAGGTGGGCAAGGTCGATGTGCGCATGGAAGATCCCATCCTGCGTCGGCGTGACCGCACGCCGACGATCACGGTGCGCGGCGACATTGCCGAAGGTTTGCAGCCTCCGGACGTATCCACGGCCATCACCCAGCAACTGAAGCCCCTCATGGACAAGCTGCCTGGCGGCTACCGCATCGTGGAAGCAGGCTCTATCGAGGAAGCCGGCAAGGCGACGGTCGCCATGCTGCCAATCTTCCCGATCATGCTGGCAGCCACCCTGCTCATCATCATCCTGCAGGTTCGCTCCATCTCGGGGATGGTCATGGTCTTCCTGACCAGCCCGCTGGGCCTGATCGGCGTGGTGCCGACACTGCTGTTGTTCCAACAGCCCTTTGGCATCAATGCGCTGGTAGGCCTGATCGCGTTGTCCGGCATTCTGATGCGCAACACGCTCATCCTGATCGGGCAGATCCGCGAAAACGAAGACGCCGGACTCGACCCATTCCGCGCCGTGGTGGAAGCCACCGTGCAACGTGCCCGCCCGGTGATCCTCACCGCCCTGGCCGCGATCCTGGCGTTCATCCCGCTGACGCACTCCGTGTTCTGGGGAACGTTGGCCTACACCTTGATCGGCGGCACGCTGGCCGGCACGGTACTGACGCTCGTGTTCCTGCCCGCGATGTATTCGATCTGGTTCGGCATCCGGCCCATTCGCTCAGCCCCCGCGCCTGCATCTATCTGATTCCCCTTGCGAATCTCACTATCAAAGGAACTGCCATGTCGAAATCCAAAGTTGTCGTTGTTACCGGCGTGTCCTCGGGCATCGGTCGTGCTGCCGCCATGAAGTTTGCCGAACAGGGCTGCCGGGTTTTCGGCACCGTGCGCAACACCGCCAAAGCGCACGCCATTCCCAACGTGACGCTCGTTGAGATGGACATCCGCGACGAAATGTCCGTTGAAAGCGGCATCCAGACCATCATCGCGCAAGCCCAACGCATCGACGTGCTGGTCAACAGCGCGGGGGTGACTCTGCTGGGCGCTGCGGAAGAAACATCTGTGGAGGAGGCTCAGAAGCTGTTTGACACGAACCTCTTCGGCGTCTTGCGCGTGATCAAGGCAGTGTTGCCGCACATGCGCGGGCAGCGCTCTGGCCGCATCGTCAATGTGAGTTCGGTGCTCGGATTTTTGCCCGCGCCCTACATGGCTCTCTATTCAGCGTCCAAGCACGCCGTTGAAGGGCTGGCTGAAACGCTGGACCACGAAGTGCGCCAATTCGGTATCCGCGTCTCGCTGGTCGAGCCCTCCTTCACCAAGACCAACCTGGATCTGAACGCGCCCCAAACGGTGGCCCGGATTGCTGACTACAGCAAGGAGCTGGACGTCGTGTCGCAAGCGATCCAGAGCAACGTGCAGAAGGCGCCCCCGCCCCAGGGCGTGGCCGGCACCATCGTCCGTGCCGCGCTGGGGACTTGGAAAATGCGCCACACACCCAAGGGTGAAGCGTCGATGCTGGCCAAACTGCGCCGCTTCATGCCCGCAGGCCCTGTCGGGAAGGGCTTGCGCAAGTCATTCGGGCTTGCGTGACGGCTCATGCCGATACCCCATACATCCACCGCAGGTCCCGCCCCCGCAAGGGCGGCCGCAGATGGAGTACCGAATTACGCAACGGGAGACAAGCATGAATGACGATCAAAAGGCATTGGTCTGGGCCCTTCAGCAGTCGGAAGCGGCTCAACGCATGCGTGATGGCGGTGGCGGGCCTGGGCACGCGCGGGCGGAGCAGATTGAGGGGATGAATGGGCAGGACCTTCAGGAATCCATGCGTCCCTTTCGTCGGCGGGCGCAGCAAATCACACATCGCCTCTCAAAAATGCGGCCCAGGCCCCTCCTCTGCGAGCGCATCCTGCGCATTGCGCAGCGGGCAGACCTTGAGCGACAAACAACCGCAGCCAATGCATCCATCCAGCTGGTCGCGCAACGCCGTCAGCGTGCGGATGCGCTCGTCCAGATCGTCGCGCCAGCGGGCGGACAGGCGGCGCCAGTCGGCCACCGTGGGCGTGCGCCCGGCGGGCAGCGCCTGCAAGGCCTCGGCGATGGCGGCCAGCGGCACGCCCATGCGCTGCGCCACCTTGATCACCGCCACGCGGCGCAGCACGGAGCGCGGGTAGCGCCGCTGGTTGCCCGCATTGCGCACACTGGCGATCAGCCCGCGCGATTCATAAAAATGCAGGGCCGACACGGCCAGCCCGCTGCGGCTGGCGACCTCGCCCACCGACAGCTCGGATTTTTCGCACAGCTCGGACGGGTCAGCCTGCGCGTCCGCTACCACGCGGGCGACGGGAATGCGGAGCTTGCCTGGTTTCACAACAGCTTCTGCAAGGGCTTTCTTCACGGCGATTGACCTCAATTTAACTTGAGGTTTGATACTAACCCACGAAGCCCTTGCAACCGCCGCCGATGCCGCTGCGACTGCGGTCGCCCAGGCTTTCCGGCAATTCCGCCGTGGGTTTCACCTTCACATCCCCTCTCAGGATTTCTGCACCATGCGCCTTGATACCGCAACAACCCAGCGCCCCGCCACGGCAACTTCCGCGCTGCGCTTCATCAACCCGCCGGGCCTGTACGACCCGCGTGCCAATGGCTACACCCATGTGGTGGTGGCGCCCGCCCCGGCACGCACTGTCTTTGTGGCGGGCCAAGGTGGCGAGAACGCTGCGGGCCAGCTGTCTGCCGACTTTGGGGAGCAGCTGCGCCAGGCGTTCACCAACCTGCGTATCGCATTGGCAGGCGCGGGGGCCAGCGTGCATGACGTGGCCAAGCTCACCGTGCTGGTGGTGGACCACACCGAGCAGCGGCTGGCGCTGTTCAGCCAGGCGGTGCGCAGCCTGTGGCCCGATGGGGCGGCACCAGCCTGCACGCTGATCCCGGTGCCCCGGCTGGCGCTTGACGGCATGCTGATTGAAATCGAGGCCACAGCAGTGATGCAGGCATGAGCTGTGCATGCACACCACGCCAGGCAACCACTGTCCCCAAGATGAGCACTCCACCGCACTCCCGCTCCGCATCCACCACACCGCCCAGCACGCCCCACCCAGAGGCGACAGGCCTCAGCACGCCGGTGCTGCTGCTCATGGCCGTGGCCTGCGGGTTGTGCGCGGGCAGCAATTACTTCAACCAGCCCCTTCTGCACTCCATTGCCACGCAGTTGCAGGTGCGTGACGCCTCGGCGGCGCTCATCGTCACGCTGGCACAGGTGGCCTACGCGGCGGGTTTGTTGTTGTTGGTGCCGCTGGGTGACATGCTGGAGCGGCGGCGGCTCATCACCACGCTGATGTTGCTGGCGGCCCTGGGGCTGTTCACCAGCGGGTTTGCGGGCAGCTACGCCCTGCTGGCGCTGGGCACGGTGCTGACGGGGCTGTTCTCGGTGGCTGCGCAGGTGCTAGTGCCGTTGGCGGCCACGCTGGCTGCAACGGGCCGCAGTGGGCGCGCGGTGGGGATGGTGATGAGCGGGCTGCTTGTGGGCATTCTGGCGGCGCGCAGTGTGGCAGGACTGCTGTCTGAACTGGGCGGCTGGACGCTGGTGTACCGCGTGGCGGGCGTGGCCATGGTGGCCGTGGCGCTGGCGCTGTGGTGGGTAATGCCCCGCTCGCGAAACGCTGGGCGGGCCCAGGGGTATGGCCAGGTGCTGCGCTCTCTGGGCACGCTGGCCCTGCGCCACCCCCGGCTGCGCAGCCGGGCCTTGCTGGGCGGGCTGTCGTTTGCGTCGGTCAGCGTGTTGTTCTCCACCATGGCGCTGTTGCTGGCGGGGCCTGCCCACCGCCTGGGCGATGCGGGCATCGGCCTGGTGGGGCTGGCGGGCGTGGCCGGTGCACTCATGGCCAATGTGGCGGGCCGCATGGCCGACCGTGGTCAGGCCCAGGTGGCCACGGCCGTTTCGGTGGGGTTGCTGCTGCTGGGCTGGGGCGCGCTCTGGCTGGGCGCCACCAGCCTGGTGTGGTTTGTAGTGGGCATGCTGGTGGTGGACCTGGCGCTGCAGGGCGTGCACATCAGCAATCAGAACGTGATCTACCGGCTGGACCCCACGGCCCGTGCGCGCATCAACGCGGTGTACATGACCAGCTACTTCACGGGCGCGGCCAGCGGGTCGGCGCTCGGGTCCGTGGCCTGGCTATGGGGCGGCTGGGGCGCCACCTGCGCGCTGGGTGGGAGCATCGCGGTGCTCAACGCCCTGGCGCTGGCGCATGACCAGCGCCTGGCTCTGCGAGCGCAGCCTGCGGCAGCGAACCCCGCTGCGGCGCAGCCCGCCGTGCGCTGAAAGGGGCCGGTTTGTGACGTACCATCCCGGCACGGTCCCATTCCGAGACCTTTACAGGAGGCACCATGGCCAAAGGCGAACAACGCAGCAACAAGATGGCAAAGAAACCCAAGAAGGACACTTCGCTGCCCAAGGAAAGCGGCGGCTCTGACCGCCCCATGCCACCGGTGACCGCCGTCATCCCGCGTGGCAAAGAGAAGAACAAGTAAGTCACCAAGCACCCGCAGGCCGTTGCGCTGAGGCGCGCATGCGCCGACAAGCCGTTTGCTATCATAAAAATAGCTGCCAGCGCTTTACCAATAAGCGCTGGCAGCTATTTTTGCTTGAAATTCAGCCTTCATCCTCCACGGTGGCGGTGCCCACCAGCGCTGCACGGGCCAGCCAGTCGGTGTCGGGCTCGGGGCGCCCGAAGAGGTAGCCCTGGTACACGATGTCGGGAGCACGTTGGCTCAGGAAATCCGCCTGGTCGCGGGTCTCGACCCCTTCCGCCACCACGCGCAGGCCGAAGTGGCGGGCCACCGACAGGATGCCTTCCACCAGCACTCCATCGTCGGCATTGGTGGGTGCGTCGCGCACAAAGGAGCGGTCGATCTTGATCTCCTGGATCGGCAGGCGCTTGAGATAGGCCAGCGACGAATAGCCCGTGCCAAAGTCGTCCAGCGACATGTCCACCCCCAGCGCCGCCAACTCGCCCATCTTGGCCACGGCGTCGTCAAAATCGTCGATCACCAGGCCTTCGGTCACCTCCAGGGTGAGCAGGCGCGGGTCGGCGCCGCTGGCAGCCAGCATGGCGCGCAGCTGCGGCACAAAACCCGCCTGCCGGAACTGCCGGGCACTCAGGTTGACCGACAGCCGCAGTCGCCGCTCCTGAAACAATGGCTGCGCCAGCAGCGCGCAGGCATGGGAGAGTACCCAGCCGCCCAGGCTCACGATCAGGTCCGACTCTTCCGCCACGGGGATGAACACGCCCGGCGCCACCAGGCCGTCGCGCGGATGCTGCCAGCGCACCAGCACCTCAGCCCCGGTGATCTGGCCCAACACGTCTACCTGCGACTGCAGGTACAGCCGCAGCTCGCCCGCACCGATGGCCTGGCGCAGCTCGCGCTCCACGCGAAAGCGCTGCTCAGCCGCCTCGCCCATGCCTTGCTCGAAGAAGGCCGCCCGCCCACCACCGGCCTGCTTGGCGCGGTGCAGCGCCGTGCCTGCACGGCGCAGGGCGTCGTGCGCAACATCGTTGGCGCTTTGCGGATAGAGCGTGATGCCCACGCTAGCACCCAGCTGGGCTTCTTCGGTGTCGTTGTCTTGCAGGTGCAGCGGCCGCAGCAACGCTGTCTGCAGCTTTTCGGCAAAGGCCAGGGCACGCCGGCCCGCCAGCGAGGCGTCTGCGCCCAGGCCGTGGAGCACCACGGCAAACTCGTCGCCCGCCACACGCACCAGCAGGCCCTGGGGGGGCAGTATCTCGGACAGGCGCAGCGCCACGGCGCACAGCAGGCGGTCGCCCATCTCGCTGCCGCGTGCATCGTTGAAGGTGGTGAAGCGGTCCAGGTCCAGCAGCAGCAGCGCGTGTTGCGTGGTGGGCGGGCGGCCCGCGCGGCCCTGCAGCGCAGACAGCCGCTCCATCAGCGTGAAGCGGTTGGGCAGGCTGGTGAGGCTGTCGAAATGCGCCAGGCGATGAATTTCCTGCGCTGCGCGCTTGCGCTCGGTGACGTCCTGCTTGAGCTCTACATAGTGGCTGATGTGGCCGTCAGGCTGGCGGATGGGGGCCACCACCACGGCCTCGGCAATCTCGGCGCCGTCCTTGCGGCGGTTGACCTGCTCGCCCGCCCAGCTCTCGCCGCGTGCCAGGGTGGCGCGCAGGCCGTCCCGCTGCGCGGGCGCCAGTCCATTGCTGGAATAGTCGGCCGATGCCTTGCCCACCACTTCATCGCGCTCATAACCCGTGCGGCGCACGAAGGCGTCGTTCACGTACTCGATGTCTTCTTTCAGATCGGTAATAACGATGCTCTCGGGGCTCTGCTCCACCGCCCGCAGCAGCTTGCGCAGTGCAGCCTCGCTGGCAGCCAGGTTGGTAGCGGTCTGCTGCGCCTCCTGCACCCGGCTCATGTAGTTGCGGCGCGACAGCAGCGTGGCCGCTGCCGTCAGCACCAGAATGCCTGCCAGGTACACCGCACCGGCCACCCGGTTGGCCACCTGCACCGGCTTGAACATGCCCTGGATGTCGGCCCAGATGAACCCCAGGAACAGCAGCGCCGTGAGCCCCACCAGCGTCAGGGTGGCCCTGGCCCCCAGCAGCCAGCCGGCCAGTACGATGATCACCGGGTAGTTGAGCAGGTTGGGGCCATTCACACCGCCATTGCGGGCCGCCACCAGCGACACCGATACCCACACGCCCCACACCAGCAGGTGGGCCGCCTGCGTCCAGCGCTGCTGGCGCGCCAGCCACAGCGCTGAGCCCCCCACCAGGCCCGCCACCAGATTGAGCGCCACACGCGCAGGCTGCACGGGGTCGTCAAACATCAGCAGCACGCCGATGACGCCGCCGAGCAGCATCACGGCCCACCCTGCCACACGCACCAGATGGCGTGTGGTGGCGTCTTCGTGGTCGGGCAGCGGAACAGCGGGGGCTTCGGCCATGGCGACGGGGGTTGCAGGGGGGAAGGCCATCGTAACCGCAGCCTTAGAACCTGTTCAAGTTCTTACGGATCGGCTACCAGCAAAACGCCAGCAGCGGCGGCCACGCAACGCCGACGGCGGGCATCCTGCGCGCCCGCTGGGATGCGCCGGGAACCCGGTCAGTCCGTGCCGTCGTCGCTGCCCGGCGCAGGCTCCCGCACACCCGAGCCCTTGCCTTTGGACTTGGCGCGCGCATCCTTCTTGGCCTGGCGCTTGGCGTCTTCGGCCAGGCCCGCAGCGCGCCAGGCTTCAAACTCGGCGGGCGTCTCCAGCGTGATGCGGCCCAGGATGGCGGTGCGGAAATCCGTCATCACGATCTCGGCTGTCTTTTGCAGGTTGACCTTGCCGCCGCCCAGCATGGCACCGCGTTTGCGGCCAATGGCTTCGAGCAGCTCTTCGTCGTGCATCGTTGCCACGGCCCCCTCGGGCAGGCCCAGTTTGTAGCGAGCCTCCAACAGTGGGGCGTAGTTTTTCTGCAGGCGGCGCAGCAGCTCCAGCGCCACCAACTCCTCGTCGTAGGCATTGCGGCCCACCGCGCCGCTGGCGGCCAGGTTGTAGCCGCTTTCGGGCACCACAATGCGCGGCCACAGCATGCCGGGCGTGTCCCACAGGTAGAAGTCGTCGGCCAGGGTGATGCGCTGTTCCAGCTTGGTGATGCCGGCCTCGTCGCCCGTCTTGGCCTGGCGCTTGTTGCTGAGCGTGTTGATGAGCGTGGACTTGCCCACGTTGGGCACGCCGCAGATCAGCACCCGCATGGGCTTGGCCATGCCGCCCCGGTTGGGCGACAGCAGGTGGCACGCGTCAATCAGCTTGCGCGTGGGGGCCGGGTCGGACGCATCGAGTGGCAAGGCGCGCGTGTCGCTCTGGGCGTTGTACCAGTCCACCCACTGCGCCGTGCGCTCGGGGTCGGCCACGTCCTGCTTGTTGAGCACCTTGAGCGTGGGCTTGTGGCCGGTGATCTCCGCCAGCAGCGGGTTGGCGCTGGAGCCGGGCAGGCGGGCGTCCAGCACCTCGATCACCACGTCAATGTCCTTGATGCGTTCGGTGATGGCTTTACGGGTCAGGTGCATGTGACCGGGGAACCACTGGATGGCCATGCGGGGGTACTTTCTTCTTGGTTCAACAGGTTCTAAGGGTGGCAAGGATAATCGCGGTCCCACTTGCCCTACGCCACGGCGTTGTTTGACCTTCATGCCAGCCCCTCTCGACACCCCGCGCAAAGCCACCGCCACCAAGGCCCACAAGGATCTGCTGTTCAAGAGCGTGACCTTGGCCCTGATTGGCCTGGTCATCCTGCTGGCGCCGTACGTCGCCCGCTCTGACAGCGTGCGCGATCTGATGAGCCAGGCGGCCCTGGTGGGCTGGTTTGCGCTGGTGCTGGGCATTGCGTTTGGGGTGCAGTACGCCGTGCGCCGCGCCAAGTCCGGGCGCCACAAGCCGTGACTTCACTCACCATGGCAACCCCGGCCCGCGCTGTGGACGGCGCGACCGCGCAGCAGATGTTCCAGTCGCTGCAGCAACGCGCTGCAGACATGGGCATTGCGCTGCGCACCCCGCCGCCCGAGCCAACGACCTGCTGTGGGCGCGGGTGCAATGGCTGCGTATGGGAGGGGTTTCTGGACGCGGCCGAATACTGGCGGCAAGAGGCGCTGCTGCAGCTGCAAGGCTGAAATTAGCGTCTAAACAGCCTCTAGCGCTTGATGAATAAGCGCAAGCAGCTATCAAATCAGGAGTTTCCTGACGCCTGCGTGCCCCATCACCCGAGCTCCTTCACCGCCATGTACTGCTCGCGCCATTCTTCAAACGGCAGCGTGTCTGCCGCCTCGATGGCTTTCTGCGCGGCAATCGATTCATCTGCCATCGCCAGGTAGCGCGCCTGCTGTTCAGGCGTCCACGGCAGGCCCAGCAACGCGTCGCGCGCAGCGATGGACTGCTGGCGGGCAAAGGATTCAAAGCTGTTGTGGTGACTCTGCACGATGCTGTCGAGAACGCGGGCCGATGGTGTGCGCTCGGGCGCAGCCATCAGCGCGCGGGCATCGCGCAGCGCGGTGCTGTAGTCGTCGGTGCCATGGGTGGCATCCAGCGCGGCAGCCAGCGGCTCGCAGGCGGCCAGCACCTCGGCACCCCATTCGGTCAGCGGCACGCTCTGGCCGTTGCGCGACAGGTGCAAACCGGGCTCGCGGCCACGCTCTGCGGTGAGGTGCTGGTTCTGCTTGAGTTCGGCAATTTCGGCCGGTGTGTCCGGCGGGCTGTCGGACAGCAGGCAGTGCAGCAAAAACACGTCCAGCAGGCGCATGGTGGGCGCGGTGATGCCCACGGGCACAAACGGGTCCAGGTCCATCAGGCGCACTTCAACGTATTCCACACCCCGTTCGCGCAGCGCGTGCAGCGGGCGCTCACCGGTGCGCACGGTGCGCTTGGGGCGGATGGTGCCGTAGAACTCATTTTCGATCTGCAGCAGGCTGGTGCCCAGCTGGTTGTAGTCGCCACCGGGGTTGCGCACGCCCACGGTTTCGTAGGCGGGGTACGGCTTGGTCAACGCCTCGTGCAGCGAGTTGGCGTAGCCCGTCAGGCCGTTGTAGCTCACGGCCAGCGTGGCCTGCGCGTCGCTCTGGTAGCCCAGGCGGCCCATGCGCAGCGACGTGGCGTGGGGCAGGTACAGCGCGCTGCCGCCCTCCATGCGCTCCAGTCGGTGCTCGCGCCCTTCCACAAAACAGGGGCACAAGGCGGGCGACGCGCCGAACAGGTAAAGCAGCACAAACGCGTGGCGGCGGAAGTTGCGGATGAGTGCGAAATACTGCTCGCTGTCCACGCCCGGCAGCGACCAGTTGTAGTGAATGCCCGAGATGGTCTGCATGCGGCGGCCATAGCGGTGGCCCAGGCCCATGCGGTACACGCTCTTGGCGCGGCCCACATTGGAGCTGCCATAGCGGCCAATCGGAATCGTCTCGTCGGTGGGCAGGCCGCAGGGCATGCTGGAGGCCCACAGCAGCTCGCCGCCGCTGTCCTTGAGGGTGTGGTGCACGAACTGGTGCACCTCGGTCAGCTCATCCAGGCACTTCTGCACGCCCTTGTGGGCGCCGGTGATCAGCTCCAGCTGCGACTCGCTGTAATCGGTCGTGATCAGCGGGTGCGTGAGGGCAGAGCCCAGGGCCAGCGGGTGGGGTGTAAGGGCCAGGCCGCCGGTGGGCAGCACGCGCAGCCCTTCCTTTTCGATGCCGCGGCGAATCCCCCCCAGGGCGTCCGCCGGGTAGGCGGCCAGTCTCTCGTGCAGTGTGCTCATATGTTTATACCGATCCAACTTCTGTCGGCCCGGAACTTAGCACGTTGAGCGCTGGCCCGCCTCTGGGGAAATCAAGCCCTTGCGGCCAAGGCCTTTCCAACTTCGTTGGTTCCTTGGGCTGCGCCACTTTGTGGTACTTGCTCACCGGCACGGTCCGTCACCTGGGCCAGGTGGGCCGCCAGTTGCTCGGGCACATCAGCGCCAATGCCCAGATGAACGCCCTGCGTCAGGGTGATGTGGGCGGCCTCGAACGTGCCCGCACCCGCACACAGGATGGTGCGCGTGGGCGCGCTTTCGTGCGCCAGCACCAGCATGGCGGGCACCACGGCCTCGGGCTTCAGGGCGTCCAGCACTTCCTGGGGCATCAGGCCCTCGGTCATGCGCGTGGCGGCCGTGGGGGCCAGGGCGTTCACGTGGATGTTGTACTTGGCGCCCTCGATGGCCAGGGTCTGCATCAGCCCCACCTGGGCCAGCTTGGCCGCGCCATAGTTGGCCTGGCCGAAGTTGCCGTACAGGCCGGTGGACGACGTGGTCATCACGATGCGGCCATATTGCTGGGCCACCATGTGCGGCCACACGGCCTTGCAGCAGTTGGCGGCGCCCATCAGGTGCACATCCACCACCAGGCGGAAGTCGTCCATGCTCATCTTGGCGAACGACTTGTCGCGCAGGATGCCGGCGTTGTTGACCAGGATGTCCACCCGGCCCCAGGCGTCGATGGCCTGCTGCACCATGGCCTCGACCGCGGCAAAGTCGGTGACCGACGCGCCATTGGCCAGCGCCTCGCCGCCCGCAGCGCGGATTTCATCGACCACGGCCTGCGCCGCACCCACGGTACCGCCGCTGCCGTCCACCGCGCCGCCCAGGTCGTTGACCAGCACCTTGGCGCCGCGCGCTGCCAAAGCCAATGCATGCTGCCGGCCCAGGCCACCGCCTGCGCCCGTCACGATCGCCACACGGCCTTTGAAATCAATACCCATGGTGAAGGTTCTCCTGTCCTGTTGTCTTGGTTGGTCCATCAATCAGTGGAATAGAAACGAAACGCATCTCTCTAAACCGCCTCTGGCGCCCATCCCCAATGTGCGGGCACCGCGCGCTGCACTGTAAGCCACGCGGCGCTGGCCGCCGGTTGCGCAGGCGACTGAATAAATGAAGGCATATCCGCCTAAAACCCTGCGTTCCCAGAGGCCCGTGCACAGCTGCGGCGCATTGGGAATAATCGGCCTCGCAATCCCGTTCCGGGGGCTTGCTGCCGCAGCGGCACCCTTTTACTCACAATTTCATAGCTAACAGCGCTTATAAATCAAGCGCCAGCGGCCATTTTTACCAAGGATTTCCCATGAAAGCAGTCTGGAACGGCGTAGTAGTTGCCGAAAGCGACGACACCGTGGTGGTGGAGGGCAACCACTACTTCCCCGAAAGCGCACTCCACCGCGACTACTTCACCTTCAGCAACCACAAGACCACCTGCGCCTGGAAGGGCCAGGCCAGCTACCTGTCGCTGCTGGTCAACGGCGAAATGAACACCGACGCCGCCTGGTTCTACGTCGACCCCAAGCCCGAAGCCGAAGAAATCAAAGGCCGCGTGGCGTTCTGGAAGGGCGTGAAGGTCACCCCCTGAACACCCCGGAGCCCACCACCTGCGGGTTATCCCTGCCAGCACTGGACAATCATGTGGATAAGTTTTGACAAGCCCTGTATGACAACGCCAAGTGCTTGATTTGTAAAGAATCACCCTGCACTGCCTCATTTTTAGGCAATGCAGAACAGCATGGCGATGGTTATCCCGTTCTGCACTGGATAATGGTGTGGATAACCTTGGATAAGCCTTGTATGGACGCTTTAAGTGATTGATTTACAAGGAATATCCTTATGACGCTCAAAAAACAGGCAATTACAAAACCCGATCCGCCCCCGCTGTCAACGCCCTCAAACGGCCCCCAAAACCCCCGGTTATCCCTTCCCGGACTGGACAATCTTGTGGATAACTCTGAACAAGCCTTGTATGACAGTTTTAAGTCATTGATTTACAAGGAAACTTCTTATGCCGCTTAAAAAACAGGCAGCGCCGCCTGGACAAAGCATCTGAGGTACAGTCCCCGTCGGCTTCTTCGAAGCGCTCTTTATTTCATAGCTACTAGCGCCTACCAGATAAGCGCTAGAGGCTAAAAATATCAAAATACTCAGTGACCACCGCCCCCCTCCAGCACAGCCCCGCCGCCGAACGCAACCAGGGCCCCATCCTGGCGAAGCTGCTGGCCCTGTTGCCACCTACCGGCGCCGCGCTGGAGATTGCCAGCGGCACCGGCCAGCACGCCGCGCACTTTGCAACCGCCCTGCCCGGCTGGACCTGGCAGCCCACAGACCTGCACAACACCCACTTCGCATCGATCACCGCCTGGGCCGAGCAGGCCGGTGCCCGCAACGTGCGGGCGCCACAGCGGCTGGACGTGCTGCATGACCGCTGGCCCAGCGAAGGCCCGGCGTTCGGCGCCGCGTCGTTCGACCTGGTCTACTGCGCCAACATGCTGCACATCGCGCCCTGGGCCTGCTGCACGGGGCTGATGCAATGCGCCGCCCGCCACCTGACGCCGGGCGGCCACCTCGTCACCTACGGCCCGTATCTGGAAGATGGCGTGCCCACTGCGCCTGGCAACCTGTCTTTCGACGCCAGCCTGCGCGCACAAGACGGCGACTGGGGCATCCGCCGCATCGAAGACGTGGCCGCCGTCGCCGCCCAGGCCGACCTGCAACTGGCCGCACGGCATGCGATGCCCGCCAACAACCTGCTGCTGGTTTGGACACACGCCTCCCGCAACGCTTGAAGAAACGCACCCCATGACTACACCCACCGCAGCCCCCTTTTTCATCGCCAAGGTCGAGCCCGACGGCCAGCAATGTGACGCCTGGCCCGAGCAGCCCCTGCTGTTGTCGCTGGAGCAAGGCGGCATCGACTGGCCCAGCTCCTGCCGCAACGGCACCTGCCGCACCTGCCTCGGCATGCTGATCGAAGGCGAAGTGCGTTATGCCATCGAGTGGCCCGGCCTGTCCGCCGAAGAAAAGGCCGAGGGCTGCGTGCTGCCCTGCGTGGCCTACCCGGCAAGCGACGTGCGGTTGCAAGCGCAAAGCATCTGACGTTGGCGGAAGGGGCCTGCCCCCAGCCCCGGCTCGCCCCCCCGAATGGCGCTTTCCTGCTTGCCATGCCCGGCAGTAGTCACCCAGAATCTGCGGCACATACATTGAGGACTTACGCCAATCGGGATGCTGCAACCGGCTTTGCCGTGGGCGTGTCGCTTGCCTGAGCACTGTTTGCGTCAGTCATGATTGGTTGCAGAGCGAGGGGGGACTTCATGAACGCATTTGCCACACCGGCCGCAGTAGCCACGAATCCACCGCGCGCCGCTTACCGTCCCCCCACCCGCGAGGACATCCTGACCCAGTGCATCGCGGCGGACGCGCAATGGGCCGAAAAGCCCGGCCGCAACCTGGTGCTGCTGTTCGACGGCACCGGCAACATTCTGGGCAACCAGCAGGACACCAACGTGGTCAAACTGCTGCGCATGCTCGGCAAGGGCCACGACCCATCGGGCAAGGAGCCCACCCAGCTCGTTTACTACGACCCCGGCGTGGGCACCACCAACGAGTTCCCGGCGGACGGCATCGTGTCCGAGGCCAAGAACCAGCTGCGGCAACTGGCAGGTCTGGCACTGGGCAACGGCGTGTTCCCCAACATCGCAGAGGCCTACCGGTTCCTCGTCAATACCTACCAGCGGGGCGACCGGATCTACCTGTTCGGCTTCTCGCGCGGCGCATTCACGGCGCGGTCGGTGGCCGGGATGATCAACATGTACGGCCTGATTCACACCGAGGGGCTGCCGCTCATCGAAACGCTGGTGCGCACCTACTTTGCGCCGCGCGGCCACAAAAACCAGGCTGGCACCAAAGACCGGGAGAAATTTGCGGAGGACGTGATCAACAACTTCTCGCTGGGCCGCACGCCGCTGGTGCACTTCGTGGGCGTGTGGGACACGGTGGAGGCCATCGGCCTGGGCGGACTGGGCAGCATCAAGATCAGCAACTCCACCGACTTCGACTGCAAGCGCTTTGCCCACGTGCGCCATGCCATGTCGCTGTATGAATCGCGCAGCAAGTACACGCCCCGCCGCTACGAAGACCCGCACTTCACCGCCGAGGAGCAGCCCTGGCGCAGCTACGACCAGCGCTGGTTCCGCGGCGTGCACAGCGACGTGGGCGGCTCGTACGCGCGCGACGGGCTGTCCAACATCACGCTGGCCTGGATGGTGGACGAAGCCGCTGCCCACGGCTTGCGGGTGGACAAGAGCCGGCTGCAGCCCGGCGACCCGCTCACCGCCATGCACGACCAGGCGTATGACTGCCCCTACTGGGTCTGGACCGGCCTGAACGCCCGTGGCCGTGAGACCAGCGACTTCATCGACCCCACGGCCCGCCCGGTGGGCGGCGCCGTGCCCGCCAGCACCGTGCCGCGCACGCAACCCTGGCGCTGGATGGGCATAGCGCTGGCAGCCGCCACAGCCGTGCTATACGCCATCACCACCCTCGCTGGCTACCGCGCCTGCGACCTGGATACCGCGCCGTTGTGGCTGCAGATCCTGCCCACGGGCTTTCAGCTGTCGGCCCACTGGCATGCCAGCTGGGAGGTGATGTGCAACGCCGAGGGCGTGCGCCGCGTCATCGCCTTGGATTGGGCCCTGCTCGCCTGCTACACCCTGTGGCTGGCCTACCCGGTGGCGTGGGCCGTGCGGCGGTTGGTCGCGCGGGCCGTGCCGCAGGGCCGGGCCCTGGGTGGCCTTTGGCGCCATGCACACTGGGCGATGGGCACGCTCGTGGTGTCGGACCTCGTGGAAAACTTTGCCACGCTGCACATGCACCTCGCCCACTGGCCCACAGTGCTGACGGTGGCCAGCGGCGTCAAGATGCTGTCCCTGATGCTGCTGGTCGGCTTGATCGTGGCCGGCGCGCTGGCCGGGCATGACGGCGGCCGCTCGACTGCGTGATCCGCCTTGGCCGCGCCCCAAGTGAACTAAAATCCCGACTTTCGGGGCGCAGAGCGCTCCCGCACCGTGCGGCCAGCCCCGCACTGCCCGCTCTTTGGAATCGACCCGCCCGGGTCGTGGCCGGACAGCGTGCGGTGCGCGCCACCCGCGCGGCCCACCGAAAGCCCGCCCTTCCATGACCTCCCCCCTCACCCCCGTGCCGATCTCCCCCGTCGAGGACATCGTGGCCGAGATGCGCGCCGGGCGCATCGTCATCCTGGTGGATGAAGAAGACCGCGAAAACGAAGGCGACCTCGTCCTGGCCGCCGACCACGTGACGCCCGAGGCCATCAACTTCATGGCCCGCTTCGGCCGGGGCCTGATCTGCCTGACATTGAGCCGTGAGCGCTGCGAGTTCCTCAAGCTGCCACCCATGGCCGCGCGCAATGGCACGGTGTACAGCACGGCGTTCACCGTCTCCATCGAGGCGGCCGAGGGTGTGACCACCGGCATCTCGGCGGCCGACCGTGCCCGCACCGTGCAGGTGGCGGTGGACCGCAACTCCAAGCCCACCGACCTGGTCCAACCCGGCCACATCTTCCCGCTGCAGGCGGTGGACGGCGGCGTGCTCATGCGCGCAGGCCATACCGAAGCCGGTTGCGACCTGGCCGCCATGGCAGGCTGCAGCCCCGCATCGGTGATCTGCGAGATCATGAAGGACGACGGCACCATGGCCCGCCTGCCCGACCTGCAGCTGTTTGCGGCCGAGCACGGCCTCAAGATCGGCACCATTGCCGACCTCATCGAATACCGCAGCCGCAACGAGTCGCTGGTCGAAAAGGTCGGCACGCGCACGCTGCAGACGGCCTACGGCGAATTTACCGCCCACGCCTTCCGCGACAAACCCAGCCAGGCCGTGCACCTGGCGCTGGTCAAGGGCCAGTGGAGCACCGACGACGTGGTACCTGTGCGCGTGCACGAGCCCCTGTCGGTGTTCGACGCGCTCGAAGTCAACCGCTCCATGCACTCGTGGGGCCTCGATACCAGCCTGCAATACCTCGTCAAGCAAGGCAAGGGCGTGGCGGTGCTGCTCAACTGCGGTGAAAGCGCCGCCCAGCTGCTGGCCCAGTTTGAAGGCACCGCCCGCGCGGCGCAGGCCCCCGAACGCGGCCGCATGGACCTGCGCACCTATGGCGTGGGCGCGCAGATCCTGCGCGAATGTGGCGTACACAAGATGGCTCTGATGGGCCAGCCCCGCCGCATGCCCAGCATGGCCGGCTACGGCCTCGAAATCACCGGCTTCATCCCCAAGGAATAAAGAACATGTTTGGCGCAGACAAAGGAACAGCGGACAAGCTGGACGGCAAGAAATTGCACATCGGCATCGTGCAGGCCCGCTTCAACGAGAGCATCACCAACACGCTGGCGGCCGCCTGCCGCACCGAGTTGCTCGCGCTGGGCGTGCAAGAGAAAAACATCAAGCACGTGCTGGTGCCCGGCGCACTGGAGGTGCCCGTGGCCTTGCAGGCCATGGCCGAAAGCGATGAATTCGACGCGCTGATCGCGCTGGGCTGCATCATCCGTGGCGAGACCTACCACTTCGAACTGGTGGCCAACGAATCCGGCGCGGGCGTCACGCGCCTGTCGCTGGACTACCAGATCCCGATTGCCAACGCCATCATCACCACCGAAAACGTCGAGCAGGCCATCGCCCGCCAGACCGAAAAAGGCACCGATGCCGCCCGCGTTGCGGTGGAAATGGCCAACCTGCTGGACGAGCTGTCATGAGCGAAAACACCCCCACGCCGTCCTCGGCACGCCCGCCCAAGCAGGCCCGCACCGGGCTCAAGAGCACGGGCACGCGCAAGGCAGCCTCCAAGTCCAACCGCAGCCGCGCGCGCGAATTCGCGCTGCAGGCGCTATACCAGCACCTGGTGGGCGGGAACGATGCACACGCCATCGACGCGTTCACCCGCGACCTGGCGGGCTTTCACAAGGCCGATTCGGTGCACTACGACGCACTGCTGCACGGCTGCATCAACACCGCCGCCGACCTGGACGCGCTGATCACCCCGCTGCTGGACCGCAAGATGGCCGAGATCTCGCCCATCGAGCATGCAGTGATGTGGATCGGCGTGTACGAGTTTCAGCACTGCCTGGACGTGCCATGGCGTGTGGTGCTCAACGAGTGCATTGAGCTTGCCAAAGAGTTTGGCGGCACCGACGGCCACAAGTACGTGAACGCCGTGCTCAACGGCCTGGCCCCCAAGCTGCGTGCGCTGGAAGTGGCGGCCGACAAGGCCCCGGGCGCAATGCCTGGCGCGCCCGCCGACGAAGCCTGAGCGCCCCCCGCCGAAAGGCTCCCGCGCGTGCAACCCACTGCCACGCACGGGGCCTTCTTTCTTGAGTTTCCGAGCAACACCCGACCCGCACGGGCAGGACACCTTCCCATGAAGTTTTCCACGCGCGCTGAGCGCATCGAACCGTTCTATGTGATGGAGGTCGCCAAGGCCGCGCAGGCCCTGGCCCGCGAGGTGGCGGGCACGCGCGAGCCGATGATCTTCCTGAACATCGGCGAGCCGGACTTCACCGCGCCGCCCCTGGTGCAAGAGGCCGCCGCGCGCGCCGTGCACAGCGGCGCTACGCAGTACACCAACGCGCTGGGGCTGGATGCGCTGCGCGAGCGCATCAGCGGCTGGTATCAGAGCCGCTTTGGCGTCAATGTGCCTGCACGCCGCATCGTGGTCACGGCCGGTGCTTCGGCCGCGCTGCAGCTGGCGTGCCTGGCGCTGATCGAGTCGGGCGACGAGATCCTGATGCCCGACCCCAGCTACCCCTGCAACCGCCACTTCGTGAGCGCCGCCGAGGGCAAGGCCGTGCTGCTGCCCACCACGGCCGCAGAACGCTACCAGCTGAGCGCCGACAAGGTGCGTGCGGCCTGGACGGACAAGACGCGGGGTGTGCTGCTCGCATCGCCGTCCAACCCCACCGGCACTTCCATCGCGCCCGGTGAGCTGCGCCGAATCCACGAAGTGGTCCGCGCGCATGACGGCATCACGATGATCGACGAGATCTACCTGGGCCTGTCGTACGAGGAAGAGTTTGGCCACACCGCACTGGCCATCGACGACAACATCATCAGCATCAACAGCTTCAGCAAATACTTCAACATGACCGGCTGGCGCCTGGGCTGGATGGTAGTGCCCGAAGCCATGGTGCCGGTGGTCGAGCGCCTGGCGCAGAACCTGTTCATCTGCGCCAGCACCGTGTCGCAACACGCGGCGCTGGCCTGCTTCGAGGCAGAGAGCATTGCTGAATACGAACGCCGCCGCGCCGAGTTCAAGGCCCGGCGCGACTTCTTTATCCCCGCCCTGCAGTCCATGGGCCTTTCGGTGCCGGTGATGCCCGACGGTGCCTTCTACGCCTGGGCGGACTGCACGCAGGCCGCCGAGCGCCTGGGTGTCAGCGGCAGCTGGGACTTTGCTTTTGAGCTGATGCGCCGTGCGCACATCGCCGTGACGCCAGGGCGTGACTTCGGCACGGCCGAGCCAGAACGGTTTGTGCGCTTTTCCACCGCCAACTCCATGGCGCAACTCCAAGAGTCTGTGGCGCGGCTGCGCAGCGTGCTGGGGTAACGCGCGATGGCATTCGAGTTCCCCATCCGCGTGTATTGGGAGGACACCGATGCCGGCGGCATCGTGTTCTATGCCAACTACCTCAAGTTCTTCGAGCGCGCTCGCACCGAATGGCTGCGGTCGCTGGGCGTGGGTCAGCAGCGATTGCGGGAACAAACCGGGGGCATGTTTGTCGTAACCGATGCCCAGCTTCGCTACCACCGGCCTGCACGGCTGGACGATGAACTGATTGTTACCGCCGCCCTGCAGGCCTCGGGCCGCGCATCGTTGACAATAGTGCAGCGCGCGCTCCTGAAACCAGAGCAGATGACCGAACAAGCCCCTTTGTTGCTAAGCGAAGGCACCATCCGCATCGGATGGGTTGATGCTGCCACCATGCGCCCCGCAAGAATTCCGAACACCCTGCTGGAACAACTCTCACCATGAACTCCCAAGACATGTCCATCATCACCCTGGTGCTGCACGCCAGCTGGGTGGTGCAACTCGTGATGCTGCTGCTGCTGGGCGTCTCCGTCGCCAGTTGGGCAGCCATCTTCCGCAAGCTGTTTTCGCTCAAGCGCGTGAAAGCGCTCAATGAGGATTTCGAGCGCGAGTTCTGGTCGGGCACCAGCCTGAACGACCTGTACGCCAGTGCCGCACAAAACGCCAAGCAGGCCGGTCCCATGGAACGTATTTTTGCCAGTGGCATGCGTGAATACCAGAAGCTGCGTGAGCGCCGCATCGTGGACCCCGGCACCCTGCTCGACGGCGCACGCCGCGCCATGCGCGCGAGCTTCCAGCGCGAGATGGATGTTGTGGAGTCGAGCTTGTCATTTCTGGCGTCGGTCGGCTCCGTGTCGCCGTACGTAGGCCTGTTTGGCACCGTGTGGGGCATCATGCATGCGTTCACCGGCTTTGCGGGCATGGAGCAGGTCACGCTGGCCACCGTGGCGCCTGGCATTGCCGAAGCGCTGGTGGCCACCGCCATTGGCCTGTTTGCCGCCATCCCCGCTGTGATCGCCTACAACCGCTTTGCCCGCGACATCGACCGCGTGGCCACGCACCAGGAGACCTTCATCGAAGAGTTCTCCAACATCCTGCAGCGCAATCTGGGCGCCCAGCCCGCACCCGCAGGCCATACGGCCTCGGGCCACTGAGCACGGAGGCCCACATGCCCGCCATGGCATCCCGCGGTCGAGGCCGCCGCACCATCAACGAGATCAACATGGTCCCGTTCATCGACGTCATGCTGGTGCTGCTCATCATCTTTATGGTGACGGCGCCCATGCTGACGCCGGGCGTTGTTGATGTGCCCAGCGTGGGCAAAGGCAAGAACATGCCCAAGGTGGTGGCCCAGGTCATCGTCAACAAGGACGGCACGCTGCAGTTCAAGACGCCCGAAGCCACACGCAGTCTGAACCAGCGCGAGATCGGCGACGCAGCCAGCCGCTGGCAGAAGGCCCAGGGTGCTGACAGCGCCAGTGCCGTGGTCATCAGCGCCGACAAGGGCGTGCAGTACGAAAACGTGGTGAAGGCCATGGATGCCTTGCAAAAGGCGGGCGTGCAACGCGTGGGTCTTTCCGTCAAACAGGGTGGTTGAACCGAACGCACGCCCGCCGCTCTGAAGCCCATGCACGCCCACAACGACCGCGACCAGTTTTCCCCGCCCCGCCCCCCGGCACGCTTGCGCGCCATTTCACTGGCGGTGCTTGTGCATGTCGTGCTCATCGGTGCGCTCACCTGGGGCGTGAACTGGAAGAACAGCGCCGACCAGCCTGCGGTGGAGGCCGAACTGTGGGCTGCGGTGCCCCAGCAGGCCGCACCACGCGCCGTGGAGCCCCCGCCGCCACCACCCGCTCCCCCGGAAGTGCGTCCGCCCGCTCCGCCACCACCACCGCCCCCCCGCGCCGTGGAGCCGCCCGACACGCGCGAGGCGGACATCGCCATCGAACGCGAAAAAAAACGCCTGGAGCAGGAGAAGAAGGCGCGCGAGCAGCAGCTGGAACGTGAAAAGCGCGAACGTGAGCGCAAGGAAGACGAACGCCGCGACCGCCTGGAGCTGGAAAAGAAGGAACGCCTGCAAAAGGAAAAGGAAAAAGAAAAGGAACAGCGCGAAAAGCAGCTGGCTGAGCAGAAGAAGGCCGAGCAGGACAAGCAAAAGAAGCTGGCCGAAGACAAGCGCAAGGAGGACGAAGCCGCCAAGCGCAAGGCCGACGCGGAGGCCAAACAGCTGGCAGAACAGCGGGAAGCCAACCTGCGCCGCCTCCAGGGCCTGGCGGGGGCCACGGGCGGCGAGAACGCCACAGGCACAGCCCAGCGCAGCGCTGGTCCGTCGGGCAGCTATGGCGGCAAGGTTGCAGCCAAGGTCAAGCCCAACATCGTGTACCCCGACGCGATCTCAGGCAACCCGCGCGCCGAGGTGGAAGTCCGCCTTTCGCCCGATGGCACCATCGTGGGCAAACGCCTGGTGCAGTCCAGCGGCAACAAGGCCTGGGATGACGCAGTGCTCCGTGCCCTGGACAAGACCGAGACCCTGCCGCGCGATGTGGATGGCCGCGTGCCGCCTTCACTGACCATTGGCTTCAGGCCACAGGACTGAGCCTCCACAAAAAAAAGCGCCCGGTAGTACCGGGCGCTCTTTTTAGAGCATTTTTAGCCTCTAGCGCTTTGTAGACAAGCGCAAACAGCTATACAAACAATAGCAAATCTCTGCTTCTTACCGGTCCCGGCGCTCCATGCGCCGATTCAGGTTCAGCGCGCCCAGCGTGCAGGCTACGCCCGACAGCAAATACACCGTGACCGCCAGCAGCCCGAACTGGGCCGACAGGTACAGGGCCACCAGCGGTGCAAACGCGGCGCCAATGATCCAGGCAAGGTCTGCCGAGAGAGCGGCGCCCGTGTAGCGGTATTGGGGCGAAAAATTGGCCGTGACCGTGCCCGAAGCCTGGCCATACGACAAGCCCAGCAGCACAAAACCCAGCAGCAGGAACATGGTGCTGCCCACCTCGCCCGAGTTGAGCAGCACGGGGGCCATGAAGCTAAACACGCCGATCAACACCGCCATGCCGCCCAGCAGCTTGCGGCGGCCCAGGTGGTCCGACAGCCAGCCAGACACCATGATGGCCCCCGCTGCCAGAAAGGCGCCTACGATCTGCACGCCCAGAATCTGGGTCACCGGCTGGTCCGAATACAGCGTGATCCAAGACAGCGGGAACACCGTGACCAGGTGGAACAGCGCAAAGCTGGCCAGCGCGGCAAAAGCACCCAGTACCACATTGCTGCCTTCGTCACGTATCACACGGCTCACAGGCACGGGCTGCAGTTCACGCTCTTGCAGCAGCTCGGCGTACGACTGCCCCACCACCAGGCGCAGGCGGGCAAACAGGGCCACCACGTTCACGGCAAAGGCCACGAAGAAGGGATAACGCCAGCCCCAGGCCAGAAATTCCTGCACGCTGAGGCTGCTGTACAGATAGGCAAACAGACCCGCCGCCAGCACAAACCCGACAGGCGCGCCCAACTGCCCGATCATGGCAAACCAGCCCCGCCGTTCCTTGGGCGCCGACATGGCCAGCAGCGACGGCAGGCCGTCCCACGAACCGCCGAGCGCCAGACCCTGGCCAATGCGCAGGATCAGCAGCGCCACCACGGCAGTCAGGCCCGCGTCCTTGTAGCCCGGCAAGAACGCCATCCCCACCGTGCACACGCCCAGAAGGAACAGTGCAATGGTCAGCTTGGTGCCCCGGCCCCAGCGCCGCTGGATGGCCATGGAAATGGCCGTGCCCACCGGGCGCACGACAAAAGCGACCGCCAGCAGCGCAAACGCCATCAGCGTGCCATCCAGGCGCGAGAGGAATGGAAAGAGGAATGACGGGAAGACGAGAACGCAGGCGATCCCGAAAACGAAGAAGTCGAAATACTCGGACGAGCGTCCGATGATCACGCCCACAGCAATTTCGCTGGGGGTCACGTCTTCATGCGTATCAGCCCGCGAGAGAGAGGCGGGGCTTTCTTCAAAGCCGGCCGCAGGGTAAGTGGCAGAGGCGGGGCTGCTCATGAACAGGGCTCCTTGTCGTTGTTTGGATAAGACATTCTGGTTCTACACGCAAGTTTGATCTGGGACAAGTGCGGTTTCACTATGCCGTGTGCAGGACAACACCGCAGGGGCCGGAAATGCACCAAAGTGGGGCGCATTACTTTGACCTTGGACAAAATGTCCAATGTACAAAAAAGCTAGGGCTATTACATTCGACGGCACTTCGTTATCCGCGTTTACCCTTAAACGCCTTGGTTGCGCCTGTCACATGTCCAAACTACCTTTACCTCGCGTGCCTGTCTGGCTCGCCGCCATGGCCGCCCTGGGCAGCCTGGCTGGCTGCAGCAAGGCGGTCGTCCTCAACCCCGCCGGCGACATCGCGGCCCAGCAAGGCCACATGGTCATCCAGGCCACGCTGCTGATGCTGATCATCATCGTTCCGGTGATTGCCCTCACCCTGTGGTTTGCCTGGAAGTACCGCCAGAACAACACTGCCAACACCGAGGCCGACTACGACCCCGACTGGCACCACTCCACCACGCTGGAGCTGGTGATCTGGACCGTGCCGCTCTTGATCGTCATCGCCCTCGGCGCCCTGACCTGGATCGGCACCCACAAGCTCGACCCCTACCGCCCGCTGGACCGCATCTCGGCCAGCAAACCGCTGGACGCCCAATCCACCCCCATGGAAGTGCAGGTGGTGGCCATGGACTGGAAGTGGCTGTTCTTCTACCCTGAGCTGGGCATTGCCACCGTGAATGAACTGGCTGCGCCGGTGGACCGCCCCATCCTGTTCAAGCTCACGGCCACGTCCACGATGAACGCGTTTTACGTGCCCGACCTCGCCGGCATGATCTACGCGATGCCCGGCATGCAGACCGAGCTGAACGCCGTGATCAACCAACCGGGCGTGTACAAGGGCATGTCCTCGCACTACAGCGGCGCTGGCTTCTCGGGCATGACGTTCAAGTTCCATGGCCTGAGCGAGAGCGACTTCGCGCAGTGGGTGGCCAAGACCAAGTCCGAAGGCAAGCCACTTACACGCCAGGCCTACATGGACCTGGCCAAGCCCAGCGAGCGCGACCCCGTGCAGCGCTTTGCCAGCGTGGAAGAAGGCCTGTATGACAAGGTACTGAACCGCTGTGTCGAAGACGGCAAGATGTGCATGCACCACATGATGGCCATCGACGAGAACGGCGGTGACGCCTATGTGCGCGCCGTGGGCCTGAATCTGCCGCAGGACGTATGCACCTCGCAGAACGCCGCCCAGGTGGTGGCCAGCCTGGAAGCCCGCCACGCACCGCGCGCCAACTCCGCCCAATGACCCGCCCTTGATTTGCCATGTCAGCGCCCGTGCCAAGCGGGTGTTGGCATCTTCCAAAGACCTTTATGTCCTCCGCACCTGATACCGCATCCCATTGGGCCTTGGGCCGAATCACCTGGGATTCCATACCGATGGCGCACGAGCCCATCGTGCTCTGGACCTTTGTCGCCACCGTGCTGGGTGGCCTGGCCGTGATGGCCGCCATCACCAAATTCCGCCTGTGGGGCACGCTGTGGCGCGACTGGATCTGCAGCATCGACCACAAGCGCATCGGCATCATGTACATGATCCTCGGCCTCGTGATGCTGCTGCGCGGCTTTGCCGACGCCGTGATGATGCGCCTGCAGCAGGCCATGGCCTTTGGCGACAACATGGGCTACCTGCCGCCGCACCACTATGACCAGATCTTCACCGCCCACGGCGTGATCATGATCTTCTTCGTGGCGATGCCACTGGTCACGGGCCTCATGAACTACCTCGTGCCGCTGCAGATCGGCGCGCGCGACGTGTCGTTCCCGTTCCTCAACAACTTCAGCTTCTGGATGACCACGGCAGGCGCGATCCTGGTGATGGTGTCGCTGTTCCTGGGCGAGTTCTCCACATCCGGCTGGCTGGCACTGTCCAACCTGGGGGCGCAGGACCCCGGCGTGGGGCTCGACTACTACATCTGGGCCCTGCAGATTGCGGGGGTGGGCACCACGCTCTCGGGCATCAACCTGATCGTCACCATCATCAAGATGCGCGCACCCGGCATGAACCTGATGCGCATGCCCGTCTTCACCTGGACTGCCCTGTGCACCAACGCGCTGATCGTGGCCTCGTTCCCGGTGCTGACGGCAGCGCTCGTGCTGATGTCGCTGGACCGCTATGTCGGCACCAACTTCTTCACGAACGACCTGGGCGGCAACGCCATGCTGTACGTGAACCTGATCTGGATCTGGGGCCACCCCGAGGTCTACATCCTGATCCTGCCGTGCTTCGGCATCTTCTCTGAAGTGGTGGCCACGTTCTGCAAGAAGCGGCTGTTCGGCTACACCTCCATGGTCTACGCCACGGTGGTGATCACCATCCTGTCGTACCTGGTGTGGCTGCACCACTTCTTCACCATGGGCTCGGGTGCGAGCGTGAATACCTTCTTTGGCATCACCACGATGATCATCTCGATCCCCACAGGCGCGAAGATCTTCAACTGGCTGTTCACCATGTACAAGGGCCGCATCCGCTTCGAGCTGCCCATGATGTGGACCGTGGCCTTCATGGTGACCTTTGCCATTGGCGGCATGACCGGCGTGCTGCTGGCCGTGCCCCCGGCCGACTTCGTGCTGCACAACAGCCTGTTCCTGATCGCCCACTTCCACAACGTGATCATCGGTGGTGTGCTGTTCGGGCTGTTCGCCGGCATCAACTACTGGTATCCCAAGGCCTTTGGCTACAAGCTCGACCGCACCTGGGGCGTGCGCTCCTTCTGGCTGTGGGTGGTGGGCTTCTGGGTGGCGTTCGGCCCGCTGTATGTGCTGGGCCTGATGGGTGTCACGCGCCGTGCCAACCATTTTGAAGACCCGTCGCTGCAGATCTGGTTCGTGATCGCCGCCATCGGCGCCGCAATGATTGCTGCGGGCATCGCCTGCTTCCTGATCCAGATCGTGGTGAGCTACCTCAAGCGCGACCAGCTGCGCGACCACACGGGCGACCCGTGGGATGCGCGCACGCTCGAATGGGCCACCTCGTCGCCCCCGCCCGACTACAACTTTGCCTTCACCCCTGTCGTGCATGAAATCGATGCGTGGTGGGACATGAAGAAGCATGGGTACAAGCGCCCGCTCGGCGGCTTTGCGCCCATCCACATGCCTGCCAACACCGGCTCGGGCGCGGTCATCTCGGCCTTGTCGCTGGTCTTTGGCTTCGCGCTGATCTGGCACATGTGGCTGCTTGCGGGCGTTTCGTTCGCGGCGCTGCTGCTGGCTTCGATCATCCACACGTTCAACTACAAGCGTGACTTCTACATCCCGGCGTCCCAAGTCGCCGCCACCGAAGAAGCCCGCACACTCCAACTGGCACGCCATGTCTGAACTCCGCCTCAACGCTGGCGCCGCCGCAGGCGCCCTGGCCCCGCGCGACTACCACCTTGCGCACGAGCCCCATCCCGAAAACGGCACCGCACTGGGCTTCTGGCTCTACCTGATGAGCGACTGCCTCATCTTTGCCGCCCTGTTTGCCACCTATGGTGTGCTGGGCCGCAGCTATGCGGCTGGCCCCACGGGCGCGCAGCTGTTTGACCTGACGCTGGTGGCCATCAACACGGCCTTCCTGCTGCTGTCGTCCATCACCTTTGGCTTTGCCATGCTGCGCAAGCAGCAAAAGGATGTGAAAGGCACGCTGCTGTGGCTGGCCGTCACCGGCTTCTTCGGCCTGTGCTTCCTGGGCCTCGAACTCTATGAGTTTGCCCACCTGATCCACCAGGGTGCCACGCCCCAGCGCAGCGCCTTCCTGTCAGCCTTCTTCACGCTGGTGGGCACCCACGGCCTGCACGTGACCTTTGGTCTGATCTGGCTGGTGGTGCTGATGGTGCAGATCGGCAAACACGGCCTGATCCCTGCCAACACCCGCCGCCTGATGTGCCTGTCGATGTTCTGGCACTTTCTGGACGTGGTCTGGATTGGCGTCTTCACCTTTGTGTACCTGATGGGAGTGCTGTAACTATGAGCGCACAACACACAACACACGCACACGGCGCGCATGACCATGGCGGCCACGACCACCACGGCGACGCGGAACCGCACAGCAGCCTGCGCGACTACACGATCGGCTTCGTGCTCTCGGTCATCCTCACGGCCATTCCCTTCTGGCTCGTCATGGCCAAGGTCATCGCCGACCGCAACACCGCCGTGCTGGTGCTGGGCGGCTTCGCCGTGATCCAGATCCTGGTGCACATGGTGTATTTCCTGCACATGAACGGCAAGGTCGAAGGCGGCTGGACCATGCTGTCCACCATCTTCACGGTGGTGTTTGTGGCCATCGCCATTGCGGGCACGCTGTGGGTCATGTTCCACATGAACGCGAACATGATGCCCGAGCACCCCACCCCCACGCCCCCAACGCATGAGGCGCCGGGCCACTCGACGCCCTGATGCCGTCCCATCCCACAGCCCCGGCCCCCCAGGCCTGGCGGCTTCGCCAGGCGGTGCTCGCAGTGGTGGGCATCGCCTTGTTTTTGGGCTTTATCGCGCTGGGTACCTGGCAGGTGCAGCGCCGCGCATGGAAGCTCGCGTTGATCGAGCGCGTCGATCAACGCGTGCACGCTGCTCCTGTACCCCTGCCCTCCCGCCCAGAGTGGCCCCAGGTGAGTGCAGCCAGCCACGAATACCTGCCCGTCACCGCGCAGGGCCGGTGGCTGCCCGAGAAAACCGTGCTTACCCAGGCCCTGACCGAGCTGGGCTCGGGCTTCTGGGTGATGACGCCCTTGCAGCTGGATGATGGCGCGCAGGTGCTGGTGAACCGGGGTTTTGTGCCGCAGGAGCAGCGCGCCCAATGGCTGGCAAAGCCTATGCCCGCCTCCATCCCCCCTACTTCCACCACCGCGACTGTCCAGGGCCTGCTGCGCATGAGCGAGCCTGACGGTGGTTTTCTGCGCACCAATGCCCCGGCTGAGCAGCGCTGGTACTCGCGCGACATTACGGCCATCGGCCATTGGCTGCAGTTGCCCGAGACTGCCCCCTTCTTCATCGATGCGGGGTTTCCTCCCGCACCTGGCGCCGCTGCTCCCCCGGCAGCGGACACCAGTTGGCCGCGCGCTGGCATGACGGTGATCCGTTTCCACAACAGCCACCTGGTCTACGCACTGACCTGGTACGGTCTGGCCCTCATGGTTGCGGGTGCTGGCTGGTATGTGGCACGCTACGAGCGCCGCCTGCGCGGCTTTGCGCGCCCTGCCACCACCTTCGCCCCTGATGACACCTCTTCGTCCTGATACTGCGACCGCCGCGCCGCAGCGCAACGCACGCTCGGCCAATGCCGCCGCAGGCATCAAGAACCTGCAGCAGCTGATCGAGCTGCGCTGGATTGCCGTGGTCGGCCAGGTGTTCACCATCGAGATGGCGCACTACAGCCTGAACCTCACGCTGCCTGTGCGCGAGATGCTGCTGGTGGTGGGCTGCCTGGCGGTGTTCAACGTGGTGAGCCTGCTGCGGCTGCGCACCGGTGTGGTGGTGCGCAATGTGGAGCTTTTTCTGGCCCTGCTGATCGATGTGGCCGTGCTCACAGTGCAGCTGTACCTGAGCGGAGGCACCAGCAATCCGTTCGTCTTCCTGTACCTGCTGCAGATCACGCTGGGGGCCGTGCTGCTGCGCGGCGCCTACATCTGGTCCATCGTGATCATCACGCTGCTGTGTTTTGGCGTGCTGGCCACACACCATCTGCCCCTGGAGTTGCCGCAGGACCTGCACCAGGGCCTGTCGAGCCTTTACGTGATCGGGTTGCTGGTGTGCTTTGTGCTCAACGCCACGCTGGTGGTGGTCTTCATCACCCGCATCAACCTGAACCTGCGTGAACGCGATGCGCGCCTGGCCGCAGCACGCCGCCGTCGCGTGGAAGAAGAGCACATCGTGCGCATGGGCCTGCTGGCCTCAGGCGCGGCCCACGAGCTGGGCACGCCGCTGTCCACGCTGGCCGTGATCCTGGGGGACTGGCAGCACGACAAGCAGCTGGCGGCCTACCCAGCGCTGAAGGAAGACATCGACGAAATGCAGGCCCAGGTGCAGCGCTGCAAGAGCATCGTGAGCGGCATCCTGCTTTCGGCCGGAGAGACACGCGGCGAAGCCTCCATGCAGACCACCGTGCGCACTTTTGTGGATGCCCTGGCAGAAGAATGGCGCAGCACCCGGTCGATGCCGCAGTTCATCTACGACAACGACTTTGGCGCGGATACGCCCATGGTGTCTGACACCACGCTCCAGCAGATGGTTTTCAATGTGCTGGACAATGCACGCGACGCCTCGCCCGGCTGGGTGCGCCTGGCCGTCACCCGCAACGCCGATGCACTGCGCATCACGGTGACCGACGCAGGGCCGGGCTTTGCCCCCGACATGCTGGCCAAGCTGGGCACGCCCTACCAGTCCTCCAAAAACCGCCCGGGCGGTGGGCTGGGCCTGTACCTTGTGCTCAACGTGGCACGCACGCTGGGTGGCAGCGTGGCGGCACGCAACCGCCCCGAAGGGGGTGCCGAAGTAACCATCGAACTGCCACTGGCGGCGATCGCACTGCCTGAAGCCAAAGCCTGAAGCCATGAGCCCTACCGACGACGAAGAACGAGAACAAGCGCAACCACTGCTGCTCATCGTGGAAGACGACGAGGCCTTTGCCCGCACGCTCGCCCGTTCTTTCGAACGGCGCGGCTACCGCGTGCTGCAGGTTGCCAGCCTGCCCGAGGTCGAAACCCTGCTCGCACAACACACGCCCGGCTTTGCGGTGGTGGACCTCAAACTCAAGGGCGAAGCCTCAGGCTTGGCCTGCGTGCAAAAGCTGCATGCCGCCAGCGAAGACATGCTGATCGTGGTGCTCACCGGCTTTGCCAGCATCGCCACCGCCGTGGAGGCGGTGAAACTGGGCGCCTGCCACTACCTCGCCAAGCCGTCCAATACCGACGACATCGAGGCCGCGTTTGGCCTGAAGGCGGGCAACACCGAAGTGGAGCTGACCAACCGCTCCAGTTCCATCAAGACGCTGGAATGGGAGCGCATCAACGAGGTGCTGGCAGAAACCGGCTTCAATCTCTCCGAAGCGGCAAGGCGCCTGGGCATGCACCGCCGCACCCTGACCCGCAAGCTGGAAAAGAAACAGGTTCGTTAGGCGGGCTCCGGAACCAGGGCTCGATATTTCAAGAAGAATTGGCCGCTAGCGCTTAAAGGGCGTCATTGTTAGCTATATTTTTTATAGCAAAACCCTGTGAAGCGCCAATCAACTGCCTCGGCCCATCCATAGACACCCTTTGCGCCTGAGGCCTGGCCTCACATCAGCGCTGGCGCTGCACCAGCCAGTGCTCCGCCTCTTGCTGCTTTCCAAACCGCGCCCAATCCAGCGCATTCTTGCCATGCGGGTCTTTGCGCCAAAGGTCCACACCCCGCACCTCCAACCACTCCAGCGCCTGGATGCGCCCTTTGGCAGCAGCCAGCATCGCAGGCGTCTCGCCCCGGCTTGCGGGCGCGGGCTCGTCCAGGGGCTGCCCCTGTTCGGCCAGCCACTGCAAACAAGGCACACAACCACTTTGCGCGGCCATGTGTGCTGGGCCCCAGTCCCACCGGTTGCGGGCCGCCAGGCTGGCCCCGGCCTGCACCAGACGTTGGGCGGCAGCGAGGTGGCCGCCGTAGAAGGCGCGCAACAACGCAGTGTCGCCACGCTCGCTGTCTTTGTGTGTCTGGCGAAGGTCGGGCTGGGCACCAGCCTGCAACAGCAACTCGATGTGCTCCAGCTGCCCCCGGTGGGCCGCCAGCATGAGCACGGACGAGCCGCTGGGCGCGAGCAGATTGGGGTTGGCGCCCGCTGCCAGGGCTGCGCCCACGGCCTGGGCATCACCGGCGTCCTGCGCGTCGAGCAGCGCGTCATCCACTGGAGAATACGACGCAGATGGCTGTACGGCGGCGGCGACGGGCGCAGCGGATGGACCAGGCAGAGCCGGGCGCACCAGGCCGACAAGGGACGGCCCCCAGATCCACCAGGCCAGAGCAACTGCCAGCAGCAGCAATCCCCAGGCCGGGCGCGAATGCCCGGAGCGGGCAGGCCGCTGTGCGCCAGGGCTGAAATGGCCCCGACGGTGCGACCAGGCCCGCGCGATGGATTGGCCCAACGCAGTGGCAGCCCCTTCGCCACTGACGCCGGGGGTCAACCGAACCAGGGTGCCATCGCGCTCGCGCGCATAGACAGCGAAATAAGGGGTCTCGCTGGCGCCGCTGCCGGTGGAATACAGCAGCTTGTGCACCAGGCTCTGGCTGGCCTGTCCGGGCAGGGCGTCTGCCCGCGACCACAGCGCAGAGTAGCGGCGCACGGTGATGCCCTCATCCCGCACAGACAGAGTCCAGCGGCAGGTGGCAGCCTGCAGGACAAAGGCGACCAGCAGCCACCAGGCGCCGGTGGCCACAAAGAATGGTGGCAATGCGATGCCGCCAGAGCCGAAACGGCCGTTCACGAAGGCCTCCGCCACAAGACCCGCCAGCACCAGGCCTGCAGCCCAGCGCCAGCCGCGACGGCTGAATTCAAACTGCCACGCATGCGGGGTCTCCAGCAGCGTAACGGAAGCGGGCAGGAGCAAGGCGCCCTCACCATCCACGCCCGCTTCTCCTTCTCCGTGGGCCGGATCACCGGGCGCGATGGGGGTCACTTTCTTCCAGATAGCGCGCCGGTCAAAGCGATCGGCCTGTTCGTGGCCAAACGCCTGTGGGGCCGCCTGTACGGGCACGTCGTAGGTCAGCTCTACGTCCCCGCCCGGGGTGCGCAGCAACTCCAGCCGCCAGTCCACACGTTCACCAGAGCGCTGCGCGCCGTGCGGGGGCGCGTCGGGTGGCAGATCAAAACGGGCTGTCAGCCGCAGTCCGCCATCGGCCGTGGGCTGCACACGCGCGGTTTCAGAGAAAGACTCCACACAACGCTCCGGCGAACCGGAGCTCGATTCATCCACCCGGTACTGGGCCAGGCGCAGTTGCAGCTGCTGGCCCTGCTGGTAGGCGGCGGCACGCTCGGGCAGGAGCAGTGTCATCTCGACCGGGTGGCCCGCACGCGGGACTGTGGGCAGTGCGGTCAGCTCTGCGCCCGCGTAGCGCCAGGCCATGTGGGTATGGCGCACCGACACGGCCACCAGCCCCAGGCCGATCATCACGAAGAGGGAGATGAAGGCCTTGGCAAACCAGGGGGCGCTGGATTGGGTCCACAGCAAGGCCGCCATAGGGAACGCAATACCGCACCAGAAGATGGTGAAAAACCAGATGGCACCCACCGAAGTGCCGGAAGCGCCCTTCGCGAACAAGCTGGTGGGCGACGAGCCCGGCTGCAGGCCACCCCTGCCAGCTTCCGGCGATGCCCCACCGGCCCTGGCCAGACCCAGCAGGGTGTGCAGAAAGAACCAGGCCGCCACCAGCCCCACCAAGGTAAAAACCAGGGCAAACGGAATGCGGAAAATCTGCAGCGACCAGCGGATGGAGGGATCGATAAGCGACTGCGACGGATCGTGGGGATTGACCAGGACCGTGATGCCCTGCCCTCGTGCCTGCGCGCTCTGAAGACGCCCCGCCCACTGCCGTGGCCAGTCGTCGATGTTGTCGCTGTTGCCCCGCGCGTCCAGGCCGACGCGGGTGCCTTCGTAAGCCTTGCCCGCCACCTGATAGCGGTAGCGGGCCTGCACTTCGTAGGTGGCGCCATCGCTGCTGTGGTGCGTCTTGAGTTCAGCCGACAGGACTTCGGCCTGCACAGGCTGCCAGCCACGCACCTGCAGGGCAGTATCGAGCGTACGGGCGAGGGGCTTGAGCCCGGCGTGGTAGCCGCCCAACCCAAACCCCAGAGCGAAGACCGCGCTGATCAGCAGCGCCGCGAGGCGTGCCCCTACGCTGCTGGTCTTGTCGGCATTGTTTTTCTCTCCTGCCATGGATGTCCCCCCATTTCGTTTTGTTTTTATGGCTGGAGCATAGCGACGAAATAATGACATTTGCGTGACAAACACGCGTCAATTGCGTGACACACCGTGGCATGGCTTGGCGATTGCGTGGTTTGCAACAAACATCCAGCGCCAAAAAAAAGCGGCTCCGAAGAGCCGCTTTTTGCTGGTCCATCCATCCCCGAGGGGAAGGATCAGGCGGTCACGCCGTCTGCCACTTCCTTGAACTCGGCGATCTGGTCGAAGTTCATGTACTTGTAGATCTTGTCGCCGTTCTGGTTGATGACACCGATGTCTGCCAGGTACTCTTCCTTGGAAGGAATGCGACCCAGCTTGGAGCAGATGGCCGAGAGTTCGGCCGAGCCCAGGTATACGTTGGTGTTCTTGCCCAGACGGTTGGGGAAATTGCGCGTGCTGGTGGACATCACGGTAGCGCCTTCCTTCACCTGCGCCTGGTTGCCCATGCACAGCGAGCAGCCGGGCATTTCCATGCGGGCACCGGCCGCGCCGAACACGCCGTAGTGGCCTTCTTCGGTGAGCTGGTGTGCATCCATCTTCGTGGGCGGGGCCATCCACAGCTTGACGGGGATGTCCTTCTTGCCTTCGAGCAGCTTGGAGGCTGCACGGAAGTGGCCGATGTTGGTCATGCACGAGCCGATGAACACTTCGTCGATGGCAGCACCCGCCACGTCCGACAGCGTCTTGGCGTCGTCGGGATCGTTGGGGCAGCACACGATGGGTTCGGTGATCTCGGCCAGGTCGATCTCGATGACGGCCGCGTACTCGGCATCTTCATCAGGTGCCAGCAGCTGGGGGTTGGCCAGCCAGGCTTCCATGGCCTTGATGCGGCGGCCGATGGTGCGCGCGTCGGCATAGCCCTGGGCGATCATGTTCTTGAGCAGCACGATGTTCGAGTTGATGTACTCGATCACGGGTTCCTTGTTCAGGCGCACCGTGCAGCCAGCGGCAGAGCGCTCGGCCGAGGCGTCAGACAGTTCGAATGCTTGCTCGACCTTCATGTCAGGCAGGCCTTCGATTTCCAGGATGCGGCCCGAGAAGATGTTCTTCTTGCCCTGCTTGGCCACTGTCAGCAGGCCTTGCTTGATGGCGTACAGCGGAATCGCGTGCACCAGGTCACGCAGCGTGACCCCGGGCTGCATCTGGCCCTTGAAGCGCACCAGCACCGACTCAGGCATGTCCAGGGGCATCACGCCCGTGGCTGCGGCGAATGCCACCAGGCCCGAACCTGCAGGGAAGCTGATGCCGATGGGGAAACGCGTGTGCGAGTCGCCGCCCGTTCCCACGGTGTCGGGCAGCAGCATGCGGTTGAGCCAGCTGTGGATGATGCCGTCGCCAGGCTTGAGCGAGATGCCGCCGCGCGTGCTGATGAAGTCAGGCAGCTCGTGGTGCATCTTCACGTCCACGGGCTTGGGGTACGCAGCCGTGTGGCAGAAGGACTGCATCACCAGATCGGAGCTGAAGCCCAGGCAGGCCAGGTCCTTGAGTTCGTCGCGGGTCATGGGTCCGGTGGTGTCCTGCGAGCCCACCGAGGTCATACGGGGTTCGCAGTAGGTGCCGGGCACCACACCCAGGCCTTCGGGCAGTCCGCAGGCGCGGCCGACCATCTTCTGGGCCAGCGTGAAACCCTTGCCGGTGGCGGCAGGCACTTGCGGCAGGCGGAACAGCGTGGAAGGCGGCAGGCCCAGGGCTTCGCGGGCCTTGGCAGTCAAGCCACGGCCAATGATCAGCGGAATGCGGCCACCGGCACGCACTTCGTCGAACAGGACTTCGCTCTTAACTTCGAATTCGGCAATCACGTTACCGTCCTTGAGCGCCTTGCCAGCGTAGGGCAGCAGTTCGATCTCGTCGCCCATGTGCATCTGGCTCACGTCCAGTTCGATGGGCAGTGCACCAGCGTCTTCCATGGTGTTGTAGAAGATGGGCGCAATCTTGCTGCCCAGGCACACGCCGCCGAAGCGCTTGTTGGGCACGAACGGGATGTCTTCGCCCGTGAACCACAGCACGCTGTTGGTGGCGGACTTGCGGCTCGAACCCGTGCCGACCACGTCGCCCACGTAGGCCACCAGGTTGCCACGCGCACGCAGGTCTTCGATGAACTTCACCGGGCCGCGCTTGCCGTCTTCTTCGGGCGTGATGCCGTCGCGCTTGTTCTTGAGCATGGCCAACGCGTGCAGCGGGATGTCAGGGCGGCTCCACGCGTCAGGTGCGGGCGACAGGTCGTCGGTGTTGGTTTCGCCAGTGACCTTGAGCACGGTAAGCTTGATGCTCTGGGGCACTTCGGGGCGGCTGGTGAACCACTCGGCATCGGCCCAGCTCTGCAGCACGGCCTTGGCGAAGGTGTTGCCCTTGTCGGCCTTTTCCTTGACGTCATGGAACTGATCGAACATGAGCAGCGTCTTCTTGAGCGCTTCGGCGGCGACGGAGGCCACCGCAGCGTCGTCCAGCAGGTCGATCAGGGGGGTGAGGTTGTAGCCGCCCAGCATGGTGCCCAAAAGCTGCGTGGCGCGCTCGCGGCCAATCAGCGTGCACACCTCAGTACCGTGCGCCACGGCAGCCAGGTAGCTGGCCTTGACCTTGGCGGCGTCGTCCACACCGGCAGGCACGCGGTGCGTGATCAGGTCCACCAGCGTGGCTTCTTCGCCCGCAGGGGGGTTCTTGAGCAGCTCGATCAGCTCGCCCGTCTGCTTGGCGGTCAGCGGCAGGGGCGGGATGCCGAGGGCGGCGCGCTCGGCCACGTGGTCACGGTAGGCTTTCAACATCATTTTTCTCCGGTTGCGTTCTAAAGTGGGGCGGCGTGCAGCGCGGCGGCGTTTTTCGATAGCCAGGGCGCCTGCATGCGCGGGGTCGTGCGGTTTTCTGCTCTGTGGCGCTGCACTGGTGAAGGGCTTACTTCAGGGGTTCCAGCACACTCACGGGCGGGTTTTTCTTGATGGCCTCGGCCACCACCACCTGCTGCGGGCTCATGCATTCGTCGGCCAGGCGTTGACCCAGCTTCTGGTTCATCAGCATGGACTTGTTGGCGATCTGCAGCCAGACGGCGCCACCCTTCTGGTCTTCCAGGCGCACCGTGCCCGTGGTGGTAGCGACGGGGGCCATGAAGTACTTGAAGCCCTTGCCTTCCACATGGAAGTGGCCTGGGCTCGCGGGCTCGGCGGTCACGGTGACAAAGGCACCGAGTTCGCAGGGAATGCGGCCCACGTGCACACGTTCGGCAATGGCCAGTTCTTCGGGGGACAGCGCGGCTTCGGCAGCAATGATGCCGGTGGCCACCTGGTTCGCCGCGCTCTTGAGCTGGCTGCGGCTGCTGGTGCCTTCGGTTTTGGCTACCGAAGATTTCTTGGCGGCAGGCGCCTTGTCCGCAGCCTTGGCAGACTTCGTATCGGACTTGGCAGCGGGCTTTGCTGCAGGTTTGGCGGCAGCCTTGGTCTCGGGTTTGGCTTCGGTCTTGGCAGGGGTTTGCGCCAGGACGAGGGCTGGAGCCAGCAGCATCAGGGCAGAGGCGATAAAGGATTTCATGGGAGGTCCTGCGTGGAAAAATTCAGGAATGTTCACAACGGAACGGAGGCCGACGCGCCAAACCAATGGCGCACGGCAAGAGGAAGTGTGCGCCCGGTACGGTGGGCGCGCTCCAGCACCTGCCAGTAAAAGCGATAACTGGCGCGGTCGTGCAACGTGCCTTCAAAGCTGATGGGAGCCCAATCAGAATCTGCGGCAGCAGCTATTATTTTTGAAGCAACTTCGATGTCATCCTGCTGAGGCGCAAACGCCTGCAGGATGGGTCGGATCTGTGCGGGATGGATGCTCCACATGCGGGTATAGCCCAGCTCGCGCGCGGCACGGCTGGCGGCGCCTTGCATGGCCACCGTATCGGCGAACTCCGTCACCACACAGTGCGATGGCACCTTGCCGTGGGCATGGCAGGCAGCGGCAATCTCCAGCTTGGCACGCACCACCAGTGGGTGCGAAAACTGCCCCGCCGAAGTCATGCCATGCGCAGGGATGGCGCCACCATGGGCCGACACAAAATCCATGAGGCCAAAACTCAGGCTCTGCACGCGCGGGTGGGCTGCGATTTCAAAAGCACGGTGCACCGCAGCAGGGGATTCGATGAGGACATGGATCGGTACCGGGGCGGCAGAGGCTTTCTCCAGCGCACGCTCCGCTGCCAGTACGTCGTCCACAGATTCCACCTTGGGAACCATGATGTGGCTGAGCCGATGGCCTGCTTCGCCCGCTATCGTGGCGACATCGTTGGCGAATGCCGGGTGGTCCACCGCGTGGACCCGGGCGGCCACGCGGGCACCGGGTGCGGCGCCCAGGGCCAGACGGGCAACCAGCCGGGCGTGGTCGGCTTCAAGGCCGACGGGGGCGCCGTCTTCACAATCGAGGGTGACATCAAAGACGCAGGTACCGAACTCCTGCGTCATCTCGGCCTGCAGCTGCAGGCTCTTGCGCATGCGCGCTTCGACGCCGCTGTAGTGGTCACAGACCGGCAGGAAGCCTGTCTGCGCCTGGGCGCCCAGCAACACATCGCGTGGATGGGATGGCGCAGCGCCCTGCCCCTGCGCGGGGACCCGGGCGGCCCGAAGGCCCGATGCCTGTGGCGTCGGCTGCATGGCGCTCACCTGGTTTACAGCAGGTGCTTGACGCCGTCTTGCTCGCCTTGCAGCTCAGCCAGCGTGATGTTGATGCGCTCTTGCGAGAACGCGTCGATTTCCAGACCTTCAACGATCTTGTACTCGCCGTTTTCGCACGTCACGGGGAAACCGAACATGGTGTCCTTGGGGATGCCGTACTGGCCGTCCGAAGGAATGCCCATGGTGACCCACTTGCCGTTGGTGCCCAGGGCCCAGTCACGCATGTGGTCGATGGCGGCGTTGGCAGCCGAAGCAGCCGACGACAGGCCACGCGCTTCGATGATGGCAGCGCCGCGCTTGCCCACGGTGGGCAGGAAAGTGTTGGCGTTCCATTCCTGGTCGTTGATCATCTTGGCGACGCTTTCACCGTTGATGGTGGCGAAGCGGTAGTCGGCGTACATCGTGGGCGAATGGTTGCCCCAGACGGTCAGCTTTTCGATGTCCGCCACGGCCTTGCCGGTCTTGGCAGCGATCTGGCTGGCAGCGCGGTTGTGGTCCAGGCGCAGCATGGCGGTGAAGTTCTTGCGTGGCAGGTCGGGGGCCGACTTCATGGCGATGTAGGCGTTGGTGTTGGCAGGGTTGCCGACGACCAGCACTTTCACGTTGCGCGAAGCCACGGCATTCAGGGCCTTGCCCTGTGCCGTGAAGATGGCGCCGTTGACAGCCAGCAGTTCGGCGCGTTCCATGCCCGGGCCGCGGGGGCGCGAACCGACCAACAGGGCGTAGTCGGCGTCCTTGAAAGCGGTCATGGGGTCGCTGTGGGCTTCCATGCCCACCAGCAGGGGGAACGCGCAATCGTCCAGTTCCATCATCACGCCCTTGAGCGCCTTCTGGGGGCCTTCGACAGGCACTTCGAGCAATTGCAGGATGACGGGCTGGTCCTTGCCCAGCATTTCGCCGGAGGCGATGCGGAACAGCAGGGCGTAACCAATTTGACCAGCGGCACCGGTGACGGCGACGCGAACAGGCTTCTTGCTCATGGTGAAAACTCCAGGGAAGTGAGGAAAACAGGTGTGAGTGCAACGCAAGCACCAGCGCCTGTTACCAGCAGCCCGTGCCCCGCAAAACAGCCTTGGAGTGTACCGCTGATTGGACACCTCGGTCAATTTGTCTTATGTCTTATATAAGATATGATTAACACCCTGACACAGCCCGCGTATCACTTCGTGTGCGGCCTGCCCTTCTCCCGATCGCCATGTCCTCGCTTCCGCTCAACGCCGATAACCCTGCGCAGCCTTTGGCAGGCACGGGCTCTGCCACGCCCGCGTTCAGCCCGCTGTACCAGCAGATCAAAGGGCTCATCCTGCAAAGTCTGCAACAGGGCGAGTGGAAACCGGGCGAATCCATCCCCAGCGAGATGGAGCTGGCTGCACGCTTTCGCGTGAGCCAGGGCACGGTGCGCAAGGCCATTGACGAGCTGGCGGCCGAAAACCTCGTGATGCGGCGCCAGGGCAAGGGTACCTTTGTGGCCACCCATGCCGAGCAGCATGTGCAGTACCGTTTTCTCAAGCTCATGCCCGACACGGGAGACGTCCGCGTGGAGGGCCCTGCACAGCGCAAGGTGATCGATTGTCGGCGTGTGCGTGCCAGCGCTGACGTTGCGCGCGCGCTGGCACTGCGCAGCGCCGACCCGGTGATCCAGGCGCGGCGAGTCCTGTCATTCGCAGGCGTACCTACCATCCTGGAAGACATCTGGCTGCCCGGCCAGGCTTTCAAAGGGCTGACGGCCGAACAACTGGCCAACTACCAAGGCCCTACTTACGCCATGTTTGAACTCGACTTCGGCGTACGCATGGTACGTGCCGAGGAGAAAATACGTGCCGTGCTGCCCGATGCCGACCAGGCGGCGATGCTGCAGATCCCACAGGCCACGCCGCTGCTGAGCGTGGAGCGCATCGCCTACACCTACAACGACGTTCCGATGGAGTTACGGCGTGGCCTGTACCTGACCGACACGCACCATTACCGTAACGAACTGAGCTGACACCACACTGGCAACTGAGCGGAAACGTAGAACATTCGGGCTGGAGCAAACCCTTCTTGTTGCGTTGCAATAGAATTTTGCGTTCTTTGCATCTTCAAATTACAAAGCAGTTACATCCACGAAAGCACACAACATGACAGAACTCGCCAAAAAACGGCCTGAATTCCGCAACATCAATGCCTTCAAGGACCTGACCACCTACCGCATGACTCCTGCCGCGTGGGTTTCGATCCTGCACCGCGGCAGCGGGCTGATCATGTTCCTGCTGCTGCCCTTCATCATCTGGATGTTCGACACCTCGGTGTCGTCTGAAATCTCGTTCGCCCGGTTCTCGGCGGCTTTCAACATCGGCATTGGCTTCGTGCCCGGCTGGTTCATCAAACTGGTGGCCCTGGCACTGATCTGGGCCTACCTGCACCACTTCACCGCTGGCCTGCGCCACCTGTGGATGGATGTGAGCCACAGCGCCGTGAACAAGGAATTCGGCAAGTCCTCGGCCTTTGCCGTCCTGGCCATCAGCATCACGCTGACCCTGGTGCTGGGCGCCAAGCTTTTCGGCCTGTACTGATCGATCAACCCCAAAAAGCGGCGGCTGCTGCCAGGCAGTGCCCGCCGAAGAACGAGAGGAAATTCCCATGTCCGTCAATTACGGTTCCAAGCGCGTCGTCGTCGGCGCCCACTATGGCCTGCGCGACTGGCTCAGCCAGCGCGTCACGGCAGTCCTGATGGCCCTGTTCACCCTGGCACTGCTGGCCCAGGTGATCTTCTCCAAAGGTCCCATCGGCTACGACAAATGGGCCGGTATCTTCTCGGCCCAGTGGATGAAGGTGCTGACCTTCTCCGTGATCGTTGCACTGGCTTGGCACGCCTGGATCGGCCTGCGTGAAGTCTTGATGGACTACATCAAGCCCGTGGGCCTGCGCCTGGCACTGCAGGTGTTCAGCATCGTCTGGCTGGTCGGCTGTGCCGGCTGGGGTATCCAGGTTTTGTGGCGTCTCTGATTGATCCCCGCGACTGAAGGCAAAAAATAATGAGCTACACCAACGCTAACATCACCCGCCGCAAGTTCGATGTCGTCATCGTCGGCGCAGGCGGCTCCGGCATGCGTGCCGCGCTTGAACTCTCCCGCGCAGGCCTGAACGTGGCCTCGCTGTCCAAGGTTTTCCCCACCCGTTCGCACACCGTGGCTGCACAAGGCGGCGTGAGCGCATCGCTGGGCAACATGTCCGAAGACAACTGGCACTACCACTTCTACGACACCATCAAGGGCTCCGACTGGCTGGGCGACCAGGACGCCATCGAGTTCATGTGCCGCGAAGCCCCCAAGGTGGTGTATGAGCTGGAGCACTTCGGCATGCCGTTCGACCGCAACCCCGACGGCACCATCTACCAGCGCCCCTTCGGCGGCCACACCGCCAACTATGGCGAAAAGCCCGTGCAACGCGCCTGCGCCGCTGCCGACCGCACTGGCCACGCCATGCTGCACACGCTGTACCAGCAGAACGTGAAGGCCAAGACCAACTTCTTCGTCGAATGGATGGCGCTGGACCTGGTCCGCGACGCCGACGGTGACGTGGTGGGCGTGACCGCCCTGGAAATGGAAACCGGCGACCTGTACATCCTGGAAGCCAAGACCGTGCTGCTGGCCACCGGCGGTGCAGGTCGCATCTTTGCGGCATCGACCAACGCCTTCATCAACACCGGTGACGGCCTGGGCATGGCGGCACGTGCCGGCATTGCGCTGCAGGACATGGAGTTCTGGCAGTTCCACCCCACGGGCGTGGCCGGCGCCGGCGTGCTGCTGACCGAAGGCTGCCGTGGCGAAGGCGCTATTTTGCTCAACAGCAACGGCGAGCGCTTCATGGAGCGTTATGCGCCCACCATGAAGGACCTGGCCCCGCGCGACTTCGTGTCCCGCTGCATGGACCAGGAAATCAAGGAAGGTCGCGGCTGCGGTCCCAACAAGGACTACATCCTGCTCAAGCTCGACCACCTGGGTGCAGACACCATCCATAAACGCCTGCCTTCGGTGTACGAAATCGGAGTCAACTTCGCCAACGTGGACATCACCAAGGAACCTATTCCTGTGGTGCCCACCATCCACTACCAGATGGGTGGCGTGCCTACCAACATCAACGGCCAGGTGGTTGCACAAGCCAACGGCATCAACAACGAAGTGGTCAACGGCCTGTACGCCGTGGGCGAGTGCGCCTGCGTGTCGGTGCACGGCGCCAACCGCCTGGGCACCAACTCGCTGCTGGACCTGCTGGTGTTCGGCAAGGCCGCTGGCCGCCACATCGTCGAGTTCAACAACAAGAACAAGGAGCACAAGCCCCTGCCCAAGGATGCGGCCGACCGCACCTTGGAACGCTTGAACCAGCTCGACAAGTCGAACGAAGGCATCTACGCGCAAAACCTGGCAGGTGACATCCGCTCCACCATGCAGCAGCATGCCGGCGTGTTCCGCACCCAGGCCAGCATGGACGAAGGCGTCAAGAAGATCGCCGAGATCCGCAGCCGCGTGGCCAACGTGACGCTGAAGGACAAGTCCAAGGTGTTCAACACCGCCCGCATCGAAGCGCTGGAAGTGGACAACCTGATCGAAGTGGCGCAGGCCACCATGGTGTCGGCCGCCGCCCGCAAGGAATGCCGTGGCGCCCACACCGTGTACGACTACGAGCACCCTGCCGACCACGCCGAGTTCCCCCTGGGCCGCAATGACCAGGAGTGGATGAAGCACACCCTGTGGTACAGCGAAGGCAACCGCCTCGCCTACAAGCCGGTCAACCTCAAGCCCCTGACGGTGGACAGCGTGCCCCCCAAGGTCCGTACGTTCTAAACAGTAGCCCCACGAGAGAAGAACCATGCAAAAGCGCACATTCCAAATCTACCGCTACGACCCGGACAAGGACGCCAAGCCTTACATGCAGACCATCGAGATCGAACTCGACGGCCATGAACGCATGCTGCTGGACGCCCTGATGAAGCTCAAGGAGCAGGACCCCACGCTGTCGTTCCGCCGTTCGTGCCGCGAAGGCGTCTGTGGCTCCGACGCGATGAACATCAATGGCAAGAACGGCCTGGCGTGCCTGACGAACATGAATACCCTGAAGGGCACGATTGTTCTCAAGCCCCTGCCCGGCCTGCCCGTGATCCGCGACCTGATCGTGGACATGACGCAGTTCTTCAAACAGTACAACTCGATCAAGCCCTACCTGATCAACGAGCAGATTCCACCCGACCGCGAGCGCCTGCAGTCTCCCGAAGAGCGCGAAGAGCTCAACGGCCTGTACGAGTGCATCCTGTGTGCCAGCTGCTCCACGAGCTGTCCCAGCTTCTGGTGGAACCCCGACAAGTTCGTGGGCCCTGCCGGACTGCTGCAGGCCTACCGCTTCATCGCCGACAGCCGCGATGACGCCACCGGCCAGCGCCTCGACAACCTCGAAGACCCGTACCGCCTGTTCCGTTGCCACACCATCATGAACTGCGTGGACGTGTGCCCCAAGGGCCTGAACCCCACGAAGGCCATCGGCAAGATCAAGGAACTGATGGTGCGTCGCGCCATCTGACCGGGGCCCAGGACCGCCATGGGTGCAACCGCCACCACCGCCCCCTCGGCAGCCTCGCCGCTGCTGACGGAACGCGAACTCAGCAAGCTGCACTGGCGCTGCCGGCGCGGCCTGCTGGAAAACGATCTGTTCATCGAACAGTTCTTCACCCGTTTCGAGCCTGAGCTGAACCAGCGCCACGCCCAGGGCCTTGCGGCCCTGATGGACCTCGCCGACAACGACCTCCTGGACCTGCTGCTTTGCCGCAAGGAACCCAGTGAGACGCTGGATGCGCCCGAGGTGCATGAAGTGCTGGGCATGCTGCGGGAAAGCGGCGGCACCCCCGTGCTGGGCACCTGACGAGCGGGTTTTCTCGCTCTGAAAAGATCCCAGCCCCACCAGACCGGATGATCATCGGCAAACCTAAGGAAAGTAACAATGAAGCTAGCTGACAACAAAGCCACCCTGTCGTTCAGTAACGGCGGTCCCAGCGTGGACCTGCCGGTCTACCAGGGCACCATTGGCCCGGATGTCATCGACATCCGCAAGCTGTATGCGCAGACGGGCATGTTCACCTATGACCCAGGCTTCCTGTCAACGGCAGCCACCCAGTCGGCCATCACTTACATTGACGGCGACAAGGGCGAACTGCTGTACCGCGGCTACCCCATTGAGCAGCTAGCTGAAAACTGCGACTTCCTGGAAACCTGCCACCTGCTGCTGTACGGTGACCTGCCCAACGCAGCGCAGAAGACCGACTTCACGAGCCGCGTGACCAACCACACCATGGTCAACGAGCAGATGCAGTTCTTCCTGCGTGGCTTCCGCCGTGACGCGCACCCCATGGCCGTGCTGACCGGCCTGGTGGGCGCCCTGTCGGCCTTCTACCACGACAGCACGGACATCAACAATCCGCAGCACCGTGAGATCGCCGCCATCCGCCTGATCGCCAAGATGCCCACGCTGGTCGCCATGGCCTACAAGTACGGCATGGGCCAGCCTTACATGTACCCGCAGAACAACCTCTCGTATGCAGGCAACTTCCTGCGCATGATGTTCGGCACACCCTGCGAAGAGTACAAGGTCAACCCCGTGCTGGAACGCGCGCTCGACCGCATCTTCATCCTGCACGCAGACCACGAGCAGAACGCTTCGACCTCCACCGTGCGCCTGTGCGGCTCGTCGGGCACCAACCCGTTTGCGGCTATCGCGGCGGGCGTGGCCTGCCTGTGGGGCCCTGCCCACGGCGGCGCCAACGAAGCAGCGCTGAACATGCTGTACGACATCCAGGCCCAAGGCGGCGTGGAAAAGATCGGCGACTTCATCAAGCAGGTCAAGGACAAGAACTCCGGCGTCAAGCTCATGGGCTTTGGCCACCGCGTGTACAAGAACTACGACCCCCGCGCCAAGCTCATGCAAGAGACTTGCAATGAAGTGCTGGCCGAGCTGGGCCTGGAAAACGACCCGCTGTTCAAGCTGGCCAAGGAACTGGAAAAGATCGCCCTGGAAGACGACTACTTCGTGCAGCGCAAGCTCTACCCGAACGTGGACTTCTACTCCGGCATCGTGCAGCGCGCCATCGGCATTCCTGTGAACCTGTTCACCGGCATCTTCAGCCTGGCCCGCACCGTGGGCTGGATCGCCCAGCTCAACGAAATGATCGGCGACCCCGAGTACAAGATCGGCCGCCCCCGCCAGCTGTTCACCGGCTCCGAGCGCCGCGACGTGCCACCACTGGCCAAGCGTTGACCGGTACGGCGCCCCGCGCGCCGTCCACCCCCTCCCGAAGCCCGCAGGCAGTGCCTGCGGGCTTTTTTCATGGGCGCCCCACACAGGCCAAGACGTGCCGGATGCACATACTCCCCCCTAGTTAAAAGGTTTTTTGACGACCTAGCTCACGACCAGCATGGGGTTATCTTTTATACTGCCGCCCAGTACAAAGACAGCCCCCGCACCCCACACCCGAAACCCATGCCCCACACCCCCGAAGACAAGCAACGCGCCATCACCCGACTGCGCCGCATCAAGGGCCAGGCCGAGGCGCTGGAACGCGCGGTGGAGGCGGGCAGCGACTGTGCCCCCATCCTGCAGCAGCTGGCGGCCATGCGGGGCGCCGTGCACGGACTGATGGCCGACCTGCTCGACAGCCATGTGCGCGAGACGCTGGCGGAAAAACCAGCACCGTCGCAGCAGGCCATTGACGAAACACTGGCGTTGCTTCGCTCCTACCTCAAATAGACCGTCCCCATCCGATTGACCGAAAGGAACACCCCATGAAATCCCGTGCCGCCGTCGCCTTCAAAGCCGGAGAACCCCTGCAGATCGTCGAGATCGACGTCGCCCCGCCCAAGAAGGGCGAAGTGCTCATCAAGATCACCGACACCGGTGTGTGCCACACCGACGCCTTCACCCTGAGCGGTGACGACCCCGAAGGACTGTTCCCCGTGGTGCTGGGCCATGAAGGCGCGGGCATCGTGGTGGAGGTGGGCGAAGGCGTGACCAGCGTGAAGCCCGGCGACCATGTGATCCCGCTCTACACCGCCGAATGTGGCGAGTGCCTGTTCTGCAAGAGCGGCAAGACCAACCTGTGCGTGAGCGTGCGCGCCACACAGGGTAAGGGTGTGATGCCCGACGGCACCACGCGCTTTTCCTACAATGGCCAGCCCATCTACCACTACATGGGCTGCAGCACCTTCAGCGAATACACCGTGGTGGCCGAGGTGTCGCTCGCCAAGGTCAACCCTGATGCCAACCCCGAGCAGGTCTGCCTGCTGGGCTGCGGCGTGACCACGGGCCTGGGCGCCGTCAAGAACACCGCAAAGGTGCAAGAGGGCGATACGGTCGCCGTGTTCGGCCTGGGCGGCATCGGCCTGGCGGTCATTCAAGGCGCCAAGCTGGCCAAGGCTGGGCGCATCATTGCCGTGGACACCAACCCCTCCAAGTTCGATCTGGCCCGCACCTTTGGCGCCACCGACTGCGTGAACCCCAAGGACCATGACAAGCCGATCCAGCAGGTCATCGTGGAGATGACAACCTGGGGCGTGGACCACAGCTTTGAGTGCATCGGCAACGTCAACGTGATGCGCGCCGCCCTCGAATGCGCGCACCGCGGCTGGGGCCAGTCGGTCATCATCGGCGTGGCCGGTGCGGGGCAAGAGATCAGCACCCGCCCCTTCCAGCTCGTCACCGGCCGCAAGTGGATGGGCACGGCATTCGGCGGCGTCAAGGGCCGCAGCGAGTTGCCCGGCATGGTCGAAGACGCGATGGCGGGCAAGATCCAGCTGGCGCCGTTTGTCACGCACACCATGGGCCTCAAGGACATCAACGAAGCGTTTGATTTGATGCACGAAGGCAAGTCGATACGCTCCGTCGTTAAATACGCGGTGGCCTGAGCCCTGCAGAGCAGCCAACGTTTGATACGCCCGAACGCCCCGTTACCCCTTCGGGCTGAGCCTGTCGAAGCCATGGCACGCCTTGCCACCAACCCTTCGATAAGCTCAGGGCAAACGGGCTCGGTCTAAGGTCAGTTTTCAATTCAAGCAAAAAAATACCTCCAGCGCTTATCCATCAAGCGCTAGCAGCTATTATTTTCAGAGCATCCACCATGACCATCTCCCTGGAACTCCTCAGCACCCACGCCTGCTTTGGCGGCGAGCAGCGCTTCTACCAGCACGCCTCCTCCGAGATCGGGCTGCCCATGAAGTTTTCGGTGTTCCTTCCCGCGCAAGCGAAGCAAGGGCCCGTGCCCGCCCTGCTCTTCCTGGCGGGGCTGACCTGCACGGAAGAAACCTTCATGGTCAAGGCCGGCGCCCAGCGCCTGGCGGCCGAACTGGGCCTGGCCCTCATCGCGCCCGACACCAGCCCGCGCGGAGCCAATGCGCCGGGCGAGGCCGAGAGCTGGGACTTTGGCGTGGGCGCAGGCTTTTATCTGGACGCCACGCAGGCGCCGTGGCGCACCCACTGGCGCATGGAGAGCTACCTCCTGAAAGAGCTGCTGCCGCTGGTCTCAGCCCAGTTGCCCATCGACGGCACCCGCCTGGGCATCACCGGCCACTCGATGGGCGGGCATGGCGCGCTCACGCTGGCGCTGCGCCATCCGGGCCGGTTCCAGAGCCTGTCGGCCTTTGCCCCCATCTGCGCGCCCACCCAGTGCCCATGGGGTGAGAAAGCCTTCACGGGCTACCTGGGCGCTGACCGCACGGGCTGGATCGAGCACGACGCCACGGTGCTCATGCAGCACCAGCCGGTCGCGCCGTACCCTGCGGGCATCCTCATCGACCAAGGCCTGTCCGACAAGTTTCTGGCCGACCAACTGCACCCACACCTGTTCGAAGCTGCGTGCCAGGCCATCGGCCAGCCGCTCAGTCTGCGCCGCCACGCGGGCTACGACCACGGCTACTACTTCATTCAAACCTTCATGGCCGACCACCTGGCGCACCACGCCAGAAACCTGCTGCCGCCGTCCGCACGTTAATGCGGCCTTAAGCCTCGGGCGCCACAGTGCGCCCCATGCCTTTGATACTGCAGCGCCTGCTGCTTCCCCACCTGGCCACGGGCACCGCGCCCCGGCCCGTTTCCACCGCAACACGCCACCTGCACCCCGCCTGGGTTGTGGTGCTCATCAGCACCTGGCTGGCCACGGCCTGCAATGTGCCGCTGTGGCGCGAGGTGGCGCAGTTGCCGGGCCAGGGCAGCCTGCGCGGCTGGGGCTTTGCCATCGCGTTTGCGCTCATCGTGGCAGCGGGCAATGCCGCACTGCTGAGCCTGCTGGCCTGGCGCTGGACGCTCAAGCCCGCCGCCGCCGTGCTGGTGGTGATGGCTGCGTTTGGCGCGTATTTCATGCTGGCCTACGGCGTCGCCATTGACGCCAGCATGCTCACCAACGTGCTGCAAACCGACGTCAAAGAGGCGGGTGACCTGCTCAACTGGCGCATGCTGGCCACCGTACTGGCGCTGGCCGTGCCACCGCTGTGGTGGCTGCTGCGCCGCCCCGTGTTGCGGCTGAGCACCCTGCGCCACGCGGCGCACAACGGGCTGCTGCTGGCGGGCGCCATCGCCGTCATCGTGGTGTGCCTGCTGCTGGTGTTCCAGGACTTTGCATCGACCATGCGCAACCACACCAAGCTGCGCTACCTGATCAACCCGCTCAACAGCGTGTACGCGCTGGGCAACATCGCCACCAAGCCCCTGCGCATGGACACCAGCAAGCTGCTGCCCCTGGGGCGCGATGCACAGCTGGGCGCCAGCTATGCGGGCCAGGCCAAGCCCCCGCTGCTGGTGCTGGTGCTGGGCGAAACCGGCCGCAGCGGCAACTTCGGCATCAACGGCTATGAGCGCAACACCACACCGCTGCTCGCGGCCCGCACGGACCTCGTCAGCGCCCGCAATGCGTGGTCTTGCGGCACCAGCACCGCAGCATCGGTGCCCTGCATGTTCTCGCACCTGGGCCGCACGGGCTATGAAGCGCGCGCTGCCAACTTTGAAAGCCTCATCGACGTGCTGCACCACGCAGGCCTGGCCGTGCTGTGGGTGGACAACCAGTCCGGCTGCAAAGGCGTGTGCGACCGCATTGGCGAGACCCTCACCAGCGCGCCAAAAAGCCCGACGCCCGACCCCGCCCTGTGCCCCGGCGGCGAGTGCCTGGACCGCGTGATGCTGCAAGACCTGGACACCCGCATCGCCGCCCTGCCCGCGGAACAGCGCCAGCGCGGCACCGTGGTCGTGCTGCACCAGATGGGCAGCCACGGCCCCGCGTACTACAAACGCTCGGCGCCCGACAACAAGAAGTTTGGCCCCGAATGCACATCCACCTCCCTGCAGGAGTGTGAGCGCCAGCAGGTCGTCAACGCGTATGACAACAGCGTCGTGGAGACGGACTTTTTCCTCGATTCAGTGCTCAAATGGCTCACAGCGCAGGATAGCAAAGCGCAAACAGCTATGATTTATGTAGCAGACCATGGCGAATCACTGGGCGAGAACAACCTCTACCTGCACGGCCTGCCCTACTCCATTGCGCCCGACGTGCAAAAGCATGTGCCGTGGATCACCTGGCTCTCGCCCGCCATGCAGGCGCGCACCCAGGTCGCCACCGGCTGCCTGCAGCACGAGCTGGCCGAGCGGCGCATCACCCACGACAACTACTTTCACTCGGTGCTGGGGCTGATGGATGTGAAGACCGGGGCGTACAGCGCGGGGCTGGACATGTTTGCAGGTTGCCGACAGGCGGCAGGGGCGGCCAGAGCGGCGGGCTGACGCGGAGTCGGGCCTGCCCGGGCGCCATGCCCCAACCGCAACAATGAACTTCTGCGCGCCTCACGCCGCCCCTGGCAGCAGCAGAATCTTGCCGACGTTGGCGCCAGATTCCATGCGACTGTGGGCCTGCGCGGCATCTGCCAACGGGTAGGTGCTGTCAATCACCGGCCAGATCGCACCGGCCGCCAGCGCAGGCAGCCACCGCTCGGCAAAGCGCTGCACCATGGCCTGCTTGACCTCGGGCGGGCGCGACTTCATCACCGTGCCAAAGATCTGCAGATGGCGATACAGCACGGCGTCCATCGGCAAAGTGGCGCCTTGCGCGCCCCCCAGTAAGCCCACGGCCACCATGCGCCCGCCCACGGCCAACGACCGCACGTTGCGCTCCAGGTATGGCGCACCAATGAAGTCGATCACCACGTCCACACCTTTGCCGTCCATTGCCTGCGCCACCACGGCCGCAAAGTCCTCGCTGCGGTAATCGATGAACACATCCGCGCCAAAGCCCAGCACTGCATCGCGCTTGTCACCGCTTGCTGTGCCAAACACCCGTGCGCCCGCCGCTTTCGCCAGTTGCACCGCCGCCGAGCCCACGCCGCCTGCGGCTGCGTGGATCAGCACCGACTCGCCCGCCTGCAGGTTGGCCAGGTGGAACAGCGCCTCGTGTGCAGTCACAAATACCTCTGCCACCGCACCCGCAGCCACCAGGCCCAGGCCCTCCGGCACATGCATGGCCATGCGGTGGTCGATGCGCGACAGCTCGGCGTAGGCCCCGCCGCCCACAATGCCCATCACACGGTCGCCCACGGCAAAGCCGCGCACCAGCGGGCCCACCTCGACCACCGTGCCCGCGATCTCCAGCCCCATGGTGTCCGCATCGCCAAAGTAGGCGCGACCGTAAGCCCCTTTGCGGTGCAACAGATCAGCGCGGTTCACGCCGATGGAGGCGTTGCGCACCAACAGGTCGTGCGGACGCACCTCGGGGGTCGGGACCTCCCGGGCCACCAGCACCTCAGGCCCACCGAAGTCGTCGAACACGATGGCCTGCATGGTGGGTGGTACGGCGGTCTGCACAGTGGCGGTATGTTGTTCACTCAAAGCGGTGGGCATGGGTTGCAGTCCTCAAAAATGTCATTCAGGCCTGCAAGGTTACAGCGCCAACGCACAATTCAAACGCAGCAATTTCGCTCTGTAGTGATGCAAAATTGCATCATCACCGCCGTATGAACACCACCATGAACTGGGACGACACCCGCGTCTTTCTCGCGCTGACAAGAGCCCCCTCCTTGCGCGCCGCAGCGCGCAGCCTGGGCATCGACCAGGCCACCGTGGGGCGGCGGCTGAATGCACTGGAGGCCGAGCTGGGCGCCAAGTTGTTCCTGCGTGCCAAAGATGGATACCTGCTCACGCCGGCAGGTGAAACGGCCCTGGCAGCCGCCCGCCGCATGGAAAGCGCAGCCCTCGACTTGCGCACCAAAATCGAAGGCCAGGACGAAAACCCCGGCGGCATCGTGCGCGTCACCAGTACCGACTCCATCGCCATCGACCTGCTGCTGCCCGCCGTCGAGCGCCTGCAGCGGCACTGGCCCCACATCCGTGTGGACCTGGAGGTCTCCACCCAGTTGCTCAGCCTCAGCCGCAGGCAGGTGGACATAGCGTTTCGCAACGTCCGCCCGGAGACGCCCGACCTGGTCGTGCGCCGCGTGGTGTCATGGCCGGTGGGCCTGTTTGCCAGCGCGGGCTATATCGAGCACTTTGGCGAACCCGTGCCCGACGACGAGCTGCGGGGCCACCACCTGGTAGCCTATGGCCCCTACCTGGAGCACAGCCCGTTTCTGACCATGGCCGGTGTGCCCGCCCGCCAAGCCCGCATCGCCATGGCCGTGCGCTCCAGCCTGCTGGTGCGCAAGGCGGTGGCAGCGGGCATTGGCCTGGGTGAAATGCCGGTGTGGATGGGCGAGCGCGAAGGCCTGGTCCGCATCTGGCCCCAACGCCGCCGCGCCACCGATTACGAGGTCTGGCAAGTCATGCACCCCGACCTGCAGCGCACCGCCCGCGTCCGCGCCACGGCAGAGTTTCTGTCGGAGGCATTTGGTCAGGCGTAGCGGAAAACGGCATGCTGCTTGGCGCTGCCTTCGCAACCAAGGCATCAGCAAACCTGAACTGGCCGACCGACCGAAGAAGCAACCCATTCATCAATCGGTCAGCGGCGGCAATACCTGCTGCGCCATACTCCGGCACCTATTCCATCTGCTTCATTCACCACCCCATGCAGCACACCATCCAGCACCAGGAGCAAGACGCCAAAGGCGCCTTCACCATCGAAAACGGCGGCCAGCGCCTGGCCGAGATGACCTACAGCCGCACCAACGCCACGATGGTCATCGTGGACCACACCGAGGTAGATCCATCATTCAGCGGGCAAGGTGTCGGACGCGCACTGCTCGACGCGCTGGTGCTGTGGGCGCGGGCTACGGGTACCAAAGTGGTCCCGCTGTGCCCGTTTGCCAAGGCACAGTTTGACAAGGACGTGGCTATTCGGGATGTGCTGGTTTAGGCAGGCCCTATGACGGGGACGCGACAGCCTCAACCCACTGATTGGATCCGCTCGCCGGGGTTTTTTGCTTCTTGGTGTCAGAGGTAGCTTGGGCAAAATGGCAGCACCATGCGCCAGCACTCCCATCCGTCGCACGAGCCGACTCACGTCGGCTAGCCACCACATGCTGCTCAGGATCAACGTTCAGCCTCAACAGGAGCGTCGCACTTGATTCGTCTCACCATCGCCATTGCATCCGTGGTTCTGCTCATCGGATGCGCGGGGCCCCGTTTTGATGCCGGACGGACAGAAACGGTACTTCCACTGCACCGTGCCTGGGTTGACGGGCGACAGGTGGAGTACATCACGACAGACATCTCGGACGGCGCCATGGCAGAGGCCGCCGGTGTGAACCATGTGCCTCGCCTGCGCGACGCCATCGCCGCGCGCCCCTCGGTGCTGGAGCGTGTGTACAAATTCTCGCAGGGCGAACAGATCAGCATCTTTCAATCTGCGCCACGTCCCGTGGGCGCGGCGAACACGGACCGAAGCTACAGCCCACTGTGGCGCCTCGTCCTGGTGACGAGAACGACACACGATCCGGGGCCCGAGCTGACATCGGAGGAGGAGCTATTGGCTGCCGAAGACAAAGGCCTGGTCTCGCTCGAAGTCACCGATATCGTCATCAACTGCCCCGTAACGCGGGCTGTCGGTGGCGGGGGCCTGGCGGGGGTGCGGTAAGACGGACCGCAGCTCAACCGGGTGTCAGTTCCTGGCGTTCCACGAGGGCTGATGTGAGAAGCCGCATTGCTGCGCCTCTAAACCGTCGGCACCGTGCCCCCATCAATCACATGCTCCGAGCCCGATATCGCTCCCGCACGCGGTGACACCAAAAAAGTGATCAGGTCGGCCACCTCTTGCGGTCTGGCGGGGCGGCCCAGCGGGATGCCGCCCAGCGACTGCATGATGATCCGCTTGCCGCCTTCGTAGTCCGTGCCCGCCTGGGTGGCCACGCGCTCGGCCAGGGCGACGGCGGCTTCGGTTTCGACCCAGCCGGGCGAGACGCTCAGCACGCGAACGCCTTGTGGCGTGACCTCTTTCGACAAGGCCTTGCTGTAGGTGGACAGGGCCGCCTTGGCAGCGGCGTAGGCGGTGGTGGACTCGGGCAGCGGCAGCACGCGCTGGATGGAGCTGACGTGGACGATGACGCCCGCGCCCTGGGCCAGCATGGCGGGCAACAAAGCGCGGTCCAGGCGCACGGCGGGCATCAGGTTCTGGTTCAGTTCGTTGAACCACTGCGCATCGTCCAGCGCTGCAAAGCCCCCGCCTGGCGCGCTGGAGCCACCCACCACGTTGATCAGAATGTCCACGCCGCCCCAGTGCGTGAGCACCGCCTGCGCAACCTCTGCAGCGCCTTCTGCGGTGGAGACGTCGGCAGGCACGTACAGCACGTCGCCAATCGGGTGCGCAGGGGCTGAACGCGCGGTAGCCATCACCTGCACACCGGCGTCCACCAAAGCCTGCACCACTGCAGCGCCCACGCCTTTGGTGCCGCCCGTGACGAGTGCGCGCTGGCCGCGCAGTTGAAGGTCGAAGCTCATACCGTGATCTCCAGCGACGCAATCAGGCCACGCTCAAGGCGAAAGCGGTAACGCAGATCGACCGGGCTACCAGGGAAGTTGCCCTCGACGCGGCTGGTGACGACCTGGTGGCCGTCGCTCTGCTGCAGCGCGAAGGGTTCGGTGGTGTACCTGTACTTTGTCGATGCCGCGGCCTTCCAGGCCTTGATGGCGTCGATGCCCGAATGGGTGCGGCCCTCGTCCTTGACGACGGCCTGTGCCGCGAAGCACCGGGCAATGGCCTCAGCGTTCTTTTGTTGGTCGGCCGCAAAGTAGGCGGCAATGGGGTCAGGGAGGCTCAAAGGGGTCATGGTGACGATCTCCTTGGTTTAGGGATGACCTGCACAACTCCCTGCGGTCTGTGATGGCGCGGTCTCGGGCTGTCCACTGCGTTGCTTTTCTTGCCAATAGCGCGTCTATTGGCAAGAAGAGACGCCTTGTGCCCCATCCCGATCCGCGCTACCACCGCCTCGCGAGGGTTATGCAGGTCATCCCTAGTCTTTGGGTTGGTGGAGTCGTCAGGATGCGCCTGCAGCACCAATTAGTGAATGGCCTAGAATTTAAATAGGCTATGTAGAAAACAATACAGAATGCGCGGATCGGATTTTGCAGAACTGAAGGCCTTTGCCGCCGTGGTCGAGCGCGCGAGCTTTGCGCGCGCGGCGGAGCACCTGGGGCTGTCGCCGTCGGCGCTGAGCCAGACAATTCGCCAGCTGGAAGCCCGCTTGGGCGCGCGATTGCTGAACCGCACCACGCGCAGCGTGGCGCCCACGGCCACCGGGGCACAGCTGTATGCGCGCATGGCCCCGCTGTTTCGGGACATGGCCGCCGCAGTGGCCGAAGCCAGTGCGGCGGCCGGCCAGATGGGGGGCACGCTGCGCATCAACACGCTGGGCATGGCCGCCACACAGGTCATCGCGCCACGGCTTGGGCGGTTCCACCAGGCCCACCCGGATGTGGTGCTGGACATCGTGGTGGACGACGGGCTGAGCGACATCGTTGCGGGCCGCTTTGATGCGGGCATCCGCGTGGGCGGGCGGCTGGAAAAAGACATGATCGCCGTGCGCCTGACCCCGGACGTGAAGATGATTGCCGTGGCCTCGCCCGACTACCTGGCGCAGCGCGGCACGCCAAAGGCGCCCGCCGACCTGCACGGCCACGCGTGCATCAACTGGCGGCTTCAGATGGATGGCCGGACCTACCGCTGGGAGTTCGAGAAAAAAGGAAAACGGGTGGAGATTGCCGCAGAAGGACCGCTGGTGACCAACCACTCGGACATGGGCGTGGCTGCGGCCGTGCAGGGCCTGGGCATTGCCTATGCGTTTGACCGTGAGCGGGTGGACAACCACATCGACCAGGGGCGGCTGGTGCAGGTGCTTGCCGACTGGTCGGTGGCAAAGCCCGGCCTGTTCCTGTACTACTCCAATCGGCGCCATCCATCACCGGCATTGACGGCTTTCATCGACTGCCTGCTGGACCGTGATCTGCCAGAACCCAGGCCTGGCTTGCGACGCCCATCAGTGAATGCGGCTGTGCAGAGGGCTCCACGTCGGTGATGGGGTCTTGGGTGGCCGATATCAGCCCTTCAAGCCAGATGCGTCTCCCTCACCGTCCTTCCATCCACCCTTTCACCTCGCCCATCAGATGCCCCCGGAACACCTCCGCAATCGGTGACAGCTGCTTGCCCTTGGGCCAGACCAGGTGCCATTGCGACTGGATGGGGAAGCCTTGCACGTTGAGCACGGCCAGGCCCTCGTGGTGGGGGCCGAGGCTGTGGCGGGAAACGATGGAGACGCCCAGCTGGCCTTCCACCGATTCCTTGATGGCCTCGTTGCTGCCCAGCTCGAGTACGGCGCTGGGAACAAAGCCCAGCTGGCGCAGGTGCGTGTCGGTGGCCATACGGGTACCGGAGCCTTTTTCGCGCAGGATGAAGCGCTCGGACTGCAATTGCGTGAACTTGACGCGCTTTTTCGCGGCGAGAGGGTGGCCTGCGGCGGCGATGACGACGAGCGGGTTGGGCATGAGGATGTGGTCTTCCAGCGGCAAATCGGCCGGCGGCATGGACATGACGTAGAGGTCGTCCAGGTTGCTGCGCAGCCGGTTGATGACATGGTCGCGGTTGAGCACCTCCAGCGAGATGTCGATCTGCGGGTGCAGCTTGCAGAAGCTGCCCAGCAGACGCGGCACAAAGTATTTGGCGGTGCTGACCACGGCGACCTTGAGGCGTCCGCTGGTGAGGCCCTTGGCGCCAGACACGCGCTGCTCAAACGCATCCCACTCGCCCGCAATGGCGCGCGCGGTGCGGGCCAGGGCATGCCCCGCTTCGGTGAGGTGCACGCGGCGCGAGATGACTTCGTACAGCGGCAGGCCCACGGCCTGAGACACCTCGCGCAGCTGCATGGAGGCGGTGGGCTGGGTGACGTGCATGACCCGGGCGGCGGCGCTGACGCTGCCGGTTTCGGCCAGCGCCAGAAAAAGGCGCAGCTGGCGAAAGGTGATGTTCATAGATTTTTATCTATAGATAAGCGCATTCAAATCGATTTTACTTTGCACCCTGCACTGCATAGCATTGGCGCCCAAGGAGTTGAATGATGCAAAGCTTGCTGGACCCTGCGATCCTGTTTTTTGCCCTGGGTGTGTTTGCGGGCCTGGTGCGGTCCAACCTGGAGATGCCTGCGGCGATCTCGAAGTTCTTGTCGATCTACCTGCTGATGGCACTGGGCCTCAAGGGCGGGTTTGCGCTGGCGGCGTCGGGCTTCACGCCCAGCGTGGCCACCAGCCTGGGGCTGGCGGTGCTGCTGGCCATCGTGGTGCCGCTGGTGGGCTTTGCGCTCTTGCGGCGGGTGCTGTCGGGCTTCAATGCGGCGGCGGTGGCAGCCACCTATGGATCGGTGAGCGCGGTGACGTTTGTGACGGCCACGCAGTACCTGGAGTCCCAACACATCGCCTACGGCGGCCACATGGCGGCGGCGATGGCGCTGATGGAGTCGCCCGCCATCATCCTCGCAGTGCTGCTGGCCAATGCGCTACGGCAAAAACAGCAGGCGGTGGCCATGGCCACCGCCGCCCCGCCCGTGGTGGCGATGACAGGCGGGGGCGCCGCCACGCTGGGCGGTCATGGCCCGGGCAACGTCAGTGGGAAGGGCGGCCCGCACCTGTCGGTGGGCAAGATCCTGCACGAGTCGTTCACCGATGGCACGCAGTTGCTGCTGCTGGGCGCGATGCTGATTGGCCTGCTGACGGGCGATGCGGGCAAGGCGGCCATGCAGCCGTTTTCGGGTGATCTGTTCAAGGGCATGTTGTGCCTGTTCCTTCTGGACATGGGCCTATCGACCGCACGCAACCTGCCTGCGGTGCGCCAGCAGTCGCCCTGGCTGCTGGCCTATGCGGTGCTGGGCCCCATCACCCACGCCACGCTGGCGCTGGGCCTGGTCTGGCTGGTGGCGGTGCCTGCAGGCGATGCGGTGCTGCTGATGGTGCTGGCGGCCAGTGCGTCCTACATCGCCGTGCCTGCGGTCGTGCGCTATGCCATCCCCGAGGCCGACCCGTCGCTGTATGTGAGCCTGTCGCTGGGGCTGACGTTTCCGCTCAACATCGTGCTGGGCATTCCGCTGTACACGCAGGTGGTGCAAAGCCTGTGGGCCGTGTGAGGGGGCGATGCATACAGCCCACACGTGGCCCCTGGCGTGCGCTTGCAGAGCCTGCTTCAATTGCTATCATTTAGATAGCTATTGAGGCATACCGGATGCGCGGAAGCGGCCATTTTTTATTCAAATTACAACCCACTGCGCCACACAGCCGGGTCAGAACAGGCTGCTTTGCCCCTGCAGCAGCCCGGGGCGGAACTGGCCTAGGTCCAGCTCCACGCGTTCGCGGTTCAGGCCCAGCTTGCGGCAGGTGGTGGCAAAACGCTGGCGCACCAGGTCGGCCCACAGGCCGGTGCCTTTCATGCGGGTGGCGAAGTCGCTGTTGTAGGTTTTGCCCGCGCGGCGCTCGGCGTCGCTCAGGTGGTGCAGGTCTTGCACACGGGCCATCACGCGCGCGGCACGCTGGGGGTAGTGCACCTGCAGCCATTCGCGAAACAGCGCATCCAGCTCCCACGGCAGTCGCAGCACGGTGTAGAAGGCGCTGCGCGCGCCCGCGTCGCGCGCAGCCTCCAGCACCTGTTCCATGTCTTCGGTGATGAAGGGGATCTGTGGCGCCACGCTCACGCCCACGGGCACACCCGCCTCGGCCAGCGCGCGGATGGTGCGCAGGCGCCGGTGGGGCGCTGCGGCGCGGGGCTCCATGCGGCGGGCCAGCGTGGCATCGAGCGTGGTGATGGTGACGTACACCGCCGCCAGGCGTTGCGCTGCGAGCGGAGCCAGCAAATCCAGGTCACGCTCCACACCGCTGGATTTGGTGATGAGCGAAAACGGGTGGCGCGCGACGCTCATCACTTCGATGAGGCTGCGGGTGAGCTTCAAGTCCCGCTCCACAGGTTGATAGCAGTCGGTGGCCGAGCCGATATTGATCAAACGGGGCACGTAGCGCGGCGCGCACAGCTCGCTACGCAGCACTTCGGCAATGTTGTGTTTGGCCACGATCTGCGTTTCAAAGTCGAGCCCCGGTGAGAAGTTAAGGTAGCTGTGGGTAGGCCGCGCGTAGCAGTAAATGCATCCGTGTTCGCAGCCCCGGTAGGGGTTCACCGAGAGTTCAAAAAAGATGTCTGGCGAGTCGTTGGCGCAGATGGCGCTGCGCGCGGCTTCGAGATGCACGCGGGTGGCGGCGGGGGCGGCGGATGCATCGTCGCCCGCATCGTTACCCCCCGGCAGTTGGCCCCAGCCGTCGTCGGCCGCCTCGCGCACATCGCGCGCAAACCGGTGAGCCAGGGCCGTGGCCGCGCCCCGGCCACGGATGGCCTGCAGCGGAATGCGGACCTCTTCGGGCGGCGCGGGGATGTCGGATTTGTCCGTGAAGGTGCGAGACATAACTGTATAAATATACAGCCATTTGGTGCTGCGTGCTTGCCCCTCCGCCCCCGCAAGCATGCGCGCGGCCTTGGCACGGTTTACTCCTTGAACAGCTGCTCGATCAGCCCCCGCATCCACTGGTTGCCGGGGTCGCTTTCAAAGCGGCGGCTCCAGTGCAGCGACACTGTGAAGTCGCGCAGCGGCAGCGCTGGTTCGATCAGGCTGTAGCCGCCGTCGGCCGCAAAGGTGCGTGCGATGTTGCGGGGCATGACCACGGCCAGGTCCGTGGCGCGCACGATGGCAGGCAGCACCATGAAGTGTTCGGTGGTCAGGCGGATGCGGTCCTGCAACTGTTGCATCTCCAGAATGCGCAGGGTGTCGGAGTGGGTGCGCACGGCCACAAACTCCAGCTGGCGCAGGGCGCTGAGCAAGGCGGGGCCGCTGCGCTTGGTGGCGGCGAAGGGGTGGCCTGCGCGCAGCAGCACCACGTAGCGGTCCTGGAGGAGCTGCACACGCTGCGTATCCTTCACCGTGGGCAAAAAGCCAAAGGCGAAGTCGATGGCGCCGCTGTCCAGCCGCTGGGGAATCTCGTGGCGCGGCACGGGCAATGTCTCCAGCTGCACGCCGGGCGCCTGGCGCTGCAGCGCCACCATCAGGTCGGGCAGAAAGCGGCCTTCGCCAATGTCGCTCATGTGGATGCGAAAGACCTTGCGCGACTGCAGAGGGTCGAACAAGGCCGACTCGTTGAGGGCCTCTTCCAGCAGGCCCAGCGCGCTGCGCACGGCGTCGGCCAGCCGGTCGGCCTTGGGGGTGGGCTGCACGCCGCCGCCCGCGCGCACAAACAGCGGGTCTTTGATCAGCAAACGCAGCCGCGTCAGCGCCTGGCTGGCTGCCGGCTGTGTCAGGTCCAGCAGCTCTGCGGCCCGGCTCACGTTGCGCGTGCGGTAGACGGCATCGAACAGGCGCAGCAGGTTCAGGTCGATGTCTTTGATATGCATTGAGTGAATACCGCTTAGTCACTTCATTGTATTGATGGATAGAGCAAGCCATCCGAAGATGCGGGGATGCCTTCAGAACACCCCCATCTCCCCACCGTGCGCGAGGCCGTGCTCGACCTGCTGCGCGGCTTTCACATCGATACCATCTTTGGCAACCCGGGCTCCACCGAGCTGCCACTGTTCCTCGACTTTCCCAGCGACTTCCGTTACATCCTGGGCCTGCAGGAATCGGTGGTGGTGGGCATGGCCGACGGCTATGCGCAGGCCACCCACAACGCCGCCTTTGTGAACCTGCACTCGGCGGCCGGCGTGGGGCACGCCATGGGCAATATCTTCACGGCACACAAGAACCGCACGCCCATGGTCATCACGGCCGGGCAGCAGGCGCGCTCCATCCTGCCGTTCGACCCCTTCCTGTTCTCGGGCCAGGCCACCGAGCTGCCCAAGCCCTACGTGAAGTGGAGCGTGGAGCCAGCGCGCGCCGAAGACGTACCCCTGGCCATCGCCCGCGCCTACTACATCGCCATGCAGCAGCCGCGTGGGCCGGTGCTGGTGTCTATCCCCGCCGACGATTGGGACAAGCCTTGCGAGCCGCTGAAGGCGCGCACCGTGAGCACCGAAACGCGTCCCGAGCCCCGCGTGCTGGAGGCCATTGGCGATGCACTGGATGCCGCGCGGCGCCCCGTCTTCGTGGTGGGTGCCGCCGTGGACCGCGACAGTGCCTGGGACGAGGTGGTGGCGCTGGCCGAGCGGCACAACGCTGCCGTGTGGATTGCCCCCATGGCGGGCCGCTGCGGCTTTCCACAGGACCACCGCCTGTTCGCCGGGGTGCTGCCCGCCATGCGCGAGAAAATCGTCGCGCTGCTCGCCGGCCACGACCTGGTGTTTGCGCTGGGCGCCGCGGCGTTCACGTACCACGTGGAAGGCTTTGGCCCGCATGTGCCGCCGGGCGCGCAACTGGTGCAGCTGATTGAAGACCCCGGCACCGCCGCCTGGACGCCTGAAGGCACCTCGGCCGTTGGCGGCATCCGGCTAGGGGTGCTCGACCTGCTGGCGCGCCCCGCACCACCGCCACGCGCCTTGCCACAACCGCGCCCCGCACGCCCGCGTGTGGAGCCCACGGGGCCGCTGATGAGCGTGCCCTATGTGATGCAGACCCTGGCCGAGGTGCGCGACGCGGCCTCCATCGTGGTGGAAGAAGCGCCCAGCTCGCGCGCAGCCATGCACGCCTACCTGCCCATTGTGCAAAGCGAAACCTTCTACACCATGTGCAGCGGCGGCCTGGGCTATGGCATGCCTGCCGCCGTGGGCGTGGCGCTGGCCAAACCCGACAAGAAGGTGATCGGACTGCTGGGTGACGGCTCGGCGATGTATTCCATCCAGGCCCTGTGGAGCGCGGCGCAGCTGAAGCTGCCTATCACCTTCATCATCCTCAAGAACCGCCGCTACGCGGCGCTGCAGGAGTTTGCCCCCACCTTCGGCTTCCACGAAGGCGACAAGCTCGAAGGCACCGACCTGCCGGATCTCGACTTCCTCGCGCTCGCCTGTGGCCAGGGCTGCGAGGCTGTGCGTGTGAGCGACCCCGCCTTGCTGCACCAGGCGCTGCGCGATGCACTGGCCAGCCCGCGCGCCATCCTGGTTGAGGTGGACGTGGCCTGACAGGCCCTGCACAAACCGTTCTTCCCGGCTCACCCCATCACCACAACACACCAGACCCGGCGCACCCGGGCGCTCACCTTGACTGGAGACAACCATGCACCCCGTTCACAACCCGCCCTCCCCAACCACCCGCCACCTGCTGCGCACGCTGGCATGCGCCGCTGCCAGCGTGCTGCTCAGCACCGCCGCCATGGCAGACACCTGGCCCAGCAAGCCGATTAAAGTCATCGTCAACTTCCCCGCCGGGGGCGCCGCCGACCAGATTGCGCGCGCCGTCACCCAGCCCCTGCAGGCCGTGCTGGGACAGCCGGTGGTGGTGGAAAACCGGGGCGGTGCGGGCGGCAACATCGGCGGGGAGGCCGTGGCCAAATCCCCGGCCGACGGCTATACCCTGCTCATGAGTTCGGGCGGCATGGTGTCGGTCAACCCGCACCTGTATCCCAAGATGCCTTTCGACCCCGTCAAGGACCTGACACCCGTGGCTGCTGCTGCACGGGTGCTGGTCTTCCTGGAGGTGCGCCCCACACTGCCGGTCAACACCATCCAGGAGTTCCTCGCGCACCTGAAGGCCAACCCCGGCAAGCTGAGCTTTGGCACGCCGGGCAACGGCAGCTCGCCCCACCTGGCGGCCGAGATGCTCAAGACCCAGGCCAATGCATTTGCGGTGCATGTGCCCTACCGGGGCGCGGCACCGGCCATGCAGGACCTACTGGGTGGGCAGCTGGACTTCATGTTCGACCCGGGTATCGGCCTCTCGCATGTGAAAGCGGGCAAGCTCCGGCTGCTGGCCGTGGGCAGCGCCAAGCGCTCACCCCTCTTCCCGGACGTTCCCACGCTGGACGAAGTGGGTCTGAAGGGCTTTGACGCAGACACCTGGTTTGGCTTTTATGCACCGGCGGGCACACCGCCCGACGTGGTCACGCGCCTGAACCGCGAGATCAACAAGGTGCTGGGCACGCAGGCCGTCAAGGACCGCATCACGGCGCTGGGCGGGGTGCCTGCCCCCATGTCGCCCACCGACTTCAACGCACGGGCTTCCATCGACAGCGCACGGTTTGGCGCCCTGATCAAGGCGCGCAACATCCAGGGAGATTGACCGCGCGCGGCAGTGCGAGATTCGCGATGGTCTACAGTCCCGCGCTTTGTCACCACCTTAGAGGTACTGCCATGGCGCGCAAGCCCCAGATCATCCTGTCGTCGCTCGACGTTGACCGCATCGAAGCCCTGCTGGCCGCCATCCCGGCCAGTGTCTTCCCGGGCAAGGCGGACCTGCAAGCAGAGCTGGACCGGGCCGATGTGGTGCCGCCCGAAGACATCCCGCCCAACGTGGTGACCATGAACTCCACCGTGCAGTTCTCCATCCTGGAGACGGGCAAGGAGTTCTGCCTGACCCTGGTCTATCCGCGCGACGCGGATGGCACTGCAGACCGCATCTCGATCTTCGCGCCCGTGGGCAGCGCCCTGCTGGGCCTGGCGGTGGGCGATGAACTGGCCTGGCCCGGACCGGGCGGCAAGTCGATGACGGTGCGCGTGAAAGACATCCTGTACCAGCCTGAAAGTGCCGGCGAACTGCATCGTTGAATTCGGGACACCCCCCTGAGGCGCTGCGCGCCTTCCCCCCGCTCTCACAGCGCTGCGCACTGCGGGCGGGGGGACGCCGCCCTCGCTGCGGGGCGGCCCCTGCTTGGCTGCCCTGGCCTTTGAGCACGCCGGTTTCTGAGGCTATTGGGTAGCTGGAGCCCGCTGGAGCACTGCGCGCCTTCTATTCCCGGCGAGCCCTGCCTGGAGGGTGCAAGTGCCACGGATTGGGGTGGTGCAAAGCGCCATGAGCCGCGACAATGGCAGCCGCCATGACCACACCGCCCGCACCACACACGCCAGACATCCCTCCATCGATTGACCAGTTCGACCCGGACTCGACGGTCGCATTCCAGCGGCGAATGGAGCGGGCTCCTGAATGGTTCTGCTCCTTCCTGGCGGGAAACAGCCGCGAAAAGAGCCGCCTCAAGCGCGAGATGGCAACCATGAAGGGCTCGGTGGTGTGGCTGGTGCAGCAGCGCCGCCAGGGCAACTGGGATGCCGCAGAGCGCGCCCATTTGCGGGATGTGATGCGGTCAGCCTCGTCCGTGAGTCCCTACCTGTTCATCTGGGTGATTCCGGGCTCGATGCTGATCCTGCCCTTCATGGCCTGGTTTCTGGACCGGCAGCGCAAGCGGCGCGAGCGCAAGCTACAGCGTTGAAGAGCTCTTCACGAGCCCTCATTCAGAACCCGTTGTTGGTAACAGCCACCAGCAGACCGGTGCCCACCAGCCCCGCCTGCCAGCGCAATGCGGTGGACCAGGTGGGCACATGCTGCTCCACCCGCAGGTAGAGCAGGCGCCCGGCGGCGAGGGACAGGACAAACGCCAGCAGCATGCCCAGTGCATTGGGCACCGGCGAAGCAGGCCACAAGTGGCTGACCACGGCATTGACCAGCAGGCACACGGCAAAGTGCACGAGGAAGATGGAGTAAGACATCTGCCCCACGCGAACCAGCGGCGCAAAACCGCCCCAGGCACGCAGACGTTCGGACCGCAACGCCACCACCAGGAACAGCGCCGTGACGAGCGCCACCACAATGCGGCCCCGGAAGTCCAGCGCCAGGGCCACACCGCCCAGCAGCACCATGGCGCTCAGCCACCCCACCGGGCTGGCTGCGCGCACTGCCCAGTACGCCAGCATGCCCAGGCCATAGGCACCCAGGAAGTAGATCGCCCACATGTCGAGCCCGGCCATGCGGTTGAAAACCCACAGCGACGCCGCCACACCTGCCACGATGAGCACCCGGGCCAAAACAGCCCTGTGCCGCTGGGCCCACGCGCCCGGCAGGGCCCTGACGCCCGCCCAGAGCAGCACGCTCAATGCAAAAAGCTGGAAGTCGATGGCCACATACCAGACACCGGCAGACAGGGCATCTTCGTCCACGATGTCCTGCAGCAGCAAGGCATTGGCCAGCAATTGCGCCAAGGTGGGTTCTTGCGGCACAGAAGGGTGCTCCATCCAGGGGCGCACCAAGGCAGCCACCACCACCGTCAGCAACAACGCCACCGCGTAGGGAACCACCAGCCGTACAAAACGCTTGGCCACTGCATTGCCAGCATGGTCAAACCGCGCCACGCCCTGGGGCGCCAGGCTGGCTGCGGCAAGGTAGCCGCCCAGCACCAGAAACACCTGCACCGCCATGCGCCCATAGTCATACAGCCAGGCCATCAAGGCGGGGGCGAGAGGCTGGGCGATGTCCGACATCGGGCCATAAAAGGCCAGGTGGTGCCAGACGATGGTGATGCACGCCACGCCCTTGACCATATCGATCAGGGGCATGCGGGAAGGAGACGAAGACATGGGAGCGGGGAGGTATGGCATGTGCCGAGGCGGGGCCGCACCGGCAGACAAAAACCTCTATTGTCCCCCGCATCCAGCAGTTTGCGCAGCCCTAGAGCCTGCCGCGATACCCCGCCTTCTGAAGGTGCAATTTCCTGAATTTTCAGAAATTACTGAAATTTCAAAAAATCAAGCGCACAATACGTGCCTATATGACCTACGTCAAACATTTACCCCCTCTGAACCGCCAGTTCGTGGCCCACTTTGGCGAGATGGGCAGCCGCTGGGGCATCAACCGCACGGTCGGCCAGATGTATGCACTCATTTTCCTGTCTCCTCGCCCGCTCAATGCCGACGAGATTGCTGAAACGCTGGAGTTTTCGCGCTCCAACGTGAGCATGGGGCTCAAGGAGCTTCAGGCCTGGCGGCTGGTGAAACTGAGCCACCAGCCGGGCGACCGGCGCGAGTACTTCGAGGCACCCAAGGACGTGTGGGAGATCTTCCGTGTGCTGGCCGAGGAACGCCGCCGCCGCGAGATCGAACCCACCTTGTCGATGCTGCGCATGGCGCTGCTCGAAGAGCCCTCCTCCGATGAAGAGCGCCACGCCCAGGAACGCATGCGCGAGATGCACGAACTGATCGACCGGCTCATGACATGGTTCGACGACGTGCAGCGCCTGGCGCCTGAAACAGCGATGCAGCTCATGGGCATGGGCACCGCCGTTACCCGGGTGCTCGAATTCAAGGACCGGCTGACCGGCAAGGGCAGTCACTCGCCAAAGAGCAATCCCTCAGGAGTTTGACGCCATGGACGCCTTCACGCTCTCGCGCATCCAGTTCGCGGCCAACATCAGCTTTCACATCCTGTTCCCCACCATCACGATTGCGCTGTGCTGGTTTCTGGTGTTCTTCCGCCTGCGGCACACGGCCACGCGCGGCACACCGGCGGCGCTGGGCTGGGAGCAGGCCTACTACTTCTGGACCAAGGTGTTTGCGCTGACCTTTGCGCTGGGCGTGGTGTCGGGCATCACCATGAGTTTTCAGTTCGGCACGAACTGGCCGGGCTTCATGGAACATGTGGGCAACATTGCCGGACCGCTGCTGGGCTATGAGGTGCTGACGGCGTTCTTTCTGGAGGCCACCTTCCTGGGGATCATGCTGTTTGGCCGGGGGCGCGTGTCCGAGCGCATGCACCTTGTCGCCACGCTCATGGTGGCTTTTGGCACCACGCTGTCGGCTTTCTGGATCTTGAGTTTGAACTCGTGGATGCAGACGCCCGTGGGCTACGAGATCATCGATGGCAAGTTCCACGCGGTGGACTGGCTGGCGATTGTGTTCAACCCGTCCTTCCCCTACCGACTGGGCCACAAGCTGCTGGCATCGGCCCTCACGGCAGGCTTCTTGATCGCCGGGGTGAGTGCCTGGCAGCTCATCAAGGGCACGGCCAACGAAGGCACGCGCAAGGCCCTGCGCACGGCCATCACCGCAGTGGCCGTCGTGATCCCGCTGCAGATCTTCATGGGCGACCTGCATGGTCTCAACACGCTGGAGCACCAGCCCGCCAAGATCGCCGCCATTGAGGGCATCTGGCACACCGAGAAGGGCGCGCCACTTACGCTGTTTGGCCTGCCCAACGAGAAGGAAGGTCGCACCGACTACGCCTTGCAGATCCCCAAGGCGGCCAGCCTGATCCTGGCGCACGACATCGACGCCGAGCTGAAGGGGCTCAACGAATTCCCAAGGGCCCATCCGCCCGTGGCGCCCGTTTTCTGGGGGTTCCGCGTGATGGTGGGTGTGGGCCTGCTCATGCTGGCCGTGGCCTGGGTGGGTGCTTTTGTGCTGTATTGCCGCCGCAAGCAAGACCTGGCCACCCTGCCCCGGCCACTGCTCTACACGCTGGTGGGTATGGCGTTCTCAGGCTGGGTGGCCACACTGGCCGGGTGGTACGTGACCGAAATCGGTCGCCAGCCTTACCTGGTCTATGGCCTTTTCAAGACCGCCGACGCCGTGGCCCCCCACGCGCCCGCCATGGTGGCCAGCACGCTGGCGGCCTATCTCATCGTCTATGGGCTGCTGCTGGTGGCCTATGTGGGCGTGATCAAGTACATGGCCGAACACCCAGCCATGCCCACACCGGCGGCGTCCCATCCAGCTCCAGCCCCTCGCGCCGTTTAAGGAGGCCTCCATGGACGCACTGAACTGGGCCACCGCCCTGCCCCTGATCTTCATGGCCGTAATGGGCCTGGCCCTGCTGGCCTATGTGATCCTCGACGGCTACGACCTGGGCGTGGGCATCCTCCTGCCCTTTGCCACCGATGCGGAGAAGGACGTGATGGTGTCCAGCATCGGCCCTTTCTGGGACGCCAACGAGACCTGGCTGGTGTTGGGCGTGGGGGTGCTGCTCATCTGTTTTCCGACCGCGCACGGCGTGGTGCTGTCGGCCCTGTACCTGCCGGTGGCCGTGATGCTGGTGGGGCTGATATTGCGCGGCGTGGCGTTCGACTTTCGCGTGAAGGCCCGCGACTCGCACAAGACCACCTGGAACCGCCTGTTTGCGGCAGGCTCACTGGCGACCACCCTGGCCCAGGGCTGGATGCTGGGGGCCTACATCACCGGCTTTCAGAACGACACCTGGGGCCTGCTGTTTTCTGCAGGCATTGCCATCACCCTGCCTGCGGCCTACGCGATGCTGGGCGCGGGCTGGCTCCTCATGAAGACCGATGGCGATCTTCAGCGCAAGGCCGCCCGCTGGGGCCAGGGTGCGCTGTGGCCCATGGGGTTTGCGCTCATGGGGATTTCGCTGGCCACGCCGCTGGTCAGCCCCACGGTGTTTGCCAAGTGGTTTGTACTGCCCGAACTGTTTGCGCTGCTGCCCATTCCGCTGGCCTGCGTGGCGGCCTTCTTTGCCATCCGCCATGTGCTGGCCACGCCGCGCGTGGTGCAGGCCGGCTACGGCTGGATCGTGTTCGGCGCCACCGTGCTGATCTTTGTGCTGGCCTTCCTGGGGCTGGCCTACAGCATCTATCCCTACATCGTGATCGACCGCCTGACCGTGTGGCAGGCCGCCAGCTCCACGGAATCGCTGGTGGTGATCGGCATCGGCGTGGCCATCACGCTGCCAGCGATCATTGCCTACACCATCTTCATGTACCGGGTGTTCTGGGGCAAGGCGCGGGAGCTGACGTACGGGTTGTGAAACCTCCGCTCAATACCGCAGACTCCCTTCCGCGTCCACAATGGCCAGCTCCACATAAGTCGAGCCGTTGTGGCTCTTGGGCGAGTATTTGACGTTAAAGCGCCCAAAGGATATTTCACCGGCATCCTCCATTGTCTTGATGAAAGACTCCGTGGTCAGGTTGCGCCCCGTGCGGCGCAGCCCCTCCACCAGCAGCCGGGCATGCACGAATCCCTCGAACTGTGAAGCCGAAGGCTGGGCGCTGGGGGACTTGGCGCGCAGCAGGGCCAGGTATTCGGCCACCACGGGCACCGTGGTGCTGCGCAGCGACGGCATGATCTGCGCGAGGATGATGCCGCGCGCCTTTTCCTTAAGTTCGCGGTGGATCACGTCCATGCTGGCTACAGAGAACCCGTAGTACGCGGGCCGCGCCGCTGTCGATTGCACGGCCTTGATGTAGCTGGTGAACGTGGTTCCTGCGGTTGCAACGATCACGGCCTGGGGCTGTGCCTTTTCGGTGGCCTGCGCCGCAGCCGCGAAGTCCGGCTGTTTGGGATCTACCTTGATCTCCGCCACGAAGGCCAGTTTTTCCTCATCGGAGGCTTTCTTGAGTTCGGCCAGCAAGGTTTTGCCCAGACCGTCGTCCTGGTAGAACACGGCCACGCGGCTGATGCCCTGCTGGCGCAGCTGCGAGACGATTTTTGCAGCCTCGCTCGCATACCCTGCGCGCACATGAAAGACGTAGGGGTTGAGGGTTTCCCGAAACACCGAAGCGCCCGTGACCGGGCCAAACAGCAGGGTGCGGTGCTCCTTGATCAGGGGCAATATGGCGGCCGTCTGCGCCGTGCCGGTGCTGTTGTAGATCATGAAGACCTTGTCGGTCTCCAGCAGCTGGCGCGTGTTCTCCACCGCTTTCTGGGGATCGAAGCCGTCGTCAAGTGTGGTGTATCGGATCATGCGGCCATGCACGCCGCCCTGCGCATTCACCGCGTCGAACATGAGCCGCGAGCCCTCGCCATACTGCGCAGTCTGTGGCCCGAGCGGCCCCGACAGCACCGCCGATGCACCGAGACGGATTTCATCGGCGGTCACGCCCTCGTTGCGGGCATGGCCCAGGCCACCTGTGCACAAGGCAACCAGCAGCACCAGAAAAGAACGAAACATCACGCACCCACCTTGCAAAGAATGTGCTGACCGAGCAACCCAAGCACACGCGCTTTGGTTATTGATCATCATCATTATCCGCAGCCACCAGAACAGGCTTATGGGGGTTTGCCCTTGCCTCGGGAGCGCCAGAAACAGCTTCGCCCGCAGTGCACACCAGGCGCACTGCGGGCGAATGAAGCCCTCTTGCCCAAAGCCACCACGCCCTGGGCAGCGGCGGTGGTGTGGAGCCCAAAAAGCTCAGCGCAGCATCAGAGCTTGAGGCGCGCGCGCGCAGCCTCGTACTCGCGGCGCAGCTTGCCCACCAGCTCGGCGGTGCTGGTCACGGCGTTGATGGCACCAATGCCCTGGCCGCAGCCCCAGATGTCTTTCCAGGCCTTCTTGGCATCGCCGCCAAAGTTCATCTTGCTGGGGTCGGACTCGGGCAGGTTGTCGGGGTCCATGCCCGCAGCGCGAATCGACGGAGCCAGGTAGTTGCCGTGCACGCCGGTGAACAGGTTGCTGTAGACGATGTCGTCGGAGTTGCCGTCCACGATGGCCTGCTTGTAGGCATCGCTGGCACGCGCTTCGTGCGTGGCGATGAAGGCAGAGCCGATGTAGCCAAAGTCTGCACCCATGGCCTGCGCGGCCAGCACGGCGTCGCCGCTGGCGATGGAACCACTCAGCGCTACGGGGCCGTCGAACCACTGGCGGATTTCCTGGATGAGCGCAAACGGGCTCTTCACACCCGCATGGCCGCCCGCACCGGCGGCCACGGCGATCAGGCCATCGGCGCCCTTTTCAATCGCCTTGTGGGCAAACTTGTTGTTGATGATGTCGTGCAGCACGATGCCACCCCAGGCATGCACGGCCTGGTTCACATCCTCGCGCGCGCCCAGGCTGGTAATGATGATCGGCACCTTGTACTTGGCGCACACCTGCATGTCGTGCTCCAGCCGGTCGTTGCTCTTGTGCACGATCTGGTTGATGGCAAAAGGCGCGGCCGGCTTGTCGGGGTTGGCCTTGTTGTAGGCAGCCAGCGTCTCGGTGATCTCGGCCAACCATTCGTCGAGCAGCTCAGCGGGGCGGGCATTGAGCGCGGGCATGGAGCCCACCACACCCGCCTTGCACTGCTCAATCACGAGCTTGGGGTTGCTGATGATGAACAGCGGCGAGCCGATGACAGGCAGCGAGAGGTTTTGCAGCGCGGCGGGCAGTTTGGACATGGCAACAACTTCCTGAACAGGTTTTTGGATGAAATAGGGCTCTAGCGCTTATTCATCAAGCGCTAGCAGCTATCATTTTTATATCAACAAGCTGCCCGCTCTGCGGGCAGTCCGTCTCCTCACAACACGCTCAACCTTCAAAAGGCTTCCAGCGCCAACTCGGTAACGCTGGCCGCGCCTTCCACAATGCTGTCGCGCAGGCCCGGGGCCTTCACCAGGATGTGATCAGCGTAGAACTGGGCCGTAGTGATTTTTGCGCGCATGAACGCTTCGTCCTGTCCCTTTTGCAACAGGTCCTGTGCCACCAGCAGGCTGCGCGCCAGCTGCCAGCCCGCCACTACATTGCCCGCCAGCATCAGGTAAGGCACGCTGCCCGCAAACACGGCGTTGGGCTGGGCCTTGGTGCCACCGGCCACAAAGTCAATCACATCGAGCAGCGCCTTGCGCGCCGCCGTGAGGCGCTTGGCCACTGCCAGCGCGGCGGGGGTGCCGCTGGCCAACAGATCGGCCTCAGTCTTCTCGATCTGTGCGGCGATGCCCTTGGCGGTCTGGCCGCCGTCACGCGCCGTCTTGCGGCCCACGAGGTCGTTGGCCTGGATGGCCGTGGTGCCTTCGTAGATGGTCAGGATCTTGGCGTCGCGGTAGTACTGCGCCGCGCCGGTTTCTTCGATGAAACCCATGCCACCATGCACCTGCACGCCCAGGCTGGTCACTTCCAGGCTGGTCTCGGTGCTGTAGCCCTTGACCAGCGGCACCATGAATTCATAGAACGCCTGGTTCTGCCTGCGCGTTTCCGCATCGGGGTGGTGGTGGGCAGCATCGAACGCTGCTGCGGCCACGGTGGCCATGGCACGGCAGCCTTCCACGGTGGCGCGCATCGTCATCAGCATGCGCTTCACATCGGGGTGGTGGATGATGGCGGCGCTGGCGTTGATGCTGCCGTCCACGGGGCGGCTCTGCACGCGGTCTTTGGCGTACTGCACAGCCTTCTGGTAGGCGCGCTCGGAGATCGCAATGCCCTGCATGCCCACGGCGTAGCGGGCCGCGTTCATCATGATGAACATGTATTCGAGTCCGCGGTTTTCCTGGCCCACGAGGTAGCCCACGGCGCCGCCATGGTCGCCAAACTGCAGCACGGCCGTGGGGCTGGCCTTGATGCCCAGCTTGTGCTCGATGCTCACGCAATGCGCGTCATTCCGCGCGCCCAGGCTTCCATCCTTGTTGACCATGAACTTGGGCACCACGAACAGGCTGATGCCCTTGACGCCCTCAGGCGCGCCCTGCACGCGGGCCAGCACCAGGTGGATGATGTTCTCGGCCATGTCGTGCTCACCGTAGGTGATGAAGATCTTGGTGCCGAAAATCCTGTAGGTGCCGTCGGGCTGGGGTTCTGCACGCGTACGCACCAGGGCCAGGTCTGAGCCCGCCTGGGGTTCGGTCAGGTTCATGGTGCCGGTCCATTCGCCGGTCACCAGCTTTTCAAGGTACGTGGCCTTGAGCTCGTCACTGCCTGCGGTGAGCAGCGCCTCAATGGCGCCATCGGTCAGCAGCGGGCACAGCGCAAAGCTCATGTTGGCGCTGTTGGTCATCTCGATGCAGGCCGCGCCGATGGTCTTGGGCAGGCCCTGGCCGCCAAAGTCGGCGGGGTGCTGCAGGCCTTGCCAGCCGCCTTCGGCGTATTGGCGGAAGGCTTCCTTGAAGCCGGGGGTGGTGGTGACCACGCCGGATTGAAAGCTCGACGGGTTCTTGTCGCCTTCCCAGTTGAGCGGCGACAACACCCCTTCGTTGAACTTGGCGCACTCTTCCAGCACGGCAGCCGCCGTGTCCAGCCCGGCATCCTCAAAACCGGGGATTTGCGCGATCTGTTCAATGTTGGCCAGGTGCTCGATGGCGAACAGCATGTCCTTGACGGGGGCGGTGTAGCTCATGGGTGTCTCCGGGAAAGCGAAATTTCGTCAAAAAAAAGGCATCGCGAGCGATGCCTTTGTGTGCACAGGGGCGTTCTTACAGGGCCTTGACCAGTTCTGGCACGGCCGTGAACAGATCCGCTTCCAGCCCATAGTCGGCCACGCTGAAGATCGGCGCCTCAGGGTCCTTGTTGATCGCCACGATCACCTTGGAGTCCTTCATGCCCGCCAAGTGCTGGATGGCGCCCGAGATACCCGCTGCGATGTACAGCTGCGGCGCCACGATCTTGCCGGTCTGGCCCACTTGCCAGTCGTTGGGGGCGTAGCCTGCGTCCACTGCGGCCCGGCTGGCACCCAAAGCGGCGCCCAACTTGTCGGCCAGGGGCGTCATCACTTCGTCGAACTTTTCCTTGCTGCCCAGCGCCCGACCACCGGAGACGATGATCTTGGCGGCCGTGAGTTCGGGGCGGTCGCTCTTGGCGATTTCGCTGCCCATGAAGCTGCTCTTGCCAGCGTCTGCGGTGGCTGCGGCGGTTTCAACGGCTGCGGAACCGCCCGTGGCGGCTGCGGCGTCAAAGCCCGTGGCGCGCACGGTGATGACCTTTACGCTGTCGGCGCTTTGCACGGTGGCAATGGCGTTGCCGGCGTAGATGGGGCGCTCGAAGGTGTCTGGGCTCACCACTTTGGTGATGTCGCTGACCTGCGCCACGTCCAGCTTGGCGGCCACGCGGGGGGCCACGTTGCGGCCGCTGGCGGTGGCGGGGAACAGGATGTGGCTGTAGTTGCCTGCGATGGCGAGCACTTGCGCGGCCACGTTCTCGGCCAGGCCGTGTTCCAGGCCAGGGGCGTCTGCGTGGATGACCTTGGCGACACCGGCGATCTGGGCGGCTGCGGCGGCGGCTGCACCGGCGTTGTGGCCGGCCACCAGCACGTGCACATCGCCGCCGCAGGCCACAGCGGCCGTCACGGTGTTCAGCGTGGCGCCCTTGATGGACGCGTTGTTGTGTTCAGCAATAACGAGTACCGACATTTAGATCACCTTCGCTTCGTTCTTGAGTTTTTCAACGAGTGCCGCTACGTCGGCCACCTTGATGCCAGCACCGCGCTTGGCGGGCTCGGTCACCTTGAGGGTCTTCAGGCGCGGAGCCACGTCCACGCCGAGGTCTTCGGGCTTGACGGTATCGAGCTGCTTTTTCTTGGCCTTCATGATGTTGGGCAAGGTGACGTAGCGGGGCTCGTTCAGGCGCAGGTCGGTGGTAATGACCGCTGGCAGCGACAGCTGCAGGGTTTCCAGGCCGCCGTCCACTTCACGCGTCACGCTGACCTTGTCGGCCGACAGTTCAACCTTGTTGGCGAACGTGGCCTGGGGCAGGTCGGCCAGGGCCGCGAGCATCTGGCCGGTCTGGTTGGCGTCGTCGTCGATGGCTTGCTTGCCCAGGATGATGAGACCGGGCTGCTCTTTGTCCACCAGGGCCTTGAGGATCTTGGCAACGGCCAGGGGCTGCAGCTCGACGTCGGTCTCGACCAGGATGGCGCGGTCGGCACCGATGGCCATGGCAGTGCGCAGGGTTTCCTGGCACTGGGCCACGCCGCAGGAGACTGCGATGACTTCGGTCACCAGGCCTTTTTCTTTCAGGCGCACGGCCTCTTCAACGGCGATTTCGTCAAAGGGGTTCATGCTCATCTTCACGTTGGCGATGTCCACACCCGTGTTGTCCGACTTCACGCGGACCTTCACGTTGTAGTCCACCACGCGCTTGACAGGGACCAAGACCTTCATTGCTGCGGCTCCTAGAGTTGGTTGAATTGACGTTTACGTAAACTGGAACATTCTATGCGGCACTGCAACGAAAGCGCTACGGGCCCAGCACACAGATCACACGATTAGAAAAAAGAACGATCGTGCTTTTTGTGGATTATAGGCGAGTGGGCGCAGCACCTGTCTAGAGTTTGCTGTCGCCTTGGGCAACCTGCAGCCAACGGACAAGCGGGCAAGGCTACTCAGAACCCGCCAGTGCGCGGCCCACCGCCGCATTCGACACAGCAGGGGGCAGTGCTCCCTCGACCTGCACATGCATGACCCGCTGCGGATAAGGGATTTCGATCTTGTGGGCGCGCAGTGCACTCAGGATGGCGCGGTTGATCTCCGAGCGCAGGCCCAGCGAACCGTTCTCGGGGTCGGCAATCCAGAAGCCCACGGTGAACTCCAGCCCATCGGCACCAAACGCCGACAAGGACACACTGGGCGCCGGATCGCGCAGCACACGGCTGCTGGCAAAGGCGGCCTCGCCCAGCAGCCGCGTCACCAGGTCCACATCGCTGTCATAGCCCACGCTCACCACGGTGGACAACCAGACGCGGGGGTCCGCCAGCGACAGGTTTTCCACCCGCTGGATGATCAGCATCTCATTGGGCACGATGGACTCGCGGCCCGTGGACGAGCGCACCACCGTGTAGCGCGCATTGATATCGGTGATGCGCCCCTCGAAGTTGTCCACCCGCACGTTGTCGCCAATGCGCATGCTGCGCTCGGCCAGGATCACAAAACCGCTCACATAGTTGGACGCCAGCTTCTGCAAGCCAAAGCCAATCCCCACCCCTACAGCACCGCCCAGCACAGACAACGCGGTCAGGTCAATGCCCACGGCCGACAGGGCCATGATGAGCCCGACGAAGATCAGCAGCGCCCGCACGGCATTGCTCACGGCCTTGCGCAGCGACAGCTCGGCCCCGGTGGCCGAGCGCAGCAGGCGCGACTCGATGGCGGCCGAGATCCACAGCGCGATCAGCAACACGGCCCCGGCCGTCAGTGCGCCTTCGATGATGGTGCGCACCGACAACGTGGCTCCACCCACCTTCCAATGGATCTGGTCGAGCTCCTCCAGCACCAGGGGAAGCAGCCCCGTGACCCACAGCACCATGCCCAGCCAGGCCAGCCAGGAGATGGAGCGTTCAATGGGCCGCACCCAGGCGGCATCCGGGTATGCCACCTGCAACACCTTCACCCCGATGCGGATGACCACCAGCGACACCAGCACCGGCACCGCCACCCTGAACACCGCGAGCGGAATCCACTGCAGCAGCGCCGCACGCGCCACATAGGCCAGCGTGAGCAGCGCCAGCGGAAACAGTGCGCCATCCACGATCCGCGTGCCAAACAGGATCGAGCGCGGGTCGCCCCGGTGCAGCCCGCGCTGCAGCAGCGCCACCAGCAGCCACGCCATGCCCAGGCAGGCCGCCAAGGCCGCCAGTTCCACCAGCACCGTGGGCCGCAGGAACGCCTCGGCCCAGCGGCCCACGTCTTCCAGCATGGGGATGTCCGTCGTCGTCACCATGGCTCTCAGCGCTTCCAGGCAGGCTGGCGCTTTTCAGCAAAGGCGCGCGCGCCTTCCTGCGCGGCCTCGTCCATCATGTTGGTGGCCATGGTCTGGCCCGCCAGCTGGTAGGCCGCATCGATGCCCAGCTCCCGCTGCTGGTACACCAGCGCCTTGCCCATGGCCACGGCCACGCGGGGCTTTTGCAGGATGGACTCCACCAACTTTTCGACCTCGGCATCCAGCGCATCGGCGGGCACCACACGGTTCAACAGACCCTGCGCCAGCGCGGTGGGCGCATCGATGAAATCGCCGGTGAGCAACATTTCCATCGCCCGCTTGGCGGGCACATTGCGCACGAGCGGCACGCTCGGCGTTGCGCAGAACAGGCCGTAGTGGATGCCGCTGGTGGCAAAGCTGGCGCTGTCGGCCGCCACCGCCAGGTCGCACTGCGCCACCAACTGGCAGCCCGCCGCCGTCGCCATGCCCTGCACCCTGGCGATCACGGGTACTGGCAGCTTGTGGATGGCCAGCATCATGCGGCTGCATTGCGCAAACAGCTTCTGGTAGTACGCCAGGTCCGGGTTCGCCGCCATGTCCTTGAGGTTGTGCCCGGCGCAGAAGGCCTTGCCTGCTGCGGCCAGCACGACCACGCGCACAGCTTCGTCACGGCCCGCATCGTCCAGCGCCTGTTGCAGCGCAGAGAGCATCTCTGCACCCAGCGCGTTGAAGCGGGCCGGGTCGTTCAGGGTCAAGGTGACCACGCCACGGGCGTCGCGGGTGGTTGTCAGCACATCATCGAAGTTCTTTGTCGTCATAGTTTGCTCCTCTCAGCCATCTGCACGCCGACTGAAACTGGCACTGCCCAGGCGGGGGCCGCCGCGCAAGGGCCGCCCCGCCGCGCTGGCGGCGTCCCCCTTCCGCATCGCGCAGCGATGCAAGAGAAGGGGGAAGCGGCGAAGCCGCTCAGGGGGTTGGTCACAAATCCGCGAGGACCCGCAAATGTGCCTCCACACTGCGCGCCAGCGGCCCCATCACATAGCCGCCCTCCAGGCACGACACGATGCGGCCCTGGGAATAGCGGCGGGCCACGTCCTTCACGCGCTGGGTGATCCAGGCGTAGTCCTGCTCGGTCAGGCCCAGCTGGCCCATGTCGTCCTCGCGGTGGCCGTCAAAACCCGCACTCACAAAAATCATCTCGGGCTTGAAGGCTTCCAGCCGGGGCATCCACATCATCTCGATGATCTCGCGGATGTCCATGCCCCGCGTGTAGGCGGGCACGGGCACGTTGACCATGTTCGGGGCGGGATCGTGGTCGCCGCTGTAGGGGTAGAACGGGTGCTGGAAGATGCTGACCATCAGCGCCCGGGGGTCATTGGCCAGGATGTCCTCGGTGCCATTGCCGTGGTGCACGTCAAAGTCCACCACCGCCACGCGCTGCAGGTTGTAGCGCTGCAGCGCATATTTGGCCGCCACAGCCACGTTGTTGAAGAAGCAGAAACCCATGGCCTTGTCGCGGCAGGCATGGTGGCCGGGGGGGCGCACCGAGCAGAACGCGTTTTCCACCTCGCCCGCCATCACGGCATCGGTGGCGGCCAGGGCCGCCCCGGCGGCACGCAGCGACGCCTTCCAGGTGTGGGCGTTGATGGAAGTGTCGGTGTCGATCTGCGCGTAGTTGGGGCCGCCCGCCATCAGCTCTTCGTTGAGCCGGTCTGACAGGCCGCGCAACGCCGCAATGTGCATGCGGCCGTGGGCCAGCTCGATGTCGGCCAGCGAGGCCTCGGGGGCGTCGTAGCGCTCCAGCGCGTCGGCCACGCCGGTGATCAGCAAGCGATCCTCAATGGCGTCCAGCCGTTCGGGGCATTCGGGGTGGCCCGGGCCCATCTCGTGCTTCCAACAATCCCGATGGGTGAAATAGCCCGTCTTGCTCACAGTCTTGTCCCCGCGTGTCGCATTTTTCTCAATTTTTCGGATAACGTCATGCCATGAACGCACAGCACAAAATCAAATCACTTCTGGATCAGCTTAACACGGTGATCGTGGGCAAACAGGCCCAGGTCCAGGACTGCGTGGCCTGCCTGCTGGCGGGGGGGCACCTGCTGATCGAAGACGTGCCCGGGGTGGGCAAGACCACCCTGGCCCACGCCTTGTCACGCACCTTCGGCCTGCAGTTCTCGCGCGTGCAGTTCACGGCCGACCTGATGCCCAGCGACCTGACCGGCGTGTCGGTGTACGAACGCGGCAAGGAAGCCTTCGTGTTCCACCCCGGCCCGGTGTTTGCCCAGGTGCTGCTGGCCGACGAAATCAACCGCGCCAGCCCCAAGACGCAAAGCGCGCTGCTCGAAGCCATGGAAGAAAAGCAGGTGTCGGTGGAGGGCGAAACCCGCGCCCTGCCCCACCCGTTCTTCGTGATCGCCACGCAGAACCCGCACGACCAGCTAGGCACCTTCGCGCTGCCCGAGTCGCAGCTCGACCGCTTTTTGATGCGCATCTCCATCGGCTACCCCGACCGCGCCGCGGAACGTGTGCTGCTGGCGGGCGCGGACCGGCGCGACATGGTGGACACCATGCTGCCCCTGCTGTCCGACGAGGAACTGGCCGAGCTGCAGCGCCAGGTGCAGGCCATCCACACGGCCGATCCGCTGCTCAACTATGTCCAGGACCTGATTGCGGCCACCCGCTCGGGCCGGTGGTTTCTACAAGGGCTCTCGCCCCGCGCGGGCATTGCCCTGGTGCGCGCGGCCAAGGCGCAGGCCCTCATCAGCGGGCGCGACTATGTGGCGCCCGATGATGTGCAGGCGGTGCTGCCCCAGACCATTGCCCACCGCCTTGTGCCCGTCGGCGACGCCGGACGCGGCGCGGTGGAGCAGGTGCGCGCGATGGTCGAAGCGGTTCCATTGCCCTGACCCATGGAATCCGCCACCCCACCGCCCCTCCCACCCCTTGCGCGCTGGCGCAGCCTGGCCGCCACGCTCAACCCGTTTGCGCCGCTGCGCCGCCGCTTCCAGCGCTGGTGGCAGGCGCGCCTGCCGCTGAGCGACACGCTGGCGCTCACGCAGCGCAATGTCTACATCCTGCCCACCGGTTCGGGCTGGATGCTGGCTTTGACGCTGATCGTGCTGCTCATCGCGTCCATCAACTACCAGCTCAACCTGGGCTACCTGCTCACCTTTTTGCTGGCGGGCAGTGCGGTGATCGGCATGCACATCTGCCACGCCAACCTGCGCGGCCTGACCCTGCACCTGAAAGCACCCGAGCCGCACTTCATGGGCAGCAGCACCGCGTTTGACATCCAGCTGTCCAGCGAGCGCAAGACCCCGCGCTACGGCATCGCCCTGTCGGTGCACGGCACGGGCAAGGAGGCGCAAAAGGAACCCCATCATTGGGCCTGGACCGACGTGCCAGCGCAAGGGCAGTCCAGCGTGCAAGTCGCTTTCAAGCCCGAGCGCCGGGGCCTGCACCGCGTTCCCACATTGACCGCCGAGACGCGCTTTCCGCTGGGCACCTTCCGCGTCTGGACCTACTGGCGCCCCGCTGCCCAGGTGCTGGTCTACCCCGCACCCGAAACCCCGACACCGCCCCTGCCGTCTGGCGAACCGCGCGCGGGCGGAGCGGGCAACACGCCCACACAGGGCATTGGCGAATTCGACGGTGTGCGCGCCTACCGCCGGGGCGATCCGCTCAAGCTCGTGGTCTGGAAGAAGGCCGCCAAGTCGCTGGCCACCGGCACCGACGACCTGGTGAGCCGCGACGCCCAGCAGGCCCAGCGGCACGAGCTGTGGCTGGACCTGGCCCGTGCCTCACTGCCCGACCACGAAGCCCGCATCTCGCGCCTGACCGCCTGGGTGCTGCAAGCCGACCGGCTGGGGCTGGACTATGGCCTGCGCCTGCCGGGTGTGGAGATCGCCCCGGACACGGGGGCGGCCCATCGCAGAAATTGCCTGGAGGCACTGGCATTGTGCTGATTCGTCCCTCAAAATTTAGATCAAACTGGCACCTTGCGCTCGCTAGAAAAGCGCAGATAGCTACATTTTTGATAGCAAATCAATCACCACCTGTCGGGCGTGCCCCCTTGCCATGAACCTGCGACAGACCCTTGTTTCCCTGCCTCGCGACGCCCGCGACACGCTTTTTCTGCTGTTCGTGATCGTCTGGGTGATCGCGCCGCAGGTGTCCAACCTGCCGGTGTGGACCAGCCTTCTGGCTGGCGGCCTGCTGCTGTGGCGCGGCTGGCTGGCCTGGACGGGCCGCCCTCTGCCCGGCCGCTGGACAGTGGCCGCCCTGCTCCTGGTAGCGGTGGCAGGCACGCTGTTCACGCACCGCACCATCCTCGGGCGGGATGCGGGTGTCACCCTCATCGTCATGCTGCTCGCCCTCAAGATGCTGGAGCTGCGCGCACGCCGCGATGCCATGGTGGTGTTCTTCCTGGGCTTCTTCACGATGCTCAGCAATTTCTTCTTCTCGCAATCTCTGCTGACTGCCGCCGCCATGCTGGTGGCGCTGCTGGGGCTGCTCATGGCACTGGTCAATGCCCACATGCCGGTAGGGCGCCCGCCGCTGGCGCAGACCTTTCGCATGGCGGGCACCATGGCACTGCTGGGCGCGCCCATCATGGTGGCGCTGTTCATGCTGTTCCCACGCATGTCACCGTTGTGGGGCATGCCCGGCGAAAACCTCTCCGGGCGTAGCGGCCTGTCGGGCACGATGAAGATCGGGGACATGGCCGAGATCGCACTGGATGAGCGCGTGGCCATCCGCCTGCGCTTTGAAGGGGCGCCCACCGATGTGCCTGCACAATCCACGCTGTACTTTCGCGGGCCCGTCATGACCGCGTTCGATGGTCGGGAATGGCAGGCCGAGCCCTTCCGCGAAGACAGCGCCTGGGCCGCACGTGCAGCCCTGCCCGCCAATCTGCAGGTCAGCGGCCCGGCGGTGCGCTATGAAGTAACGCTCGAACCCCAGCGCCAGCCCTGGCTGATGGTGCTGGAGGCCACCCCCGAGGCTCCCCAGCTGCCCAACAACATGCAGGCCTACATGACGCAGGATCTGCAGTGGATGACGGCACGTCCCATCACCGAGGTGATGCGCTACCAGGCCGTGAGCTACCCCGAGTTCCGCCACGGCCCCCAGCAGTCGGTGCGGCAACTGCGCGTGTACACCGAGCTGCCGCCCGGCTTCAATCCGCGCACCCTGGAGCTGGCGGCACAGATGCGGGCAGACCCTGCACTGGCGAACGCCCGCACGGAAGTTCTGGTGAATGCCGTCCTGCAACGCCTGCGCACGGGGGGCTACAACTACTCCCTCGATCCAGGCGTCTTTGGCGAGCACACCGCCGACGAGTTCTGGTTTGACCGCAAGGAAGGCTTTTGCGAACACATTGCCTCGGCCTTCGTGGTGCTGATGCGCGCGATGGATGTGCCAGCACGCATCGTCACGGGCTATCAGGGCGGCGAGCGCAACCCCGTCGATGGCTACTGGACGGTGCGCAACGCCGATGCCCATGCCTGGTCCGAAGTCTGGATGGAGGGGCGTGGCTGGGTGCGTGTAGATCCCACAGGCGCCGTCTCGCCGAACCGCGTGGGCCAGTTCCAGCGTTTGCGCGCGCCCCAGGGTGCGTTCGCCAACGCCCTGGGCACCCTCAGCCCGGGCATGGTGCAGAACCTGCGGGCCGTGTGGGAAGCCGTCAACAACGGCTGGAACCAGTGGGTGCTCAACTACACCCAGAGCCGCCAGATGGACCTGCTCAAGGCGCTGGGGTTTGAATCTCCGAGCTGGCAGGACCTCACCACCGTGCTGGGCAGCCTGGTCATCGCGGCTGCACTGGGCGGCATGGGCTGGAGCCTTTGGGAACGTGCCCAGCACGACCCCTGGCTGCGGCTGCTGGCCCGCACGCGCCAGCGCCTGGCGCGCGCCGGCCTGACGCTGCCCGAAACCCTGCCCCCTCGCGCCATGGCCGAACGGGTGCGCGCGCATTTCGGCCCGCAGGCTGCCGGGGTGGCAGACTGGCTGCTGCGGCTGGAACGCCTGCGCTACGCCCCCCACCCCGACACCGAACTGGGAGCCCTGCAGCGCGAGTTTCGCGCACTGCACTGGCCAAACCGATGAATCCCCCCTGAGCGGCTTCGCCGCTTCCCCCCAAGGGGACGATGCCCTTGCTGCGGGGCGGCCCTTGCTTGGCATCCCTGGCCTGGGTCGCGTCGGTTTCGGGGCGCAGGGACAAAACAAAGTAACGAACAACCCAAATGAAGAAGACAGCTCCATGGATCACAACAGCTATATTTTTGATAGCTGCTTGCGCACTACCAGTAAGCGCTAGCCCGCAAAAATCCTCCAAAACCAGCATCACAAAGCAAAAGCCAGCCGTGCTCTACGCATCGCGCCCCGAGGCGCTGCAGTTTGCCGACGACCTGGCTGCGCGCCGCGACCTGGACCGCGAATGGGTGCGCCAGGCCGTCGGGCAGGCGCATTTTTTGCCGCAGGTGCCACGGCTCATGCTGCCACCACCCAAGGGCACGGCCAAGAACTGGCGCGTGTACCGCAGCCGCTTCATCGACCCCATCCGCATCCGCGCAGGCCAGCGGTTCTGGCAGGAAAACCAGGCCACGCTGGAGCGCGCCGAGCGCGAGTACGGCGTGCCCGCCGAGATCATCGTGGGGATCATCGGCGTGGAGACCATCTACGGCCAGCAGATGGGCACGTTCCGCGTGATGGACGCGCTGGCCACGCTGGCGTTTGATTTCCCGTCGGCCCACCCGCGCGCCAAGGAGCGCACCGAATTTTTCCGCCGCGAGCTTGAGCAGTTCCTGAGCCTCACCAACCGCAGCAACACCGACCCGTTCGAGCCGCGCGGCAGCTACGCTGGTGCCATGGGCCTGGGACAGTTCATGCCGTCGAGCTGGGTGCGTTACGCCGTGGACTATGACGGCGATGGCCGCGTGGACCTGTTCAACAGCCCGGCCGACGCCATCGGCTCGGTAGCCAACTACTTCCGGGGTCACGGCTGGACGCCGGGAATGCCCACGCACTTTGGCGTGCAGTTCGACACGGCACGGCTGCAGATGGATGACCTGCTGGCGCCCGACATCCTGCCCACCTTCAGCGTGGCCAGCATGCAAGCCAAGGGTGCTGTGCTCGACGCGGCTGGCGTACAACACAACGGCCCGCTCGCGCTGGTGGAGCTGCAAAACGGCGCAGAGGCGCCGAGCTATGTGGCGGGCACCGAAAATTTCTACGCCATCACCCGCTACAACTGGTCGAGCTACTACGCGATGGCGGTGATCGAGCTGGGCCGCGAAGTGGCGGCGGCGCGCGCGCGCTGACCTGCGCAGGCGCACCGGGGCGTTTTTTTGAGGGAGGCGCTGCGGCGCACCGCAGGCCCGGCAGGAGGACGGCCGGACGGCCGATACGGGGTTTGGCGGCGCCTGCAAGCGCGCTTGCGCAAGTCAGTCCACAATGCCCGGCTTGGACCGCTGGCCCGGCAGCCCTGCAGCAGCGGCACACCTCTTTGCCCACCCCCACCCCACCCCTTTTCTTCATGCCTGTATCACCTTCTCCAACGCCCGCTGTGGACGCCATCGTCCGGGTGCGTGGCGTGAGCAAAACCTACGCGGGCGGCTTTCAGGCGCTCAAGAACATCGACCTGGACATCCGGCGCGGCGAGATTTTTGCCCTGCTCGGGCCCAACGGCGCGGGCAAGACCACGCTCATCAGCGTGATCTGCGGCATGAGCAATGCCACGGCCGGCTCCATCACCGCAGACGGCCACGACACCGTGCACGACTACCGAGCCGCCCGCGCGGCCATTGGCCTGGTGCCGCAAGAGCTGCACACCGATTCGTTTGAAACCGTGTGGGCCACCGTCAACTTCAGCCGGGGCCTGTTTGGCAAGGCGCCCAATCCGGCGTTCATCGAGAAGATCCTCAAGGACCTGTCGCTGTGGGACAAGAAGGACAGCAAGATCCTCGCGCTGTCGGGCGGCATGAAGCGCCGCGTGCTGATCGCCAAGGCGCTGTCGCACGAGCCCAAAATCCTGTTTCTGGACGAACCCAGTGCTGGCGTCGACGTGGAGCTGCGCCATGACATGTGGCGCCTGGTGCGCGAGTTGCGCGACGCGGGAACCACCATCATCCTCACCACGCACTACATCGAAGAAGCCGAAGACATGGCCGACCGCATCGGTGTGATCCGCAAGGGTGAGCTGATCGTGGTGGAAGACAAGGACGTGCTGATGCGCAAGCTGGGCAAGAAGCAACTCACGCTCACCCTGCAGCAGCCGATGGACAAAGTGCCCGACGCGCTGGCACGCTGGCCGCTCGTGCTGAGCCAGGGCGGCACCGCGCTGACCTACACCTTCGACACGCAGCAGGAGGACACGGGCATTGCCGCACTGTTGCGCGCACTGGCCGAGCACGGCATTGACTTCAAGGATTTGCACTCCAGCGAAAGCTCGCTCGAAGACATCTTTGTGAGCCTGGTGCACCAGGACACCCCTCAGCAGAAAGCACCCCAAGCATGAACGGCCTGAACTGGCATGGCGTCAGCGCCATTTACCGCTTTGAGATGAACCGTGCGTTTCGCACCTGGATGCAGAGCCTAATTGCGCCCGTGCTCACCACGGCGCTGTACTTCATCGTCTTTGGCTCCGCCATCGGCTCGCGCATGGGCGACATCGGCGGCGTGGGCTACGGCGCCTACATCATCCCCGGCCTGCTCATGCTGTCGCTGCTGTCCGAGAGCATCTCCAACTCGGCCTTCGGGATCTACATGCCCAAGTGGTCGGGCACCATCTACGAGCTGCTCAGCGCGCCGGTGAACTGGGTGGAGGTGCTGCTGGGCTACGTGGGCGCAGCGGCCAGCAAATCGCTGCTGGTGTCGGTGCTCATCCTCACCACGGCCCGGGTGTTTGTGCCCTACGAAGTGGCGCACCCGGTGTGGATGGTGGGTTTCCTCGTGCTCACCGCCGTCACGTTCTGCCTGTTCGGCTTCATCATCGGCCTGTGGGCCGACAGCTTCCAAAAGCTGCAGGTCATCCCGCTGCTGGTCATCACGCCGCTGACCTTTCTGGGCGGGGCGTTCTACAGCATCAACATGCTGCCGCCGTTCTGGCAGACCGTTTCGCTGTTCAACCCGGTGGTCTATCTCATCAGCGGACTGCGCTGGGCGTTCTATGGCCAGGCCGATGTCCACATTGGCGTGAGCACGGGCATGACGCTGGTGTTCATGGCCGCGTGCCTCGTCGTGGTGTGGTGGGTGTTCAAGACGGGGCGCCGCATCCGGCGTTGAGCCCACCGCCCCAAAAAACATTCACGCTGACCCCCTCGGCGGGCTCAGCGTGAACGGTTCAGGACGTGGACTCAATACCGCTGCATGCTGCAGCTGTGCGGCTGCTGCGCTTTGGCAGCAGGAATCTGCCGCACCACGCGAAAGCCGTAGCCCGAGCCTTCCACATCAAACTTCACGCCCGGTGCGCCTTTTTTGTCCATCACGCCCACCACCAGCGCCTGCTGGAACTGGTGGTCCGCTGCGCGCATGCTGCCGCCCTGGCCCGAGAGCCGCACATCGGCCTTCTCCATCTGGCGCGCCACGGCCACGGCGTCGGTGCTGCCGGCACGCTCGATGGACTGGGCCAGCGCCTCCACCATGAGCTGCATGCGCATGTGCACGTAGTCGTCCTGCGGCTTGGGAAAACGCTCGCGGAAAGACTGGTAGAACGCCTCGCTCTGGGCGCCTGGCACATTGGGCAGCCAGTCGGCCACCGCCACCACCTTGCCAATGCCTGCATCACCCATGGCAGCGGGCGCACCCAGCGCGTTGCCATAGAAGGTGTAGAAGCTGCCCTCGTAGCCCACTTCCCGCGCGGCCTTCACCAGCAGGGTCAGGTCATTGCCCCAGTTGCCTGTGACCACCGCCTGCGCGCCGCTGGTCTTGATCTTGACGGCGTAGGGCGCAAAGTCCTTCACGCGGCCCACCGGGTGCAGCTCGTCGCCCACCACCGCCACATCGGGGCGTTGTGCGGCAAGTTGCTTCTTGGCCTCGCGCAGCACGGCCTGGCCAAAGCTGTAGTCCTGGCCGATGAGGTACACACTTTTGAGGGACTTGTCTTCGCGCATCACATCCATCAGCGCGGCCATGCGCATGTCGGCGTGGGCGTCAAAGCGAAAGTGCCAGAAGCTGCACTTCTCGTTGGTGAGGATGGGGTCCACCGCCGAGTAATTCAGAAAAATCACGCGCTTGTTCGGCTCGCGCTCGTTGTGTTTGTTGATCGCCTCGATCAGCACCGCCGCCGTAGCCGATGAATTGCCCTGCAGGATGACCTGCGCGCCATCGTCGATGGCCGCACGCAGGGCCGACAGCGCCTCTTCGTTCTGGCCCTTGCTGTCGTAGCGCTCCAGCGCCAGCGGGCGGGGGCCACCCGCAACGGCTGGCAACTGCACGCCACCCCGCGCATTCACACGTTCCATGGCCCAGTAGATGTTGCGGTAAACCGCTTCGCCCGTGTTGGCAAATGCGCCCGACAGGCTTTCGATGAGCGCCACCTTCACGGGCTTGGCCTGCGCCACGGCAGCGGCTGGCGCTGCAGCCTGGGCATGGCTGGCGGACACCGGCAGCAGCACGCAGCACAGCGTGGCTGCTGCGGCCAAAACGGATTGACGTAATGCCGCTGCGCCTGTTTTCAAGCCCACGGAGTGCAATTTATTCATGCCATTTTTCCCTTGAAATGCGGTGTGGCCGCACACACCTCTTTGGCATGCGGCGACCACGTCGAGAGCCGCGCAGTGTATAGGAGTACCCCATGATCTTCGCCCCCGTGATCCGCCGCGCCGCCTACGCCCAAGCACCCCGTTCCGCCGACCAGGCACTGCAGCGTTTTCTGATGGGCACGCTGGCTGACCCCGCTGCCGCACGTTCTGCAGCAGGCTGCACTGTCACGCAGGACGACAAAGCGACCACCTTGCAGCTGGATGTGCCCGGCCTGGCCCGCGAGCAGTTGCAGATCAGCATTGAAGGCAACGTGGTGCGCCTGCAAAGTGTGGAAGGAGCCCCCCGCAAGGTGCAGCGCGCCTGGGAGCTGGCCGCCGACATCGACGCCGCCAACAGTAGCGCCAAACTGGAAAACGGCGTGCTGACACTGACCCTGGCCAAGGTGGCGCCTGCCAGCAAGGCCACCACGCTGACGATCCACTAACTATTGAATTAATAGCTACAAACGCCCGTACCATAAGCGGTACGGGCGTTTTTCATTCAAATTCTCTTTCCAGACCCGATGCATTACTCATGCCGCAGCGCATCGATGGGGTCCATGCGGGCAGCGCGCCGTGCCGGGAAGTAGCCAAACACCACGCCAATGCCCGCAGAGAAAAGGAACGACAGCAAATTCACCCCGGGGTTGAACAGGTAGGGCACCCCCATCAGCCCTGACAGCGCGAGCGACGCGCCCGTGGCCAGCACGATGCCGATGAGACCGCCCAGCGCGGCCAGTACCACGGCCTCGATCAGGAACTGCAGCAGCACCTCGCGCTCCAGCGCGCCAATGGCCAGGCGCAGGCCAATCTCGCGCGTGCGCTCGGTCACGCTCACCAGCATGATATTCATGATGCCGATGCCGCCCACCAGCAGGCTCACGGCGGCCACGGCACCCAGCAGCGTGGTCAGCACCTTGGTGGTGCCCGAGAGCGTGTCGGCCAGCTGCTTGGTGTCGAGCACGTTGAAGTTGTCTTCGTCCGAGTCCGACAGCTTGCGCAGCTCGCGCAGCAGTTGCGTGAGGCTGGCCTTGACCCGCTCGGGGTCGCTGCCATCCTTCATGGAAACCAGCAGCGTGTTCACCCGCGTGTTACCCGTCACGCGGCGCTGCAGCGTGCGCAGCGGCACCAGCACCGTGTCGTCCTGGTCGTTGCCAAACGCACCCTGCCCTTTGGACGCCAGCACGCCCACCACCTCGCACGAAAACGCCTTCACGCGCAGCTGGCCGCCCACGGCATCGGCGGTGCCAAACAACTCGCGCCGCACGGTCTCGCCGATCAGGCACACGGCGGCACCCGCGCGCAATTCCGCGTCGGTAAAGACGCGGCCAGTGCGCACCGTCCAGTTGCCGGTCTCCAGCCAGGCGTTGGTGCTGCCGATCACACTGGTCGTCCAGTTGCGCCCGCCCACCACGGCCGTGGCGGCGGCGCGCGCCTCGGGCGCCACGGCCAGGATGCCGCCGATCTGCTGCGCGATCATGTCGGCATCGGTGTCCTTGAAGGCCGGGGCGCCCGTGCCACCGCCGGGCCCCATGCGCTGGCCGGGGCGTACCTGCAGCAGGTTGGTGCCCAGGCCCGAGATCTGGTTCTGGATGGCCAGCGTGGCGCCATTGCCCAGCGTGACCATGGTGATCACCGCGCTCACGCCGATCACGATGCCCAGGATGGTGAGGAAAGAGCGCATCAGGTTGCGCCGGATGGAACGCAACGCCAGCAGCAGGGTGTTGAGCAACATCAGTGGCCCCCTGAATCCGCAGTGACCACGTTCGATACGTTCGATACAGCTACAGCATCAGCGTCCAGGCCCTTGGGATGCGGGTTGGCCGCGTCGCTGTCCACCACGCCATCCACAAACCGCACGATGCGCCGCGCGTACTGCGCCATGTCGGGCTCGTGCGTGACCATCAGCACGGTGATGCCGTGGTCGGCGTTCAGGCGCCAGAGCAGTTCCATGATCTCGACACTGCGCTGGGTGTCGAGGTTGCCGGTGGGCTCGTCGGCCAGCAGCACATCGGGCTCGGTGACGATGGCGCGCGCAATGGCCACGCGCTGCTGCTGCCCGCCCGACAGCTCGGCGGGTGTGTGGTGTTCCCAGCCCTTGAGGCCCACGGCCTCCAGCGCACGCGCGGCCGCCGCATGGCGCGCGGTGGCCGACTCGCCCCGGTACAGCAGAGGCAGCTCCACATTCTCTTGCGCCGAGGTGCGCGCCAGCAGGTTGAAGCCCTGGAACACAAAGCCAAAGTAGCGCCGCCGCAGCCGTGCCCGCTCGTCGCGCGAGAGCGACTCCACATGCACGCCCTTGAACAGGTATTCGCCCGTGGTGGGTCGGTCCAGGCAGCCCAGCGTGTTCATGGCCGTGGACTTGCCCGAGCCGCTGGGGCCCATGATGGCCGCAAAGTCGCCCTGCGCAATGTCCAGGTCCACGCCCTTGAGCGCCTGAAAGGCCAGCGCCCCTTCGCCATAGACCTTGGTCACGCCACGCAGGCGGATGATGGGGGTGTCGCCCGACACGCTCATGGCTTGGCCCCTGCCGCGCGCTGGTCGGTGATCACGGCCATGCCGGGCGTGAGGCCGTCGCCCGTGACCTCGGTATGGCGGCCATCGCTGATACCCACCTGCACATCGATGGGCTTGGCGGCGCCGTCCTGCAGCACCCACACCTGCCGCGTCTTGCCCGCGCCATCGCCTGCCTCGCCCCCCGCACCCGGCTTGCGTGGGCCCGAGCCAGACCGTGGCATGCGCGGCATGAGCTGCGACATGATGCCGCCACCACTGCCGCTGCCCGACGCGCCGGGCTTGGCGCCACCCGCCCCGGGATTCGCCTCGGCCCCTGCGGCCTGAGCGGGCGTGAAGCGCAGCGCCGTGTTGGGCACCAGCAGCACATCCTTTCGTTCAGTGGAAGTGATGGTGGCCGCCGCCGTCATGCCGGGGCGCAGGCTCATGTCACTGTTGTTCACCTCCAGCCAGGTGATGTAGGTCACCACGTTGTCCGTCTTGGTGGAGCCAAACGAGACGCGCGTGACCTGGGCCGGGTAGCGGCGCGAGGGATAGGCACTGACCGTGAAGCTCGCGTCCTGACCCACCTTGACCGAACCCACATCGGCTTCGTCCACGCTCACATCCAGCCGCAGCCGCGTGAGGTCTTCGGCCACGGTGAACAGCGTCACCGCTTGCAGCGATGCGGCCACCGCGTTGCCTGGCTCCACCGTGCGGGTCAGCACCACGCCGTCGATGGGCGAGCGGATGGAGGCCTTGGACAGGTTGGTCTCGTCGGTGGACAGCGCAGCGCGTGCGTCTTCCACCGTGGCGCGGGCGCTGGTTTCGTCAGCGCGGGCGCGGTCCAGCGTGGCGCGGCCTGCGTCCAGCTCGGAGGCCGAGGGCACCTTGCCGCCGGACAGGCGCGCCACTTCTTCGAGCCGGCCAAAGTTGGCGATGGCTTCCTTGGTGGTGGCCACGGCCTGGGCCAAGCGGGCCTGCGCCGACGCCAGCGAGGCGCGCGAGCGCAGCACCTGGGATTCGAGCTTGGCGGTGTCCAGCTCCACCAGCAGCTGCCCCTTCTTGACCTTGTCGTTCACATCCACCAGCACCTTGCGCACGGTGCCCGACAGCTCGCTGCCAATGGTGACCGAGCGCGTGGGCTGCAGCGTGCCATTGGCCGACACGGTGAGTGTGAGATTGCCCCGGCGCAGCTCTTCGGTGACATAGGTGGGTGCAGTGCCGGCGCTCTGGCGCGTCTGCCAGGCATACAAGCCACCGCCCACCACCACGAGCGCGGCCACCCCCAGCCACACGGTAGTGCGCTGCCACCAGCGGCGCGGGCGATCCGCGCCCAGCAGGGCGCTCAGGTCGGCGGGGGCCGCCTTGGCGGGTGTGGATGTCGCGGGGGTGTCGGTGTTTGGCATGGGACGTGAATCAGAGATTGGAGGGCTGGCGATAAGGACAGGGGCTGGATTAGCAAGGCGGCTATTGCCAGCCTCCCCCCAAGGCCTTGTAGAGGCGCACGTGGTCCGCCGCGACGGCAGCGGTGGTGATAGCCACGCTTTCTTGCGTGGACAGCAGCGTGCGCTGCGTCTCCAGCACGGACTGAAAGTCGATGAGGCCGCTGCTGTAACGCTGCTGCGCCAACAGTGCCGCATTGCTGGCTGCGTCCGCAGCGGCCACCAGCCGCGTGAGCCGCTCACGGTCGCCAAGCAAGGCCACCAGCGCGTTCTCCACATCCTGCAGGGCCGTGAGCACGGTGGCTTCGTAGGCCACGCGGGCCTGCTCCAGCGCTGCAGACTGCACACGCACCTGCGCGCGGGCCGCGCCACCATCCAGCAGCGGGATGGACACGCTGCCCAGCAAGGCGCTGGTTACCGCACTGCCCCCCGACAACGCGCCCAGCGTGAGGGCACGCAGGCCCAGCGAGCCACCGAGGGAGAAGCTGGGGTAGCGCGCCGCATCGGCCTGCGACACGCGCGCCAGGGCAGCTGCAATGCGTTGCTCGGCCGCACGCACATCGGGCCGCTGGCGCAAGGTCTCGGCAGGGATTGCCAGGGCGAGCTCTGCGGTCGGTTGCGGCACGGGGGCACTGGCGGCCAGGGTAGCGTCGAGCGCGCCGGGCACCTGGCCTGTCAGCACGGCCAGGCTGTAGCGCGACTGCGCCAGGCTGGCTTCCAGGCTGGGAATCTGCGCGGCGGTCTGCTCGGCCGCTGCACGGGCCTGCTCGGTGACGAGCGAGGTGGTGAGCCCGGCCTTCAGGCGCCACTGGGTGATCTGCAGCGTCTCCTGCTGGCTGGCCAGGTTGCTGCGCGCAATGGCCAGGCGCTGCTGCAGCCCGCGCAGCTCAATGTAGTTGACGGCCACCTCGGCCGCCAGCGATACCTGAACGTCGGCCAGGCTGGCCTCTGCCGCGCGGGCGTCAGCCTCGCTGGCGCTCACGCCGCTGCGCAGGCGGCCAAACACATCGGGCTCCCAGCTCGCATCAAAACCGGCCTGAAAGGTGTTGCCCGTGCTGTTGCTGGCCCGACTGCGCTGCGCCGAAGCCGATGCGCCCACGCTGGGCAGCAGGCCGGCCGATTGCACATCCACCTGCGCACGCGCCTGCTGCAGCGCGGCCTGGGCGGTGCGCACGCTGGTGTTGGCGCGCAAGGCTTGCTCGACCAGCGAGGTGAGCACAGCATCGTCAAACCGCTGCCACCACTGGGCCAGGGACGTAGCCGTAGCCCCTTGCGCTGTGCCGTTGCCCCCCGCAGACCAGGCGGGGGGAACGGCCACTGCGGGCAATGCGCCATCCGTGGGTGCCAGGCTGGCACAGCCCGCGGTGGCCAGCACGCACAACAACAAGGCCGTTTGCCTCCACGGCACAGCACGCAAAGGTGGCGCTGCGCGGGCAGTGGGTGTGCCGGGAGAGGCCAGTGGGAGAAAACGCATGGGCAATGGCTACGCAGGGGAAAACCCCATTGTGAGCAGCGATTGCGCCCACAAGGTACCCACTGGGTCAAGCCCGCGTAAAGAATTGATGCAAGGCAAAGGTCACGCCACTGCATGCCTATGCATGCGTATGGGTAGAAAGGGTGACCGTGCTTTGCCATACAGACGGCCCCACACGCAAGTGGGCCGGGGCGCCGGTCAGTGGGCGCGCAGCGATTCGTCCCGCAACAGCCCCACCGGTGCCAACGCGCGGGCCCGGTATTCGCTGGGGCTGCACCCCACATGCGAGCGGAACGCGCGGCTGAAATGCGCGCTGTTGCTGAAGCCCCAGGACAGCGCAATGTCAGTGACCGAGCGCTGCGCATGCGCCGGGTGGCGCAGGTCGCGCAGGCAGGCCTCCAGGCGGCGGCGCTGGATCATGGCGGCCAGGGTTTCCTCGTCATCAGCCACCGCGTTGTACAGGTGCCTCTTGCTGCAGTTGAGCGCCTGGGCCATGCGGTCGATGGTGAGGTCGGGGTCGCCCAGGTGGCGGTCGATGTACTGGCTGATGCGGTCACGCAGGGCCTCGCGCTGCGACAGCAGGCTCTGCTGCCCGTTGCGCTCCAGCAGCGACAGCTGTACCAGGTGCGTGATCACATCGGCCACGCCATCGGCGGCTGCGTCGGACATGGTGGGCAGCTCGGCAAACGCGGCGCGCATGGTGTCCCATGCCAGCCGCGACACGCCACTGGTGCCCGAGAACCGCTGCACCATCAGGTCATCGAGCTTGAGCTTGCGCTCGGGCAGCTGTTCCTTGGGGATCATCAGCACCATCTGGCGCACGGCCTCGGGGTTGCTCACGGCGTAGGCGCGTGTGGTGTCGTAAACACTCCACTCCCCCGGCGACAACCATACCTGGCGACCGTTCTGCTCAAAGCACGCGCGCCCTTCGAGCTGGGCGACCACCTTGATGTAGGCCCGGTCGCTGCCCCGGATGAGGCTGGGGGTGCGCACCACGCGGTGGCGGCTCACGTCCAGTTGGCACAGGTTCACATAGCCCGCCTGGCCCGAGGTGATGTGGCCTGCAAAGGCATCGTCACCAAACGCGTCGGACTCCAGCCCGCCAATCAGGCGCCACACCGCATCGCCCCACAGGTGCAGGCGGTCGCGCGCAGGCACGGCGTCGGTGGATACCTCGGTCAGGGGGTGGGCCATGGTGTCTCCAGTGCGGGTTGCGCAAGCCTGATGGTTATGCGGCTGAATTATCGGACGCCCCGTTACCCCGTGCCACCGAGGGAAATCCGGGTAAACCCGCTGCCGTCTGCACGCTGAGGCAAGCGTTTTGTGCACGCTGAGCGCAGCGCGCAGGGGCGGGTCTCCCTACGATTCCCGGCACGGCGTGCACCACGCAGGCCCCATCCGAGGAGACACACAATGACAGCACACCAACCCTCCAAGCGCCAGTGGATCAAAGGGGCCGCCGCCACGATCGGCACCCTGGCCGTGGCTCCGCAACTGTGGGCCCAGGGCAGCAGCGCGGCACCCGTGCGCATCGGTTATGCCATCGCCCGCACCGGCCCCTGGGCAGCCGGTGCCCAGGTGAGCCAGGAGCCCAACTACCTGCTGTGGGCCGAGCAGGTGAACGCAGCGGGTGGCCTGAGCGTGAAGGGCACCAAGCGCCCCATCGAACTCATCGGCTACGACGACCGCAGCGAGACCGAAACCTGCGTGCGCACCTACGAAAAGCTGATGGGCAGCGACAAGGTGGACCTGATCCTGCCGCCCTGGGGCTCGGGTGCCAACTTCGCCATCGCGCCACTGGCCAACCGCTTCGGCTACCCGCTGCTGGCACCCACGGCGCTGTCGCGCAAGCTGATCGACATGAACCTGCCTTACTTCTTCTCGCTGCTGCAGCAGCCCGACAAGATGATGGGCGCGCTGGTGGACATGCTGGTGGCCAACAACGTCAAAACCATTGCCATCGTCTACATGGACGACCTGTTTGGCCTGGAGAACTTTGCCGCGCTGAACAACGCCCTCAAGAAGACCAGCATCCAGGTGCTGGAGCGCAAAAGCTACCCGCTGGGCGTGAAGGACCTGGCGCCCGTGCTGCGCGGCATCAAGGACCAGAACCCCGACGCCTTCATCGGCATCACGTACCCGCCCGACACCATCCTGGCCAGCCGCCAGGCGCGCGAGGTGGGCCTGAACCCCAAGTTCTTCTACGCCTCGGTGGGCACGGCCTTCCAGCTGTACAAGAACGTGATGCAGGCCAACACCGAGGGCGTGATCGGCATGGGCTCGTGGAGCGTGAAGACCAGCCCCGAGGCCAAGGCCTATTTCGACGCCCACGTGAAGAAGTTCAACAAGGAGCCCGACCGCTGGGCCAGCGGCCATGCCTGGGCAGGCCTGCAGATCCTGCAGCAGGCGGTGGAGAAGGTGGGCCTGGACCGCAAGGCGCTGCGCGAGCACATCGCCAAGAACGAGTTCAAGACCATCCTGGGCGGCATCCGCTTTGCGGGCAGCGAGAACGCCTCCATCCCCGGCACCGTGAGCCAGTGGCAGGGCAGCGACTTCGAGGTGGTCTGGCCCAAGGACCGCGCCACGGCGCAATTGAACACCAACAAGCCTGCCTGGAAGTAACACGGAATGTCCCTGACCTCCTGGGCCGAACTGGTCGCCAGTGGCCTCATTACCGGCGGCATCTATGCGCTGGTGGCCATGGGCCTGAACCTGCAATACGGGCTGATGCGCATCATGAACATCTCGCATGGCGAGTTCCTGATGCTGGGCGCCTTCCTCACCTGGTCCGCGCACACCCTATGGGGCATCTCGCCGCTGCTGCTCATGCCGCTGGCTTTCATCGCATTGTTTGTGTTGGGCGTGGTGGTGCACGCGCTGTGCTTCAAGCGCCTGGCGGCGCGCGCGCCAAACGTGGACGTGTTCGAGGCCCGCAGCCTGATGGTGGGCTTTGGCCTCATGTTCCTGGTGCAGAACACCGCGCTCCTGATCTGGGGTGGTGACCTGCGAGGGTATGAATACCTGGCCGACCCGGTGCAGATCGCGGGTATGCGCTTCACCGAGAACAAGCTGGTGCTGTTCGGCGTGGCGCTGGCGCTGTCGGCCGCGCTGATCGCGCTGCTCAAGCTCACGCTGCTGGGCAAGGCCGTGCGGGCGCTGATGCAGTCGCCCACGGGCGCGCAGCTGGTGGGCATCAACACGCGGCGCCTGCATCCCATGATGTTTGGCATTGGACTGGGCCTCTCGGGCGTGGCGGGGGCGTTGCTGTCGATGACGTATGAGATTTCGCCGTCGATGGGCGAGCCCTACACCGTCACCGCGCTGATCGTGATCACGCTGGGCGGCTTTGGCAGCCTGGCAGGCAGTCTGGCCGGTGGCTTGCTGCTCGGCGTGGTCGAGGCGCTGGGTATGCATTTCAGCAGCCCGTCTCTCAAGATGCTGCTGAGCTATGCGGTGTTCATCGGCGTGCTGATCTGGCGCCCCAACGGTTTGTTTAGCAAGAAATGAAACTCCTCCCTTCCAACAAGCCCTGGCTTGCGCTCGCAGTGGGCGTGGCCGTGGTCGGCACCCTGCCCTGGCTGGTGTCCGAGTTCGCCACCTCGGTGCTGCTCAGCTGCCTGATGTACATCGCGCTGGCCACCAGCTGGTCGCTGTTCTGCGGCGCCACCCGCTACCTGTCGCTGGCCACGTCGGCCTTCTTTGGCATTGGTGCGTACACCAGCGCCACGCTGCTGGGCGTGCTGCCCTGGCCGCTGGTGATTCTGAGCGGCGCACTGATCGCCACCATCGTGGCCGTGGTGATGGGCGCTGCCGTGCTGCACCTGCGTGGCACCTACTTTGCGGTGCTGACGTTCGGCATGACCGAGCTGATCCGCCACGCGGTGACCTTTGTCGAAAAACAGGTGTCGGGCACCGTGGGCCGCGTGCTCACGGTGGTGCCCAGCAACGAGACGGTGTACCTCACGGTGCTGCTGATCGCCGCGGCGGCCATTGCCACCGCCATTGCCATCCAGCGCAGCCGGTTTGGCCTCGCACTGGCAGGCATCGGCGCCGACGAGCAGCGCGCCCAGACGCTGGGCGTGGACACGCGCCTGGCCAAGATCGCGGGCTTTGGCATCACCGCCGCCTTTGCAGGCGCCGTGGGCGCGGCCATGGCCGTGCGCTGGACCTACATCGAGCCAGCAGCCGTGTTCAGCCCCTTCATCGGCTTCCAGACGGTGCTGATCGCGCTGATTGGCGGCGCGACCAGCATTGGCGGCCCCATCCTGGCGGCCATCGTGTTCAGCCTGCTGGCAGAAACCCTGCGCCTGCAGCTGCCCTACGGCTACATGATGGTGCTGGGCCTGCTGCTGATTCTGTGCGTGATGTACTTGCCCAATGGCCTGGCCACGCTGTGGCAACGGCGCAAGCCTGCTGCGGAGGCGCACCATGGCTGAAGCACTTTTGACCATTGACAGCGTGACCGTGCGCTTTGGCGGCCTGACTGCCGTGGATGGCGTGAGCGCCACGCTGCACAAGGGCGAGCTGATCGGCATCATCGGCCCCAACGGTGCGGGCAAGACCACATTCTTCAACGCCATCTCGGGCGTGCAACCGCCCACATCGGGCACGCTGCACTGTGGTGCCGACAACCTCACCGGCAAGGGCCCGCACCACTACGCAGCCCACGGCATTGCGCGCACCTTCCAGACGCCGCGCGTGTTCCCCGACATGACGGTGCGCGACAACGTGCGCTTTGGCATGCAGTTCGCAGGCCGCCACCGCCAAGGGCCTGAGGGCCTGCGCAGCGAGGAGGAAATTCTCGCCATGCTAGGCCTGGCCTACTTGGCCGACCGCCCCGCCGCCGACGTGACGCCGTCGCAGCAACGCCTGCTGGAGATCGGCATGGCCCTGGGCACACGCCCGCGCCTGTTGTTGCTCGACGAGGTGGCTGCGGGCCTGACAGAGGCCGAGGTGGACGCCATGGCCCAGCGCATCCGCCGCCTGCGCGATGACTGGGGCCTGACCGTGGTGTGGATCGAGCATGCGGTGACCACGCTGCTCAAGTACGTGGAGCGTGTGCTGGTGCTACACCAGGGCCGCAAGATTGCCGACGGCACGCCCGCGGAAGTGGTGCGCGACCCCCATGTGATCGAGGCCTATCTGGGTGACGAAATGACAGCCACCAGCGAAGGAGCCACGGCATGAGCGGCGCACACCTCACCGTGCAGAACCTGACCACGGGCTACCACGGCTTTCAGGTGCTGCAGGACCTGGCACTGGAAGCCGCGCCCGGCATCACCGTCATCGTGGGCCCCAACGGCGCGGGCAAGACCACGCTGCTCAAGGCCCTGGCGGGCCTGCTGCCGCGCCAGGGCGCGGTGACGCTCGACGGCCAGGCCGTGCCTGCGATGAACGCCACGGCCTGCGTGCAACGCGGCCTGGCGCTGGTCGCCGAAGGTCGCCAGCTGTTCCCGCAGATGACGGTGACCGAAAACCTGGAGCTGGGCGGCTGGCTGGTGCCGTCGCGGGTGCGCGCCGAGCGGTTGCACCAGGCGTTTGAAGACTTTCCCCGCCTCAAAGAGCGCGCCACACAGCTAGCCGGCACCATGAGCGGCGGCGAGCAGCAAATGGTGGCCGTGGCCCGCGCCATGATGAGCGGCCCGCGCCTCTTGATGCTGGACGAGCCCTCGCTGGGCCTGGCGCCGCGCATGGTCGATGAGCTGCTGACCATCGTGCAGCGCATTGCCGCGCAAGGCGTGACGGTACTGATGGTGGAGCAGAACGTGCGCAAGGCGCTGCAGATCGCGCAGCGCGGCTATGTGCTGGAGCGCGGGCGCATTGTGGCGTCTGGCGAAGCCTCTGACTTGCTGAAATCCGACGTGGTGCGCCAAGCCTATCTGGGCGTGACCTGAATACCTCTTCCCCCCTTTTTATCTGTTCTTTTTCAGGAGCTTTCAATGACTGCCATTTCCATGCTGATCAACGGCGAGCGCGTGCAAGCCACCGGCGGCGCCACGTTTGAGCGCCGCAACCCGCTGGACGGTTCGGTCGCCACCACGGCACCCGCTGCCAGCGTGGCCGACGCCAAGGCCGCTGCCGACGCAGCCGCCAAGGCCTTCCCGGCCTGGTCCGCCCTGGGCCCCAACGCGCGCCGCGCGCTGCTGCTCAAGGCAGCACATGCGCTGGAGGCCCGCACGGCCGACTTTGCGGTGGCCATGGCGGCCGAGACCGGCGCCTCGGGCATGTGGGCCGGTTTCAACGTGCACCTGGCTGCCGGCCTGCTGCAAGAAGCCGCCGCCCTGACCACGCAGATTGCAGGCGAAGTGATTCCGTCCGACGTGCCCGGCAGCCTGGCCATGGGTGTTCGCCAGGCGGCAGGTGTGGTGCTGGGCATTGCCCCGTGGAACGCCCCCGTCATCCTGGGCGTGCGCGCCATTGCCACGCCGCTGGCCTGCGGCAACACGGTGATCCTGAAGGGGTCGGAGCTGTGCCCCGCCACACACGGCCTCATCATCGAAGCCCTGCAGGAAGCCGGTTTGCCTGCCGGGGTGGTGAACTTTGTGACCAACGCACCCGCCGACGCTGGTGCCGTGGTCGAAGCCATCGTGGCCCACCCGGCAGTGCGCCGCATCAACTTCACCGGCTCCACCAAGGTGGGCCGCATCATTGCGCAGACCTGCGCCAAGTACCTCAAGCCCGTGGTGCTGGAACTGGGCGGCAAGGCCCCGCTGCTGGTGCTGGATGACGCGGACATCGACGCCGCTGTAGCAGGCACCGTGTTCGGCGCATTCGCCAACTCGGGCCAGATCTGCATGTCCACCGAACGCATCATCGTGGACAACGCCGTGGCCGACGAGTTCGTGCCCAAGCTCGCCGAGCGCGCCAAGGCCCTGCCCCTGGGCGACCCGCGCAAGGGCCCGGTGGTGCTGGGCTCGGTGGTGGACATGACCACGGTGCAGCGCTGCAACGCCCTGATCGACGACGCGCTGGCCAAGGGCGCCACGCTGGTCTGCGGCGGCAAGAGCGACAGCACGCTGATGCAGGCCACGGTGCTCGACCATGTGACGGCAGAGATGGACATCTACCGCGAAGAATCGTTCGGCCCCGTCAAGCCCGTGGTGCGCGTGAACGGCGTCGAGGAAGCCATTGCCTGCGCCAACGACAACGAGTTCGGCCTGTCCTCCGCCGTGTTCAGCCGCGATGTGGCCAAGGCCTGGAACGTGGCCGCGCGCATCGAGTCGGGCATCTGCCATGTGAACGGCCCCACGGTGCATGACGAAGGCCAGATGCCTTTTGGCGGCGTGAAAAGTTCGGGCTATGGCCGCTTTGGCGGCATGGCGGGCGTGCGCGAGTTCACGGAATTGCGCTGGATCACAGTGCAGACCACCCCCCGCCACTACCCCTTCTGAAGTTCAAAAAAGATAGCTGCTGGCGCTCTCTAGACAAGCGCTAGCGACCATTTTTCGCTCAAACATCAAACTGTGATCGCATCCAGCGGCCAGCGCGGCTTCACGTCAAAGGCGTAGTCGGTGTTGGCCTGCTGCTGCCCTGCCTGCAGCCGCATGGCCGCCGCCATGGCAATCATGGCGCCGTTGTCGGTGCACAGGTGCAACTCAGGGTAGTGCACCCGCACCTTGGCCACGGCGCAGGCCGCATTGAGTTGCGCACGCAGGTGCCGGTTGGCCCCTACGCCACCGGCGACCACCACACGTTTCAGGCCGGTCTGCTTGAGCGCGGCCAGCGTCTTCTTCACCAGCACTTCGACAATCGCAGCCTCGGTGCTCGCCGCCAGGTCGGCCTTGCGTGCCTCCAGTTCGTCACCCAGCTTCTTGGCCTGCGTGAGCACCGCCGTCTTGAGCCCGGCAAAAGAGAAATCGAGGTTGCCACTGTGCAACAGCGGGCGCGGCAGCTTGAAGGCTGAGGCATCGCCCTGCTCAGCCAGGCGCGAGAGCGCTGGCCCACCCGGGTAGCCCAGGTCCATGAGCTTGGCGGACTTGTCGAACGCCTCGCCAGCCGCATCGTCAATGGTCTCACCCAGGATCTCGTAGCGGCCCACGCCGTCCACACGCATCAGCTGGGTGTGACCGCCTGATACCAACAGGGCCACAAAAGGGAATTCAGGCGGGTCGGCGCTGAGGAAGGGCGACAGCAGGTGCCCCTCCAGGTGGTGCACACCCAGCACCGGCTTGTTGAGCGCTGCGCCCAACGCGCACGCCACGCCCGCCCCCACCAGTAGCGCACCCGCCAGGCCCGGCCCGCGGGTGTAGGCCACCACGTCCACATCGGCCAGCGACTGGCCGGACTCGGTCAGCACCTGCGTGGCCAGCGGCAGCACACGTCGGATGTGGTCACGGCTGGCCAGCTCGGGCACCACGCCACCGTAGGCCTGGTGCATCTCAATCTGGCTGTGCAGCGCGTGCGACAGCAACGTGGGCACAGCATTGCCCGTGGAACGGACCAATGCCACGCCCGTTTCGTCGCACGAAGATTCAATACCGAGGATCAGCAAACTCATGCCCCGAGTGTAAAACCCGGCCCCGTTCAGGGTCGGATGCAAAAAACCCCTGCTGGCAGTCACCAGCAGGGGTTGTGCGGATGGATGGCGCCTGCCGACGCGGCGGCTTGCTTACCAGCGGTCCGAACGCATGCGCAGTTCCCAGCTTCCGCTGCGCAGTTCATACACGCCCACGGCGCCGTAGCGCTGTTCGCCCTTGTCGTCCCAGGTCATGGTGCCGATCACGGGCGCATAGCCGTTGATGCTGTGCATGGCCTTGGTGATCGCTTTCGGATCGGCCGACTTGGCCTTCTGGATGGCGGCTGACAGCACATAGGTGCTGTCGTAGCTGTAGTGGCCGCCATAGGCCGGGGGCTTCTTGTAGGCCTCGATGTACTTTTCAAGGAAGGGCTTGCCGGTGGTGAACTCCTTGGCTTCCAGTACGGGCGATGTGGCGTAGACGCCTTCGACCATGCCCATGGCCTTGGTCATGTCGGTGGTCTTGATGGTGTCCCCGCCCAGCAGGCTAACCTTGGTGTGGTCAACCTTGCGCAGGGCTTCGAGCAGAGCCAGGGCCTGAAAGTCGTTGAGGGTGGACACGATGACCTCGACCTTGGCGGCCTTCAGCTCGCCAGCCAGTTCATCGAAAGCCACCGTCTTGTCGTCAAACGACTTGCGCACCACCACTTCCTTCTTTTCAGCCTTGAGCTGCTCGGCAGCACCGTCGGCCAGGCCCTTGCCGTAAGGCGTGCCATCGTCCAGCGCAGCGTAGCGGGCGGCACCCAGCTGTGTGGCGGCAAACGAGCCGATAGCGCGCGCCTGCAAGGTGTCATTGGCCACCATGCGGAAGGTGGTTGGGAAGCCGAGTTGCGTGAACTTGGGGTTGGTGGAGATGGCTATCTGGGCGATGTCCTTGGCGGCGTAAATCGGAGCCGTCTCAATGCTCACCCCCGAATTCAGGTGCCCGATCACCGCCACCACGCCCGAGTCCACCAGCTGCTGCGCCACGGTCTTGCCGGTGGCGGCGTCGGCCTTGTCGTCCACCGACACCACCTCCAGCGTCACACGCTTGCCGTCCACGGTGTAGCCACCCTTGTTCAGTTCCGCCACGGCCAGGTTGACGCCGTTGAGCAAATCCTGCCCCAGCGCGCCCAAGGGGCCGGAGAGGGGCTGGGCCACGCCGATCTTGATGGTGTCGGGCACCTTGCTGCAGCCTGTCAACACCAGCAGCGCGGATACCGCCACGGTGGTCAGGGCCAAGCCGGCAGAGATACGCCGCCGGTCAATGTGCTTGTTCATGCAAATCCTCTTGAATGGGTCAATGTGACCAGATGTATATGCGATGCGACCGGGTAGCTGCTATCGGGTATGCCCTGCCCATCGACAAACTATTAGCAAGTTTCAGGCCTTGGAAGCGGCCACAACCTGCTGCCAGCCTGCAGCCCCGGAACGCACCGCTTCGATGCACCATTTTGTGGCGTAAAAATTGCTTATGCTCCTGGGTATGAACGAGTCTCTGCGCATCGTGGTGGTTGCCCCGGATCTGGCAGTCGCCGACCCCGCCGACGAACACGCCGTACTTCAGGCGGAACGGTCGCGGGCGCTGCGCATTGGGTTGCTGGAGAACAACTTCAACCTGGTGGCCACCCTGCCTGCCGATGTCTTCCTGAGCGAGCGCATCGCCCAGCTGCAGCCCGACCTCATCATCGTGGACGCCGAAAGCGAGGCGCGCGACGCGCTCGAACATGTGGTGATGGCCACGCGCGACGAGCGGCGCCCCATCGTGATGTTCACCAACGACGAGGACACCTCACACGTGAAGGACGCGGTGGCGGCGGGCGTGTCGGCCTACATCGTGGCGGGCCTGGCGCCCCAGCGCATCCGCCCCATTCTGGACGTGGCCATGGCGCGCTTCCAGCACGAACAGGCGCTGCGCGCCGAGCTGGCCGACGCCAAGACCGAACTCAAGGACCGCAAGACCATCGACCGGGCCAAGGGCCTGCTCATGCAGCGCCAGGGCCTGAGCGAACAGGCCGCGTACGAGAAACTGCGCAAGACCGCCATGGACAAGGGCCTCAAGCTGGTGGACGTGGCGCAGCGCATGCTCGATGTGATGGATCTGCTGGGGTAGGCAGGTGACATCCCCCTGAGGCGCTGCGCGCCTTCCCCCTTCTCTCGAATCGCTGCCGCGATTCGGGAAGGGGGACGATGCCCTCGCTGCGGGGCGGCCCTTGCTTGGCATCCTTCGCCTAGGCCAAGCCCAGCTCAACCAGCTTCTCCCAGATGGTGCGCCGCACAAACGCAGTGCAGCCAGCGCGCATGCACCAACCCTGACCATTGCAGGCCAAAAAAGGCCGTTTGCGCCTTTCCAGCATGCCTAGGCAGCTATCAAAAGCATAGTAATTGTGGCGCCAAACTGGCGAAAACAGGCTGGCACGCTGCTTGCATTAACCCTGGCAAGACCAAAGACGGTCCCACCACTGACAGCACTGACCCAATGGCGGGCCGGTGCTGACACAAGGCCCCCCAATGGGCTTTGCCATGGACAAAGGCGTCCCTCTCCGAAGCTCGTTTGCGCATGCAACCAGGCCAGGGGAGGACGCCTTTTTTGTTTTCTAACGCACCGAGGAACCGCCCCATGACCGATCTGTTGAAAACCAGCCTCAACCGCCGCACCGTGCTGCAGGCCGCCACCGTGGGCGCAGTGGGCGTGAGCCCGGCACTGCGTGCCCTGGTGCATGCCCAGGGCTCGGACGCCCCCGAGAAGAAGGAAGTGAAGATCGGCTTCATCCCGCTGACCGACTGCGCCAGCGTGGTGATGGCCTCGGTGCTGGGCATCGACAAGAAGTACGGCGTGACCATCATCCCCACCAAGGAAGCATCGTGGGCGGGTGTGCGCGACAAGCTGGTGAATGGCGAACTCGACTTTGCCCACGTGCTGTATGGCCTGGTCTACGGCGTGCACTTGGGCCTGGCTGGCCCCAAGAAGGACATGGCCGTGCTGATGAACCTCAACCACAACGGCCAGGCCATCACGCTGTCCAAAAAGCTCGCCGACAAGGGCGCCGTCAACGGAGCGGGCCTGGCCAAGCTGATGGCCAGCGAGAAGCGAGAGTACACCTTCGCGCAGACCTTCCCCACCGGCACCCACGCCATGTGGCTGTACTACTGGCTGGCGGCCAACGGCATCAACCCGATGAAGGATGCCAAGGTCATCACCGTTCCCCCGCCACAAATGGTGGCCAACATGCGTGTGGGCAACATGGACGGCTTCTGCGTGGGCGAACCCTGGAACCACCGCGCCATCATGGACGGCATCGGAGTGACCGCGACCACCACGCAGGACATCTGGAAAGACCACCCCGAAAAGGTGCTGGGCACAACGTCCGAATTCGTGCAGAAATACCCCAACACGGCCCGTGCCGTGACGGCCGCCATCCTGGAGGCCAGCAAATGGATCGACGATGGCCTGGCCAACAAGAACAAGATGGCCGAAACCATTGCCGGCAAGGCCTACGTGAACACAGGCGTCGATGCCATCAACCAGCGCATCCTAGGCCGCTACCAGGACGGCATGGGCAAGACCTGGGACGACCCCAACCACATGAAGTTCTTCAATGAAGGCACGGTGAACTTCCCCTACCTCACGGACGGTATGTGGTTCCTCACGCAGCACAAGCGCTGGGGCCTGATCAAGGACCACCCCGACTACCTGAACGTGGCCAAGGCGGTGAACCGCATCGACGTCTACAAACAGGCCGCCACCGCCTCCAAGACACCGCTGCCCAAGAGCGAAATGCGCACCAGCAAGTTCATGGACGGCGTGGTGTGGGACGGCAAAGACCCCGCCAAGTACGCCGACAGCTTCAAGATCAAGGCGTGAGCGCCTTGCCCCGCCCACCCTGCCAAGGAGAACACCATGGTCAGTGCCGTCTTTCACTCCCCGTTGGATGCAGCCCCCGTGGTTGCACAGAACGCTATGAATAATGTAGCTATTAGCGCTTCACCAGCAAGCGCCAGAAGCCAAAAACAGTCCAAAGCCGAAACAACGGCGAGCCCCGCCCCTGCCAGTCGCGACTGGGCGGCCCTGTCGCGCAGCTTCTGGATGACGGTACTGCCGCCGCTCTGTGGCCTGGGCCTGCTCATCGGTCTGTGGGCAGTGGTATCCACCACCACGGGCGGCAGCATCCCCAGCCCGGTGGAGACCTGGAAGCAGGCGCTGGAAATCTTCAGCAACCCGTTCTACCGCAATGGCCCCAATGACCAGGGCGTGGGCTGGAATGTGCTGATGTCGCTGGAGCGCGTGGCCGTGGGCTTTGGCATGGCGGCGCTGGTGGGCATTCCGGCAGGCTTCGTGATCGGACGGTTCAACTTCCTGTCGCGCATGTTCAACCCGCTCATCAGCCTGCTGCGGCCGGTGTCGCCGCTGGCCTGGCTGCCGATCGGCCTCTTGGTGTTCAAGGGCGCCAACCCCGCCGCCATCTGGACCATCTTCATCTGCTCCATCTGGCCCATGATCATCAACACCGCCGTGGGCGTGCAGCGTGTGCCGCAGGACTACATGAACGTGGCCCGCGTGCTGAACCTGAGCGAATGGAAGATCGCCACCAAGATCCTCTTCCCCGCCGTGCTGCCCTACATGCTGACCGGCGTGCGCCTGGCCGTGGGCACCGCATGGCTGGTGATCGTAGCTGCCGAGATGCTGACCGGCGGCGTGGGCATTGGCTTCTGGGTGTGGGACGAGTGGAACAACCTCAACGTCAAGAACATCATCATCGCCATCTTCGTGATCGGCATCGTCGGGCTGGTGCTGGAGTTTGCGCTCATCAAGCTGGCCACCGCATTTACGTTTGAAGAGGTGAAAGCATGAACACGACCACCACGGCAGCATCCACACACCCCTCCATGAGCACCAAGTTCATCGAAGTCCACGGCGTCGAACAGACCTTCAAGACGGCCAAGGGCCTGTTCCCCGCGCTGCGCGACATCAACCTGACGATTGCCAAGGGCGAGTTCGTGGCGCTGATCGGCCACTCGGGCTGCGGCAAGTCCACGCTCTTGAATCTGATCGCCGGGCTGACCACCCCCACCAACGGTGCGCTGCTGTGTGCCAACAAGGAGATCAAGGGCCCCGGCCCCGAGCGCGCCGTGGTGTTCCAGAACCACTCGCTGCTGCCCTGGCTCACCTGCTTCGACAACATCTACCTGGCCGTGGAGCGCGTGTTTGGCGGCAAGGAAACCAAGGCCCAGCTCAAGGCCCGCACCGACGCCGCACTGGCCCTGGTGGGCCTCACGCCCGCTGGGCAAAAACGCCCCGGTGAAATCTCTGGCGGCATGAAGCAGCGCGTGGGCATTGCCCGGGCGCTGTCGATGGAGCCCCAGGTGCTGCTGATGGACGAGCCCTTTGGTGCGCTGGACGCCTTGACCCGCGCCAAGCTGCAGGACGAGCTGCTGGAGATCGTGGCGCGCACCCAGAGCACGGTGGTCATGGTGACCCACGACGTGGACGAGGCCGTGCTGCTGTCGGACAAGATCGTGATGATGACCAACGGCCCGGCCGCGACGATTGGCGAAGTGCTGACCGTCGACCTGCCCCGCCCCCGCAAACGCGTGGAGCTGGCCGAAGACCCACAGTACGTGCACTACCGCAAGGCGGTGATCGACTTCCTCTACACCCGCCAGGGGCACGTAGAAAAAGCAGCTTGAACCGCTGGGCTCCAGGCCCGACAACACGGCAAATCAAAAGGGCTCTGACCAGATCGGTCAGAGCCCTTTTTCGTTTTGTCCCCATGGTAGGGCCGTCGCACGCGCGCAACCCCAGGCCAGCGACCCCCTCGCAAGGGCCGCCCCGCCGCGCTGGGTGCGTCCCCCTTCTCTCGAATTGCGAAGCAATTCGAGAGAAGGGGGAAGGCGCGCAGCGCCTCAGGAGGTTGTCCTCTAATGGCTACCAGTGATGTACTGCTCCAGCTGTTCAATGATGAATTTCTGCTCGGAGATGATGTCCTTGACCAAGTCCCCGATCGAGATCATGCCCACGAGTTTGCCGTTGTTGTCCACCACGGGCAGGTGGCGCAGGCGGCCGGTACTCATGATCTGCATGCACTGCTCGCTGGTCTGCTCGGGCCGCACAAAGCGTACCGAGGTGGTCATCACATCGCGAGCCAGCGTGGCGGCTGACGTGCGGCCCAGCAGGGCGATCTTTCGCGCGTAATCGCGCTCTGTGAAGATGCCCACGATGGCATCCCCCTCGGTAACCACCAGGGCGCCGATGCCCTTGTCGGCCATGAGCTTGAGCGCATCGAACACCGACGCCGTGGGCGCAATGGTGTGGACAGTGGCGTCCGGTTTGGACTGAAGAATTTTGGCGACTACGGTCATGGAACCTCCCTCGTAACACCTGGAACAGGTACAGAGAGATTTCAGCCCATAAGCCCAACGGGCGCAAGCCGCGCAAGCCCGATTTATCCCGCTTTTGGGCCCGGTGTGGCAACAGCGATGCATATGTTTCGACCCTGTTGCATTCGGCCGAACCCGAAACAAACTGAAAAGAACCGAAACGGCGACGAGACGACGCCGCAGCGCCGGCCGGGCACGATACAGCCCATGTCCAACGCACTTCCAAAGGAATCAACGCCCACCCTTCTTGCCTCGGATCGATCGCTTGCGACCGGCTGCGGGCCTGAGATTCTTCTCATTGGCCACAGGCAGGAAACAAGCGTCTAGATTGTTTCCAAAACTGGAACAGTTAGTTTGCGACCAGCTGGTTTTTCTTCATCCACCTGCGGCGTACAGTTCATCCCATCGATGAGCCGAACCCGCAAGGCGACTCACCGAACCCGGTGCGAAGCACGTTGTTTTTGATCTTCGCTCCGGCTTTTTTGAGACGCTTTTTTTAACTTCAAGGACTTTCATCATGAACAAGACTGCACGTTTTCTCTCTATCGCCGCTGTGGCTGCTTTCGCTTCTTTGGGTGCCCAGGCTGACGAAGCTGATGGTTCGCAATTTGCCCTGAAATTCGACACGAACCGCACCCGTGCCGAAGTGGTTGCCGAAGCCGCCGCCGCAGTCCAAATGCGCAGCCAGGAGCCAGCAGGCTCCCGCGTGGTGACCTACAAGTCTACGGTAGACCGCGCTGCAGTGCGTGCCGAAGCTGCCGCACAAGCCATGCGCACTGGCCGCGTGGGCCCCGCTGAAGGCGGTTGATTCACCTTTTTGAATCCACGGCTTCGCGCTTCACGTATTCCAGACACCTCGTCCCCATTTTTTGAATTTCACAGGAGTTTCACCATGAACAAGACCGCACGTTTCCTCTCCATCGCTGCTATTGCCGCTTTCGCTTCCTTCGGTGCCCAGGCTGACGAAGCCGATGCATCGCAATTCGCCACGAAGTTCGAAACCAGCCGCACCCGCGCTGAAGTGATGGCTGAAGCCTCGACCGTGCCCCAGACCAGCGGCGCCATCCCCGTCGGTTCGCGTGCTCTGGTCTACACCTCCACGGCTGACCGCAATGCAGTGAATGCTCAGGCTGTGGACGCGCTGCGCACCGGCAAGATCTCTTCCGGCGAAATCGGTTCGCTGTAATTTGCAGGGTCTGCGCCGTGGCGCAGACCCTGGATTGCAAATGCAAAAAGGCCGAGGCCCCGCATGGGGCCTCGGCCTTTTCTATTGCCGGGGCTGAGCCCCGTCAACAAGCGTTGGTTTACTTGCCAGCCCGTGCCTGCGCCACGGCGCCCTGCACTTCCTTCCACAGGCTCTCACCCACATTGGCGGCAATGCTCGCGTTCACGGCGCTGAGCTTTTCGCGCATGCGGTTGGCTTCGGCGGCGGGCAGCTCGTTCACTTGCATGCCTTTGCCCTTCAGGTCGGCCAACGCCTTGTCGGCCTCGGCACGCGTGTCCTGGCGCTCGAAGTCGCGGCTCTTCTTGGCGGCGTCGAGCAGCACCTTCTGCTCGGCCTTCGACAGGCCGTCCCAGTATTTCTTGCTCACCAGCACGATCCAGGGGCTATAGACGTGGTTCGTCACCGTGAGGTACTTCTGCACCTCATAGAACTTGCTCGACAGGATGGTGTTGTAGGGGTTCTCCTGGCCGTCCACCGTCTTGGTCTCCAGCGCGGTGAAGAGTTCGGAGAACGGCAATGGCACGGCATTGGCACCCAGGGTCTTGAAGCTGTCGAGGAACACGTTGTTCTGCATCACGCGCAGCTTGATGCCGTCCATGTCTTCCAGCTTGTTGACGGGGCGCTTGCTGTTGGTGAGGTTGCGAAAGCCGTTCTCCCAGTACACCAGGCCCACCAGGCCCTTTTCCTGCAGCTTGTCCATCACCTTCTGGCCCACGGGGCCATCCAGCACCACGTCGGCTTCCTTGGCGTTGTTGAACAGGAAGGGCGTGTCCCAGATCGCCATTTCCTTGGTGATACCCACCAGCGTGGCGGTGGAGCCGACCATCATTTCCTGCGCGCCGCCGATCAGCGCCTGCTGCATCTGCACATCAGAGCCCAGCGCCGCAGCACCGATGGCGCGCACCTTCATCTTGCCGCCCGAGGCTTTTTCGACCTCTTCGGCAAACAGCTTGGTGGCGCGGCCCTGGTTGGACACCTCGTTGAGGCCATAGCCAAAACGGATGATGCGCGGCTTGATGTCTTGCGCAGCGACCTGGAACGAGCAGGTGATGGCGGCCACCGACAGGGCGGCGAGCAGGGTACGGCGGAAAGTTTTCATGGTTGTCTCCATTGGCGAAGGAAAGAAAGGCACGGGAAAAGAGGGCGCAGCATCGTCAACGCATCCACAGAACCGGAGCGGTCACGATCTGCGGAAACACGACCAGCAGTGCCAGGATCAGCACGTAGGTGAAGAGGAACGGGTTCACGCCCTTGATCACGCTGTGCATCGAGATGCGCCCCACCCCGGCCACCACATTGAGCACCGTGCCCACGGGCGGCGTGATGAGGCCGATGGCGCCGTTGAGCACAAACATCAGGCCGAAGTACACCGGGTCGATCCCCGCCTTGACGGCGATGGGCAGCATCACGGGCGCAAAGATCAGGATGGTGGGCGTGAGGTCCAGCGCCGTGCCGATGAGCACCAGCACGATCATCATCACGGCCATCAACAGGCGCGGGTTCTCCACCAGCGGGCCCAGCCAGCTGGTCAGCACATTGGGCAGATCGGCCAGCGTGATCATGTAGCTGGCCACCTGGGCGCCTGCGCACAAGAACATCACGATAGAAGTCGTCTTGGCCGCACGCACCAGCACGCCATAGATGTCCGCCAGCTTCATCTCGCGGTGGATGAAAAGTGCCACCGCCAGCGCATAGAACGCGGCCACCACGGCGGCCTCGGTGGGGGTGAAAACCCCCGTCTTCATGCCGCCGATGATGATGAGCGGCATCAGCATGGCCCAGAAGGCGCGTGCCGTGGCGCGCAAGCGGTCCTTGGCGGGCAAGGGTTCGCCCTTGGGCAGATCCAAGCCGCGCAGCACCCAGCGCCAGGCAAAGATAAGGCCCGCGCCCATCATCAAGCCAGGCACGATGCCCGACACAAACAGCGCCGAGATCGAGGTGTTGGTCGTCACGCCATAGATCACGAACGGCATGGACGGCGGAATGATGGGCGCAATGATCCCGCCCGAGGCGATCAGCCCTGCCGAGGTGTTCATCGGGTAGCCCTGCTGGCGCATCATGGGCAGCAGGATGGTGGCCAGCGCGGCCGTGTCGGCCAGGGCCGACCCGCTCATGCTGGCCATCAGCACCGCAGCGCCGATGGCCACATAACCCAGCCCGCCCCGGATATGCCCCACCCATGCCTGCGCCATGTCGATGATGCGACGGCTGATGCCGCCTGAGTTCATCAGCTCACCCGCCAGGATGAAGAACGGCACGGCCAGCAGCGGAAAGCTGTCCACCCCGGCCACGAGGTTCTGCGCGAGCAATTGCGTGTCGAAAAAATCCAGCACCCAGGCCATGCCAGCGCCAGTGAGCACCAGGGCGAGGCCCATGTTCATGCCGGTGCCCATCAGCACCAGCATGCCCAGCGAAAAAACGATAAAAGCCTGCGCTTCGGGTCCCATGGCCATCATCACTTACTCCACCTCGGCGCCGTGACCGAGGTCCAGCGGCTTGCGTTGAAACAACTCGATGACCGCCATCACTCCGATGGCCACCGCGCACAAAAAGGCCGGCAGTGGTAGCAACGCCGCCGGGTAGGCCATGACGACGGAGCGGCTGCCCATGCCCACCACTACCTGCTGCCAGGCGCCCCAGGCCAACATGGCGCTGGCGCTGATCACCAGCAGCCGGATCACGGCCGTCAACAGGCCAAAGGCCACCGGGCGCTTTGCCAACAGGCCCGCCAGACTGGTAAAAGCCATGTGCTCACCGGCGGGGTAGGCCGCTGCGGCACCGATAAAAACCATCCAGACAAACAGCAGGCGCGACAGCTCTTCGCTGGCCACCACACCGCTGCCAAAGCCGTAGCGCAGCACCACGTTGATGAACACCGCCACGGCCATCACGCCGAGGCAACTGGCCATCAGCAGCTGGGAGATCCTGGCGAACCGGCTGAGCGACGGCTGCAGTTGCGCTTGTTGTGCAGGGGAATTCATGCAGACTCCTGGGCGGCGATCCAGGCCGAAGCCTGTTGCTGCAGCGTGGCCAGATCCAACAGCGCATCGAGCCGCAACACGCCCGCCTCGCCCACCGGTGACTCCAGCGTGGCGAACTGGCTGTCCACCAGCGCGCTGGAAAAGAAATGGGTGCCCGCGCGCGCCGCCACACGTTGGCCTGCGTTGGCGCGGTCGATCTCCAGGAACACGAACCGCAACCCCGGACAGGCGCCGCGCAGCCGGTCTCGGTAGGCCTTCTTGAGCGAAGAGCAGGTCAGCACCGCGCCGTGCGGGTGCGCCTGCAGCAATTGCCCCAGCGTGGCCAGCCAGCCCTCGCGGTCTTCGTCGGTCAGGGCAATACCCTGGCGCATCTTTTCGCGGCTGGCCGGGCTGTGGTGGTCGTCCCCTTCGATCAGGGGCAGCTCTTCGGCCTGCGCCAGCGCAGCGCCGAGGCTGGACTTGCCACATCCGGCCACACCCATGACCACCAGATAAACCGTTGACGGCAAAACACTCATATTGGTAGCGCTATCCAAGTAATCTGTAAAAAAGGCATCCGGTCCCGGATGCCGCCCAAACTGTGGCAAGTTCTTCAACTTCATCCAAAATGGCGGGCATCGCCTTGCCCCATCGCTTGGACAGCGCTATCCTAACCAGATGAATCTCAACCCTCATGAGGGTTAACCCTTGAACAAACCCGAGACAAGACGCCGCTCCAGCGGCCGCATCACGCTGAACGACGTGGCCAAGGCCGCCGAGGTGAGCCCCATCACCGCGTCCCGTGCCCTGCGCGGCGAGCGCGGCGTGGCGCAAGAACTGGTGCAGCGTGTGAAAGACGCCGCCGCACAACTGGGCTACGTGCCCGACCCCGCCGCCCGCGCACTGGCCTCGCAGCGCAGTGTGCAGGTGCCGGTGCTGGTGCCGCTGCTGTCCAACGCACTGTTTGTCGACGTGCTGGAGGCCGTGCACCGCACCCTCTTCCCGCACGGCTACCAAGCCCTGATTGGCGTGACGCACTACGACCCGCAGGAAGAAGAGCAGCTACTGCGCACCTACCTGGCCCACCGCCCGGCGGGCCTGCTCGTCACGGGCTTTGACCGCACCGAGGCCGCCCGCCACATGATTGCCACCAGCGGCGTGCCCTGCGTGCACTTGATGGAAATGACGCCCGCACCCGGCGTGTTCTGCGTGGGCTTTTCACAGCAGGACGCAGGCCATGCGATGACAACCCACCTGCTGTCGCGCGGCCACAAGAACATCGCATTCGTTGCCGCCCAGCTGGACCCACGCACCATGCAGCGCGCCGAAGGCTACCGCCGTTGCCTGCGCGAGGCGGGGATGTACGACCCACGGCTGGAGCTGCTCAGCCCGCAGCCCTCATCCATCCGCCTGGGCGCAGAGCTGCTGGAAGAGGTGCTGCGCACCCGCCCTGGCGTGGACGCCGTGTTCTTCTGCAACGACGACCTCGCGCAGGGTGGTCTGCTGGCCGCCCAGCGTCTGGGTCTGGCCGTGCCTGGCCGCGTGGCCATCGCCGGCTTTAACGATCTGGCGGGCAGCGATCAGATGCTGCCGCCGCTGACCACCGTACGCACCCCGCGCTCGGCCATCGGCGAGGCCAGTGCGCAGATGCTGCTGACGCTGATGCGGGGCGAGATGCCGGAGAAAAATTCAGTGAATCTGGGGTTTGAGCTGACAGTGCGGGCAAGTACATAAGCCCCCTGAGCCGCTTCGCGTCTTCCCCCAGGGGGACGCCACCTGTGGCCTGGCGAAGCCGTTCCACGGTGGCACTGGTGATGGCACCGTGCCAGTTTCCAGGACTGCGTGAAATCCCTTGGCGCTCAGGGCGCCGCCAAGGCGCGGCTGGACAACGATGCGCCCTTGCCAGCCTTCATCTCCTTGCGCAACGCCACCGCGTCCCGCGCCTGGCTGGGCGCCGACGCATCGATGCGGAACACCTGCACCGTCTCGGTCATCGTCTGCGCCTGCCCGTTGAGCTGCATCGCCGAGGCGGCGTTTTCCTCCACCAGCGCGGCGTTCTGCTGCGTGATGGTGTCCAGTTGCGCCACGGCGGCGTTGACCTGAGAGATGCCGCTGAGCTGCTCGTTGGACGCGCTGTGAATTTCACCGATCAGCGTGTTCACGCGGCGCACCAGCTCCAGCGATTCGGTCATGGTCTTCTGCGCTGCGTCGGTCTTTGCGTGGCCTTCGCTCACCTTGGTGGCCGAGTCGTCGATGAGCTGCCGGATTTCCTTGGCGGCAGAGAGCGTACGGTGCGACAGGCTGCGCACCTCGGAGGCCACCACCGCAAACCCGCGCCCCTGCTCACCCGCACGCGCGGCCTCCACGGCGGCGTTGAGCGCGAGGATATTGGTCTGAAACGCAATGGAGTCGATGAGCTGGGTGATCTCGCTGATGCGGCCGGAGGCAGTCTGGATCTGCTTCATGGTGCTGGCCACGCCATCCACGGCCTCGCTGCTGCGCTCAGCCACCTGGGTGGCCTGGGTGGCCAGCACGGTGGCCTGGCGGGCCGATTCGGCCGTCTGCTTGACGGTGCCGGTGATTTCCTCCATCGACGCCGCCGTCTGCTCCAGGTTGCTGGCCTGGGCTTCGGTGCGTTCCGACAGGTCCTGGTTGCCCTGCGCGATCTCGCGGGTGGAAAGCTGCATGTGTTCGCTCTCCTGGCGCGCATCGCGCACGATGGACAACAGGTTCACATTGAGCTGGGCCAGCGCCTTTTGCAGCTGACCCACGGTGTCGCTGCGCGACGCCGCAATCTTCTGGGTAAGGTCGCCTGCGGCCATGCGGTTGGCCCAGCGCAGCATCTGCGACAACGGCGCCACGGTGGCCCGGTGCAGGTACACCGCCATGCCCAGGGCCAGCAGCACCACGCCCAGCCAGGCTGCGCCAGCCGCGACGGTCATGGTGTGCCCGCCTAGCAGTGCAGCCCCCCACGACGCGAACACCAGCAGCAGCGTGCACAGCATGATCTTGCCGAGCGGCCCGAGCTGCACTGCGCGGGCCATGCGCCCCCAGAGCGTGTTCTTGACGATCTGCCCCTCGCGCAGCACGTGCACCAGGGTTCCAGCCTGTTTTTCGGCCTGCATCTGGCGGTAGAGCTGGTCGGCGGCCTGTATCTGGTCGCGGGTGGCCTCGGTGCGCACGGACATGTAGCCCGTGGGCTGGTCGCCCTGCATGAGCGGGGTGACGTTGGCCATCACCCAGTAGAACGTGCCGTCCTTGCGCCGGTTCTTGACCGGGGCCGACCACGGGTTGCCGCTGGCAATGGTCTCCCACATGTCTCGGTAGGCCTCCTCGGGCATGTCGGGATGTCTGACGATGTTGTGGGGCTGGCCCAGCAGCTCTTCCTTCTCGTACCCGCTGACCTCGATGAACATCGGGTTGCAGTACAGGATGCGGCCCTTGAGATCGGTGGTGGACACCAGGGTCTGGCCTTTGGGGAACGCATATTCCTGCGTGCTGATCGGGAGATTGACGCGCATGGGGACCCTCCTCAGGGAATGCCTCGTCACCTCAGAACCGGGCAACACGGCAACGGATGAATCGAATACATCCTATGTTGAATTTTTATGATTTGAAACACCTAAGTGGCTCTGCTGGTTTGCAGCCACCAAATTGGTGCATCGCGCCAAAAAAGTGCATCACACCGGAGCACGCTGCACTAACTTGGACTGGCAGGCAATTTTAACTTCAAATTTGATAGCAAAAAACTCTCGATACGCAAGCACCAGCTGCCGTTTTTACTCAAACCAAGTGCCACCAGAACTTGGCACATCCTTTGCATGTTCAGCACCACGGTCAACGCTGGCCGTGTGTCAGCCCGGTGCAACGGCGGATTGGGCGAACAAGACGTTGGCGTCTTCATGGGATGTGTGGGGCTTGCAAACAAACCAGCAAGCCCGCGCGGCCCGTGTTGGCGCCTTTTTGTTTTTCTGCCCGGTTGTGGGTGTGCTTGCAGCAGCACAGCAGCCTCTTTGCGCTAGATCGCCATGCTTCAATTTCGAGAGTTTCTCAAGTCCGGCCACGCCCCAACGCTGTGGTCGTCCTTTCTGTATTTCGGTTTCTCGTGCGCAGTCTGGGTGATCAACGGTGCCATGGCACCGTTCATCCGCGATGCCTTCCAGCTCACGCCGACGCAGATGGGCATGATGCTGTCCATTCCCATCTTTGCGGGCGCCCTCATGCGGTTTCCGCTGGGCATCCTGGCGCAGTACATCGGTCGCAAGAACGCCACGCTGGTCGAGATGGCGGGGATCTTTGTGGCCATGGGCTATGGCTACCTGTTCGTGCATTCGTACAACGACCTGCTCGCCATGGGCATCCTGCTGGGCGTGGCGGGTGCCAGCTTTGGGGTGGCCCTGTCACTGGGCTCGGGCTCGTTCCCACCGCGCTACAAAGGCCTGGCCATGGGTATCGTGGGCGCCGGCAACGTGGGCACTGCGGTGGCAGCCCTGCTCGCGCCCATGCTGGCGCAGAAGTTTGGCTGGCAGGCCGTGTATGGCTTTGCTGCCGTGAGTGTGGCGATACCCGCGCTGGTGATGGCGGTGTACGCCAAGGAGCCGCCCGACCTGGCACCCCACGCCAGCTTCCGTGAGCACATCGCCTGCCTGTTTGAAAAAGACGGCTGGGCCTTCAGCCTGATCTACGCCGTGACTTTTGGCGGCTTCATTGGCCTGACCACCTTCTTGCCCAGCTACTTTTATGACCAGTTCGGCGTGAGCAAGGTGGCGGCCGGCCAGCTCACGATGATGGCGGCATTTCTGGGCGCGGCCCTGCGCGTGTTTGGTGGCTGGCTGTCGGACCACTGGGGCGGTGTGAACACCCTGACCGGCGTGCTGGCCATCACCGCCGCCAGCATGGTGCTGTGTGGCCTGGCCGAAAAATCACTGCCCGTGACCATGCTGCTGTTCCTGGTGTGTTTTGCGGCCCTGGGGGCGGGTAACGGCGCCCTGTTCCAGCTGGTGCCGCTGCGCTGGCCACTGGCCACGGCGGTGGCAGGCTCGATGATCGGCGAGATCGGCGCGCTGGGCGGAGGCCTCATCCCCAATGGCATGGGCATCTCGCGCCAGTACACCGGCACCTACCTCTGGGGCTTTGTGGGCATTGCGGTGTGCGCGCTGGCCATGCTGGTGCTACTGCGGGTGATGCAGATCCGCTGGACGCGCACGTGGGCGGAGAAGGGTGGACGTGCGCGCAGCGCATGACCGGCGTAGCCGGTGAGCGCGCAAGCGCTCGCCACACTTCCAGCAAAAGGGCGGTCGGGCACGCAGTGCCTGAGCTGGCACAGCCAGCCAACGCGCAGCGTTGCCCGCGCTTTCGCTAGAAGGGTGGACGTGCGCGCAGTGCGTGAACGGCGCAGCCGTGAGCGCGTCAGCGCTCACCCCACTTCCAGCCAAAGCGCAGTCGCTCAACGGGCGTCGTGCATGCACTGGTCTTTGACAAAAACAAGCCCCAGCGCTTATCTCATAAGCGCTAAAAGCTATGTTTTTAATAGCAAATCGCCGCAAAAGCTCACCGCGGCAAAAACAGCAGCCAATAAATCAACAACACATTCACCAGCACGCTCACGGCCAGAGCGATCTTCCACAGGGCCGTGGCATCGCGCTGCATCAGCGGCTGGGGCCCGGTCGCCGACAGGGGGCGTGAGGCGCCGCGCTCCAGGGCCAGAAGCAGTTCCTCGGCAGTTTCAAAACGCTGGGCGCGGTTGCGGGCCACGGCCTTCAGGGCAATCTGGTCGAGCCAGATCGGCACGCCCGGGTTGTGGCGGCTGGGGGGCACCGGGTCGCGGTGGTAGCGGCCCAGCTGGTACTGCACCACCTCGCCATAGGGCAGGCGCCCGTGGCTGAGCAGCTGGTACAGCGTGACCCCCAGCGCAAACAGGTCGCTGCCCGCGTCGGGCAACTGACCGGAGGGGTCGCCGCCCTTTTCATAGCCCGGCCACTGCTCCGGGTTCATGTAGCTGGGGGTTCCGGCGTGCAGGCGGCGGGTGGCCTCGGGCTCGCGGCCTGAGAGGGCCACGCCCAGGTCCAGCACACGCAGCACCCCGTCGTCGCCCAGGTGCAGGTTGTCGGGCTTGATGTCGCGGTGCACCACGCCCTGGCGGTGCAGCCAGCCCAGCACGCGTGCGGCCTGCACGGTCACCGTCACAGCCTGCCCCACGGCCAGGTGCTGGCGATGGCGCAGGCGCTGCCCCAGCGTGTCGCCGGAATGCCAGTCGTACAGCAGGTAAAACGCGCTGGCTGCGGCGCCATCGCCAAAGCCGCCGTCTCCCACCGGCCAGTCGTTGAGCCGCGCCAGATGGGCGGCGGCCTGGCCCGACTGCATGCGCCGCGCCACCCAGGCCTCGTGCGCCAGCGTGGCGCGTTCTTCGGCGTCGTGGGCGCGCGCAGGCAGCAGGGTCTTGAGGGCATACAGCCGCTGCGTGGCTCCATCGCGCACCTGGTACAGCCGGTGGATGCCGTTGTCGGCCACGATGGCTGTCACCGTAAGGCCGTCCACGGTGTCGCCCACCTTGAGCAGGGGCAGCACGGGCAGGTCCTGGGCGCGGCGCGATTCGTCTTGCAGCGTGGCCTCCAGCGCGCCCTGCACCCGCACCACCAGCGCGGTCACGTTGTCGCTGCTGCCACGGCGCAGGGCTACCTGCACCAGCTCGTCGGTGAGCGCCTGGGCCGGTATCTCCTGGCGCAGCAGCTGGCGCAGTTCGCGCTCGGGCATGCTGCCGTGCACGCCGTCCGACAGCAGCACAAACAGGTCGCCGCTGCGCAGCTCGCCCTGGCTGTAGTCCACCACCACGTGGTCGTCCAGGCCCATGGCGCGGGTGAGCTGGTGCCTGAGATCGTGCTGCGCCATGACATGGTCGGTGGTCAGCTGCTGCAGGCGGCCCTCGCGCACCAGGTAGGCGCGTGTGTCTCCCACATGGGCCAGCGTGTAGGACTGGCCACGCAGCACCAGCGCGGTCAGCGTGGTCAACCCCACCGCAGGCTGGCGGCGCCGGTTCATGGAGGCGAGCCAGCCGTTGTGGGCGGACAGGATGCGGTCCAGCGCCACCGTGGTGTCCCAGGTGTCGGGCGTGGCGAAATAGTCGTTCACCAGTGTGTTCACTGAAGTCTGGGCGGCCTCGCGGCCATTGCCGCCGGTACTCACGCCGTCGGCGATGGCCGCGATGGCTCCGCGCTCACGGTCGCGCCCCTGGCCCAACACGAGCGCGGCGAAGTCTTCGTTCACCTCCTTGCGCCCAGCCTGCGAGGTGTGGCCGAAATCCAGTTGAAAAGTCATGCACCAGCTCCTTGCAGGTTCCGTGCCCAAGGTGGTGCGCCCCGCGCCAGACAAGGGCATACCCCCGTGGCGCCTGCGCAGAGCCGGGGCAGCACTGCACCACCCCCCACACGCGGGTCTCAAAACACCCCCAGAAGCCGCCCCACCTCAGTGCAAATCGACTGGCACAAGCATTGCTTAACTCCAGCAACGACCCCACAGGGTCACGCAATCCACCCGTGCAATGGCGCAGGGGTGGATTGCCCGGACGAAGGCGTCCGCACATGCGGTTTCGACAGGAATTCGAAACGGCATCGTGTGGACGCCTTTTTTGTTTTTCGAATCGCCCAGGCGATAGAACCGACGGAGTCACGATGAAAAAGCTCAAGCTGGTGATGGTAGGAAACGGCATGGCCGGTGTGCGCACGCTGGAAGAGCTGCTCAAGATTGCCCCGGATCTGTACGACATCACGGTGTTTGGGGCCGAGCCCCACCCCAACTACAACCGCATCCTGCTCTCGCCCGTGCTGGCCGGCGAGCAGACCATCGACGAGATCATTCTGAACGATTGGTCCTGGTATGCCGACAATCACATCACGCTGCACACCGGTTTTACGGTGACCGACGTGGACCGCGTGCGCCGCGTGGTCAGCGCCACCAGCAAGGATGGCACGGTGGTCACCGCCGAATACGACCGACTGATCCTCGCCACAGGCTCCAACCCCTTCATCCTGCCCATCCCTGGCAAAGACTTGCAGGGCGTGCTGGCCTACCGCGACATTGCCGACACGCAGGCCATGATCGACGCGGCCGCCACCTACAAACACGCCGTGGTCATCGGCGGCGGCCTGCTGGGCCTGGAGGCCGCCAACGGCCTGATGAAGCGCGGCATGCAAGTGAGCGTGGTGCATGTGGGCGACTGGCTGATGGAGCGCCAGCTGGACGATGTGGCTGGGAAGATGCTGCAAAAGTCGCTGCAGGAGCGCGGCATGCAGTTCTTGATGAAGGCGCAGACGCAGGAGCTGGTGGGCAACACCGAAGGCCGCGTGGCCAGCGTGAAGTTCAAGGACGGCACCGAGGTGCCCGCCGACCTGGTGGTGATGGCCGTGGGCATCCGCCCCAACACCGCCCTGGCCGAAAAGATGCGCCTGCACGTGAACCGCGGCATTGTAGTGAGCGACACGCTGCAGACCACCACCGACGCCCGCATCTATGCCGTGGGCGAATGCGCCGCGCACCGGGGCATTGCCTATGGCCTGGTGGCCCCGCTGTTCGAGCAGGGCAAGGTGCTGGCCAACCATTTGGCCGAATTCGGCATCGGCCGCTACCAGGGCTCGCTCACGTCCACCAAGCTCAAGGTGACGGGCATCGACCTGTTCTCGGCCGGAGACTTTCAAGGAGGAGACGACACCGAGGAGATCGTGATGAGCGACCCCTTCGGTGGCGTGTACAAAAAGCTCGTCATCAAAGACGACAAGCTCGTGGGCGCCTGCCTGTATGGCGACACGGTGGACGGTAGCTGGTACTTCAAGCTGCTGCGCGACGGCCGCAGCGTGAGCGACATCCGCGACAAGCTGATGTTTGGCGAATCGCACCTGGGCGACACCGGCCACCAGGGCCAGAGCAAGGCTGCCGCCATGCAGGACAGCGACGAGGTCTGCGGCTGCAACGGCGTGACCAAGGGCGCCATCTGCAAGGCCATCAAGGACAAAGGCCTGTTCACACTGGATGAAGTGCGCAAGCACACGAAGGCCAGCGCCTCGTGTGGCTCGTGCACCGGGCTGGTGGAGCAGATCATCATGTTCACCGCCGGTGGCGACTACAGCGCCACGCCCAAGACCAAGGCCATGTGCGGCTGCACCGACCACGGCCACCAGGCCGTGCGTGACGTGATCCGCGGCAGCAAGCTGGTCAGCATTGCCGAGGTGTTCAAGTTCATGGAATGGAAGACGCCCAACGGCTGCGCCACCTGCCGCCCGGCGGTCAATTACTACCTCATCAGCACCTGGCCGAAAGAAGCCAAGGACGACCCGCAAAGCCGCTTCATCAACGAACGCAGCCACGCCAACATCCAGAAAGACGGCACCTACAGCGTGATCCCCCGCATGTGGGGCGGCGAGACCACGGCCGATGAGTTGCGCCGCATTGCCGATGCGGTGGACAAATACAAGATCCCCACCGTCAAGGTCACGGGCGGCCAGCGTATTGATCTGCTGGGCGTGAAGAAGGAAGACCTGGTCAACGTCTGGAAGGACATCGGCATGCCCAGCGGCCACGCCTACGCCAAGGCCCTGCGCACCGTGAAGACCTGCGTGGGCAGCGAGTGGTGCCGCATGGGCACACAAGACAGCACCCAGATGGGCAAGGATCTGGAGCGCGCCATGTGGCGCATGTATGCGCCGCACAAGGTGAAGTTTGCGGTGAGCGGCTGCCCCCGCAACTGCGCCGAGGCGGGCATCAAGGACGTGGGCATCATCGGCGTGGACAGCGGCTGGGAGATGTACGTGGCGGGCAACGGCGGCATCAAGACCGAGGTGGCGCATTTCTTCACCAAGCTCAAAACCGCCGAGGAAGTGCTGGAGTACACCGGCGCCTTCTGCGAGCTGTACCGCCAGGAAGGCTGGTACCTGGAGCGCACCGTGCACTACGTGAACCGTGTGGGCCTGGACTATGTGAAGAAGCGCATTTTGGAAGACCACGAAGGCCGCAAGGCGCTGTGGGAGCAGCTGCAGTTTGCGCTGGACGGCGAGCCCGATCCCTGGTTCGACTTTGACAAGGCGGCCGTGGACACACGCCAGTTCGCGCCCTTGAGCGCCTGATCGCCCAAGTCCGGAGAGACCCCACCATGCACCGCAGAACCCTTTTGACCGCCGCCAGCTGCGCCGCTGCGTGCAGCGCCCTCGCCCCGCTGGGCAGCGCCCACGCCCAGGTCACCGACCTCAACGACGCCATCAACAAGGCTGGGCGCCAGCGCATGCTGAGCCAGCGTGTGGGCAAGGCCTGGCTGGCCCTGGCCCACAAGGCCGACACGCCCACGGCACGCCAGGTGATGGAGCAGTCCATCGCGCTGTTCGAGCGCCAGCTGGTGGAACTCAAGGCCTATGCGCCCTCGCCTACCATCCGCGAAACGTACACCAAGCTGGAAACCGCCTGGGCCGCCCACAAGACCACGCTGGCCGCTGCGACATCGTCCACCGACAACGCCAGCGCCATGCTGCAGGCCGATGCCAAGGTGCTGGCCCTGGCCCATCTGGGCACCACGCAGTACGAGGCAGCCTCGGGCAAGCCCGTGGGCCACCTGGTGAACATTGCAGGCCGTCAGCGCATGCTGAGCCAGCGCATGGCCAAGTTCTACCTGGCCGCCATGCTGCCGGTGGACGCGTCCACCGCCACCACCGAAATCGCCAAGGCCCGCAGTGAATTCATCGCAGCCACTGAGCTGCTGCGCAATGCCCCCCAGGCCACCAACCGCATCCGCCAGGAACTGCAGCTGGCCGACGGCCAGTGGGTGTTTTTTGACGCTGCGCTGCAGCGCATGCAGGGCGGCGGCAACGTGAACCGCCAAGTGGCCGAGGTGTACGTGGCCAGCGAAAACCTGCTCTCCAGCATGGACCGCGTGACCGGCATGTATGCGGCGCTGGCGGCCTGAGCCCACCCAAGACTTACTCAAAAAAATAACGAGCCGCCCCACGATGACCCTGGCAGGCTCCCCGACAACACCCAAAGACACCGAAGGAACCATGATGACCACAACCAACAGCCCGCAATGGAAGCTGATCTGCCGCGTGGACGACATCCCCGTGCTGGGCTCGCGCCGTGTGGCGCGCCCACAGGGCCTGGATGTGGCCGTGTTCCGCAACGATGCCGGAGGCGTGTTCGCACTGCTCGACCGCTGCCCTCACAAGGGCGGCCCGCTGTCGCAGGGCATTGTGTTTGGCACGCAGGTGGCGTGCCCGCTGCACAACTGGACGATTGGGTTGTGCGATGGGCAGGCATCGGCTCCCGACGAAGGCTGCACGCCCAAATTCGCCGTGAAGGTGGAAGATGGCGCGGTGTATCTGGATGCCCTGGAGCTGGACGAGCATGCGGTCGATTTGACGCGCCCCGTAGCAGGGCCGGCGCGGCGCGGCCTGGCGGCCTGATCACCCCGCAACGTCCATCGAACACCAAAGCTATTAAATACATAGCTATCAGCGCTTTTCCATTAAGCGCTAGAGCCAAAAAACATCTGGAATCCACGCCATGCAAGAAACGAAATCCACCTGCCCCTACTGTGGCGTAGGCTGCGGCGTGATCATCGAATCCGATGGCGCGCAGATCACCGGCGTGCGCGGCGACCCCACCCACCCCGCCAACTTTGGCCGCCTGTGCACCAAGGGCTCGACCCTGCACCTCACGGCCAGCAGCCCCATCACACTGCAGACCCGCTTGCTACAGCCCCTGCACCGCGCGCAACGCAGCGATGCTCCCCAGCCCCTGCCATGGGACGCCGCGCTGAACCTGGCCACCGAAAAATTGGCAAACACCATCCAGAACCACGGCCCCGATGCCGTGGGCTTTTACGTGAGCGGCCAATTGCTCACCGAGGACTACTACGTCTTCAACAAGCTCGCCAAGGGCCTGATCGGCACCAACAACATCGACACCAACTCGCGCCTGTGCATGAGCAGCGCCGTGGCGGGCTACAAGCAGACCCTGGGCGCCGACGCGCCCCCCGCCTGCTACGACGACGTGAAACACGCGCAGTGCCTGTTCATTGTGGGCAGCAACGCGGCCTGGGCGCACCCCATCTTGTTCCGCCGCATCGAAGACGCGCGCGCCGCCAACCCCGGCATGAGGGTCATCGTGGCCGACCCGCGCCGCACTGACACCGCCGGCATGGCCGACCTATTTTTGCCTATCCAGCCCGGCAGCGACGTGATGCTGTTCAACGGCATGCTGCACCTGATGCTGTGGGAGGGCTGGACGGACGCCGCGTACATCGCCGCGCACACCACGGGTTTTGACGAGCTCAAGGCCCTGGTGCGCGACTACACACCCGAGCGTGTGGCGCAGACCTGCGGTATCAGCGTGGCCGATCTGACCACCGCCGCCAAGTGGTTTGCGCAGTCCAAAGCCACGCTCAGCCTGTACTGCCAGGGCCTGAACCAGAGCAGCAGCGGCACGGCCAAGAACGCAGCGCTCATCAACCTGCACCTGGCCACCGCGCAAATCGGCAAGCCCGGCGCGGGCCCCTTCAGCCTGACCGGCCAGCCCAACGCCATGGGCGGGCGCGAAGTGGGTGGTCTGGCCAATCTGCTCAGCGCCCACCGTGATCTGGCCAACCCGCAGCACCGCGCCGAGGTGGCCGCACTGTGGGGCGTAGCCGATGTGCCCAGCAAGCCGGGCAAGACGGCCGTGGAGATGTTCCAGGCCGCCGCCGATGGCGAAATCCGGGCGCTGTGGATTGCCTGCACCAACCCCGCCCAGAGCATGCCCGACCAGGCCACCGTACGCCGCGCACTGCAGCGCGCCGAGTTTGTGGTGGTGCAAGAAGCCTTTGCCACCGCCGCCACCTGTGCCTATGCCGACCTGCTGCTGCCCGCCACCACCTGGGGTGAAAAGACCGGCACGGTGACCAACAGCGAGCGCCGCATCTCGCGCGTGCGCACTGCCGTGCCCGCACCCGGCCTGGCGCGCCACGACTGGGCCATTGCGGTGCAGTTTGCGCACCAGCTGGAGGCCCGCCTGCGCCCCGGCCAGCCCACGCTGTTCCCCTACACCACTGACGACCCCGACCAAGGCGCCGAAACTGTGTGGAATGAGCACCGCGAGAGCACCCGCGGACGCGACCTGGACATCACCGGTCTGTCGTGGGAGACGCTCGAATCTGCAGGCCCCCAACAGTGGCCATTGCCTGAGGGATCCACCACGGGCAAGGCCCGCCTGTACGAAGACGGCGTGTTCCCCACCCCCGATGGCCGCGCCCGTTTTGCCGCGCACGCCTGGCAACCCACGGCCGAGCAGCGCGAGTCGCGTTACCCCTTCAGCCTGACCACCGGCCGCCTGCGCGACCAGTGGCACGGCATGACGCGCACCGGCACACTGGGCCGCCTGTTCGGCCATGTGGCCGAGCCCAGCGTGCAACTGCACCCACAGGACATGGAGCGGCGCGGCCTGAAGAACGGCGACCTGGTCTACGTGACGAGCAAGCGCGGCACCATCGTGGTGCCCGCGCAGGCCGACACCACCGTGGGCCTGTCGCAGGCGTTCATGGCCATGCACTGGGGCAGCGAATTTTTGAGCGGCTGCTCGTCCACCGGCGAGCGCTTGGCAGGCGTGAACGCGCTCACCACCTCGGCCTATTGCCCCACGTCCAAGCAGCCCGAGCTCAAGCACGCGGCCGTGAAGGTGCTCAAGGCCGAGCTGCCCTGGACGCTGCTGGCCATGGCCTGGCTGCCCGCCGACAGCGCCCAGGCCACGCGCGAGGCGCTGTCCGCGCTGATGGCGCAGTTTCCGTTTGCGAGCTGCGTTCCCTTCAGCAACAACACACCGCTGGGCGAACCCGGCCGTGAGCGCGTGGGTGTGCTGCTGCGCGCCGCCGCGCACGAGGCACCGCCCGACGCCACTGTGGAACGCATCGAATCTCTGATGGGCCTGACTGGCGCCGACACGCTGCGCTATGCCGACAAGAAACGTGGCCAGCGCCGCGCCGCGCGGCTGGCTCGCCATGGGGACACCACCACGCTCGAAGGCATCGTGCTCGCGGGCGACACCAGCGCCGAGGGCTGGCTCAAGACCCTGCTGCAGGAAGAATTGCCCGCGCAGACCTATGGCCGCCTGCTGCTCGTGCCCGGCGCCAAAGCACCCGTGGCCGTGCAGTCGCGTGGAAAATCGGTGTGCACCTGCTTCAACGTGACGGACACCGCCATCACCGCCGAGCTGGCGCACTGCCACGGAACCGACGACGACCGGCTGGCGCAACTACAGGGCAAGCTGCGCTGCGGCACCAACTGCGGCTCGTGCCTGCCCGAACTCAAGCGCATGGTGCGAGCCACGGGGCCGCTGGCGTCCAAGCCCATGGCGCAGGCCGCCATATAACCAAAAGTTCTCTTGCTTGCAGGAAAATAGCCCTCAGACCTACAAACCCCACAAGGACTTGTGCAACAGGGCTGCAGCTAGGCGCTTTCGGCGCAGACAGTACGCCTGTACGGCAAGCCGAAACAACGACGCTGAAGCCCTGTTTCACAAGTCCCGCCACCAAGAACCATGGCCATCAGTCAGTACATCAAAGAGATTGGGCGCGGCGCGCGCGGCGCCAAGCCGCTGTCGCGCGAGCAGGCCACCGACCTGTTCGGCCAGGTGCTGGACGGGCAGGTGAGCGACCTGGAGATCGGCGCGTTCTGCCTGGCCATGCGCATCAAGGGCGAGACGTCCGAGGAGATGTGCGGTTTTCTGGACGCCACGCACAGCCGCCTGGCGCTGCTGCCGGCCACTGATCGCCCGCTCATCGTGCTGCCCAGCTACAACGGCGCGCGCAAGTTGCCGGTGCTGACCCCGCTGCTGGCGCTGCTGCTGGCGCGCGAGGGGCTGCCCGTGCTGCTGCACGGCATGCGCACCGAGGCGCGGCGCATTTTGGCATCCGATGTGCTTCTAGCGCTTGATGTACCTGCGCTAACAGCTCCTGAAAAAATAGCAAACGGCACCGTGCGCCATATCCACACCCAACACCTGCACGCAGGCCTGGCGCGCCTGCTCTCGGTGCGCGAGGTGGTGGGCTTGCGCAACCCGGGGCACAGCGTGGTCAAGCTGATGAGCCCGTGCGCGGGGCCGTCGGTGGTGGTCACTGCGTACACACACCCTGAATATTTCGAGATGCTGCAGACCACCTTTCGCACGCTGGGCGTGAGCGCGCTGCTCTCGCGCGGGCTGGAGGGCGAGGTCGCTACTGATCCGCGCCGCACACCGCGATACGACGGTTTTGTGCACGGCGTGCACGCGGTGCTGGAATCACAGCAGCCCGGGACCGCCAGCGAGGTGCCCGGCTTACCCACCGAGATCGACGTCGCCACAACGGCCAGTTACACCCGCTGCGTGCTGGCGGGCGAGTTGCCGATTCCGCCTGCGATTGAGCGCCAGGTGGAACATATCTTGCGACTTGCGGAACAAACCAATTCGGAGACATCCCCATGAGCCGCCCCACGCACACCAACACCCTGCCCCCTTCCAAGCCCCACCTCGGAACGGGAGGCAGCTGCACGCTGGTGGGCGCTGGCCCCGGCGATCCGGAACTGCTCACCATCAAGGCGCTCAAGGCCATCCAGGCCGCCACCGTGCTGCTGGTGGACGACCTGGTGAGCGACGCCATCGTGGCGCACGCGTCGCCCACGGCCCGCATCGTCTACGTGGGCAAACGTGGTGGCTGCAAGAGCACGCCCCAGGCCTTCATCGAGAAGCTGATGCTGATGGCGGTGAACGAGGGTGAAAACGTAGTGCGGCTCAAGGGCGGCGACCCGTTCATCTTCGGCCGGGGTGGAGAAGAAGTGGAGCACCTGCGCGCGGCAGGCGTGCCGGTCACCGTCATCAACGGCATCACGGCGGGCCTGGCGGGCCTGACCTCGCTGGGCGCGCCGCTCACCCACCGCGAGCATGCCCACGGCGTGGTGTTCGTCACCGGCCATGCCAAGCCCGGCGACGCGGGCACCGACTGGCGCCAACTGGCCGCCACGGCCCGCGACGCCAAGCTCACGCTGGTGATCTACATGGGTGTGAGCGGCGCCGCCACCATCGAGCAGGAGCTGCTCACCGGCCTGCCCGCCAGCACGCCCGTGGCCATCATCCAGCATGCCAGCTTGCCCCAGCAGCGCCACGCCGTGACCACACTGGGCGCACTGCACACCACCATCACGCGCGACGGGCTCGCCAGCCCCTCGGTGATCGTTGTGGGGGATGTGGTGCGGGGTGTGGCGCTGGCGTCGCAGGACGCGATGCATTCCACGTCTGAAAAATCCGAAGCACCCCGGGCGCGGCGCGCTGTCTGACGACGTGGGGGTGCCTGCGGCTGTGCGCAGCACCGGCCGCCTCCACAGCGCCGCAGCAGGCGAGAGATCCATCCAAAGCTGATAGCATCGCCGCGCGCAGACTCTGGAGAGAGTCTTCGCCAAGCCCCGACCCTCACGGGCCGCGCATTGTTGCCACCCGCCCAGGAATTCGTTTGAACCAACGTGTCGTGCACCCCGCAGCGGTTCTGGTGCTGTCTTTTCTGACCGTCATCGCTGCCGGCACGGTCTTGCTCATGCTGCCGCTCTCGCACGCCCAGGGGCAGAGCGCGCCATTTCTCACGGCATTGTTCACCGCCACCTCCGCCGTGTGCGTGACAGGACTGGTGGTGGTGGACACCGGCACCTATTGGAGCGGCACGGGCCAGGCCCTCATCATGGGCCTGTTTCAGCTGGGCGGCTTCGGCATGATGACGTCGGCCACGCTGATGGGGCTGCTCATCGGCGGGCAAATGCGCATACGCACCCGGCTGCTGCTGCAGGCAGAGACCCATTCGCTGGCGCTGGGGGACGTAAAGAGCGTTGCCAAGATCGTGCTCCAAGTGACGGTTGCCGTCGAGCTGCTGATGGCGCTGGCCCTGGGCCTGCGGTTCGCACTGGGCTATGGCATGCCCTGGGGAGAGGCTGCCTGGCAAGGCATGTTCCACTCCATATCGGCCTTCAACAATGCGGGCTTTTCGACTTGGGCAGACAGCGTGGTGCGGTTCTCGTCCGATGTGCTGGTGCTGGCTCCGCTGATGCTGGCGATCATCATCGGAGGCCTGGGGTTTCCGGTGCTGCACGAGCTGCTGGCCGAACGCGGACGCAAACGCCCACTGTGGTCCATGCACACCGCCCTCACGGTGTGGGGCTCGCTGGCGTTGATCGCACTGGGCACGGTGGTGATCTTTCTGGCCGAGTTCGACAATCCGGGAACGCTGGGGCCCATGGGCTGGGCGCACAAGGGGCTGGTGGCACTGTTCACCTCGGTATCGGCACGCACGGCAGGGTTCAATGCAGTCGATATCGGAGCGCTGAGCACCGAATCACTGGCGCTGCACTACATCCTCATGTTCATCGGCGGGGGCAGCGCGGGCACCGCCGGGGGCGTCAAGGTGACCACGTTTTTTGTGTTGGTACTGGTGGTGTGGAACGAAATACGTGGGCACCGCGACGTCGAGTTTCGCGGCCGTCGCATCGCCGATTCGGTGCAACGCCAGGCCATCACCATCTTGGTGCTCAGCGCGGCCGTGGTGGGACTGGCCATTTTGCTCATCTTGCCGCTCACGCCGCTACCGCTGGAAAAAGTGCTGTTCGAAGTGATTTCAGCGTTCGGCACCGTGGGGCTGTCTACGGGCATCACCGCCGACCTGGTGCCGGGGGCGCAGGCCATCATCATTGCGCTCATGTTCATTGGGCGCGTGGGCGTGGTCACCCTGGCCGTGGCCCTGGCCACCAACCAGATGCGCCGCAACTACCGTTACCCCGAGGAGAAACCCATTGTTGGATAAAGCCGTAAAGAACCTGTCGGGCAGCGTGGTGGTGATTGGCCTGGGCCGCTTTGGCACCGGGGTTGCCAAATCACTGGTGGAGCTGGGCCACGACGTGCTGGCCATCGAGAGCGATGCCGAGACGGTGCAGTCGCTGGCGAGCGTGCTACCCCATGTGGTGCAGGCCGACGCCACCGACCTGGAAACCCTGCGCCAGCTGGCCGTGCCCGACTTTGCGCATGCGGTGGTGAGCATCGGCGGCAACCTGGAGGCGAGCGTGCTCACCATCCTGAACCTGAGCCAGCTGGGGCTCAAGGACATCTGGGCCAAGGCCATTGACCCCCAGCACGGCCGCATTGCCGAGCGGGTGGGTGCGCACCATGTCGTCTACCCCGAGGCGGACATGGGCGAGCGCGTGGCGCACTTGGTCACCGGCAAGATGATCGACTTCATCGAGTTTGACGACGGCTTTGCCATTGCCAAAACCCGGGCGCCGATGGAGACACACAACAAGCCATTGTCCCAGTCCGTCGTGCGCAAACGCCATGGCATTACGGTGGTGGGCATCAAACGCCGCCACCTCGACTTCATCTACGCCAAGGCAGAAACCGAAATCAAACCGGGCGACCACCTCATCGTGGCAGGCCCCACGCGCATGGTGGAGCGCTTCGCAGCGTTGTACTGAGCGCCCAGCGCCGCACCGCACGCGCCCTTCCCTGCCGCCAACGTGCCAGAGCACCTTGCGCGGCTGGTAGCGGGCGCGGGGCCAAACCTCGTCAGTGCGTCTGCATCCATCGCATCGAAAACGGCTGCGACCGTGACACTGGCCCGGGTATTGCTTGACCAGATGTATCTGAATGCAATCAGCACAAGGAACACCATGGCAGCCTTCCCCATCTCCACCCGCAACGGCATGGCCACTTCCTCAATGCCAGCTTCGACGTCCTTTTCGCCCCCCTCTTCGACGCTGTCTTTGGCGCCCAAGGCCGGGTCTTCAACCAGCCGTGACGGCGAGATGTCGCTGGTCAACCTGGCGGCACGCCAGCGCATGCTGTCGCAGCGCATGGTGTTGCAGACGGTGCTGGCCGCACGCGGCAGCGATCTGCACATGAAGGCGGCGCGCAGCTCATTGACGCTGTTCACCGACAGCCAAGCCAAGCTGGTAGACACTGCCGGTCACTTGGATGCCGCCAACGGCGACATCATCCGCAAGACCTACCACGGCCCTAACGGCGTTGGCGCCACGATTGATGCGTTTGCACAGCAGGTGGGCACCACGCTGGACCTGGCAGAGCGCCACAGCCCGCGTGTGGAAGACGCGCTGGCGCGGCTGGTGGAGTCCACCGACAGCGCACTGGAGGCCTTGAATACCGCCACCACCGCGTTCGATCAAGTGGGCAAGGCCAAGTCCGAAACCCTCATGAAAGAACTGGCGGGCATCGTGGCGTCCATCCAGACCGTGGCCCGCGAGGCCAAGGTGGTCAGCTTCAATGCCCAGGTCATGGCCGCCCGCGCAGGCCAGCACGGACGGGAATTTGCGGTGGTGGCCAACGTACTGTCGGGTATCACCAACGAAATAGACGGCCTTTCGCTACAGGCAGTATCGCTGGCTGGACGCAGCCGTGGCGCAGCCTGAAAAGGGCGCAACAGGCACTTACAATTGACAGCCATTGGAAACGGTGGCCGATGGGCAGAGCGCCCACACTCAGCCCACCACCGGGCCGTAGCCCGGCTGTAGCGGGCCTGTCCTCTTTCACGCCAGACACACAACACTTTCGGGAGATGCGTAAGCCATGAAGATCACCACCCTGTGCAAGAGCCTGGCGTTGGCCGGTTGCCTGCTGGCAAGTACCAGCATGGCCTTGAGCTACGAAATCAACGCAGGCAAGGTGCTGGACGGTGCGGGCAAGGCCATCCAGCTGCGCGGCGTCAACTGGTTTGGCTTTGAGACCAACAACCATGTGGTGCATGGCCTGTGGGCGCGCAACTGGACTGAAATGATCACGCAAATGCAGGCCCAGGGCTTCAACGCCGTGCGCCTGCCGTTCTGCCCCGCCACCCTGCACGGCTCGGCGCCGCCCAGCAGCATCGATTACGGCCGCAATGCCGACCTGCAGGGCCTCTCGGCCATCCAGGTGATGGACAAGGTAGTCACGGAACTGAGCAACCGTGGCATGTATGTGCTGCTGGACCATCACACCCCCGATTGCCAGACCATCAGTGAACTCTGGTACACCCAGAGCTACAGCGAACAGCAATGGATCAGTGATCTGACCTTTGTCGCCCAGCGCTACGCAGGCGTACCCGGCGTCATCGGCATCGATATCAAGAACGAACCCCACGGCGCCGCCACCTGGGGCACGGGCAACAACGCCACCGACTGGAACCGCGCCGCCGAGCGCGCAGCCGCTGCCATATTGCCGCTAGCTCCCCATTGGCTGATTGCCGTGGAAGGCATCGGCGAGAACCCCAGCTGCTCGGGCAGCAACGCGCACTTCTGGGGTGGAAACCTCGAACCTCTGGCCTGCACGCCCCTGAACATCCCCGCCAACCGCCTGCTGCTGGCGCCGCACACCTACGGGCCGGATGTCTACGTGCAGCCTTACTTCAATGCTTCGAACTTCCCAAGCAACATGCCGGCCATCTGGGACCAGCATTTTGGCCAGTTCGTGCAGGCCGGTTATGCCGTCATGCTGGGCGAGTTCGGCGGCAAATTTGGCCGGGGCGATGCGCGGGATGTGCAGTGGCAGAACGCGCTGGTGGACTACATGGTCGGCAAGGGCATGCGCAGCGGCTTCTACTGGTCGTGGAACCCCAACAGCGGCGACACCGGCGGCATTCTGGACGATGACTGGACCACCGTGCGCACCGACAAGGTCCAGTTGCTGCAGCGCCTCTGGGGCGATGGTTCGACGCCAACAACACCTACGACGCCAACCACCCCCACAACGCCGACAACGCCAACCCCACCGACGCCTACCGGTGGCTTCTCGGTGCAGGAGATGATGGACAGCGTCTGGAACGCAGGCTATTGCCAGCGGGTCCGCGTCACCAACCAGGGCACCGCCGCTGGCAACTGGGCGATCACCATCCCCGTGAGCGGCACCATCAACAATCTTTGGAATGCCACATGGACGCAGGCTGGCAGCAACCTGAACGCGTCCGGCGTGGACTGGAACAAGACCCTCGCCCCCGGGGCAGCGGCCGAATTCGGTTTCTGCGCCGCGCGCTAAGCAACTTTTTCCCCCATTGAACAAGGGCTCCTGCCATGCAGGGGCCCTTTTTTGTTCCGGGTTCCCGGCCTACCCGCCAGCAGTCTCGCGCACCTGCCTGAAACGCTCCGCCAGCTCCTTGCGCAAGGATTTGCGCAGCAGTGCCGCATCCCAGCGGCGGCGTTCGTCGGGCGTGGAAGGCGACAGCGGCGGCACCTGCACCGGCTTGCGCGCCTCGTCCACTGCCACCATCGTGAAGAAGCAGCTGTTCACATGCCGCACCACCTGCGAGCGGATGTCTTCGGCCACCACCTTGATACCAACCTCCATCGACGAGGAACCGGTGTAGTTCACGCTAGCCAGGAAGGTCACCAGCTCTCCCACATGGATGGGCTGCAGAAACATCACCTGGTCCACACTCAACGTCACCACATAGCAGGCCGAATAGCGGCTTGCGCACGAATAGGCCACCTGGTCCAGCAGCTTGAGAATGGCCCCGCCGTGCACATTGCCCGAAAAATTGGCCATGTCGGGGGACATCAGCACCGTCATGCTGAGTTGGTGTGAAGGGATGTTCATGCCGCGATTTTAGGGCTCCCCCGTGTCGCAGGCGCAACGCTGCAGGCCGCTACACTCGCGCCACACAAGCCAGATCACGGCCCATCAAAAAAGCCAAGCAGGCCGGGAGGCCAGAGGGGAAACCATGCTCGAAATCGACAAGCTCAATGAATTCACCGAAAGCCATGGCGCGCTGCGCACCGGGCGCGGGCTGGTGTCGGGCGTGATTGCACTCACGCTGGCCATCCTGTGTTTTCTGGGCGTGCTGGCCTTCCACTTCCCCGAGTACCTGACGACACCACAGCTGCGCAAGAGCTACAACGTGACGGTGATTCGCACCATCATGCTGACCGCCATGGCCATCGCGGGGGGCATCTCCCTCGTCAACATCCTCTTCAACCGTTCGCGCTGGCTGGCCACGTTTGCCTTTGCCATGGTGGCGCTGGCGGCGTTACTGGGCGGCCACAAGGTGGAGGTGGACCCGAACTTCCCTGACAACACACCGTACATCGGCCTGGACTGGTTCATCCTCGACCTGCTGGGCAGCTCACTGATCTTCATATTCATCGAGAAACTCTTTGCACTGCGCAAGGACCAGCCCATCTTCCGCGCCGAGTGGCAAACCGACTTCCACCACTTCATCGTGAACCACATGGTGGTGGGCTTTGTGCTCCTGGCCACCAACCTCATCGTGCACAAATTTTTTGGCTGGGCGGCCAACGACGGTATTCGCGGCTGGGTACAGGGCCTGAACTTCTGGGTGGCGCTGTTCCTCATCGTGCTCGTGGCCGACCTGGTGCAGTACTGGACGCACCGCGCCTACCACGAGGTGCCGCTGCTGTGGCGCCTGCATGCGGTGCACCACAGCGTGAAAAGCATGGACTGGATGGCCGGCTCGCGCCAGCACATCCTGGAGCTGCTCATCACCCGCACACTGGTGCTGGCGCCCATCTACGTTCTGGGTTTCAGCAAGGAAGTGATCGACGCCTACATCGTCATCGTGGGCTTCCAGGCCGTGTTCAACCACGCCAACGTGAGCGTGCGCCTGGGCCCGCTGCGCTACGTGCTCGTCACGCCCAACTTCCACCACTGGCACCACAGCCAGGACCAGGAGGCGCTGGACAAGAACTACGCTGCGCACTTTGCGTTTCTGGACTACCTGTTTGGCACCGCCGTCAAAAGCACCAAGCTCTGGCCCGAACACTACGGCGTGCTGGGCGACTACGTGCCCAACGGGTTTGTGAAGCAGTTCAAGTTTCCGTTCACTTGGAAGGGCTGAGAGGCTGAGGCGCCTCCCCCCTCCCCCACCGAGGAGGGCTACAGCTTGCCGAGTTCGGCTTCGAGCGCTTTGAGCTGGTTACGCAGCTCCTCGGTTCGGGCCTCACACGCGGTTTTGTCCTTGCCCGCTGCAGCCGCGCGTTCCTGCGCGAACTGGGAGCCTTGTGCCAGGGTGCTGCGCCGCAGGGGGCCTGCATGGGCCACTGCAGCATCCGGTGCCGTTGCCGCGCATTCCTGCTGGTTGCGTTCGAGGGCCGCGCGCGCCTGCGGCACGCCCTGGTTCTGCAGATAGTGTTTGCGCTGCCAGGTGGGGCCGAAGGCGCCCTCCTTCGCGGTGGAGGGGCCAGGTGGAACAGGGGTGACGCCCTGCATGGCTGGCTTCACCTCGATCTTCTCGCCCTGGCCCAGGCAAGGGCCATCCTGGAACGACACCTTGCCATCGGCATCCGTGCATTTGTTGACGGCCCAGGCCGGGGCCAGAAAGCCCAGCACCAGGGCGCAGGCGGCACAGCGTATCGGTTTCATGGAATAGTCCTCGGCGGGTGGATGCCACATGCTACCGCGCCGCGCACGACCGGTTCAGAGCCTCCTTGGTGGCATCGAGCCCTTGACCGACACCAACAAGGCGTGCCCCAGGGCTGGGGGCAGCCGCTCCAGTCTCAAAAAGGGATAGGGATAGACGCCTGTCCCTAACTTGACGCACCCCCGGTAAAAACCCGGTGGGTGCGCGGCTACCGCACTCCTACCATCGCCGCACCTTGAGGCCACGGTGGCCACGACCAGGAGGAGCTGCTTGATGAAGACCCACGTTGCCTTGCCCGTTAACCAGCGGCTTTCCCAGGCGCGCCGCCGCAGCCTCGTGCTGGCACTGGCAGGCGGTGCGGCCTTGGCCAGCCTGTCTGCCAGGGCGCAACCCGCTCCGGGCAAGGGCGACATCCTCATTGGCCGGTCTACCGCGCTATCGGGTGGCATGGCCCCTTTTCTTGCGCCCATCCATGAAGGACAGGACGCTGCAGTGGAAGACGCCAATGCCAAGGGCGGCATTGGCGGACGCAAGATTCGACTGGTGACGCTCGACGACGGGTTCGATCCGCGCCGCACGCTGGAGAACGCCAGGCAGCTGAGCGAAAAGGAGGGCGTGCTGGCCTTGTTGGGCGTGTCTGGCACCTCTCAAGTGATGGCGCTGCTGCCCTACCTGGTGCAAGCCAAGCTGCCACTGATCTCGGTGTACACGGGCAGCCCTGCCATCCGGGCGCAGCAGCATCCCTACCTCTTCACCACACGCGCCAGCTATGCCGACGAGCTGGTCAAGATCGTGCGCAACCTGGTGGCAGTGCAGACCTCCCGCATTGCCGTGGCTTACGAGAACAACGACTTTGGCAAGCTGCTGCTGCCGCTGGTCGAAAAAACCATTGCCGCCGAAGGCGCGACGCTGGCCGGCTCGCATGCCATCGCGCCAACCGGGGCAGACGCCAACGACGCGGCCAAGGCCCTGGCCGCCCAGAAACCACAAGCCGTGCTGCTGGTGGCGGCGGGGCCGCCCGTGGTGGCCTATGTGCGGGCCAACCGCGCGCACCTCGGAGTGCCGGTCTACACCTTGTCGCTGGGCGCAGGCTCCGCAGTGCTCAAGGCGCTGGGTGACGACGCGCGCGGGTTGGCCGTTGCACGCACCGGCCCCTCGCCCACCAAGCCCACCATTGCGCTCACGCGGGACTTCCAGGCCTCCATGAAGCGCCACGACAAGCCTGTGGACTACGACCGCTACACCGGCTACATGGATGCGCGCGTGCTGATTGAAGGCCTGCGCGCAGCAGGGCCTGGCGTCACCCGGGCCAGCCTGGTCCAGGCCATGGAAGGCCTGGGCAACCTTGACCTGGGCGGCTACAGCTACCAGTTCAGCCCACAGAACCACCACGGCTCGAACTACGTGGACATCGCGGTGGTGGGCTCTGGCGGGGTGTACCGACAGTGATGGCGTGAGGGCCCCATGAACGCTGCGGCGACAATGGCGGCCCTGTCACCGCTGCCTGTTCATCACCGTGTCCCACACTTCCCCTGTTTTTGACGTCGTCATCATCGGCGCCGGCGCCGCCGGCCTGTTCTGCGCCGCCCAGGCGGGCCAGCGGCGCCTGAAGGTGCTGCTGATCGACCATGCCGAAAAGGTGGCCGAAAAGATCCGCATCTCGGGCGGCGGGCGCTGCAACTTCACCAACCGCGACCTGGACCCCGCCGCGCCCCACAAACACTTTGTGGGGCAGAACCCGCAGTTCTGCCGCTCGGCGCTGTCACGCTACACGCCCGCCGACTTCATTGCGCTGGTGCAAAAGCACGGCATTGCCTTCCACGAAAAACACAAGGGACAGCTGTTTGCCGACCGCTCGGCCGAGGACATCATTGCCATGCTGCTGGCCGAGTGCGCGGCGGGCCAGGTGACGCACTGGCAACCTTGTGCGGTCAAAAATATAAAGTTTTTGGCCCCTGGCGCTTATCCATCAAGCGCTACCAGCTATCAAATTGATACTGACCGTGGCCCGGTGCAAGCGCGCTCGCTGGTCATTGCCACGGGAGGGCTGTCCATTCCCAAGATCGGCGCCACCGACTTTGGCTACCGACTGGCGCAGCAGTTCAACATCCCGCTCGTCGAGCGCCGCCCAGGCCTGGTGCCGCTGACTTTTGATGGCACGGGCTGGGCGCCGTATGCACAGCTGGCCGGCTTGGCGCTTCCGGTGCAAATCAGCACCGGTGCCAAGAAAGCCCGTACGGCCTTCGACGAAGACCTGCTGTTCACCCACCGGGGCCTTTCGGGCCCGGCCGTGCTGCAGATCTCCAGCTACTGGCAGGAAGGCACTCCGCTGGCCATCAACCTCGCGCCCACGGTGGATCTGCCCGCCGCGCTGGCGCAGGGCAAGGCCCGCTCGCGCAAGCTGATCGCCAACGAACTGGCCACCCTGGTCCCCAGCCGCCTGGCCGACGCCTGGGCGCAGCGCGAGGCCGACTGGCAGCGCCCCATCAACGAGGCCAGCGACAAGGCCCTGGCACGGTTGGCCGAGCAGCTGGCGCGCTGGGAGCTGACGCCCACGGGCACCGAGGGCTACAAGAAGGCCGAGGTCACGCTGGGCGGCGTGGACACCAAGGCGCTGTCGCAGCAGACCATGGAGTGCAAGACGCAGCCCGGCCTGTACTTCATTGGCGAAGTGGTGGACGTGACGGGCTGGCTGGGGGGCTACAACTTCCAGTGGGCCTGGGCCAGCGCTGCGGCGTGCGCACAGGCGTTGCCGCCAGCGGGTCACTGAAACACTCCGTTCTCAATCGGGAGGGGCATCGCACCTAAACTCCAGGCAACAACACATCGCTTTACCGGTGATACGGCGGGAGCCACGGCATGGATGGATTCGAACGCGCAGAAAAGTACCAAGCGGCCGCAACGGCCGTGGGCGCACTAATTGCCCTCGTCCCTGCAGCAAGCATTGGCGGAAACATCTTCATCGCAATCCTCGCAGCGCTGGGCGTGGGCTCGCTGGCCGGGGGCGCGGTGATGGTTTGGTGGCTGCGCACTGATGAGGGCGATGCCTACCTGCGAGCCGACTCGCGCATCTCGGGCCGCTCGACCTCACGCACCTCGCTGTGGCTGGGCAATATGGCCCCGGGCGCCATCCTGGTCGGACTGGCCCTCGCGCTGCACATCCGAATTGCCTGATGGGTAAGGACGGGCGCTGAGGGCCGGGTCACCCCCACAGCGGTGCAGGCTGCGTACTGCCAAAACCCAGCCCCCGTACCGACGCGCCCTGAAGCACGCCGTGCTCCAAGGCCCAGGCGTGTAGCGCCTCGGGCGGCAGCGGGCGGCTAAAGTGGTAGCCCTGCAGCTCTTCGCAGTCCAGCGCGCTCAGCACCTGGGCCGTGGCCAAGTCTTCCACCCCCTCGGCCACAATCTTGAGGCCCAGCGTGTGGCCCAGCGCGATGATGGCGCGCGTGATCGCCATGTCGGCGGGGTTGCTCAGCATGTCGTGCACGAAGGACTTGTCCACCTTGAGCCGGTCGATGTCAAAGCGCTTGAGGTAGGCCAGGCTGGAATACCCGGTGCCAAAGTCGTCGATGGACAGCTGCACGCCCAGCGATTTGAGCGCGGCCAGTTGCTGCTCGGCCGCGTGGGCGTTGTCCATGAGCTGTGACTCGGTGATCTCCAGCTCCAGCCGGTGGGCCGGCATGCCGGTGCGCGCCAGCAGTGCCTCGATGTCGCTGACCAGCAGAGGGTCAGCCAGCTGCGCGGCCGAGAGGTTGACCGAGATGGAGACATGCGCCAGCGGATGGACCAGCCCGCGCGCGGATGGGCCCGACAGCGGCACCTGCCATCGCACCCATTGCTCGCAAGCCTGCTGCAGCACCCAGCCGCCGATCGCGCGGATCATGCCGGTCTCCTCGGCAATGGGGATGAATTCGCTGGGCGGGATGTGGCCCAGGGTGGCGTTGTTCCACCGCAGCAGGGCCTCCACGCCCAGCAGGCCGCCGCCCTTGGCGGACAGGCGCGGCTGGTAGTGCAGGCTCAGTTCCTGGCGCTCCAGCGCGCGGCGCAGTTGCTGCTCCATCGTCTGGCGGGCCAGCGCGCGCTGGTCGGTCTCGGCCGAATAGAACAGCGCCATGTCGCGGCCCGTGGTCTTGGCCTCGTACATGGCGGCGTCGGCACGGCGCATGAGCTCGTCGATGTCGCTGCCGTCCTCGGGGTAGACGGCGATGCCCACACTGCACGACACGTTCAACTCGTGCCCTTCCACCGGGTGGCTCTGGCGGATGAGCGGAATCAGGCGCCGCTCCACCAGCTGCTGCACATCCTCGCGCCCGGCCACGTCGCGCATCACCACCACGAACTCGTCGCCGCCCAGGCGGCTGACCGTGTCGCGGCTGCGCACGGCCTGCGTGAGGCGCCCGGCCACCGAGCGCAGCAGGCCGTCGCCGATGTGGTGACCCAGCGTGTCGTTGATGGCCTTGAAGCGGTCCAGGTCGATGAACAGCACAGCCACCTTCTCGCCCGTGATCGGCGCCTGCGCCAGCGCCATCTGCAGACGCTGCACGCACAGCGAACGGTTGGGCAACTCGGTGAGCACGTCGTGGTGCGCCAGGAACTGAATGCGCTCTTCGCTGCGCTTGCGGTCGGTGATGTCGATGGCGATGCCGATGTGGTTGGCCAACGTACCACCCTTGGTCTCGCGCACGGCCGACACCATGAGCCAGGCCGGATAGGTCTCGCCCGAGCGGCGGCGAAACCGCACCTCGCCCTGCCACGACTCCTTGTCGAGCATGGTGCGGTGGATCTGCGCCGACAGCGGCTCGGCACCCGACTCTTCCAGCAGAAAGCCCAGGTCCTCGCCGATGACCTCGTAAAAGTCGTAGTGCGTGCTGCGGCAGAACGCCTTGTTCACGCTGATGATCTGCTGATCGGCGTTCATGATGATGATGCCCTCGGACGAGGCCTCGAACACCTTGGCCCACAGCTCCAGCCGCTGCTCCATCACTTTGAGCACATTGATGGGTGTGAACGCGGTGAGCACCGAATCGCGCCCCTGGAACTGCAGGCGCCGCGCCGACAGCACGGCCCAGGAAGGCTCGGCGGTGCCCTTCCAGCGCACCTCGAACTCATCGACCGAGCCCTGGTCCGCCAGGCGCTGGAAGAAGCGCGCCCGCACGCCGGGCTCCAGCCCCACGGCCCACGGGTCGGTCTTGCGGTCACCCAGCCAGTGGGCAGCCGGGGCGTTGGAGTGCAGCACCTCGTGCTCGGGCACCGAGGTGACCACCATGGGGATGGGGAAGGCCTCGACCAGCTCGCGCTGGGCCTCGGCCGCGCGCGCGCTGGCGGCCAGCTCCTGCTGTAGCACGCGGTCGCGGTCAAGCTGGGACAGCATTTCATTGAAAGCCGTGACGAGACGCCCGATCTCGTCACGGCTGACCCAGTGCGCGCGCAGTGTGTGGTCGCCGCTTTTGCGCACCTCGTCGGCCACCCGCGCCAGTTGCTGCAGCGGCTTGGCGATCTGCCGCGCCACCAGCGTCACGAGGGAGAGGATGCAGCCCAGCAGCACCAGCGCGGTGCCCAAATGCAGCCACATGCGAGCGAAGAGCCCATCCACACGGCGGTTGAGCAGCCGCTCCAGGTCCACGATACCCACCGTCCAGGCATCGCGCAGCGCGCCCAGCACCTGCATCTGCTGCGTGCCCACCTGCGCCATGGTCAGGCGCGACTCCCCCGCCGCCACACCCTGCAACAACGCCTGGAAGCCCTCCAGGGATTGGTGGAGCGCCTCGCGCGGCCCCTGCAAGGCCGCCCGCATTTCGGGCGAGCCTGCGATGAATGCCTGGTTGTAGTCCGCCTCAATGCCCTGCATCACAGCATCCAGCCGCCCCACCAGCGTGAGCAGCTCAAAGGACCACTGCGGACCGCGCCCGGTCTGCGCCGCGTTCAAGAAAACCACCGTGTCGTGCACCGCCTGCAGCAGTTCTGGAAACCGCAGCACCACCAGCGACATGCCGTAGTAGCTGTCGAGATCCGGGTCCAGAATCAGGTTGGACTGGTTGCCTACCGTGGTCAGCAGCTCGCGGCCCTCGCGCAGCAGCTGGCTGCGCATCCCGGTCAGCACCTGCGCATCCGTTGCAGACGGCGGCCTGGCGGCCAGTTGCCCGAGCACCATGCTGAAGCGTTCGCCCACTTCCTGTGTGCGCAACTGCTCGTCATACGCCTTGCGCACACCCGTCAGCCGTGCAATCACATCGCCCGCCAGCGGCGGCTGCTGGGATGCATCCAGAAACTGCCCCATGAGCCCGTCGCGCAGCACCGCCGCATACGTGGTGCCCACGATCTCCTTGCGTGTGAAATCGATGGCCACGTACTTTTCGTGGATCAGAATGCTGGACACATAGATCACCGCCGACAGGTCCAGCAGGTAGATGAGCATGAGCTTGCGCCCCACACTGAGGCGGCCCAGCCAGCCCGAAACGCGGTGCATGAATGCCATGGTGTCTGTAGCGGCAGGCCCGCCCGGGCGGGTGACCTGGGCAACCCACCGACGGTGGTAAGTGATTGTTACAACATGAAGCAATTTCCACGCCATTGCGCGGCCCGAGGATGGACGAAGGCAATGTCTCCGGTGAGAACGACCTCAGTCCTTATTCGGGCGCGGCCCTCAGCAGTGCCACATGGCCCTTGCCCAGCCAGGCCATCAGTGGCGGCGCCCCGCAGCGAGGGACGGGACGCAGAGAGCTGCACAGGGGGTACTTCTCATCCGCGCCACAAAGGCTATAATCTCCGGCTTTGCTGGCAATGCCCCGTCGGCCAAATACTAGTTACAGACGGGGAAACCGCTTTGTACGGACTTGAGGCCCGATCTCCCCAAGCCCCTCTGCAGGCACCATTTGGAAAACCATTAGCTAATGACTACGATCCGCGTAAAAGAAAACGAACCCTTTGACGTTGCACTGCGCCGCTTCAAGCGCACCATTGAAAAGCTCGGCCTGCTGACCGACCTGCGCGCCCGTGAGTTCTACGAAAAGCCCACCGCCGAGCGCAAGCGCAAGAAGGCAGCCGCCGTGAAGCGCCACTACAAGCGCGTTCGCAGCATGCAACTGCCCAAGAAGATGTACTGATCCATCTTCGGCCCCGAGCTTTTTGCTTGGGTCCCAGAACCCGCGCTAGGGACGCCAAGCGCGGGTTTTTGTTTTTCAGGTTTGCCAAAAGGCTTTCTGGCGTCGTTGCAACGCCTTGCCGTAGCGAGACTACTGTCTGCGGCGTTGACGCCTAGCCAGAAAGCCTTTTGGCAAACCCTTGTCCCTGTTTGAAACCCAAAAAAGGAAGCCGCCATGAGCCTCAAGGACCAGATCACCGAAGACATGAAAACCGCCATGCGCGCCAAGGACAGCGAGCGCCTGGGCACCATCCGCCTGCTGCAGGCTGCGATGAAGCAAAAGGAAGTGGACGAGCGCATCGTGCTGGACGACGCCGCCGTGGTCGCCATCGTGGACAAGCTCATCAAGCAGCGCAAGGATTCCATCACCGCTTTTGAAGGCGCTGGCCGCCAGGACCTGGCGGACAAGGAAAAGGCCGAGATGGCCGTGCTGCAGGCCTACCTGCCCGAGCGCATGTCGGCCGAAGAAACGCTGGCTGCCGTGAAGGCCATCGTGGCCGAAATCGGCGCATCAGGCCCTGGCGACATGGGCAAGGTGATGGGCGTGGTCAAGACCCGCCTTGCGGGCAAGGCCGACATGGGCCAGGTGTCGGCCGCTGTGAAGGCTGCGCTGGCAGGCTGATCGCCCCCTCACCACCACCCAGTCAGTATTTTTTTGATAGCTGCTACCGCTTGTCAGACGGGCGGTAGCAGCTATTTTTGCTTCAAACCGGGGTGCTTACCCCCGCGTCGGCATCCCGCGCCATCCAACCGGAGCGGAAATGCTCCTGCAGAAACTCCACACACACTCGCACCTTGGCCGACCGCTCCAGCCGCGTGGGGTACACGGCCCACACATTGGCCTCCTGCTGCCACTGCGGCAGCACCTGCACAAGGCGCCCGATCTGCAGGTGCGCGCCCACATCCCACAACGACCGCAGCACCACGCCACGCCCGTCCACCGCCCACTGCACGGCCATCTCGCCGTTGTTGGCCGACAGCGGGCCACGCACCTTGACCGACTCTTCCTGCGCGCCGCTGCGCAGGCGCCACACGCCAAACGGGTGGTCGCGCTCCTTGATCACCAGGCAATCGTGCGCGGCCAGGTCGGCCACCGTGCGCGGCGAGCCCTTGCGCTGCAGGTAGGCGGGCGCTGCGCACAACACGCGGTGGTTGTCGGCCAGGCGGCGGGCAATGAGGTGCGGGGCAATTTCATCGCCCACGCGCACGTCCAGGTCAAACCCTTCGCCCGCCACGTCCACCAGCCGGTCGAACACCTCCAGCCGCACCTGCAGCCCCGGGTGCTGCTCCACCAGACGCGACAGCGCAGGCGCCACGATCTGCCGCCCAAAGCCGAAGCTGCTGCTCACGCGCAGCAGCCCGCGCGGCTCGCTGCGCGTGATGGCCACCTCCTGCATGAGTTGCTCCATGTCGTCCAGGATGCGCTGCGCCCAGTGGAAAACGCGCTCGCCTTCCTCCGTCACCGCCACCCGGCGGGTGGTGCGATGCAGCAGCTTGACCTGCAGGTCCTGCTCCAGCAGGCGGATGCGCTTGCTCACGTAGGCGGGCGACGTGCCGAGCTCGGCAGCAGCCGCGCCAAAGTTGGACTTGCGCACCACCGCCGTGAAAACGCGCAAATCGTCGGCAGCTGGGTTTTTATGCACGATGTGTGAATGATGGAGCCACAGTTGGCGGATTGTAGTTTTTGATGGCGCTCGGAATAATGCAGTGCACACACCGACCGCACCCACCTACGGCTTCCCTCTACCCTGCCCGCACCATGAACGCACCCACCACCAAGACCTACCGCATCGCCGTCCTGCCCGGAGACGGCATCGGCAAAGAAGTCATGCCCGAAGGCCTGCGCGCCATCCAGGCCGCCGCCGCCCGCTTCGGCTTCGAGCTGCAACTGCACACCTTCGAATGGGCCAGCTGCGACTACTACGCCGCCCACGGAAAAATGATGCCCGACGACTGGAAGGCGCAACTATCGGGCATGGACGCCATCTTCTTCGGCGCAGTGGGCTGGCCCGCCACCGTGCCCGACCATGTGTCCCTGTGGGGGTCGCTCCTCAAATTCCGCCGCGAGTTCGACCAGTACATCAACCTGCGCCCGGTGCGCCTGTTTGAAGGCGTGCCTTGCCCCCTGGCCGGCCGCAAGCCCGGCGACATCGACTACTACGTGGTGCGCGAGAACACCGAGGGCGAGTACACGTCCCTGGGCGGCATCATGTACGAAGGCACCGACCGCGAGATCGTGATCCAGGAATCGGTCTACTCCCGCCACGGGGCCAACCGCCTCTTGAAGTTCGCCTTCGATCTGGCCCAGAGCCGCGCCAAGAAGCACGTGACCCTGGCCACCAAGAGCAACGGCATCGCCATCAGCATGCCCTGGTGGGATCAGAGAGCGGACGATGTGGCCAAGGACTACCCCGAGGTCACGCTGGACAAGCAGCACATCGACATCCTCACCGCGCGCTTTGTGCTGCAGCCCGGCCGCTTCGACGTGGTTGCCGCCACCAACCTGTTTGGCGACATCCTCTCCGACCTGGGTCCGGCCACCACCGGCACCATTGGCCTGGCGCCATCGGCCAACCTGAACCCCGAGCGCCACTTCCCCAGCCTGTTCGAGCCCGTGCATGGCTCGGCGCCGGACATCTACGGCAAGAACATCGCCAACCCGATTGCCATGATCTGGTCCGGCGCGCTGATGCTGGACTTCCTCACCCAGGGCCAGGGGGCGGGCAGGTTGGCGCACGATGCCATCGTGGCGGCGATTGAAGACACCCTCAAGAGCGGGCCGCGCACGCCGGACCTGGGGGGAGCGGCCAGCACCACGCAGGTGGGACAGGCGGTCGCAGCGTTGGTTGGGCGCCACTGAACGCCGCCCTGTTTCTGAAAGGCCAGACGCTCAAGAGAGCGCTCCGCGTATCCGATGGCAGACTATGGGCCTCCATTCCAACACCTGCCAGGAGAGTTGCTTTGAGCCTTAAAACCATTCCTCTTTTGTTGATCATTGGCGGCCTCGTCTGGCTCGGCGCCGAGTACGCAGAGAACCGCAAGCGGCCTTCGCGACTGACGGTTCCTACGGAAGCAGAGCTGAGCACCGTTTCCGGCAAGGCGATCAACGCCCGCGTCATTGAACGTAAGAGCAAAAAGAACGTGCTGGCAAGCCGCTTTACCGAACTCGACATCAAGGGTGCCGAGGGCATTGTCACCGTGCGTGTGGGGGAGCCCAATTCCGAGCGTGTACTGACTGGCCTGAGCGGTGAAACCGTGACTGCCAAATTCGACCCCAAAGACGAAAAGGCGGTGTTCAGCCTCAGCACGCCTAGCCGCCAATTGATCAACTATCGCGATACAGCTGCGTACAAACACAAACTCGTCGAGGCCAACAGTAGCGGCTACACGGTGGGCTGGATTGTGGTGGCGCTCGGTGTCGCTGGCCTGTGGATCAGTCGCAAGTTGCAATAGGGTCAGTCTCCAACAAGTACACAACCGCACCACCCCGATACCTCGGTTCACTACATCTCCTTGGTTGAACGCTGGCCTACACCTTCGGACATGCGGCGACGCGTTTCCGAAACTGCAGCGGTGATGGCTGGGTACTGCGCCGCTTTGAGAACCCAGGCGGAGACGAGGCCCAGCAGCCGCGTGTCGATCGGGGCATCGGCCTGCAGCGTATTCGCGGTTTTCCCGAAGACATACCGGAGCGTACGGCCGCAGATACCCATATCCAAGCTTTCCCTGCCCCTGGTATGGGCGATTTCGATGATGGACAGGACGGTGGCACCCAGCAGCGTCATCGCCTGCTCGATGCGGCGTGTCAGCAGGTAGCGGCGAGGCGGGATGCTAAAGGTCTCGCGAAATGAACAAGCACAAGCGCTTGTAACACCCAGTGGCCTGCACAAGCCGCTGCACCGACCAATCCTCGTTCTGGGTTGCATTCATGCGGTCCTTCGCGCGGAGCAGGCGGCGCAACAAGGCCGGGGATTGTGGCGCCCCGATTTCTTGCGAACCAAGAGGCTGGGTATGAAGGTCGATGAATGAAGCACAGACAGGAAGCAGCTTCTCTGCTTTCTTCAAGGCTGGTGAAAAGCACATCTTCCAGAATCTCCGCCCCGGAAACAGACATATGGACTCCTGGGAACGATCAATGCCAAGGTGCCCCAGGGGTGGTTGAACCAAAAAGACCTGGCGCTCCAACACAGGGACGCCACCAGCGTACTCTCAAGCCGACGCTATATCCTCGTGGAGGCAGAGGTAGTTGCCCTCGGTGTCCTTGAACCACGCCGCCTTCTCGGCCCCGAGAACGCACACGTGATTCACGGTCTTGAGGCCGGGGAAATCGTAGTCCTCAAAGACCACCTTCGCGCGTTTCAGCGCGTCGATGGTGGCCGCTATGTCTGCCACCTGGAAACTGATGGCCGTGTGGTCGGCCTTGGTACCTTCCGGCTTGGGGAACAGCGCCAGTGTGCTGCCACCTACCGCATAGATGAACTTGCCATCGGACCGGAACCCGCCGGGCTTCAGCCCCAGGCAACCCTCGTAGAAGGCACGGGCGCGGTCCATGTCCATCACAGGCAGCATGGTGGTTACGGAGGAATCGGACAACATACAAAGTCCTTTCGCTCAATCCGGCCCTGCATTCGGTCTTAGCGCCTCCTGGTGGGCACCAGGCTCCGGTCCAGGCCGTCCGACCGGTTTTGCAGTGTAGGCCGATCCCCACCGCCACACCAGTGCAGACATTGCAGATGCGCACCTCCATCACCCCCCATGGGGCGGTACCTTGAAGTTCTCGGTGATGTGCCTTTCGGCGCGCGCCAGGACGGCGCCCAGCGCCGCCAGCCGCCGCTGGCAAGCGATGCGTGCGCGCCGAAGCCAGCGGCCCTGTCCTGCCGAGGTGGGGGGTGCCTTCGGCACAGCGTCTGCGGGCGAATGGGCCGTGACGTCATCGGAAGTACGAGGGTCCAAACGGGTGGGATGCAACATGGCCCGCATGCTCGGGCTTGGCGTACCATCTGTAAAGTTGAATTCAATGAAGCCTCAATTCATAAAAACTGATGCGTAACTTCAACCTGGATCACCTGCAGACGCTGATCGCCATTGCCGACCTGGGCAACTTTGCGGCGGCCGCACAGGCGCTGCACCTGGCGCCGCCCACCATCAGCCTGCACATCAAGGAGCTGGAATCGCGGCTGCAGGCCGACCTGGTGGTGCGGGGCCGGCGGCAGGCCGAACTGACCCCCGCCGGCGAGGTGCTGGTGCAGGAAGGACGCCAGCTGCTGCTCGCTTGCGATGACCTGATGGAGCGCGTGCGCCGCCGCGCCTCGGGGCGGGAAGGCATCGTGCGCATGGGGGTGTCGGCGGGCGTCAGCACGCAGCTGCTGCCGCGCATGCTGGAGGCGCTGGCGGCGCGCTGCCCCGGGGTGGAGATCCGTCTGGAGGCCGTGGGCTCTGCCGATTCGATGCAGCGGCTCAAGGCGGGCACGCTCGACATCGGGATCATCGCCAGCCCGCAACCGCCTTTGGCCGAGGTACGACAGGCCCCCTGGCGCAACGACCCCATGGTGGCCTTGCTGCCCGCAGCGTGGGAGGCGCCCGAGTTCGTGACCCCTGACTGGCTGGCCAGCCGCCGCTGGGCATCGTTTGCGCCCGCCACACAGATGCACGGACTGATTGCCAACTGGTTTGGCCAGGCGGGCCACCACCCTCGCCCCTTCCTGGCCTTGAGCTACCCCGGCGCGCTCAAGAGCCTGGCGGTGGCCAGCCAGTGCGCTGCGTTGCTACCGCTGGAAGAGGTGGAGGACCAGCAGGGAGCGGACGACGTGCAGATCCGTCACCTGCAGCCGCCGCTCATGCGCCCCATGGCCGTGGCGCACCGCCACCAGCCACCGCCCTCGCCTGCGGTGGAGGGCGTGCTGCAACTGCTGGCCGACTTCGCAGACTAATGGCTGCGCGCCGCCGCCCGCCATCACGCGGGCGGTAAGCCCTGAGCGTCGGGAGAACGCCGCACCGCAGACCGCCGCAAATAGGGCTGCACAAACAGGTACAGCCCCGTCAACAGCAGCAGTGCCAGTGGCGGCAGGGGTGCATACGTCACCCAATCCGGCGGGTTGCCTGCACCCTGCGCACGGACCACAAAATTGCCAATGACGGCCAGCGTGAACGCCATCGACACCCAGCGGTGAAGGCGCCGAATGCCCACGCCGGCGCTCATTGCGCATCTCCGGCGGCGAGCTGGATCATCTTCCAGCCATTGCCCGCCGGGTCGCGAAAACCCGCATCCACGTTGCCGTACCGGTCCACGGGCTCTTGCGTGAACTCCACGCCCTGGTCGCGCAGCCGGGCATACGCAGCGCGGCAGTCCGCCACATGCAACACCAGCGGCGGCATGGCGCCCTTGGCCACCATGGCGCGCAACGTCTGCGCCGTGGCGGCATCGTGGATGGGCGGACCGGGTGTGAACAGCCCCAGCTGAAAGTCCGGCTGATCGGGGTGCTGCACCGTCAGCCAACGGTACGGCCCGTTGCGCACGTCGGTGTGCACACGAAACCCCAGCTTGCCAACATAGAACGCAAGCGCTTCGTCCTGGTCGTCCACATACACACCCACCACACCAATGCCTTGGTTCTTCGTCATCAGATCTCCTTGGTTGCTAAGCGCCTGTTCAAGGTCTTTTTGGAGATCGCATTGGAGTGCCATCGCCCGATTTCACTCCAACCCTTCGGGCAAGTGCCTTGCCGGGCGGTCTGTGGCGTTGCGGCGCTTGCCAATAGCCGAGCTATTGGCTGCCCACCGCGCCTTGCATCCCATCCCGGCAAGGTACTTGTGCGACTTCAAAAAGACCTTGAACAGGCTCTAGGACAGGTTTGTACCTTCCGCCAGGCGGCGGCGCTTCTCCAAAACTGCTGTGGTGAGGTCGGGACGCTGTGCGGCTTTCAACACACAGGCGGGCACCTGGTTCAGGGGCGTGGCGGTAGCCTGGGCCTCCAGCCGTACCGCACTGGGGCTCTGCCCCGTGATGTCGCGAAAGATGCGCCCGAAGGTGCCCAGGCTTTCCCAGCCGGTGGCAAAGGCGATCTCGGTGACGGGCAAGTCTGTATCACGCAGCAGCGTGGTGGCCTGCTCGATGCGGCGGGTCAGCAGGTAGCGGTGGGGCGGAATGCCGAACGCCTGCCGGAATGAGCGGGCGAAGTGCGCCTCCGACACGCCGCTGACCTCGGCCAGCCGCTGCACGGGCCAGGCCTCGTGCGATGCGGCGTCCATGCGGTCCTTGGCGCGCAGCAGGCGGCGCAGCAAGGCCGGGTCTTGCGGCGCAATAGCCGCACCCGATGTCTGCTTCGATGGCGCAGAGGGCGCGCTGGAGGGCAATGGGTGCGGGCGCTCAAAGGGCATGCGCGAAGCATATCGCCTTGGATTCTGGTGACCCGCCCGATTTTCCCGGGCAGGGATCGCGGCTGGCACCCGCACTCGGGGTCGCTTTTCAGGCTACCTGCACATCGCCAAAGACTTCGAGCGCCTGGCCGTTCAGCGCCCGCAACGCGTCCATGGAGTCCACCGCCTCGCCCAAGGCCAGCGCACCGCTGCGCTGGTACGCCGGGGCCATCAGACGCTGCGCGGCCTCCAGCACGAGGGGCGCCGTCACGGCATAGATGTCCTGGCCGCGCACACCGGCCGTTCGCGCCACGCCGTTTTGCACCAGCCGCACCACCAGCTCAAAACGCTGGGCCGACCGGCCGCTGCCATCCACCGCCGTGGGCGGCGGGGTGCTGGCATCGCGGATGTCGGCCAGGGCCGAGCGGTTGATGAGCGAGCGGATGGTGTCGGCCTGCAGGTGGTGGGCCAGGGTGATGGTCTCGCTGAACGGCAGCTCGACCATCGCATAGGTCGCCAGAGGCGCGGCAAAGGTCCAGTCGGGCACGTCGGCAGCGGGCACCAGCGGCACCAGGCGCCCGCCCTTCACCACCTGGCGCGGCGCCTTGTTGCGCTCGCCGGTCAGCCGCGTGCCTTCGGTGGGCCACCAGCGGTCCAGCCCCATGGCCACGGTGATCTCGTCGATGGGGCCGGGAGCGGCGAGCGCGCTGGCCAGCAGGTCGGCCAAGCCACCGTAGAAACCGGCAGCGGGCACCACAACGCGCCCGGCGGCCACTGCAGGTGCCTGCAAATCGGCAAAGGTGCCCTGGGCGCTGGGCTGTTCGGCGGTCACATCGATGTAGTGGGCGCCCGCCTGCAGCGCGGCCTGCGCCACCGGGGTGGCCGTGTCCATGAATGGCCCCGCGCAATGGATGACCACGCCACAACCGGCAAAGGCCTGCACCAGCGCCGCCGGGTCGTCCAGCGCCGCCACGCGGCACTCCACGCCTGATGGAAACAGCGCAGCCAGCCGGGCGGCATTGCGCCCCACGGCCACCACGCGCAGGCCACGGCGCAAGGCCTCCTGCACCACAAACTGACCGGTATGGCCGCTGGCACCGTACACCGCGATGGAAGGAACAGAGGATGTCATGGAGAACCTTTCGGGAAAGAAGTGGAGGGGAAAATTGACGATACAGACCTGTCTGTTTTTTGAAGATTACAGACAGGTCTGTATCATGTCAAGCATGGCCGCACATTCTTTTTCCCATCCCCTCCCGGCAACCGCGCCAGGCGCCCACCCCAAGCCTTCGTCACGGCGCGCTGCGACGGCCTCCAGCGAGCCCGTGCAGGACGTGCGCGAGCGCATCCTCGACACGGCGTCGAGCCTGTTCTACCAACGCGGTGTGCGCGCCGTGGGGGTGGACCTGGTGGTGGCCGAAGCGGCCGTGGCCAAGACCAGCCTGTACCGCTACTTCCCCACCAAGGACGACCTCATCGTGGCGTTTCTGGAGCGTGAAGACGTGGACTTCTGGGGCCTGTGGGATGCGGTGGCAGCGCAGCATGCCGACGACCCGGCCGCCGAGCTGCAGGCCCACATGCAGTGGATCGGCGAGCGGCTGGGCCGCTCCAACTACCGGGGCTGCCCGCAGATCAACGTGGCGGCCGAATTTGCCGAGCAGGACCACCCTGCCCGCTTGGTGGCCCGGCAGCACATGGTGACGCTGCGCAGCCGCCTGCACGGCATTGCAGAGCGGCTGGGCGTGCCCCGGCCCGAGGCCCTGGCGGCCCAGCTGGCTGTGCTCATCAATGGGGCTTTCGTGAGTTCAGGCCTGCTCAGCGGCGAGGAGGCGACCCCTGTGCTGCAAGCAGCAGTGCAGGCCTTGCTGGCGGGTGCGCGGGCAGGCAACACGTAGCGCAACAGCTGCTCAAAAAACAAAAAGGCCCTCGCTCGTCGCGAGGGCCTTTTTTGCATCAGCGCGGCCCTTTGCGGCGGCTGCGCTACGGACCAGGCGTTAGCTCCCCGCCACCTTCATGCGGTTGACCAGGATGGAGCCCACGGTCTTGGCGCCGTAGTTGTAGGCATCCGCACCCACGGCCTCAATGCCCTTGAGCATGTCTTTGAGGTTGCCCGCGATGGTGATCTCGTGCACCGGGTAGGCGATCTTGCCGTTCTCCACCCAGAAGCCGCTCGCGCCGCGCGAATAGTCGCCGGTCACGTAGTTCACGCCCTGGCCCATCAGCTCCACAACAAAGAGGCCCGTGCCCAGCTTTTGCAGCATGGCGTCGAGGTTGTCGCTGGCTTGCGTGAGGCGCGAGGTCATCACCAGGTTGTGCGAGCCGCCCGCATTGCCCGTGGTCTTCATGCCCAGTTTGCGGGCCGAGTAGCTGGACAGGAAGTAGCCCTCGACGCGCCCTCCTTTGACCACCTTGCGCGGCGCCACGCGCACGCCTTCTTCGTCAAAGGGCGAGCTGCCCTTGCCGCGCAAGATGAAGGGGTCTTCCAAAATGTCGATGTGTTTGGGAAAGACCATCTTGCCGAGCGAATCGAGCAAAAAGCTGCTCTTGCGGTACAGCGAGCCGCCACTGACGGCCTGCACAAAGCCGCCCAACAGGCCGGCGGCCAGGGTGGATTCGAACAACACCGGGCATTGCGTGGTGGGTATCTTGCGCGAGCCCAGGCGGCTCAACGCGCGCTGCGCGGCGTAGCGGCCTACGGCCTCGGGCGATGCCAGTTCGGTGGCGTCGCGCATGGAGCTGTACCAGGCATCGCGCTGCATCTCGGCGTTGCGGCCGGGCAGCGAGGCGATGGGTGCGACCGAAAAGCTGTGGCGCGAGCTGGCATAGCCGCCGCGAAAGCCGCGCGTGTGGGCGCTGAAGAAGTGGCTTTGCTGGGCCGACACGCCCGCGCCTTCGCTGTTGGTGATGCGGCGGTGCGTCTTGAGCGCGGCGGCCTCGCAGGCCTTGGCGATTTCAGCGGCCTCTTCGCTGGTGATGGCCCAGGGGTGGAACAGGTCCAGGTCACGGTGCGTGTCGGCCGGGGCGATGTCATCGGCGTCCGGCAGGCCTGCCATGGGATCTTCGGCCGTGAAACGGGCGATGTCGTAGGCTGCCTGCACGGTTTGCTCGATGGCCTTGTTCGAGAAATCGGACGTGCTGGCGTTGCCACGGCGTTTGCCAAGGTACACCGTCACGCCCAGGGATTTATCGCGGTTGCGCTCCACGTTCTCCAGCTCGCCCTTGCGCACGCTGACCGACAGGCCGCAGCCCTCGGACGCCTCGGCGCCTGCGTCGGTGGCGCCGAGCTTTTTGGCATGGGCCAGGGCGCGGTCCACCAGGTCTTCAAAGAACGCGCGGCTGTAGCTGAAGCCGTTGTCAGGGGTGCGGGAGGTGGCAGGCGCGGGCGCAGCGGCAGCCGCGCTTTGGGCGCGCGCGGCGCGGGTGGAGGGTTTATTCATAGCGGCAGCTATGATACTTGCCGCTGTGGCGCGCTCTGCGCCGCTTCTCTTTTTGCCCCCACCCATGTCACGCAAACCCAAAAAAGGCTACTTTGTGCGAGGCCAGTTCGTTGCCGAAGGCAGCGAAATGGACATTCAGCTCAAGGCCGAACTCAAAGGCACGCCCGATGCCAGCCGCACCGATCTCAAGCGCGAAAGCGACGAACTGCAGGAGCTGGGCAAAGAGCTTTTGAGCTTGCGCGCCGACCTGTTCGAGGCGGTGGGACTGCCCGACAAGCTGGTGGACGCGCTGGCCGAGGCCAAGCGCATCACCAACTTTGAAGGCAAGCGCCGCCAGATGCAGTACGTGGGCAAGATCATGCGCAAGCTCGAACCCGAGCTGGTGCAGGCCGCCCGCCAGGCGCTGGAAGAGCAGCACAAGGGCTCGGCCACCGAAAAGATGCAGTTGCACCTGGCCGAACACTGGCGCGACCGCCTGATTGCCGACGATGACGCGCTGGCCCCCTGGATGGCCGAGCACCCCACCACCGACACGCAGCAGTTGCGCGCGCTAATCCGCCAAGCCCGCAAGGACGCACAGCCTGCGGGCAAGGAGGCCAATGTCCAGGTCTCGCAAGGCCTGGCCCCGCGCAAGGGCCGCGCCTACCGCGAGCTGTTCCAGCTGGTGCGCGAGCACCTGGGCGGCACGGGTGCAGACGACGCCAGCGATATCGATGAGGACCACGGCGATGAGTGAGCCTTCCGCCCTGCACGACCCGGTGAAGATCGGCATCGTCTCCATCAGCGACCGCGCCAGCAGCGGTGTCTATGAAGACAAGGGCCTGCCCGCGCTGCAGGACTGGCTCACGCGCGCACTGCACAACCCCATCACCTTCGAATCGCGCCTGATCCCCGACGAGCAGGAAGGCATCAGCGCGGCGCTGATCGAATTGGTCAATGCAGGCTGTTGCCTGGTGCTGACCACCGGCGGCACGGGCCCTGCCTTGCGCGACGTGACGCCCGAGGCCACGTTGGCCGTGGCGCACAAGGAGATGCCGGGCTTTGGCGAGCAGATGCGCCAGATCAGCCTGAAGTTCGTGCCCACCGCCATCCTCTCGCGCCAGGTGGCCGTGGTGCGCGACCAGAGCCTCATCATCAACCTGCCCGGCCAGCCCAAGGCGATTGCCGAGACGCTGGAGGGCCTGAAGGAGGCCGACGGCAAGCAAATCGTGCCGGGCATCTTTGCGGCCGTACCCTACTGCGTGGACCTGATTGGCGGGCCGTATCTGGAAACGCGGGACGAGGTCTGCAAAGCGTTCCGCCCCAAGAGCGCTGTGCGGGCAACTCGCCCAGCTTGATACTTCAGAATTTGAAGCAAATATAGCCGCTAGCGCTTATTCAATAAGCGCAAACAGCTATATTTTTCATAGCAACAAAATAAAACAGGGCAGCGCAGGCACGCCGCTACTTGCCCACCAGTTCGTTCAGCTTGCCCGCCTCGAACTGCTCCTTGAGCGCAGCATCACACGGCACGCAGTCCTTGTTCTGCGGGTTGGTGGACAGCTTCTCGATGGCCTGCCACAGCAGCGCGATCTGGTGCTCCTGCGACGAGGCGTTGTCGATCAACCCGCGCATGGCCTGCGAGAGCGGATCGTCCTCCTGCGTGATGCCATAGGCCGTGAACTTGCGCGCCTGCTGCGGCTCGGTCACGTCCGCGCTTTCGCCAGCTTTGGACGGGATGATCCGGGCCGGAATGCCCACCGCCGTGGCGCCCGCAGGCACCGGCTTGATGACCACGGCATTGCTGCCGATCTTCGCGCCGTCACCCACTTCAAAGCCGCCGAGCACCTTGGCGCCCGCACTCACCACCACGTCCTTGCCCAACGTGGGATGGCGCTTGGCACCTTTGTACAGCGAGGTACCGCCCAGCGTGACGCCCTGGTAGATGGTGCAGCCGTCGCCGATCTCGGCGGTCTCGCCCACCACCACGCCCATCGCATGGTCGAAGAACACGCGCTCGCCAATCTTCGCGCCGGGGTGGATCTCGATGCCCGTGAACCAGCGCGCAAAGTGCGAAATAAAGCGACCGAGCCATTTCAGGCCGTGGTGCCAGCACCAGTGCGCGGGGCGATGCAGCCAGATCGCGTGCAGGCCCGGATAACAGGTGATCACCTCCCACGTGCTGCGCGCGGCAGGATCGCGGTCGAGGATGCACTGGATATCGGAGCGCAGGCGGGCGAACATCGTGGCTCGTTTCTTTTGGTTATGTGTTTATGGGCTGCACAGTCTAGCGTTTCGCCTCTGTGGCCTCGATCATGGCTTTGGCGACACCTCTCAAGATGTGGATTTCTTCAGGGCTGAGCTGCGCGCGATTGAAAAGCTGGTTAAGGCGGGGCATGAGCTTCTTGGGTGCGGCGGGGTCCAGAAAGCCGATGCCGGTGAGCGCCTGCTCCCAGTGCTTCAGCATGCCCGCTACCTGCGCGGCGTCGGCCAGGGCGCGCTGTGGTGTGGCATCCAGCACCGGGAACCCGCCCAGCGCCATGCGCCATTCGTAGGCAATCACCTGGATGGCGGCGCCCAGATTGAGGGACCCAAAGCCGGGGTTGGTGGGAATCGACAGTGCCACATGGCAGCGGTACACATCCTCGTTGGTCATGCCAAAACGCTCGGAGCCAAACAGGAAGGCGACACCAGCCTGGCCAGCTGCCGCAGCCGATGGATCTTCTGGATTTGAGGTATTTTTGACCTCTAGCGCTTTTCCATCAAGCGCTAACAGCTCTTGTTTTAATAGCAACTCGAAATGGGCACGCGGCGCAGCCGTGGGCGGCCCGAAGTCGCGCGGAGTCATCGCCGTGGCGCACAGGTGGCTCATGCCGTCCAGCGCCTCATCAAGCGTTGCAACGATGCGGGCGTTCTCCAGCACGTCGAGCGCGCCACTGGCGCGCTGGATGGTTTCCTCGCGCCGCAGCACGTTGGCCCAGCGCGGGGCCACCAGCACCAGGTCATCAAAACCCATGGTTTTCATGGCGCGGGCGGCAGCGCCCACATTGCCGGCGTGGCTGGTGTTGATCAGGACAAAACGGGTCTTCATGGGCAGGTGCAGGACAAGGGAAAAGGCAAGCGGTTAGGCGAAAAAGAGGCTCTGCGGGTAAAATCCTGCCCTCATTGTCGCCGCCCGCATCGCCGGGTCGGATCGCACCGCTCCTGATTCGCAGGCTGCCTCGCTTCATTGTTGACGCACGGCGCCCTGCTCACCACCACAATTTATGTCGTCCAACCTGCACCCCATGCTTAACGTGGCCATCAAGGCCGCACGCGCCGCCGGCGCCATCATCAACCGCGCGGCCCTTGACGTGGAATCGGTGCGGATCTCGCAAAAGCAGATCAACGACTTTGTGACCGAAGTGGACCACGCGTCCGAAAAAATCATCATCGAGACGCTGCTGACGGCCTACCCCGGCCACGGCATCCTGGCCGAAGAGTCGGGCAGCGAATACGGCGCCAAGGATTCGGAATTTGTCTGGATCATCGACCCGCTGGACGGCACCACCAACTTCATCCACGGCTTTCCCGTGTACTGCATCAGCATCGCGCTGGCGGTGCGCGGCAAGGTCGAGCAGGCCGTCATCTATGACCCCTCGCGCAACGACCTGTTCACCGCCACCAAGGGCCGTGGGGCCTACCTGAACGAGCGCCGCATTCGTGTAAGCAAGCGCACCCAGCTCAAGGACTGCCTGATCTCCACCGGCTTCCCCTTCCGCCCGGGCGACAACTTCAAGAGCTACCTGAACATGATGGCCGACGTGATGCAGCGTACCGCCGGCCTGCGCCGCCCCGGCGCCGCCGCGCTGGACCTGGCCTATGTGGCCGCGGGCTTCACCGATGGTTTCTTTGAAACCGGCCTGTCGATCTGGGACGTGGCTGCGGGCTCGCTGCTGGTGACCGAGGCCGGCGGCCTGGTGGGCAATTTCACGGGCGAAGCGGACTTTCTGGAGCAGCGCGAGTGCCTGGCCGGCAGCCCCCGCATCTACGGCCAGCTGGTGCCTATTCTGGGCAAGTACAGCAAGTTTGCGAGCGCTGGCGACAAGGCGGCTGTGCGCCAGGCGGCTGCGACAGATGGACCCGTCAGCGCTGAAGCCGAGGCTGCAGCCGAAGTGGAGTCCGACACCACGGGTGCCGCCCCACAGGCCGACGCCCCCAAGAGCGAAGACGCGCCGTTCTAAACCCATCCACCGCGCACGGCAGTTAGGCCAGCACACGATGACCAATGGTGAGATCTCCTAGCTGAACCGTGCAGCGGGCGAGACGCACACCAGTGCAGCCGTGCAAGGGCCGCCAAGCCGAATGTGCGGCGTTTCACTTGCGTGCACTGGCTGCGTCCCCCTTCCCGAATTGCGCAGCAATTCGAGAGAAGGGGGAAGAGACGAAGTCGCTCAGGGGGTTGTCCTTTATCCAGGGTCGGGGTATTTCTGGGCGATGCTGCGGAAGTCTTCCGCAATGTCCACAAATGCATCCACCATGTCGGGGTCAAAGTGCGTGCCCTTGCCGCGAATGATTGTGTTGCAGGCCTGGTCGTGTGAAAACGCGGGCTTGTAGACGCGCTTGCTGATGAGTGCGTCGTACACATCGGCCACGGCCATGAGGCGCGCCGACACCGGGATGGCATCGCCCGCCAGGCCCTGCGGGTAGCCTGAGCCATCCCACTTCTCCTGGTGGCTGTAGGCGATCTCCTTGGACACGCTCAAGAACGCCACGCGCATGCCCAGGCGCCGCTCGGCTTCGTCGATGGCGTTGCGGCCCAGGGTGGTGTGGGTTTTCATGATCTCGAACTCTTCCACCGTGAGCTTGCCGGGTTTCAGCAAGATGCTGTCGGGGATGCCGATCTTGCCGATGTCGTGCAACGGAGCGGACTTGTACAGCAGCTCGATCATGCGGTCGTTGAGCACGGGCTCGAAACGCGGGTGGTGGCGCAGCCGCTCGGCCAGCGTCTTCACATACAGCTGGGTGCGGCGAATGTGGTTACCGGTTTCGTTGTCGCGCGTCTCTGCCAGCGATGTCATGGCCATGATGGTCACGTCCTGGATGGCCTGCACCTCCAGCGTGCGCATGGCCACTTCGCGCTCCAGGTACGAGCTTTTGTCGCGCAGGAAATCCGCCGTGGCCTTGAGCGCCAGATGGGTGTTGACCCGCGCCAGCAGGATGGGCGGGCTGATGGGCTTGGTGATGTAGTCCACGGCCCCCAGGGCCAGGCCCGCGCGCTCGTCGTCGGTGTCGGAACGCGCCGTGAGAAAGATCACCGGGATCTCGCGCGTGGCCGCCGCAGCCTTCAGGCGCCGACACACCTCATAACCATCCATCTCGGGCATCATGATGTCGAGCAGGATCAGGTCGGGAGGGGTGTCGGACTGCGCGATCTTCAGGGCCTTCTCGCCATGGTTGGCCACCTTCACCAGGAAATGCTCGCGCAGCAGGCTGCCCATGAGGGTGAGATTGTCCGGCGTGTCGTCCACCACCAGCACCGTGGCGATCGGCTTGTCAACAAGAGCGGCCTGTGGGGAGGCAAAGGGCGCGTTGTCCATGGAAGTTCCTGGGTGTTGTGCCGCTCAAGGGGTGTGAACGGCAGGGTGTTCGGGGCCTGACACGGCGGCCATTGCCGACAGTGCTTGCTCAAAATCAAAATTCTGGGTGTGCATCTCGACCACCGTGAAGCTGCTCCCCAGCGCAGATCGGAGCACCTGGACATTGTGTTGGAAAAACTCGGGGGCTGCAGGGTCGTCCTGCTCCAGCAGCGTGCGCAGCTTTTGCAGGACCGCCGTGGCGCCCACTCCCTGCAGCGCGGCCCCAGCAGGGGTTTCCAGGCCTTCCGGCCGCCCCGTTTGCTGCCCCTGCATCCACGCCTGCAATCCCGTCAGCAGGGGCTGTAACGCAGCGCCCAGGGTGGCCGTCAGTCCCGCGGACATTTCGGCATGCGCCCCACTGCGCAAGGCCTGCTCCAGCGCTTGTGCATGGGCGGACACCTCCTGCGCGCCAATGTTGGCCGCGACCGAGCGCAGGGTGTGGGCCAGCCGCTCGGCCAGCACCACATCTGCGCTGGCAATGGCCTGCTCCAGGTGCGCAATCACCGACGACTGGCCTTGCACAAATCGCCGCAGCATCTCGGCGTACAGGCCCGGCTTGCCCAAGGCGCGCTGCAGACCCAGGCGGGTGTCCAGCCCGGCAACTGCGGGGAAAGCTGCCGCCACCGCAGCGTCAGCCCCCTCCGGCGCCATCCCATCAGCCCCCCAATCCGAACTGGCACCAACGCCTGCTGCGCGGGGCACCCCCTCCACAGGCGGTTTGCCCAGCCCCGGCCGGGGTCGAATCCAGCGGCTCAGAGCGGCCCACAAGGCCGCAGGCTCGATGGGTTTGGCCACATGGTCGTTCATGCCGGCCGCAAAACAGCGCTGGCGATCGGACTCCATCGCGTTGGCCGTCATGGCCACGATGGGCAGGTGGGCATGGCGCGGATTGCTGCGCAATTGCCGCGTGGCCGTTTCGCCGTCCATGACAGGCATCTGCATGTCCATCAGCACCACGTCATAAGCCTTGCGCTCGATGCGGTCGAGGGCGATCTGGCCGTTCTCGGCAACATCCACGGCAAAACCGGCTTCGAGCAAGAGTTCGACCGCCACCATCTGGTTGAGCTCGTTGTCTTCCACCAGCAGCACCGACGCTCCCCGGATCTCCAGCGGCAGCTCGTCAGCAGCGGGCGCGGGGGTGACCGCGCGGCGCGGGCTGTAGGTGGAGTGTTCCAGCGGCTGCATCAGCGTGTCGAACAGCAGCGAGGCGTTGACGGGTTTGATCAGCACCGTGTCGATGCCCTGAACGCGGGCGGCACGCATCACATCCTCGCGGCCGTAGGCCGTGACCATGAGCATCTTGGGCACCTGCGCCATGCCCAGGCCCCGGATGTGGCCCGCCAGCTCCACGCCGTCCATGCCCGGCATGTGCCAGTCCAGCAGTAGCAGACCAAAGGGCTGGTGCCGTGCCATGGACTCGCGCAGCCGGTCGAGCGCCTCCAGGCCGGAGTGGGCCTGCTCCACCTCAAAACCCATGGCCAGCAGCATGTCGGACAGCACGGTGGCCGCTGTCTGGTTGTCGTCCACCACCAGCACACGGCGGCCCCGGAGGTCCGGGGGCGGCAGCAGCACGCGCGCGGGTGCACCGCGTTCGAGCGGCACAGTGACCCAGAACGTGGAGCCCTGGCCATAGGTGCTCTGCACCCCCACCTCGCCGCCCATCAGCTCCGCCAGGCTCTTGCAGATAGCCAGGCCCAGGCCCGTGCCGCCATAGCGGCGCGTGGTGGAGGTGTCCGCCTGCTGGAAGCTCTGGAAAAGCCGTCCCATCTGTTCCGGCGTAAGTCCGATACCGGTGTCACGCACTTCAAACCGCAGCATCACCCGGTTGCCCTCTGCCTCCAGCAGCCGCACGGCAATGCTGATCTCGCCCGTTTCAGTGAACTTGATGGCGTTGTTGGCAAAGTTGATGAGGATCTGGCCCAGGCGCAGCGAATCACCCACCAGGTTGGGAGGCACGTCGGCCGCCACATCGCAAACCAGCTCCAGCCCCTTGGCACCGGCCTTGTAGCCCACCACGTCGGACACACTCTCCAGCATGCGGTCGAGCACAAAGGGCTGCTTCTCCACCATGAGCTTGCCCGCCTCGATCTTGGAAAAATCCAGGATGTCGTTGATCACGCCCAGCAGGTGCTGGCCGGCCTGCTGGATCTTGCTCACGTAGTCGTGCTGGCGTGCTGTCAGGCCCGACTTGAGCGCCAGGTGCGACATGCCGATGATCGCGTTCATCGGAGTGCGGATCTCGTGGCTCATGTTGGCCAGGAAGTTGGACTTGAGTGCGGTGGACTCCTCGGCCAGCTCCTTGGCGCGGCGCAGGTCCTGCTCGGCGCGCTGACGGTCGGTGATGTCGACAAAGGTCCCAATGGCCCCGCCCGGCGAGCCGTCGGGCCGCGAGAAGCCGTGCAGCCAGAACAGCGTGTGGTGCACCTTTCCGTCGGCATACGGCAGGTCCACCTCCTTGTGCACCGACTGGACCCCGTGCAAGGCCTCCTGCGCGTCCGCATCGAAGCGTTCGCGCTCGGTCTCGGGCAGGAACGCCAGGTCCCGCACGGTCTTTCCGATCAGTGCCTCGCGCTGCACCCCAAAGGCCTGCTCGTAGGCGCGGTTAAAGCCGATGTACCGGCCGTCCGCGCCCTTGTAGAACAGCGGCACGGGGATGGCGTCAATCAGTGCCTGCTGGAAATCCAGCTGCTCGGCCACCTGCTGTTCCAGCAGCTTTTGTTCGTGGATATCCACGTTGACGCCCACCACCCGCACCGCCCGCCCGTTGCCATCGCGAAATATGCGGGCCGCCGACAGGAACCATCGCACCTCACCGTCCGGCCGCACGATGCGCCAGGAATCGCGAAGGTGGGTCTCGCCGCCCGCCAGGGCACTCGAAAAGGCGGCCACCGCGCGGGCGCGATCATCGGGGTGCAGAACCGCCTGCCAGTCACGCAGGGAGCGCACCTCCGTGCCCGGCGCCAGGCCGAGCAACGCCAGCAGCTTCTCGCTCCACAGTACCTGGGAGGTGAGCAGGTCAATGTCGAACACACCGATCTTGCCGGCCTCCTGCGCCAGCTCCAGCCGGTCTTTGGCCTGCTGCATGGCGATCTCGGCCCGGCGCTGCTCGCTGACGTCCTCGATCACCCAGAGGGATGCGTTCTTGAACCCCTCCATTTGCACGCTGCGTCCTGCCATGCGTGCCTCAAAGCTGTGGCCATCCAGGCGAAACAGCGTCGACACCTGCCGCACGGCGCCCCCGGCGTTCAGCACGGGACCGACCTGGCCGTAGAACTGCCTTGCGCGGTCTTCCCCACCCAGCAACACCCCGACGTCCAGCCCCAGCAGCTCGGACGCCGTGCTGCCCATCAGCTCCACAAACGCCGGGTTGAACTGCCGGAACTTCCCGTCCCCCACCAGCGCAATGGGGGGCGCGTTGTCAAAGATGGCAGTCTGCTGCTCCAGCAGCTCGTTGAGCAGACGCTCACGCCGCTCCAGCTCCTTCTGTGCCTGGATACGCCCCGAGGCGTCTTCGTGCAGGCCAACGATGGCAATGCGCTTGCCACGCTCGTCAAACACGGGCGAGAGCGTAGCCTCGTCGTGGTAGAGGCTTCCGTCCTTGCGGCGGTTGACAAACTGCCCTTGCCACGAGCGGCCCGAGAGCAGCGTGGACCACATCTCCTGGTAGGTCTGCGCCGGGGTCTGGCCACTGGACACCACTGACGGCTTCTTGCCACGCACCTCTTGCAGTGTGTAGCCGGAGTTGCGCTCGTACTGCGGATTGACCCAGTCGATGCGCCCGTCTCCATCGGTGATGACCACCGAGACTGGGCTGCTCCCCAGCGCAGCGCCCAATACCCTGAAGCGCTCCAGCGCAGCGCTCACTCGCGCCCGGCTGCGCAGCAGCTCCAGCAGCAGCAGCCCCAGCAGGCTCAGCAGCACGAAGGCAGCCCCTCCCACCTTCAGGCGCTCAGCCCCCGTCATCAGGGTGCTCACGTCATCCAGCATCGCCAGCTGCCATTGGCCGCCGGGGTCGCTCCAATCGACCTGGCGGCGCTCCACTGCGTAGTTCACCCCGTCGATGACAACCTCGCCCGCATCTGGCGCGAAGGGCAGGGAAGAAGCCAGGCCCTTGTCGAAGTGGTTGCCAAACTGGCGCGAAGCGCGGATGGAATCAATGCGCGCCTGCGTGAGCGGCGGCGCCACCGCAAACAGCCACTCGGGCCGCGTCGATGCGAACACCACGCCTTGCGGAGACAACAGCACCGTGGGCAACTGGGTGCTCTTGAGCACCTCGTCAAACAACTCGAACCCCACCTTGAACATCACCACACCGATGATGGAGCTGGAAGGCGTGTCGTTTTCATACAGCGGCGCGGCGTAATAGAGGCCACGCTCCTGCGAGTTGCTGCCAATGGCGGCATACACGCTGATGGCGCCCTTGATGGCTTGCTGAAAATACGGACGAAACGCCAGGTTGATGCCGGTGGATCGGCCCCCCGGCGTCTCGTGCGCCACCACCGTGCCATCGGCCGCCATGACATACACGCCGTTGACCAGAAACCGCCCCCGGGCCACCCCCAGCCGCGCCAGGGCTTCAGGGTCGTCCGGTGCCAGCTGCCCCAGGGCCATGGCCTTGAGCAGCGGCTCGCTCAGGCCCAGCAACGACACCGCGCCCAGCATGCCGCCACCCGTGATCCGGGCCTGCAGCGTGTCCACGGTCTGCTGCAGCAGCTTGGCGCGCTCGTCAGCACGTTGGGCACCTTGCCAGTGCATGGCCCCCAGCACCACCAGCCAGGCCCCCACCAGTGCCGCAGCCACCACCAGCACCAGACCGCGCACGCCAGGGGCATTGCGGTCCAGCACCTTGTCCAGAAATCCGCCCACGCCCTCACCCACCCGCGTCACGCGGAACCTCCGTCCAAGCCCTGGCCAACCAGCGAGCGGCTCTTACCGAGCGGGATACAGCAAGGCATCAATATCCCCCACCGGCCCGGGCCGCCCAAACAGATACCCCTGAAACCCCTCACACCCATGCAGCCTCAGGAAACTCAGCTGCCCCGTCGTCTCCACCCCCTCGGCCACCACCTCCAGGTCCAGGCTCTTGGCCAGCGCCAGGATGGTCCGCACAATCGCCGCGTCGTTGGGGTCCGTCAGCACGTCCCGCACAAAGCTCTGGTCGATCTTGACCTGGTCCAGGGGCAGTCGCTTGAGGTAGGAGAGCGATGAGTAGCCGGTGCCAAAGTCATCCAGCGCAAAGCCCACGCCTTCGCTCTTGAGCTGCACCATGCGTGCGATGGTGTCTTCGATGTCTCCCAGCAGCAGGCTTTCGGTGAGTTCGAGCTTGAGTTTGCGGGGGTCGGCGTGGTGGTTCTTGAGGGTCTGCAGCACTTCGGCCACGAAGCCCGGTTGCCTGAACTGCCGGGCGCTGACGTTGACCGAGATGGACAGGTGGGCGGTGGCTTCGTGCTGGCCCCAGCGCTGCAGTTGTTCGCAGGCGGTTTGCAGCACGTATTGGCCTAAAGGGAGGATCAGGCCGGTCTGTTCGGCCAAGGGGATGAAGTCGCCGGGGCTGATCATTCCGCGCTGGGGGTGGCGCCAGCGCACCAGGGCTTCTGCGCCCATGAGCTGGGATTGGTGGTCCACGACGGGCTGGTAGTGCACCAGCAGTTCGCCCCGGGCCAGGCCCTGGCGCAGGTCGGCTTCCAGGTTGGAGCGGGCGTTGACGGCCGCTTGCATGTCGGGGTCGAAGAAGCGCTGGGTGTTGCGCCCTGCGGCCTTGGCCTGGTACATGGCCAGGTCGGCGCGTTTGAGGAGTTCGTCCACCGTGAGGCGTTCGTCGCCAAAGAGGGTGATGCCGATGCTGGGGGTGCTGTAGTGCTGAGCGCCGTCGAGTTCGAAGGGCTGGTTCAGGCTGGCCAGGAGTTTCTCGGCCACGGTTTCTGCCTGGGTGGCGGCGTCTTGCAGGTCGGGGGCCAGGGCTTCGAGCATGACGACGAATTCGTCGCCGCCAAAGCGGGCCACGGTGTCGGCTTCGCGCACGCTGCCCACCAGGCGGGTGGCGACCTGGGACAGGAGCTGGTCGCCCATGTCGTGGCCCAGGGTGTCGTTGAGGTCTTTGAAGTTATCGAGGTCGATGAACAGCAGGGCGCCGAGGTTCTTGGTGCGCTGGCAGGCGGCGATGGAGCGCTGCAGGCGGTCCAGCAGCAGGCGGCGGTTGGGCAGGCCTGTGAGGGCGTCGAAGAAGGCCAGGCGCTCGATTTCTTGTTCTGCGCGCTTGCGGTCTGTGATGTCCATGGTGAAGCCATGGGACACCACCGAGCCATCGGGCTCTCGGTGCGGAATGGCATTGGTCATGTGCCAGCGCACGCTGCCGTCGGGCATGCGCACACGGTACTCACACTGCCAGGGCACCAGCCTGCGCACCGACGTGATCGCCGAGCGCTGCACCTGCGGCAGGTCTTCGGGCAACACACGGTGCATGAGCACGCCGTGGTCGGCGGTCACCTGGCTCGGCTCCACCCCCATGAAGTCACGCACCGCATCGCTGATGTACTGCACGCTGGTGCCGCCATCCGCATGCAGTCGGTACTCGTAGATAAAGCCCGGGATGCGGCTGGCAATGCGCTGGATGAACAGCAGCTGCTCGCGCAGCTGTTCGGCCGCGCGGTGTTCGTCCGTCACGTCCTGCACCACGCCCATCACCACCTGCACCCCATCGCGTGGCAACGTGCGCTGCACGCGCGACCGCATCCACCGCACTTCGCCATCGGGCCGGCGCCAGCGGTATTCCACATCCAGGCCGGCACCTGGCATGCGGGCCTTGTCGAACACATGGCGGTCCTCGGGCAGGATGCCGCTCACGGCGCGCTCTGGATCCACCCATTCCTGCTGTTCGAAGCCAGCGATGTCGCACAGGCCGGGCGACCACAGCAGCACCGTTTCGCCCGGGTCTTCGATGCGGCGCCAATGGCCCGTGCGGGCCAGGCTCTCCATGGTGTTGAAGACCTCGGTCTGTTCGCGCAGTTCGCGGCGCACTTCTTCCAGGGCACGTTCGGATGCTGCCAGCGCGGCACGCAGGGTTTCGGCCTCGGTGGCATCGCGCACAGTGACCACGATGCAGTCGCTGGTCACACGGCGGGCTGACAGATCCCAGGCCAGCAGCAGCCGACCCGGCTCGCGCACCACCTGGCGGCATTCGAGCGGCGCACCCACGCGGGCCACGCCTTGCAGTTGGTCCATGAGGGGGGTGCCCGCCAGCAGGTCAAACACCTCGCAGGCATCCGCTCCGGGGTTGCGCACCGCCCCCAGGCCGGGCATGCGGCGTGCGGCAGCGTTGGCGGCCAGCAGCAGCAGACGCCCGTGCTGCAGCCGGAACTCCATCAAGGCCACTGGAACGGCATCGACCAGCGCCTGCAGACGCGCCTGCGCCATCGGCTCTATGTGGCCATCGCCAACGGGGGCAAGGAGATCGGTCAACAGTTCGGACGAGATCACGGTCGCTCTGAAACCTTTGAAGCCTGCGGTGGGTAGGAATCCCGCCTGCGCAAGGCGGGGCCGAGGGTCACAGCCAATGTGCCAGCATACAGGCAAGAGTATGTCAAAACGTAACGAACAATAAAAACCTGTGGCATTTGCCCAAGGGAAAACCCGGAGCCCTTCGTGCAGCACGGCGATGACCGTATCCGCCTGGGCCAACGGGCTCCGCCCTCTGCCGCATGCAGTGCAGGCCCGTGGAGCGAACTGCTACAGTCCACGCCTCATTTCTCGGCCCCCAGCATGTCCGACACGCTCGAACACCACACCCCCATGATGCAGCAGTACCTCGCCCTCAAGGACGGGTACCCTGAAACGCTCCTGTTCTACCGCATGGGCGACTTCTACGAGGTCTTCTGGCAAGACGCCGAGAAGGCCGCGCGGCTGCTCGACATCACGCTCACGCAGCGCGGCCAGTCGGGCGGCCAGCCGGTGGTGATGGCGGGTGTGCCCTTCCATGCACTGGAGAACTACCTGGCGCGCCTCATCAAGATGGGCGAGTCGGTGGCCATTGCCGAGCAGGTGGGCGAGGTGGGCGCCACCAAGGGCCCCGTGGAGCGCAAGGTGGTGCGCGTGGTTACGCCCGGCACGCTGACCGACACTGAACTGCTGTCCGACAAATCCGAATCGCTGCTGATGGCCGTGCACCAGGCGCCGCGTGCGCGCTGTGGACTGGCCTGGCTGAGCGTGACGCAGGGCCGCGTCTTCCTGGCCGAATGTGCGCAGGACGAACTGGGCGCCTGGCTGGCGCGCGTGGCGCCCAGCGAGCTGATCTACAGCGCGGGCGTGACAGAGCGCTTTGAGCAACAGCTGCAAGTGCTGCGCCAGGGCGGCGCCTTCACCTGCCCCATGAGCCCCCGCCCCGACTGGCAATTCGACAGCGCCTTGGGCGAACGCAAGCTGCTCGAAAACCTGGGCGCCGCCAGCCTGCAGGCCTGGGGCGCGCAAGACCTGGGCGAGGCCCACGCCGCCGCCGCCGGACTGCTGACCTATGCCGAACACACGCAGGGCCGCACCCTGACCCACGTGCACAGCGTGCAGGTGCAGCGCAACGACGACCTCATCGACCTGCCCGCCACTACGCGCCGCAACCTGGAACTCGTCAAAACCCTGCGCGGCGACGATGCGCCCACGCTGTTCTCACTGCTGGACACCTGCATGACCGGCATGGGCAGCCGCCTGCTCAAGACCTGGCTGCTGGAGCCGCGCCGCGACCGCGCCGAGGCACGGCAGCGCCTGTCGGCCACCACAGCCTTGCGGGGTGCAGGCGGCGCAGGCGGTGGCTCGGGCCCCTGGGCCACACTGCGCGGCGAACTCAAAGGGGTGAGCGACGTAGAGCGCATCACGGCCCGCATCGCCCTGCGCCAGGTGCGCCCGCGCGAATTGGTGGGCCTGGGCAAAACGCTACAAAAAGCAGAGCTACTCGCGCTGAATGGACAAGCGCTGGAGCCCTATTTGATTCAAATCTTCGGCCACCTGCAGCCGCCCGAGGGCTGCACCGGCCTGCTGCAGGCCGCCATCGCCGAAGAGCCCGCCGCCCTGGTGCGCGACGGCGGTGTGATCGCCAACGGCTTTGACACCGAGCTGGACGAGTTGCGCGCCATCCAGACCAACTGCGATGCCTTTCTGCTGGATCTGGAAACCCGCGAGAAGGCGCGCACCGGCATCCCCAACCTGCGCGTGCAATTCAACAAGGTGCACGGCTTCTATATTGAAGTGACCGGCAGCCACCTCGACCGCGTACCCGACGACTACCGCCGCCGCCAGACGCTGAAGAACGCCGAGCGCTTCATCACACCCGAGCTGAAAACCTTCGAGGACAAGGCCCTGTCGGCCAACGAGCGTGCCCTGGCCCGCGAGAAGTGGCTGTACGAACAGATCCTCGACCAGCTCCAACCCCACGTGCCCGCCCTCACCCGCCTGGCCCAGGCGCTGGCCACGCTGGATGTGCTGTGCACACTGGCCGAACGCTCGCTCACGCTGAACTGGTGCGCGCCGCAGTTTGTGCCCGAGCCCTGCATCGAGATCGAAGGCGGCCGCCACCCCGTGGTCGAAGCCCGCCTGGCTGAGACATCCAGCGGCAGCTTCATCGCGAACCATACGCGCCTGAACGCCAACACGCGCATGCAGGTCATCACCGGCCCCAACATGGGCGGTAAATCGACCTACATGCGCCAGGTCGCGCTGATCGTGCTGCTGGCCAGCATGGGCAGCCATGTGCCCGCCGCCAGTTGCCGCCTGGGGCCCATCGACGCCATCCACACCCGCATCGGCGCGGCGGACGACCTGGCCAATGCGCAATCGACCTTCATGCTGGAGATGACCGAGGCCGCGCAGATATTGCACGCGGCCACACCTCACAGCCTGGTGCTGATGGACGAGATCGGCCGGGGCACCAGCACGTTCGACGGCCTGGCGCTGGCAAGCGGCATTGCCACGCACCTGCACGACAAGACCCGCGCCTTCACGCTGTTTGCCACGCACTATTTCGAGCTGACGGAGCTGCCCGCCAAGGCGCGCCACGCGATCAACATGCATGTGAGCGCCACCGAGAGCGGCACCGACATCGTCTTCCTGCACGAGATCCAGCCCGGCCCGGCCAGCCGCAGTTACGGCATTCAGGTGGCCAAGCTGGCGGGCATGCCCTCGCCCGTGCTGCACCATGCAAGGCATGCGCTGGCGGCGCTGGAAGAGCGGGCAGGCGAAGATGAATTGCAGGTGGACCTGTTCGCTGCGCCCGAGGTGCCTGAGAGTGCGGGCGCCAGCCCGCTGGAAGCTGCGCTGGCAGGCATCAACCCCGACGCGCTGAGCCCGCGCGAGGCCCTGGATGCGCTGTACCAGCTCAAGAAGATGGCGGGCTGACGCAGTCACGCACCCCAGCGGGTAGCACTCCCCACCAAGGCGAGCCCCGCCACCTGCCCGGCTTAAAGATCCTGCGCCACCGGCGCCAGCTGCCCCAGCATGAAGGTGATGAACGGCGGCACACAGGGCAGGTGCCCGGCCACCGGTTGTGCGCGGCATTCAGTCAGGCTGACCAGATCGCCCGCGCCGCGACTTTGCATCGCGCGCACGGTGCTGACCGAGCTGGCGTAGGGCACGGTGCGGTCATCGCGGCCGTGGTACAGGCGCACGGGCACATTGGGTTTCCAGTCGTAGACGTTGCTGGCGCTGGCCAGGGCCAACACGTCGTCGGCCAAAAAGTGGTCGATGAAACGCGTGTCGTAGGCCACATCGGCATCGCCCGGGATCAGCGCGCGCAGCAGCAGGCGGCGCACCTCACGCTGCACGCTGCCGCCCAGGTAGCGCAGGAAGCCCGGGTTGATGAGCGCGCCGATCACCGGCTGTTCTTGCCGCACCAGGTCCACCAGGCCATCCATGGTGGTCTGCACGTTGTAAGGCCCCGCGCCCGGCACCACCATGCGCAGCTGTTGCAGGTGGGGCGAAGCGCTTGCTTGCAGCGCGCGGTGTGTGGCCATGGTGACGTAGCCGCCTTCGGAGTAGCCGGTCAGAAAGAGCTGCCCGTTGTCTGCCACGTTGGCCTGGCTGCGCCAGGTGCGGGTGGCGGTCAGAAAATCCACCGTGGCGGCTGCGGACGGCCCCGCCAGCAGGTAGGGATGGGGCGTGCCCTTGGAAGCGCCAAAGCCCACGTAGTCGGGCGCCAGCACGATATAGCCCAGCGATGCGAGCACCACCGCCACCTCGGACGCAACCGCGTTGTTGCTGGGCGCCTCGGCATCGCGAAAGAGGGTGCCATGCTGGTAACTGAGCACCGGGCTTTTGGCGCCCGCTGGCTTTTGCGGAACGCTGACCAGCCCCGAGGCGCGCACCTCTTTGCCGTCGGCATCGGTGGTGAGGTACTCGATCCGGTAAGAAGTGACGCTGTAGCGCGGCACCACGTCCTGGGCCAGCGACTCCTTGGCGGCCAGCGCTGCAGCGATATCAGCGGCCGGCACGGTGCCAAGCAAGGCGGCGGATTCGAGCTGGCCGGAACGCGCCGGTGCGGGAGGTGGCTCCGGAGTGTTGCCGCCATCGCCGGGGTCTTGCGCGCTGCCCCCGCCACAGGCCGCCAGCAATGCCACCAAGGCCAGCGCGCAGGCGCGGCGGGTTACAGACAAAATCAGTGGGTTCAACACGGCAAGGCCCCTCCAGGTGAAGCGGCGGATGATAGGAGCGACGGGCACACACTGCCTGGCCCGTAAGCAATAGCCCTTTACCCCCGGGGCGGCAGTTGCCTTGGCTGCCGCCGGAACTTCGGGTGAACGCAAAAGGTTGGGACCTGCCAATTCTTGAGTAAAAATGGCCTCCAGCGCTTATCCACCAAGCGTTGGTTGCTATCAATACAGGATACCGGCTACTGCACACGCGATGACTGGCCCGCACCCTGCCCAAGGGTGCCTTCCCACGCCGGACTAAACTCGCGGGTTCCCCTCTTACAACGACCCCACTTCTTCCATGACGTATTGCGTCGCCATCAAACTCAACGCCGGGCTGGTTTTCCTGTCCGATTCGCGCACCAATGCCGGCCTGGACCAGATCAGCTCTTTCCGCAAGATGATGGTCTACGAGAAGGCGGGCGACCGCTTCATGGTGCTGCTGTCGGCAGGCAACCTGTCCATTTCACAGTCGGTGCGCGAAATCCTGCAGACCGAGCAGCTCAAGGACGGTGACTCGGGCGAGACGATCTCGATCTGGAACGCCAAGAGCATGTTCGACGCGGCCCGCGTGCTCGGTGCTGCGGTGCGCCATGTGCACGAACGCGACGGCGCAGCGCTCAAGCGCTCGGGCGTGGACTTCAATGTGTCCATGGTGTTCGGCGGCCAGATCAAGGGTGAAGGCATGCGCCTGTTCCAGGTGTATTCGGCCGGCAACTTCATCGAGGCCACGTCCGAGACACCGTACTTCCAGGTCGGCGAATCCAAATACGGCAAGCCCGTGCTCGACCGGGTGCTCACCCCCGAAACCCCGCTGGACGAAGCCGCCAAGTGCGCGCTGGTGTCCATGGACAGCACGCTCAAGTCCAACCTGTCGGTGGGCCTGCCGCTGGACCTGGTGGTGTACGAGGCCGACAGCTTCTCGACCTCCAAGGTGGTCTGCATCGACGAGAACAACCCCTACTTCCGCATGCTGCACGACAGCTGGGGCCAGAAGCTGCGCCAGGTGTTCGACAGCATCGAAGACCCGGCCTGGGGGGGTGGCGCCACCACCGTGCCCATCATGGTGAACCCGGCCCGCAGCAAGCCGCTCAAGAAGATCACCAACCACACCGACAAGCTCATCTGATTTCTCTGACGGCGGGGTTCGCCCTGCCCCGCCGGTATCCCCATGCTCCCCATCGTTTTCTCGCACGCCAACAGCTTCCCGGCCAGCACGTACCGCGTGCTCTTCCAGCACCTCAAGGCCCGGGGGATTGAGGTCAGCGCGGTGGAACGCTACGGCCACGACCCCAAGTACCCGGTGACCAACAACTGGCCCCATCTGGTGCAGCAGCTGGCAGACTTCGCCACGCCGCAGGTGGAGCGCCTGGGCCAGCCTGTATTTCTGGTGGGCCATTCGCTGGGCGGCTTTTTGAGCGTGATGGCCGCCGCCCGCCACCCCCACCTGGTGCGCGGTGTGCTGTTGATCGATTCGCCCCTGCTGGGCGGCTGGAAGGCCAACGCGGTCGATGTGGCCAAACGCACGCAGGTCGTGGGCTCCATCTCGCCGGGCAAGGTCAGCCGACAACGGCGCTTCAGCTGGGCCAGCAACGAAGAGGCGCTGGAACACTTTCGCAAGAAAAAGGCCTTTGCGCACTGGGACCCCGAAGTGCTGGGCGACTACATCACCCACGGCTTGGTGGACCACGACGGCAAGCGCGTGTTGGGCTTTGACCGCGCAGTGGAAACCGCCATCTACAACACGCTGCCGCACAACCTGGGACGGCTGCTCAGCACCCACCCCCTGCAGTGCCCGGCCGCCTTCATCGGCGGGCGCGATTCGGACGAGATGCGGCAGGTGGGCATGGCCATGACACTGCGCATCACCAAAGGCCGCACCATGATGCTGGACGGCAGCCATCTGTTTCCGATGGAGCAGCCCGTGGCCACGGCGGCGGCCATTGAGGCGGCGCTGCTCAATCTGGCGGCGCTGAACCCGGTCAAGCACTGACGACCCACCCGCAGTGTTGGGGGGCTGCGGGGTTTGGGGCGGCATAGCACCCAATACCTCCTGCAATGCCCCGAATAGCGCCGAAAAGCCCCGCCAAGACGGCCTTCGATCAGGGCAAACAAGGTTCGCCCGGAGTGGAGCAATCCCCTACACTGGGGGAGTTGTTACAGTGTGATACACCCCCATGCCCACCCTGCCTCACTTTGCCTCGCGATTGCCTGTGCTCAGCTATGTGCTGCTGGCCGTCTATCTGGTCATCCTCGCAGTCCGCACCCACAACGACACCACCATTGCCCTGGTGATTGCCTCGGTCGTGATGTTTGCCTGCTGCTGGGCCAGTGCCACCCATTTGCTGGGCGCGCGGCCAGCGCTGCAGTTTGTGCTGATTGCCGTGAGTTTTGGCTGGTTTGCCGAGCAGATGGGCTCCTCGCGCGGCTGGTTCTTTGGCCAGTACACCTACACCGACGTGCTGGGTCCCCGTCTGGGGGACGTGCCCCTGGTCATCCCGCTGATGTGGTTTTCGCTGACCTATGCGGGGTATGTGATCTGCAACCTCATCGTCTGGCAAAGCGCGGTGGACGGCGCGCGGGGCCTGGGCAATGCCGCCATGCTGTCATTTCTGGCAGCGATGATCGTCACGGCGTTTGATCTGGGCGCCGACCCTTACATGGTGTACACCCTCAAGGCCTGGATCATGACCAAGACCGATGGCGCATGGTTTGGGGAGACGGTGCAGGGGTTTTTTGGCTGGGTGTTCGTGTCCTTCGTCATCATCTTCGGTTTCCGCATGTCGGTTCGCAAACAGGCCCTGCAGCCATCCAGCCCGTTCTTGCGCCACCATGCCCTGGTTCCGCTGGCACTGTATGGGAGCAATATGGTGTTTCAGATGATCCTGGGCAATCCGGTGGAAATCCGCTCCATTGCGCCGTTTGCGATGGGCATCCCCTTGTTGTGCGCGCTGGCCGGGTACCAGCGCTGGGCAGCCCCCGCAAAGGCCAGCGTATGAACCAGAACACGTCACACTCCAACACCATCTCGGACGCCGAACTGGCGGGTATGCAGCACCACGCCGACCCCCTGGCCGACCAGACCATCGCCGACATCCTGGGCGACTGGCCCGCAGGGGACGTCGCGGTGGATGCGCCGCAATGGGCGCGCATCGACACCGTGAACCGCCTGTTCGGCCAATGGACGGACAACAAGAGCCTGGTGGGCTGGACCGCCCAAGGTGACGGGGTGGATGCAGCCATGGCCCGGGCACTGAACCACTACGTGCAGACCGCGCAAGTGCTGCCGTCCTGGGCCGATGCGAAAAAGATCGAGCGTGCCGAGAAGCTGTTCATGGAACATGGGGCGCTGTCGTGCATCCTGCTGTTTTGCGCCAGCCTGCCCGAGTGTTATGTGATCCCCGACCTCTCCAGCGTGCTGCACACCTCGGGCCAGCTGGAGCAGAACGCCGAGTACCGCATCCGGTCCACGGCCGCGATGATCTTCCCCGTGATGCTGCACGGTGGTCTCAGCCAGCGCGGCGCGGGCGTGGCGCAGGTGCTCAAGGTGCGGCTGATCCACGCCACCATCCGCAACCTGATCCTGCACGGCAGCCCGCAAAGTGCCGTCAAACAGCTGCTGGCCGGGGGCAGCGGGCAGGTGGCACCACAAGCCCTGCCCAGCGGGGGCGGGCGTCAGGCCATGTTCCAGACGCTGTACGCCCGCGGCTGGAACCTGAAAGGCGATGGACTGCCCTGCAACCAGGAAGAGCTGGCCTACACCTTGCTAACGTTTGGCTATGTGTTTTTGCGCAGCTTGCGCCGCTTGGGGCTGAGGTTGCGCACGGCCGACGAAGAGGCCTACCTGCACGCCTGGAACGTGGTGGGCCACATCCTGGGCATCGACCGGGCCTTGATGGTGGACACCATGGACCAGGGCCAGGCCCTGATGGCGCGCATGCAGGCCCGGGGCCGCGCCGAACCCGTTACACCGGACCCCCGCCCTGCCCTGGGCCGGGCCTTGATGCAGACCATGGAGAACTCGCTGCCCTGGAACATTGTGAAACCCTTCCCCGAACTCATGACCCGCTACCTGTGCGGGCGCGACACGGCCAGCGATCTGGGCCTGACCCAGCCTGTGCCGTGGCCATCGGCGCTGCTGTTCTGGGGGGTGTTGCTGCTCGCCCGTGCCATCGACACCGTGCTGCGCCTGGTGCTGCCCCGGTTCTCGATCGTGAGGACACTCACGCGCATCCTGGGCTACCACTTCATGAGCCGCGTGCTGATGAGCCAGACCCGCCCCCTCCAACTGCCCACCGAGTTGCTCAACCAGGTGGACGAGGTGGTGCACAGCTGGAGCGATGACCCCCACGCGCCGGGCTGGATCAACCGGATCGAAGACCGGCTGACGACGCGCGGCAGCTGGAGCGCGGGCCTGGCCGCCCAGGCCCCTGCCGCACACCCCGCCCAGGCGCAGCAACCCACATAGCCGTTGTTCCCACGCCAATGTCCCCGCTGGTCTGCGCCCTCCTGACGATCACCCGGCTTGGTCGTGCGCGCTGCGGCGTGGCGTCCAGCCTGCTTTGGCTGTTCGTCATCATGGCTCTGCCTGCGGGCGTGCAGGCGAACGCGCCTCTGGTGCTGACGCAGGATCGGCCGCAGATGAATGCCTGGGAAGCCATCACGCTCAAGGCCGATCCCACGTACCAGCTTTCGGTGCAGGACATGCTGGAACGCCTGAATGAGTTCGAGGCGCCTGCCCGGCGCGGTGGCTCGCTGGGTGTGCACAAGGCAGCCATGTGGCTGCACATTCCCATCGTCGCGCCCAAGACACCGCGCGCCCCCTGGATGGTGGATATCGGCTACAGCTCGCTGCAGGCCGAGATTTACCTGACCAGTGGCGGCCGAGTGCTCCAGCAGATTCGCACCAGCCAGCGTGATCAGATGCAGCTATCCAGCCGCACGCCAGCGATGGCATTCGACCTGCAGGCCGGACAGGCTTACGACCTGCTGATACGGGTGCAAGCCACCGGACCACTGATCCTGCCCATCACGGTCGGCGAAATGCCCTACCAGATGCACCAGGCCCTGCGCGAGCAGATGTTGCAGGGTCTGCTCAACGGGCTGGCGTTGTGCCTGCTGGCGTACAGCCTGATCCAGTGGTTCACGCAGCGCGAGCACTTGTTCGGCTTTTATGCACTGGTGGTGCTGGGCAGCGCGGGTTTTTCGCTGCAGTTCTTCGGCATTGGCGACCAGTTTTTATGGCCGGGCAATCTGTGGATGAGCCGGTATGCAGGACTGGCCGCTGGGTTGATTGCCCTGGCGGGCTCGTTCCTGTTCCTGAGTGCCGCACTGGCAGACAACCCGCAAAGCCGGTACGCACGCGCCATGCGCGCAGGTGCAGCGATCACAGCAGCGGTCTGCGTTGCCGTCACGCTGGGCTGGCTGAGCATCGCCATCGCCATCGCCTTCATGAGTCTGGTAGGCCCCCTGCCTTCTCTCATCAGCGTGCCTGCTGCCATCACGCGGGTGCGGCAAAAAGACCCCATCGGCACCACCCTGCTGGCGGCCTGGATTGCCTACGGTGTGGCTGCCGCACTCATGGTGTGCCTGGTGCAGGGCTGGGTGCCCGCGAACTTCTGGACGCTGCACTCATTCCAGTTCGGCGCCACGCTGGACATGCTGCTGTTCTTGCGCGTCATGGGGCTGCGTGCCAAAGCCATGCGGATGAAAGCACAGGAGGCGCTGCGCGAGCGCGACATCATGCATTCGCTGGCGCACAGCGACCCACTGACAGGTCTGAGCAACCGGCGTGGGCTGCAGCATGCGCTGCAACTTGCGCTGTCTTCCAGCTCACCAAGCCATCTGGTCGCGGTGTATCTGATCGATCTGGACGGGTTCAAGCCCATCAATGACTCACATGGCCACGATGTGGGCGACGACCTGCTGGTGGCTGTGGGCAAGCGGCTGCAAGCCAGTGTCCGCCAGCAGACCGACCTGGTAGCAAGGCTGGGCGGGGATGAATTCATCGTCATGGCCTGCCATCTCGAAAGTCCGCACCATGCCGAAGAGCTGGGCCGATCCCTGCTGCACGCTTTCGATGCGCCGTTCTCCCTGGGCGACCTGAACCTGAAGGTGGGACTGACCATCGGCTATGCCCTGGCCCCCCTGGACAGCGACGACTCCCATGGGTTGATCCGTCTTGCCGATGCAGCCATGTATGCCGGCAAGCAAGGGGGCAAAAGCTCCATCCTGCGCAACAGTGGCGAACTGGCGCTTGCGCCATGAAACAGGCCTCCTGCACCGTGGTGCCTTGCCTATACTGAACCAGCCCGACCATGCCCCGCCGTCACCCCATGCCGAACCGGCCCCGGCCCCACCACCTCCCTTGGCTGGCTTTGCTCTGGGCGTTGATGGTGTGCCCCTGGGCGTGGGCAGGTAGCTCACCCTTGCTGCTGAACGACGAGCGGGGAGCCATCGATGCATGGCCCGCCGTCACGCTACTGAGCGATCCCAGCCTTCAGCTTTCAGTGGAAGATGTACTGGCGCAGTCCGACAAGTTCACCCCGCCCCCCAGCGTGGGCGCCACGTTGGGGGTGAGGCCCGATGCAGTCTGGCTGCGCATCCCGTTCGAAGTGGCCTCGACGTCTGACGCCCAGTGGATCCTGGATGTCAACCACTCCGACCTGAACCACATCGGCGTCTACCTCACGACCAGCGGCTATGTGGTCCAGCAAGCAACCCTGGGCAGCCTACACCCTTACGCACACCGTCCATTGCAAAGCCGATCCCACGCGCTCACGCTGAATCTGAGGCCCGGGTTGCAGTACGAACTGTTGGTGCGCATCCAGACCCGGGGAGCGATGATCCTGCCAATCTCGTTCTACAAGCCTGCAGCCATGCTCAGCAAGGCGGTCAACGAGCAAATGCTGCAGGGCGTATTGACGGGGCTGGCCCTGTGCCTGCTTGTGTACAGCGTGGGCCAATGGCTGAGCCTGCGCGAGCCACTGTTCATCTACTACGCATTGCTCACATCCGGCAGCCTGCTGTTTTCGATGCACCTGTTCGGCGTGGGTCGGCAGTTCCTCTGGAGCGACAGCCTCTGGCATGAAGTCCACATGGGAGGGCTCTCTGCCTTGCTCGCCACCTGTGGTTCGTTCCTCTTCATCGGACAGGCCCTGTCGGAGCCCGACTCCAACAAACGCTTTCTGCGCTTCATGCGCTGTGGAGCGGCACTGTGTGTGCTCCTTGCACTGGCATACGGACTGGATGCCATCTCCACCCGCGCCATTGCAGCCATTGTGAGCATTCTGGGCCTGGTACCCGCCCTGATGGGCATCCCCGGTGCGGCACGCCGTGCGATCCGGGGTGATGGGGTCGGCACCAGCCTGCTGCTGGCCTGGTTGGTCTACTTCATTGCGACCGCGATCGTCATCGGCGTCATCAACGGCTGGGTGCCGGTGAATTTCTGGACTTTGCATTCCTTCCAGTTTGGTGCAACGCTGGACATGCTGCTCTTCATGCGCGTGCTGGGCCTGCGCACCAAGGCATTGCGGCTGGAGGCGCTGGATGCCAACCGCGAGCGCGACGCGATGCACTCGCTGGCCCATACCGACCCCTTGACCGGCTTGCCCAATCGGCGTGGCCTGAGCATTGCCCTGGCCTCCGCCCTGCCCCACAGTGGCCCCAACAGCCTGCTGGCCGTGTACGTGATGGACCTCGATGGTTTCAAGCCCGTCAACGACCGGCACGGCCACGATGTGGGCGATGAACTGCTGATCGCCGTGACCCGGCGGCTGCAAGGCCATGTGCGCCAAAGTGACGTGGTAGCGCGCCTGGGCGGCGATGAATTTGTGGTGATGGCGGGCCACCTTGGCAGCAGCCAGCAAGCCCAGGAGCTGGGGCTCAAACTGCTGGAAGCTTTTCGCACCCCTTTCTCGCTGGGCGATCTACAGGTGGAAGTGGGATTGACCATCGGCTACGCGATTGCACCGGACGACAGCAACGACGCACTGGGCCTGCTGAAGCTGGCGGATGCGGCAATGTACAGCGGCAAGCAAGGAGGGAAATTCTGCCTTCGCCGCAACACCGGGGACCTGGCGCTGTCGTCGGCCTGAGCGCTACCAGTGCACACCGCACCCGGCGGTTGAGCCACAAGGGCCATTCCGAACTGGTCAAACGGCCTGGCTTCCGTTAAACACGGGGCTTCGCGTTACCACCCAAGGATTGTTCACCATGGCCCATCGCAAAAGTCCCGCCCGCATTGCCAAAGACGCCCGCATTGCGCATTTTCAGTCGCTGGCTACACGCCAGGCCGCACCGAACGCGCCGGGCGCAACCCTGACCTGGGACGCCGTGGCTGCGCTGGAGGCCAAGCTGGTGGGCCGCATCGTGCTGCCGTCCAGCCCCGACTATAACGCTGCGCGGCAAGAATCCAACCCCGCGTTTCAGGCTTATCCCGAGATCATCGTCTACTGCGCCTGCGAACACGATGTGCTCGAATGCCTTGCCGTGGCCCGCACCTACAACGTGTGGGTGGCCGTGCGCTGCGGCGGGCATAGCACGGCAGGCTACTCCGTCAACAGCGGCATGGTGGTGGACCTGAGCGACCTGAAAGGCGTGGTGCTGGACCCACCCCGCGAACGCGTGCATGTGCTGCCGGGCACCGATTTCGACCATTTCAACGGCGCGATGAACCACACCGGCTGGCATGTGCCCACGGGAGCGTGCGGCAGCGTGTGCGTGGGGGGCTTCGTGCAGGGTGGCGGCTATGGCTACACATCGCGGGCCTTCGGCATCCAGAGCGATCTGGTGGAATCGTTCCGGGTGGCGCTTGCCAACGGCAGCATCGTCACGGCCAGCGCGCAGGAGAACCCGGGGCTCTACTGGGCCATGCGCGGTGGCACGGGCGGCAACTTTGGTGTGTTGCTGCAGGTCACCTACCGCATGCACCGGCTGGACCAGGTGTGGGCCTGGGCCATCAGCTGGGACGCCGCGCATGCCGCCGAAGTCCTGACGACGATGCAAGCCCACTACATGAAAACCGGCGCACCCGATGCCCTGGGCTACATGATGAACCTGGGCTACCAGAACAGTACGCCGGTCTACATGGTGCAAGGCATGTTCTGCGGCACGCGCGATGAGGGCATGAAGGCCATTGCACGCCTCATGGCGATACCGAGCGCACAGCTGCTGGTGGACAAGACGGGCACCTACCCCGACATGAACATCTGGCTGGAAGACCACCCCTACACCTTGCCAGACAACCTGCCCGACGGCGTGGCGGAAACCAAGGCCTGCGGCTACATCAGCACGCCGCTGTCAACAGCCGACTGGCAACGCATCATCGATTACTTCAAGACTTCGCCCAACCCCTGGTCGCTGGCTTATCTGGAACCCTATGGCGGCGCCATCAACCGCTATCCCGTGGCCGACAGCGCTTTCATCCACCGCCATGTGGATGCCGACCTCGTGGTGGACGTGTTCTGGACCAATGACACCGAGCGGGCCCAGATGGAAGCCTGGCTCGATGGGTTCATGAACCTGGTCAAACCCTTCCTGAACGGCCACGTGTACCAGAACTATCCCGACGCAAGCCTGCAGGACTTTGCCCAGGCCTATTGGGGCCCTGCATACCCGCAGCTTCAGCAGGTCAAGGCCCAGTACGACCCCGGGAACTTCTTCCACTTTCAGCAGAGCGTCCGGCTGCCCAGCCTGTAGAGGAGGCGCTGCAGGCCAGCCTCCCTGGAGCGGTAGACCACCGCTCAGGAACGGGCCGCTTCCGCGTAATGGAGCCGGCCTTTGCCCGCGCGTTTGGCCGAGTACATCGCCTGGTCGGCGCGGTTCATCAGGGCGTCGATATCCCCCTCCAGTGGGGGATACACAGCCACGCCAATGCTGGCGCCGATGAAAAGGTCACGCCCTTCCACAACCATGGGCTGGTGCAATGCCTCGATGATGCGGTGGCCGATGGTGTCGGTCACATCGCGGGTGACATCGCGGTCGAGCATGACCAGGAATTCGTCGCCACCCAGGCGTGCCATGGTGTCGCCCGCACGCACCGTGCTGGCAATGCGCTGGGCCACAATGCGCAGCACTTCGTCACCGGCGCGATGGCCTTCGGCGTCATTCACCCCCTTGAACCCATCGAGGTCGATGAACAGCAAGGCCACAGACCCGGCATTGCATCGCGCCTGCGTCAGGGACTGTTCCAGACGGCTCTGAAAAGCCGCCCGATTGAGCAGGCCCGTGAGTGAATCGTGGTTGGCCAAATAGTGCTGCTGGCGGGCGATCTGGATCTTGGCCGAGACATCCTGGACCAGCGCCATGATCGATGTGACCTGCCCCTGGGCGTCGGTCAGTGCGGAGTTGAACCACTCGCAATGCACTTCGCTACCGTCCTCCCGCACAAAGCAGGTCTCCGCGCGGTTCTGGGACTCCTGCCCCGTCTGCAGGCGCTGTAGCGCACTCTGAAGCCCGTCGTCCTGAAGTGAGGGGTCCACCAGTTCCGTCAGCAACCGCCCCTCCAGCCCCGCCACCTGCAGCCAGCCCATGAGCTGCACAGCGCGCTGCGAACAGTGCAGGAGCCTGAGGTTATGGTCCATCTCCAGCACCGCAAGCGGGCTGTTTTCCATGTGCGAGGAAAGCCGCTGGTTGGCTGCGCGCAGCGCATTCATGGTGACCTGCAGTTCATGAACGTCGAGCGCCGTGGTGATGAAGCCGTCCACCAGCCCCTGCCGGTTGTGCCAGGGGGTCAGGCAGATGGTGCGCCATTCATCAATGCCATACGGTGTGCGCAGAAGGCGCTGGTACTGCACCCGCTCGCCCTGCAGCACACGCTCGACGAAGGGCATGAATCGGGCGCAGTCGCTCTCACCATACACCTCGACAAGGGTTTTCCCCACCAACTGCTGGGGCACGGCGCCGAACCAGCGGGCGTATTCCTCGTTGACATAGATCATGACCAGACTGCGGTCGATCACAGCCATGGTGGCACCCGCGCTGCGGGTGATCAGATCCAGCAATTCAGCCTTGGACCAGGAATCCTGATGGACGGCTGTGGGGGGCTGCGACAACTCAGGCTCGTCTTGCATCATGCGGCGATAGCCCCGGCGGGGAGATGGTCATCGACAGAGGGGGCGATCCAACGCTGCACCTCCTTCACGGTGGCCGCTTTGCATCGCCCTGCTACAGGTAACAGTGTGTCAGCACCAGCTTATCACTTTCGGCCCATGGTGCCCCCGCAGGCCCCACGGGCCTTTCGCAAAAGGCCAGCTCCCGCACGGTGTTGCACGCTAGTCCACTGAAACCGAGTAATCGGCTGTGCGCCGAGGTGGCAGCGGGTGCAGCGCAAGGCCCGCAACGCAGCGATGCGCCTGCTGCCACCTCGGCCCGAAGGGTGAGGGCCTGGCAGGGCCGCCCTCGTCGTTGCCGTGCTCGCCGGGTATGCAACCCGCCTGCGCCCGCCGCCTAGAGGGCGGCCCTGCCAGACCCTCACGCACAGCCGATTTCTCGGTTTCAGTGGACTAACGGCAGCAGCGGTATGCCAGGCCGACGGACACGGAATACCCTGTGGGCTCGACGGTGAGCGGGCTGCGGCGGGCGTCGCCCTTGAGCTGCGATACACGCGCCGCACCCAGAATCACCCAGTGGCGATTGATGGCCGACATGACCTCCACACCGGCATCCACGCTGTACAGGCCTGCGCCCGGATCAAAGGCAGGCAAGGCCCCGGAACCACCCGCAGGCACGCCAAAATGACCGCGCAGATAGGTGCGATCCCCAAAGCTCGCGCCTGCGCCGAAAGTGACTTTGGTCTGCTCGGTCACGGGCCAGGTATAGCCCACGCTGGTGGACAACTGCGCGCCGCCGTCGCGCCCCAGAATGTCCTGCGAAAGCCCGGCGCCCACAGACCACCGTGGCGTCAGCGCATACCCAGCGCTCACCCGCGCGCGCAGCGTGGACCGGACCGAGGGCAACCCCACCAGGATCGGTGCGTCCGAGCCGTCACGGCCTTTGTCGATGCGCAGCGAGGCGCTCAGGTTGAATTGATCTCCCTGCGCCAGCGTGGCACTGGCACCCGATTCGCGCGGACCCAGCCCATGCCCCATGAAGGCGCTGCCACGCGAGGTACTGAGCCTGAAGCGTCCATATTCGATGGCCCATGCGGGCCGCAAGCTGTTCTTGCGCCCATCACCGCCCGCGTAGTCCGGGCTGGAGCCCACGATGGCGCCCAGCGCGTAGTTGAACAACGGTTTGGGCGGCTCTTCGGCCGCAGGCGCATCCGCGGCGTGCGCCGCCGGCCAGGAGCACAGGCAGGCCAGCAACGAAGCACAAGAAACCAGGGGCGCAATGGGGGCAAAACGGCTCATGGGTGGATTATCAGTCCGCCCACTGCACCCATCCAGTCCATGCTGTCACCAGAACAACGATGCCAAACACGATGCGGTAGTACGCAAACGGTACAAAGCTATGGGTACTGATGTAGCGCAACAACCAGCGCACACACAGCCAGGCGCTCAGGAAAGAAAAGACCAGCCCGGTGATGAACATGGGCAGATCGGCCACCGACAGCAGCGCGCGCTCCTTGTACAGGCTGTACACCCCCGCGCCAATGAGCGTGGGAATGGCCAGAAAGAACGAAAAATCGGTGGCTGCCTTGCGCGACAGGCCCAGCAGCATGCCCCCGATGATGGTGGAGCCGCTGCGGCTGGTGCCCGGCACCATGGCGAGACACTGCACCAGGCCCACCTTGAGGGCGTCCAGCGGCGTCATGTCATCCACCGACTGGATGCGGGTGGCCGCAGGAGATCGGCGCTCTGCCCACAAAATGATGAAGCCCCCAATGATGAAGGTGCTGGCCACCACCACAGGGGTGAACAGATGGGCCTTGATGGCTTTGCCAAACAACAGGCCCAGCACCACAGCGGGCAAAAACCCGATGAGCACATTGAGTACAAACCGCTGCGCCTGCCGCTGCGTGGGCAAGGCCACCAGCGTGGCGCGGATCTTCTGCCAATACACCAGGATCACCGCAAAGATGGCACCGGTCTGGATGGCAATGTCAAACACCTTGGCCTTGGCGTCATCAAATCCCAGCAGAGAGCCCGCCAGGATCAGGTGCCCGGTGGAAGAAATGGGCAGGAACTCCGTCAGGCCTTCGACCACGCCCATGATGGCGGCCTTGACCAGCAATACAACGTCCACGCACACTCCTTGAGATAAATTTTAATCAAATTAGGCTCTACCGCTTATCTATCAAGCGCTAGCAGCTATCAAAACAGGAGTATATGCCCAACAACCTGGCGTGGCCTTCAGGCAGGGGGTTGCCACGGCGCCTGCCACCCGCCCCCCAGCGCCTGCACCAGCGCCACCATGGCCAGCTGGCGGTTGACCTGCAGCTGCAGCAGGGCGCGCTGGGCAGACAGCGCTGACACTTGCGCGGTCACCACCTCGGTGTAGCCCACCTGCCCTTCGCGATAGCGGTTGAGCAGCTGCTGCGCCGTGCGTTCGGCGGCCGATACGGCCTCGCGCCGCAGGGGCTCCTGTTCTCGCAGGGTGCGCAGCACGGTGAGCTGGTCTTCCACGCTCTGGAAGGCCGTCAGCACGGTCTGGCGGTAGACGGCCACACGGGCATCGCGTGCAGCCTGCGCCTCCTCCACGCGGGCGGCGGTGGCACCTGCATCAAACACAGTCTGTGCAATGGACAGCCCCAGCGACCACACAGTGCCCGACGCCTTGAACAGATCCGCCACGCTGCTGCCACCGCTGCCGAGGGTGGCGCCCAGGCTCAGGCTGGGAAAGTACGCCGCGCGCTGGATGCCGATCTGCGCGTTGGCAGCGGCCACGGCCCGCTCTGCCGACGCGATGTCGGGGCGGCGCTGCAGCAGGGTTGAGGGGACGCCTGGTGGCACCTCGGGCACTTGGGCCACCCACGGCGCACTGGGCACGACAAAGTCGGAGGGCGCCTGCCCCGTCAGCACCGCCAGCGCGTGCTCGAACCGCGCCCGGTTCTGGCGCGCGGTGGCCAGGTCGGCCCGCGCGTTTGCCAGCTGGGTCTGCGCCTGCAGCACATCGGTCTGGGCCACCACTCCGGCGGAATAACGATTCCTGGCAATCTGCAGGCTGCGCTCGTAGCCCTCCACCGTGGCCTGCAGCAGCCCGATTTCCGCATCGGCCTCGCGCAACTGGAAATAGGCAGAGGCCAGGCTGCCCACGGCGGACAGGCGGGCCGACGCAAGGTCGGCCTCGCTGGCTTGCGCACTGGCCTGGGCATTGTTGACGCCGCTTTCGAGCCGCCCCCACAGGTCCGGGGCCCAGTCCACCCCCAACGAGGCTTGGGTCGTGGTGCCGGACCGGCTGGCGCCCTCGCCACCCGAACGCGTGGCACCGCCCGACAGGCTGACGGAAGGCAGCAGCCCCGCGCGCTGCTGCCGCACCACGGCCTGCGCCTGGGCATAGGCAGCCACTGCTGCGGCAATGTTCTGGTTGGATAGCTGCACCTGCTCCGCCAGCCGGTTCAGCTCGGCGTCTCCGAACAGCTCCCACCAGGGTCCACGGTCCAGCGCGTCGGCAGGCGCGGCTGGCGCCCAGGTGGCGCCCGCCTCCTTGAACGTGGCCGGCACAGGCATCTCGGGGCGCTGGTACGGCGGAGTGACGGAGCAGGCAGACAGCAGCGTCAGCGCGAGCCCGAGGCTGGCCCAGCGTGCGGCGCGTGCACCCGGTGCGAGGGGGATGAAGGGACGGGTCATGGTGCGCAATCAGACAGCGGCACCGGGGGCTCCGGCGCGGCTCAGTTGTTGTTCATTGGGTGCGGGTTTGCGCAGCTTGTCGAGCAGGACATAGACCACCGGCGTCGTCAGCAAGGTGAGCAACTGGCTCGCGATGAGCCCGCCGATGATCGCCACGCCCAGCGGCTGGCGCAGCTCCGAGCCCTGCCCGAAGCCGATGGCCAGCGGCAGTGCACCCAGCGCAGCAGCCATCGTGGTCATCAGGATGGGGCGAAACCGCAGCAGGCAGGCTTCGCGCACGGCCTCCAGGGCCGTGAGCCCGCGCGCGCGCTCGGCGTCCAGCGCAAAGTCGATGATCATGATCGCGTTCTTCTTGACGATGCCGATCAGCAGGAACACGCCGATGAGCGCAATGATGGTGAACTGCATGTTGAACAGCAGCAGCGCCAGCACGGCGCCCACCCCCGCCGACGGCAGCGTGGTCAGTACCGTGATCGGGTGGATCAGGCTTTCATACAGAACACCCAGCACGATGTAGATCACCACGATGGCGGTGAGGATCAGGAACAGCTGTTGCCCCTGCGACTGCTGGGCGCTGAGCGCCGTGCCCTGGAAGCTGCCGCGCACGTTGGTGGGCATGGCAATGTCGGCCTCGGCCTGCTCGATGACCTGGCGCGCCTGCGCCAGCGAGGTCCCGGGGTCGATGTTGAACGAGATGGTGGTGGCCAGCTCGCCATCCTGGTGGCTGATGGACGTGGGTGAGGCCCGCTCCACCACGCGCGCCACGGCGCTCAGCGGCACCATGGTCGACGCCGCAGTGCTGATGACATTGCCCGTGGACGCACCGCGCTGGCCCGGGTTGGCGGCCGTCCCCGTGGCACCCGTCGGGTTGCTGGCCACGTAGATATCTTTCAGGGCCGGCGGGCCCCGGGTGTACTCCGGCGCCCACTCCATGATGACGGCGTACTGGTTGAGTTCGCCATAGATGGTGGCCACCGAGCGCTGGCCGAAGGCGTTGTACAGCGCGTTGTCGATGGCCGAGGCGCTCACGCCCAGGCGCGAAGCGCTGTCGCGGTCCACCTCCACATAGGTCTCCACGCCGTTTTCCGCCTGGTCGGTGTCCACATCCTTGAGCAGGCTTTCGTCCTTGAGCCGGTCGGCCAGCTTGCCCGCCCATTGCTTGAGGTCCGCCATGTTGTCGCTCTTGAGCGTGTACTGGTAGGTGGAGTTGCTGGAGCGCCCGCCCATGCGCAGGTCCTGCACGGGGTTCAGAAACACCCTGAGGCCGGTGATCTGGTTGAGCTGCGGCCGCAGCCGCGCAATGACGGCCGGCGTGCTGTCCGTGCGCTGCTTCAAAGGCTTGAGGTTCACAAACATGAACCCCCCCCCGGCCCGGCTGCCACCCGAGAAGCCGACGACGGTGTCCACCGCTGGGTCCTTGCGGATGATCTCCACGGCCTGGCGCAGCTTGCGCGCCAGGGCTTCGGAAGAAATGCTCTGGTCGGCCCTGAGGCCCGCGTTGAGCTGGCCGTTGTCCTGCTCGGGGAAGTACCCTTTAGGGATCTTCGCGAACAAGTACACGTTGAGCCCGATCACCGCCAGCAGGATGAGCACCACCAGGCCTTTGCTGGCCAGGGCCCAGTCCAGGCTGTGTCCATACCCGCGCAGCACGCCCTGGTAGCCGCGCTCTGCCCACCGCGCCAGGCGCGACGGGGGCTTGTCGCTGGCCGGGTCGTGCGCCCGCAGCAGCCACGCACACATCATGGGCGTGGTGGTGAGCGAGATCACCAGCGAAATCATCACTGCCGCTGACAACGTGATGGCGAATTCGCGGAACAGCCGCCCCACCTGGCCGTCCATGAACAAGAGCGGAATGAACACCGCCACCAGCGACAGGCTGATCGACAGCACGGTGAAGCCCACCTCCCGCGCACCCTGCAGCGCGGCCTGCATGCGGTCCATGCCGGCCTCGATGTGGCGCATGGTGTTCTCCAGCACCACGATCGCGTCGTCCACCACAAAACCTGTGGCCACAGTCAGTGCCATGAGGCTCAGGTTGTTCAGGCTGAAGCCCAGGAAGTACATCACGCCGAAGGTTCCCAGCAGCGACACCACGGTGGCCACCGCCGGGATCACCGTGGCCCGCGCCTTGCGCAGGAAGAGGCCCACCACCAGCACCACGAGGGCGATGGAGACCATCAGGGTCAGCTCGATCTCATGCAGGGACGAACGGATGGAGTTGGTGCTGTCGGACGCCACGGCCACCTGGATGTCCTGCGGCAGCTGGGCCTGCAGGTCGGGCAACAGCGCGCGCACGGCATCCACCGTTTCGATGATGTTCGCACCCGGCTGGCGCGTGACCAGCACGATGATGGCGGGGTCGCCGTTGAACAGCCCCACGGTGCGGCGGTTTTCCACCCCGTCCACCACGCGCGCCACATCCCCCAGCCGCACGGCGGCATTGTTGCGCCAGGCGACGATGAGCGACTCGTACTCCGCCGCCTTGCGCGCTGGCGATGGCGTGTAGATCTGCAGGCGGCGCCCGTCGCCCTCGATGGCGCCCTTGGGCCGGTTGGCGTTGGAGGCCTGGATGGCAGCGCGCACGTCTTCGGTGCTGATGCCGTAGCGGTTGAGCGCAAAGGGCAGCAGCTCCACCCGCACGGCGGGCAGCGAGCCGCCGCCAATCTCCACCTCGCCCACACCGTCCACCTGCGACAGGCGCTGGCTCACCACGTTGGAGACGGCATCGTAGATCTCACCCGGCGTGCGCGTCTTGGAGGTCAGCGCCAGAATGATGACGGGTGATGCCGCCGAGTTGCGCTTGCGATACGTGGGGTTGCTGCGCAGCGTGGCGGGCAGGTCGGCCCGCGCCGCGTTGATGGCGGCCTGCACCTCGCGCGCGGCCGCGTCGATGTTGCGGTTCAGGTCGAACTGCAGGCTCACACGCGCCGATCCGTTGGAGCTGGTCGAGGTCATTTCGTTGACCCCGGCAATCACCCCCAGCCGCCGCTCCAGAGGGGTGGCCACGCTGGTGGCCATGGTTTCGGGGCTGGCGCCCGCCAGGCTGGCCGAGACCGAAATGGCCGGATAGTCCACCTGCGGCAAAGGCGATACGGGCAGCACAAAAAATGCGGCGATCCCCGCCAGGGCCACGCCAATGGTCAGCAGCACGGTGGCGACCGGCCGCTCGACGAAGGGGCGCGAGAGATTCACGTCACCTCCCCGGCCTGGACCGGCGCCGCCGCCGTGCCCCGGCCCGTCCAGCGGCGGCCCAACCGGTCAAACGCCAGATAGATCACCGGCGTGGTGAACAGGGTGAGCATCTGGCTCAGGATCAGGCCGCCAAAAATCGCCAGCCCCAGGGGGCGGCGCAGTTCCGCCCCCTCGCCCCATCCCAGCATCAGCGGCAGCGCGGCAAACAGCGCCGCCAGCGTGGTCATGAGAATGGGGCGAAAGCGCAGCAATGCAGCCTGGTGGATGGCCTGCTGCGGCCCCATGCCCTGGTGGCGCTCGGCGTCGATGGCGAAGTCGATCATCATGATCGCGTTCTTCTTGACGATGCCGATCAGCAGGATGATGCCGATGATGCCGATCACCCCCAGGTCGTTGCCCGACACCATGAGCGCCAGCAGCGCCCCCACCCCGGCGGAAGGCAGGGTGGAGAGGATCGTGACCGGGTGGATATAGCTCTCGTACAGCACGCCGAGCACGATGTACACGCACACCATGGCCGCCAGAATGAGCCACAGCTGGCTCGACAACGATTTTTCGTAAGCCCCGGCAGCCCCCAGGAACTCCATCGACAAGCCCTGCGGCATCCCGATTTCCTTCGCGGCAGCGCGGATGGCGTCCACCGCACTGCCCAAGGACACGCCCTCGGCCTTATCAAACCCCAGCGTTGCCGCCGGGTACTGGGCCACGCGCGTGATCTGCAACGGCGCCAGTTGCTCGCGGATGGTGGCCACAGCCGCCAGCGGCGTGGGCGTGCCGGAGCCTGTGCGCAGCTGCAAGGTGCCCAGAGCCTCGGGCGTGTTCATGCCTTCCTGCTGGGCTTCCAGGATCACGCGGTACTGGTTGGTCTCGGTGAAGATGGTGGACACGATGCGCTGGCCAAACGCGCTGTAGAGCGTGTCGTCCACGCTGCTGGCCGTGACCGACAGGCGGGATGCCGTGTTGCGGTCAATGTCCACAAAGGCCGACAGGCCCTGCGCGCCCGCATCGGTCGTGGCGTTGCGCACCTTGGGCTCGCGCTGCAGTCGCTCGGCGAGCTTGCGGATCCAGTCGTTGACCTGCGCGGCATCCACACCGCCAATCGACACGCGGTACTCGGTGGGGCCGGTTTCCGCATCGATCGTCAGATCCTGCGTGGGCTGCAGGTATAGCGTGACACCCGCCACAGACCGCACACGCTCACGCAGCCGCTGCATGATGGCTTCCTGCCCGTCGCGGTCAGGCTTGAGATTGATCAGCATGCGCCCGGCGTTGAGCATGGTGTTGTTGGCCGCATCCACACCCACAAACGAGCTGAGCGACAACACGTCGGGGTCTTGCAAGATGGCGCGTACGGCGGCTTGCTGGAGTTCACTCATGCGGGCGTACGAGACATCCTGCGACGCCTCGACGCGCGCCTGCAGTTGCCCGGTGTCCTGCGTGGGAAAAAGCCCCTTCGGGATCACCACATACAAGAGCGCCGTGAGGGCCAGCGTCATCACCGCCACCATCAGCGTGGCGCCCTGGTGGCGCAGCACCCACTGCAGCCAGCGGTCATAGCCGCCAATCACCCGCTCGAAACCCCTGTTGATACGGCCCGCCACGCCCTTCGGGCCCCCAGCGGGCTCGGCGCGCAGCCAGCGCGCAGCCATCATGGGCACGAGGGTGAGCGACACCACGCCCGAGATGAGAATGGTGATGGCCAGCGTGACCGCGAACTCGCGAAAGAGCCGCCCGACCACATCGCTCATGAAGAGCAGCGGGATCAGCACCGCGATCAGCGACACCGTGAGCGAGATGATGGTGAAGCCAATCTGCGTCGCGCCCTTGAGCGCCGCCTGGAACGGCGGCTCGCCCTCCTCCAGATAGCGCGCGATGTTCTCGATCATCACGATGGCATCGTCCACCACAAAGCCGGTGGCAATCGTCAGCGCCATCAGGCTCAGGTTGTTGAGGCTGTAGCCCAGCAGGTACATCACGCCGCAGGTGCCAATGAGCGAAATGGGCACGGCCAGGCTGGCAATCACCGTGGCGCGCAGGCTGTGCAGAAAGAAGAAGATCACCAGCACCACCATGAGCACGGCCAGCACCAGTTCCAGCTCCACATGGTGGACCGAGCCCCGGATGCCCGTGGTGCGATCCGACAGCACCTGCACCTTGAGCGATGCGGGCAGGCCCGCCTGCAGCTCGGGCAACAGCTTCTTGATGTTGTCCACCGTGGCGATCACGTTGGCGCCCGGCTGGCGCTGCACGTTGAGGATGATCGCTGGAGTGATGGAAGCCCCCACGCTCCCCACTTCGTGTGGTTCGCTGCCCCCCGAGGGCGCGTCCGCTTGCTGGGGGCGGCCCGGCGCGGCGCGGAGGGGGTCGTTGACCCCCGCCCACGCGCCCAGCCGGTTGTTCTCCGCACTCTCCACCACACGCGCCACCTCCAGCATGCGCACCGGCGCACCGTTGCGCCACGACACGATGAGGTTCTTGTAGTCGTCCACCGTCAGCAACTGGTCGTTGGCATTGATGGTGTACGAGCGCTGCGGGCCGTCAAAACTGCCCTTGGCACTGTTGGCGTTGGCCGACGTGATGGCCGTGCGCAGGGTATCGAGGCCAATGCCGTACGACGCCAGCGCCTTGGTGTCGGCCTGGATGCGCACGGCAGGCCGCTGCCCACCCGCCAGCGACACCAGCCCCACACCGGAAACCTGGCTGATCTTCTGCGCCAGGCGCGTGTTCACCAGGTTCTGCACTTCGGTGAGCGGCAGCGTGTCAGAGCTGATGGCCAGCGTGAGCACCGGCGCGTCGGCAGGGTTCACCTTGGCGTACACCGGCGGTGCGGGCAGGTCTGCGGGCAGCAGCGAATTGCCCGCGTTGATGGCTGCCTGCACCTCCTGCTCGGCCACATCCAGCGCCAGCCCCAGGCCAAACTGCAGCGTGATGATGGACACCCCCGAGGCGCTGGTGGACGCCATGCGCGTGAGCCCGGGCATCTGGCCAAACTGGCGCTCCAGCGGCGCACTCACCGTGCGGCTCATGACCTCGGGGCTGGCCCCCGGGTACAGGGTCTGCACCTGGATGGTGGGGTAATCCACCTCGGGCAAGGCCGACAGCGGCAGAAAGCGGAAACCCACCAGCCCTGCCAGCACGATGGCAATCATCAGCAGCGCAGTGGCTACGGGCCTTTCAATGAATGGACGTGAAGGACTCATGTTGTCGTGCCGCGCTCAGGGATTCTGAGGAGGACGCTGGCGGCGCTGGCCACCTTCTCCACGCTCCCCTCGCGGCCCGCTGGCCCCCGCACGCGGTGCACGGGCGGCCTGCGCACCCGGCAGCTGCACGGCCATGCCATCCTGCAAGCGGTCCCCGCCCTCGGTCACCACACGTTCGCCTTCCTTCAGGCCTTCGGTGATCGCCATCAGCCCCACCGTGGCCTGACCGCGCTTGACCTTGCGCAGCGACACCGTGCGGTCTTCGTTGATGACATAGACGTAGTCGCCATTGGCGCCAGTGCGCACGGCAGTCACCGGCACCACCAGCGCAGGCACATTGCGCAGCAGCAGCTGCACGTTCACAAACTGGTTGGGAAACAGCGCACCCGCCGCGTTCTCGAACCGCGCCTTGGCCTTGACGGTGCCGGTGGTGGTGTCGACCTGGTTGTCCAGCGTAGAGAAACGCCCCTTGTCGAGTTCGGCCTTGCGCGTGCGGTCCAGCGCCGTCACGGCCAGGGCGTCCGCTGCGCCCTGCGCTGCCTGGATGTCGGCCACGCGGTCCTGCGGCACCGAGAACTGCACGTCGATGGGCGCCACCTGCGTGATGGTGGCCAGGCCCGCCGTGTCGCCCGAGGTCACGTAGTTGCCCGCATCCACGGTGCGAAGACCGATGCGCCCCGACGCGGGCGCGGTGATGCGTGTGTAGTCCAGGTTCAGGCGCGCCGTGCCCTCCTGGGCCTTGTCGGTCATCACCGTGCCTTCAAGCTGTTTGACCAGCGCGGCCTGCGTATCCACGTCCTGGCGGGCGATGGAGTCTTGCGACAGCAAGGTGCGGTAGCGCTCCAGCGTGAGGCGCGCGTTCTCCAGCTGCGCCTCGTCGCGCTGGCGGGTGCCCTGGGCCTGCATCAGCGCCTGCTCGAAGGGGCGGGGGTCGATCTGCGCCAGCAACTGCCCTTTTTTGACCATCTGCCCCTCGGTGAACAGCACCTGGGTCAGCATGCCCGACACCTGGGGCCGCAGCGTGACCGTGGTGGCGGGGATCACGGTGCCCAGCGCATCGATGATCACCGGCAGTTCAGCCTTGCGCACCACGGCATCCCCCACCGTGACCATGGGGCGCCCGCCCCCCGGAAAGCCCGGACCGCCGCTGGATTCACCATTGGCCCGCTGGATGAGATACCACGCCGCCCCTCCTACCAGCCCCACCAACACCAGCGCCAGCAGGCTTCCTACCCATCGGGATCGGCGTGGCGGTTTTCCGGGGGGAGCGGGAGGAATGGCCGATGGCGGGGGCGCGTTGACTTCTTGGGGGTTCATGACGGTCTTGATTCGTGTTCTCGGGGTGCGTGCTGGGCGGGTGTCAGCACGGTCAACCGTACCGGATCGTAGAGGCTCAGTTCACGCGTTGCTTTGAACGCTGTGCGAAGAAAAGTAAACCTTGGGGTCAAAGCAATTTGTAGGGAAGACGCATCCACCAACGGGCCGACCACCAAAAATGCCCCGCAAGTCACGCCGCGCTCCTGCATTTCGCGGCGGCCCTGGCGCATTTCGTCGCAAGCCGCTGGCAGCGACGGGGCGGTGTCGGCACAGTCCGCTCCATTGAAGAACGAGCCCGGAGCCACACCATGCAACTCACCCCCGTCATCGCCATCCACCTCGCCGCAGCGCTCGCCGCGACCGCCATCGGCCCCATCGCCCTGTGGGCCCGCAAGGGTGCCACCCAACGCCCGCGCCTGCACCGCGCCGCCGGGTATGCCTGGGTAACCCTGATGGTGGCCACAGCCGTGTCGGCCATTTTCATCAGTGGGGGTCCGGGCCCGCGCTGGGGCAGCTTCGGGCTGATCCACCTGCTGATACCGGTCACGCTGGGGATGCTGGTGCTGTCTTTTGTCTTCCTGGCCCGGCGCAACATCGACGGGCATCGCAAAACCATGCAGCGCGTCTACATCGGCGCCTGCGTGGTGGCCGGTGGCTTCACTCTGCTGCCTGATCGCTTTCTCGGCCATTCGCTCTGGTCGGCACTGGGCGTGATCTGACCCTGCCGTTCCCTCTCCATCTGCCCTTTCCACTCAGGAGATCCCCATGCTGCTCAATTTGATTGTTCACCAACCCCAAGCAATGCTCCAGGTCATCAGTCACACCCCCTACTGGGTATGGGGCATGCTGGCCGGCCTGGTGGGGCTGGGCGCCAGCCAGCTGCGCGACCGCAGCGCCAGCCTGCTGCGAACCCAGCTCATGCCGCTGGGCATGGCCGCCTTCTCGGTGGCAGGCCTGCTGTCGGCATTCGGCGGTTCGGCCTCCTCCGGCGTACAGGCAGTGGGTCTCTGGCTGGCAGCCGCCACGGCGACCACGGCGCTGGCCCTGTGGTTCCAGCCCACGGCGCCCACCGGCACGCTCTACAGCGCCTCTTCGCGCAGTTTTTACATTCCGGGCAGCGCCATGCCGCTCGCGCTGATCGTCGGCATCTTCCTGACCAAGTATTTCGTCGGGGTGGAGCTGGCCATGCAACCCACCCTGGCACGGGACGGCACCTTCGCGCTGCAGATCTCGGCCCTTTATGGGGTGTTCAACGGCCTGTTCGCCGCCCGAGCCCTGCGGATGTGGCGCCTGGCGCAGCAAAGCGTGGTCTACGGCGCATCCCCCATGGGCGCCTGAGCCCCGCCAGAACCCTGCCCTCCCATCGAACTGACTCACCTTGTCTGGAGACATCACCATGCACTACATCCACCCCACCCAAGACCCCATCGAACGCCTGGCCCGCAAGCGCGCCGGGGCCAAACTCGGCTGGTACATGCACGCCGGCGTCTATCTGCTGGTCAACCTGCTGCTGATCACCTTGTCGGCCGCCAGCGGGCGGCACTGGGCGGTGTACCCCGCCCTGGGATGGGGCATCGGCCTGGTGGTGCATGGGGCGGTGGTGTTCCTGATTGCTGGCGGCGGGCTGCATGAGCGCATGGTGCAGGCCGAACGCGACCGTCTGGCGCAGCAGGGGCCACGTCCTTGAACCCGTCTACACCCGCCTTCCGCACGAAAGAAATCCCATGAAGATGCTCCGACGACTGACCCTGGCCCTGCTGACACTCGCGACATGGAGTGCGGCCACCGCCGCCCAGGCGGGCACAGGGCTGATGGAATTGCCCGGCTTGCTGGGGGATGGCCCCATCACGGTGTTCTACCCCAGCAGCAGTGCCGACGAACCTGTGCAGCGCGGCCCCTTCCAGCTGCAGCTGGCCTGGCAGGGCAGCCCCGTGCGGGGCAACGGCCGCCTGATCGTCATCACACACGGTTCGGGCGGCAATCCGTGGGTCCACACCGACCTTGCGCGTGCAATGGTGGCCGCAGGTTTTGTCGTGGCATTGCCCGAACATGCGGGAGACAACTCCAAAGACCCGTCCACCCCCGGCCCCGAGAGCTGGAAGCGCCGCCCCGCCGAGGTCTCCCGCGCCATCGACGCCGTGGCACAGGACAACCGCCTGGCCCAATTGCTCACCCTGGACAAGGTGGGGGTCTTCGGTGGTTCCGCCGGTGGCCACACGGCGTTGACGCTGGCGGGCGGCGCGTGGTCGCCCGCGCGCTTTCGTCAGCACTGCGAGGCCCACATTGCCGATGATTTTTCCTCCTGTGTCGGGTTCATCACCCGTTTGCACGGCAACCTGCTGGATGGCCTGAAGAAGTGGTTTGCACTGACCGTGATACGGCACCGCTTTGGCGATGACACCGCCTACACACACCAGGACCCCCGTATACAAGCCGCCGTGGCCAGCGTGCCCTTTGCAGCCGACTTTGACATGGCCACCCTTGCCACCCCAAGCATCGCGCTGGGGCTGGTGACTGCGGGCATGGATGTGAACCAGGTACCGCGCTTTCACAGTGACGCCGTGCTCACGGCCTGCCAGGACCGCTGCACCCACGTAGCCCACCTGCCGGACGCCAGCCACGGCGCCATGCTGTCGCCCATGCCACCGCTGCACCTGCTGAGCGACGTGCAGACCGCGCTGCTGGGCGACCCGCCCGGCTTTGACCGCAAGGTGCTGCCCGAGGTGGATGCACGCATCGTGGCGTTCTTCGCCCAGCACCTGCAACCCTTGCACCCCTTTCAACCAGTGCCCTAACGCGGCCATCCTGCGTCACACGCCCCCATGCTCCTCATCTCTGCCGCCACCCTCGGCCTGCTCGCCACCATGACGCAAACCTCCAGATTGCGGCCCCGCAGCCTGTACCCCTTGTTCATCGCTGCCGCCTTGCTGACCCTGGGGCTTGCCGGACTTGCTGCCGCCATCGCCTGGGGCGGCCCCCACGACATCCCGCCGCTGTCCAGCATCAACAATCCGTTCAAGGGTGTGGACTACAGCGGTGTTCCACCAGTCCAGCGCTACACAGCGCGCGACGGTACTTCACTGGCGTGGCATGGCTACAGCCCCCGTCCGGCAACAGCAGCCACACCACAGCGCCGGGTGATATTGGTGCATGGGTCTTCCGCACGGGGGCAGTCCAACCACGTGCTGGCACAGGCGCTGGCGGCTGAGGGCTATGCCGTGGCTTCTCTGGACATGCGGGGGCACGGCGCGTCCGGCCCCAGGGGCCAGGCCGCGTACATCGGCCAGATGGAAGACGACATCGAGGACTTTCTGCGCGCCGTGCCGCACGCTGGCCCGCAAACGCTGATGGGGTTTTCGGCAGGCGGCGGGTTTGCGCTGCGTTTTGCGGGCAGCGCGCGGCAGGACCTGTTCGACCGCTATGTGCTGCTTTCGCCTTTTTTGCACCACAACGCCCCCACATCGCGGCCTGACAGCGGCGGCTGGGTGTCGGTGGGCCTGCCCCGCATGGTTGCCATCACGCTGCTCAATCAGATCGGCATCACCCGGTGGAACCACCTGCCCGTGCTGAGCTTTGCCCTCAACGACGTAGCCCGCGAGCTGCTCACGCCCCGCTATTCGTACACGGTGGCCACCAACTTCCGCCCCCACGACGACTACCAGGCCGACATCCGCAATGCCCGGGGCACGGTCTGCATCGTGGCCGGGCAGGACGATGAGCTTTTTTACGCCGACCGCTTTGCCGACCTGTTTGCCCAGGCGGGCAAGCCTGTGCCCGTGACCCTGGTGCCCGGCGTGAACCACATGGGGCTGACGCTGGACGCCCAGGCTGTGGCCACGGTGGCGCGCCACGCCTGCCCGGCCTAGCCCGCCCCTAGAATCCCTGCAGCGCCCCGAGCTTTTCACCCCCGACCGCCCCGCCATGACCTCCCCTCTTAGCCCCGAAGAAATCGAAACGCTGGCCCGCCGGCGCGCCAGCGCCAAGCTGGGTTGGTACGTGCACGCTGCAGCGTTCGTGCTGGTGAACGCGCTGCTCTTTGCCATGTCGCGCTACGCATTCGGTACGCGCCCCTGGTCGATCTATCCACTGCTGGGCTGGGGCCTAGGGCTGGTGCTGCATGGGGTGTCGGTGTTCCTGCTGGGCAGCGGCGACGGCCTGCGCGAACGCATGGTGCAGCGCGAGCGCGAAGCCCTGCAGCGCGAACAAGCCCAAAAGCAGCAAGATCAGCACCGGCCATGATGCTGCGACGCCCCTTCAACGGCATCAGCAAGCTGCGGCACTTCCTTCAGGTGCTCGCCTTCACCCTGGTCGTTGCGACTATCCAATATGCCTTCATGCCCGACAAGCCCTACGGGCCGCCGGTGGTGTATTCGATACTGATCGGCACCTTCACCTGGGCCGTGATCGACCTGGGGCGCGAATTGATACCGTCTGCCGCCGAAACGGGCTGGCCGCATGGGTGGCAAGGCATGGCGCTGGTGGCGGGGGGCATCGTTGTGGGGTACGTGGCAGGCACAGCGCTGGCCAACGCCTTGTGCGTGTACTACTTTCACTTCTACCCACCGGGCACGTCCACTACCGGGTCCGACCAGCGCACATCCATTCTCATCACGGCCATTGCCGGGCTGGTGGGCAGCTACTACTTCTACGCCATCCACAAATCGGCGTATCTGGAAGACAAGATGGCCGAGGCGCGCATGCACGCGAGCGAGGCGCGCCTGAAGCTGCTGGAAACCCAGCTCGAACCGCACATGCTGTTCAACACGCTGGCCAACCTGCGCGTGCTGATCGGCACAGACCCCGCGCGTGCGCAAGAGATGCTGGACCGCATGATTGCCTACCTGCGCGCCACGCTCACCGCGTCGCGCAGCACCCAGCACCCGCTGTCCAACGAGTTTGACCGCCTGCGCGACTACCTGGAGCTGATGGCGGTGCGCATGGGCCCGCGCATGGCCTACACGCTGGACCTGCCCGAGGCACTGCGGGAAGTGCCCGTGCCGCCACTGCTGCTGCAGCCCCTGGTGGAAAACGCCATACGCCACGGCCTGGAGCCCCAGGTGGAAGGCGGCCACATCGCCGTGCGTGCCAGCACGCGCCCGGGCGCCAATGGCCCGCTGCTGGTGATCGAGGTCAACGACACCGGCGTGGGCCTGCCCGGCACCCTGCCCACGCCGGGCCCCGGCCAAAGCTTTGGTCTGACCCAGGTGCGCGAACGCCTGGCCACCTTGCACGGCGCATCAGGCACTCTTGATTTGATAGCTGCTAGCGCAGGAGGGACAAGCGCTAGCGTCGTTTTTCCTTTGAAATCCGCTCCCAACCCATGAACCAGCCCGCCCCCCGCGCCCTGATTGCCGAGGATGAACACCTGCTGGCTGCCGCACTGCAGCAGGAGCTGGCCCGCGCCTGGCCCGCGCTGCAGATCGCCGCGACCGTGGGCGACGGCCTGTCGGCCGTCAGGCAGGCGCTTGCCCTGCTCCCCGACGTGCTCTTCTTTGACATCCGCATGCCGGGCCAAAGCGGGCTGGATGCCGCCGTGGAACTGGCCGACGCCTGGCCCGACGACAAACCGTTTCCCGCACTCGTATTCGTGACGGCCTACGACCAGTACGCCGTGCAAGCGTTTGAAGCCCAGGCTGTGGACTACCTGCTCAAGCCCGTGCAGGCGGCCCGGCTGCAAAAAACAGTGCAAAAACTGCAGCTAGCGCTTATGAATAAAGCGCAACCAGCTATCAATTTAGAAGCAACCATGGAGCAGCTGCGCCACCTGCTGGCAGCGCCCGGCATTGCCTCGCCATCCGCTGCAGCGGCACCAAGCAGCACCGCCCCCCTCACCCTCATCCAGGCCAGCAGCGGCAGCCAGATCCACATGGTGCCGGTGGCCGACGTGCTGTACTTTGAAGCGGCCGACAAATACGTGCGGGTGCTGACTGCGGCGCGCGAGTACCTGATCCGCACGCCGCTCAAGGAGCTGACGAGCCAGCTTGATACGCAGGTGTTCTGGCAGATCCATCGCAGCACCCTGGTGCGCGCCAGCGCCATCACCACGGTGACGCGCGACGAGGCGGGCAAGCTGCATCTGGAGCTGGCGGGCCGGACCGAGAAGCTGCCCGTGAGCCGCCTTTACGCGCACCTTTTCAAGGCGATGTAGTCCCCGAGGGTTCTTAGAACGTGTTTACCGATTGGTGGCCAGCAGCAGGCCACCCGCCCCCATGAAGAACCCGCCGGTGGCCTTGTTGAGACGCACCACACCCCGCGAGGTGCGGATAAACCGGCGGATCTGCCGGCCCCCCGCCGCATACACCGCCGTGGAGACAAACTCAGCCCCCAGGTACACCGCCCCCAGCACCACAAACTGGCGCAGGGCCGGCTGGCCGGGGTCGATGAACTGCGGAAAGACCGCTGCAAACAGGATGATGGCCTTGGGATTGGTGATGCCCAGCAAGAACTCCTGCGCGATGAGCGACTGCAGGCGCACCGGTGCACCGCCCGCTTTGACCGCACCTCCGTCTGCGCCATCCACCACATCCAGCCCGCTGAACTCGCGGCTGCGCCACGCGCGCCAGCCCAGCCAGAACAGGTAGCAGGCCCCTACCCACTTCACGGCCGTGAAGGCCGCCTCGGACGCCAGCAGCATGGCCCCCAGGCCCACCGCAGACACCGTCAGGAAAATCGCGAACGCAGCCACCCGCCCCAGCGTCGCCACCATGGCCGCACCAATCCCCGCGCGAATGCCGTTGTTGAGGCCACAGAAATTGTTGGGGCCAGGCGTGAGGGCAATGGCAACCGCCACCGGGGCAAAAAGAAGCGCGTCCATGGAACAGTCCTTCAGAGAACGGGAAAACACCCGATAGCGGCCCAGTCTAAAACAAGCGGGGGCGGAAGGCGCAGGCGCTCGGTGCCCCGGACACCACTCAACCGTTCAGTTCCACCACCGTGCCCCAGGGCACGCTGGGCAAAGCCTCGTAGTGCGCCACGACCACCACCCGCCCGGGCTGGCCCGCCACCTGCGCCAGGGCGCGGCCCAGGTAGGTGGCCGACGGCTTGTCCAGCCCGCCCACAGGCTCGTCGATCAAGGTCAGCGGCGCGCCCGAGGCCAGCGCCCCGGCCATCAGCACCTTGCGCTTGCTGCCGGTGGACAGCGCGTAGAACGGCTTGTCCAGATGCTCGTGCAGCGTGAAGCCTTCAATGTGCGTGGCCAGCGCTGCCGCATCCCACAGCGGGTAGTGCGCGGGCAGGCTGTCCAGCCAGCCACGGGCGGTGAGCTTGTCCAGGTCGCCAGCACGGGGATCAACCCAGAACACCATGTGCGCAAAGGCCTTGGGCGCGTCGCCCAGGCTCACACCCTGCAGCGTGATGCGCCCGGCCTGTGCCGTGAGTTCACCCGCCAGCAGGCGCAGCAGCGTGGTCTTGCCACTGCTTTCGTCGCCACGCACCAGCGCCAGGCCTGCAGGCAGCGCCACCGACCACTGGTTGAGCACCCCACATTCGGGATAGGCAAAACACAGCCCCTCCACCTGCAACACCACGTTCTCAGACATCCTGCTTCCTTGGGTTTGTTGCGCAGGACATTCCGTACAAGCCTGCGCCGGTCCAGGATTCTAGAGAGCGGTCGAGTGGGTCTCGGCTTTGCGCCGCCACCGTGCCCACAGCCAGCCTCCGGTCTGGTTGACCACCAGGCCACACAACACAGCGGCTGCGCCCGCCCACTGCAGCGGCAAGGGCGTTTCGCCCAAAAACGCATACGCAGCCCACAGCCCCACCACTGGCACCAGCAGCGAAAACGGCGTCACCCGCCCGGCCGAGTGGCGTTGCAGCAGCTGCGTCCACAGCGTGTAGGCCAGCAAGGTGGCCAGCAATGCGAGGTAAAGCACTGCGAGCAAAGCCCTGCCGTCCACCGCCTGCAATTGCGCCACGACACCGCTGGCGCCTTCGGTCCACACCGCCAGCGCAAAGAACGGAACGATGGGCACCACGCTGCTCCACACGATGAACGGAAACGGCGCGTAAGCCCCTGCCTGCGCAGCACGGCGTGCCACCAGGTTGGACACCGCCCACATGAAGGCCGCGCCGAGGGTGAGCACAAAACCGGCCAGCGTCATCTGCCCGGGCCCTTCTCCATGGGCAAGACCAATCGTCATGAGCCCGCCAAACGCCAGCAGCAGACCCCACCACTGCCAGGGTTGGGCGCGCTCACCCAGCAGCGGTGCAGCCAGCAGCAGCGTAAAAAACGCCTGCGTCTGCATGACCACCGAGGCCATGCCCGCCGTCATGCCCAGCTGCAGACCCAGGAACAGAAAGCCGAACTGCCCCAGCCCCTGCGCCAGCCCGTAGCCCACCACAAAGCGCCAGGGCATCGATGGGCGGGGCACGAACAGCAGAAACGGCAAGGATGCCGCAGTGAAACGCAGGGCACCCAGCAGCATGGGGCTGAGCCCCTGCAAGCCCAGCTTCATCACCACAAAGTTCAGCCCCCAGATGACCACCACGGCCAGCGCGCGCAGCAAGTCGCCACGGCTCAGCGCCCGCGCCGTCATGCAGCCACCGCCGCAGCCACAGCCACCGGCCGCCCTTGGCGCGCCCGGGCAGCCACGAAGGCTTCGAACGCCTCAGCGCTGGTCTTGCCAGGCACGTAGCCCAGCACCTCCTTGAGCGCGGCATTGAGCAGCACGGGGCGGTAACGCAGAAAATCCAGCTGCTCTGGCCCGTAGCGGCTCAGGCCCAGCGCGGAGCCCACCGCCAGCGCGGCACGCAGCAGGCCCGCAGGCAACTCCAGCACCGGTTTACCCAGGCGCCGGGCGATCTCGCGCAGCGGCAGCGCACCATCGCCCGCCAGGTTGAAACAGCCAGCGCGCTGCGTGCGCAACGCATGCAGGATGGCGCCGGTCACGTCCTCGTCCCAGATGAAAACAAACGGGCTCTCGCTGCCACGGATGGCCAGCAGGCGGCGTTTGTCGAACAGCGCGGTGATCTGGTTGTCCACCCGCTCGCCCAGGATGGTGCCGATGCGCAGCACCGTCTGCGCCAGCGCGGGGTGGTCCGCGCGGTACTGCGCCAGCATCTCTTCTACCAGCCGCTTGTGGTGGGCATAGGCAAACACCTCATTGCCGCGCAGCGCATCGGTCTCGCGCAGCCAGGCGGGGTTGTCAGCGTGGTAACCATACGCGGCCCCGCTGGAGCTGACGACGATGTGCTTGACACCCGTGGCCACGCAGGCATCGAGCACATTCTGGCTGCCCAGCACATCCACGGAGTATTCGAATTCGCGGTTGGATCCTTTGCCCGGCGTGACGATGGAGGCCAGGTGCACCACGCTGTCGATGGCATGGTCGGCGAGCGTCTGCGCCAGCGCGGGGTCACGCACGTCCTGCACCAGATAGATCACACCAGGCAGGCGACGCTCGGCAGGCACCTCGCGCACATCGGCCGCCACCAGCGTGTGCACACCCTCGCGCGCAAGGGCGGCCACTACACCCTGGCCCAGAAAACCGTCGGCCCCGGTCACCAGGATGCGGCGCGTTGCCAATGAAGAAGCCGTCATGCGCCGTGCTCCTTGGCCGAAGCCCCCAGCGGCACCACCGCAGGTCTGCGGCCCCACCATCCCGCCAGCGCCAAGCCGGCAATGATGTCCCAGAAGCCCCAGACACCCGCCACCACGGCCATGCCCCCCAGGCCTCCAAAAAAACTGAAGATCAGCACCAGGCCCAGGCCCGCGTTGCGGATGCCCACCTCAATGCTCACCGCGCGCCGGTCGTAGTCCGACAAGCCGCTGAGCCGCGCGCAGGCATAGCCGGTGCCAAAGGCCAGCGCGTCATGCAATACCACGGCCAGCAGCACCAGCCCCACGTAGTCGAGGAAGTAGCGCCAGTTGCCCGCCACGGCCCCGACGATGAAACCGATCAGGCAGACAAAGCTGAGGATGCGCACGGGCTTGTTCACCCGCTGCGTGAAACGCGGCAGCTTCTCCGCACACAGAATGCCCAGCGCAAACGGCAGCCCGATGATGGCGACGATGTGCCCCGCCATCTCCAGCGGGTCGAGCGCAATACTGCGCAACAGCGGCGCCGCCGTGGGGTGCAAACCGCCCCAGAACGCGAAGTTGAGCGGCATGAGCACAATGGCCAGCGCGTTGGAGATCGCCGTCATCGACACCGACAGCGCCACATTGCCGCCTGCGCGGTGCGTGAGGATGTTGCTCACATTGCCCGGCGGGCAGCAGGCCACCAGGATCATGCCCAGCGCAATGCTGGGGCCGGGCTGGAGCAGCAGCGTAAGCACAAAGGTCACGGCAGGCAGCACGATGAACTGCGCCGCAATGCCCACCGCCATGGCTCCGGGCATGCGCAGCACGCGCTTGAAGTCGGCCACGCGCGTATCGAGCGCGATGCCGAACATGAGAAAACCCAGCACCACATTGAGCGCCACGAGCGATGCAGGGTTGAAGTTGAGGCGTATTTCGTCGACGGGCAGCATAGATAACCTTTGAGTTCAGTTCTTCACCGCGTATTGCGCAACGCGCAACGCACGAGACTGTCGCAGCGACAGCGCGGGACGCCGAGCAAGGGCCGCCCCGCAGCGAGGGCGTCGTCCCCTTGCCCGCAGTGCGCAGCGCTGCGAGAGCGGGGGGAAGCCGCGCAGCGCCTCAGGGGGGCTTTCATGCCAGGGCAGCGGCCGCTGCCCGCACCGCGTTGCGGTAGGTGTCCTTGTGCACGTAGTACGCCATGCGTTCGAGCTTGAGGTACTTGAAGCCACCCGACAGATCGGGTGGAGGCCCGGCCTTGGCCTGGCGCAGGGCCTCGGCGCGCGGTGATCCTTCAGACTGCGCCTTGAAAAAGCGCGCTACCAGCTCCGCTTGCTCGTAACGGCCCTGCCAGCCGATGCCGCTGGCCTCGATCATCCCCATCACGGCCAGGTTGTCGAAGCGCGGGGACAGGATGTTGAGGTACAGCTGCGGCGCCATGCCGTTCCAGTTGAGCAGGCTGTGGTCGATGAAAGGGTAGTGCAGCTTGTAGCCGGTGGCGCAAAGCACCAGGTCGTAGTCTTGCGCGCTACCGTCCTTGAAGAACACGGTGTGGCCCTGCAGGCGCGCAATATCGGGCTTCACATGGATGTCGCCGTGACCCAGGTGGTGCAGCACCAGCGAGTTCACCACGGGGTGCGATTCGTACATCTTGTAATCGGGCTTGGGCAGGCCAAACCGCGCCGGGTCGCCGGTAAACCACTGCAGCACCACGCTGTCGATCTTCTGCTTGAGCCAGGGCGGCATCTTGAACTTGCCCCCCAGCGTGTCGGCGGGCTGGCCGAACACGTATTTGGGCACAAAGTAGTAGCCGCGCCTCACCGACAGATCCACGCTGCGCGCGTAATGCACCGCATCCACGGCTATGTCGCAGCCCGAGTTGCCCGCGCCCACCACCAACACGCGTTTGCCCTTGAACAGCTCGGCGCTTTTGTAGGCGCTGGTGTGCAGCAGTTCGCCATCAAACTGGCCTTCAAAGCGCGGCATGTTGGGCTCGGCCAGCGTGCCATTGGCAATCACCACGCCCTTGAACTCTGCGGTCTGCGCGGGTCCGCCGTGCTGGCTCCAGGTGACGCGCCACAGCGGCGCTGCGCCCTCGCCCACGGGCTCGACCTTCAGCACGCGGGTACCAAACCAGTAGTGCGGGCGCAAACTAAAGTGCGCGGCAAAGTCCATGAAGTACTGCCGCATCTCGCGGTGGCTGGGGTAGTCGGCCACCTCGGGTCGCATGGGGAACTCGGTGAATTCTGTGGTGTGTTTGCTGGAGATGAGGTGTGCCGATTCGTAGACCGTGCTGCGCGGGTTCTCGATGTTCCACAGGCCGCCCACGTCGGTGTGCGCTTCAAAGCCCTGGAAGGGCACGCCCAGCTTTTGCAGGTTGCGCGCAGCCGCCAGGCCACTGGGGCCTGCGCCTATCAGAGCGATCTGGGTGCGGGTATCTGCCACAGTGGGTGTTGTCTCCGTTGTCATGCGTTTTTGCTTTCGTTGTGTACCGGTGTCTCCGCAGGCAACGGCAGGCCCGGAATGGCCGTGGCCCCCGCCTCGCCCACGCGCGGCTTGCGCGGCTGGCCCAACAGCAGGCGGTCGTGCAGGGTGTCAGGCAACAGGTTCAGCAAGCGGGCCAGCCAGCCGATGCGCGCGGGCAGCACGATGTGGGTACGACCTTGCGCGACACCCGCCAGCAGAGCCCGGGCAGCGGCTTCGGGCTCCATCAGGCCCGGCATGGCAAAACGATTGCCCGCCGTGAGCGCGGTGCGAAGGTAGCCAGGGCTCACCGTGCTGACCACAATGGATTCGCCGCGCAGCTCGGCACGCAGGCTCTCCAGGTAGCGGATGAGCCCGCCCTTGCTCGCGCAATAGGCGCCGTTGCCCGGCATGCCGCGCCAGCCTGCAATGCTGGCCACACCCACCAGGGCGCCGCGCCGCTGTGCACGCATGGTTTTCACAAACGGCTGAAAGGTGGTGGCCGCGCCCAGCAGGTTGATCTCCAGCATGCGGCGCAGCACGGCCAGGTCGTCGGCTTCGGCAGTGTCAAAGCCGCCTGCCACGCCCGCGTTGGCAATGACGAGGTCGGGCACCGCGCCCGAGAGCGCCATCCAGTCGGCCGCCATGGCCTGCATCGCGGTGCTGTCGGCCACATCGGGCGTGTACACCGCGCAGCGCCCAGGCGCCAGCGCAGCCAGTGCCCGCAACGTGGGCAAGTGAAGCCCCACCAGCGCCACGGCAGCGCCCTGGCCGATCAGCTCCCGCGCCAGGGCCTGGCCCAAGCCACCACAAGCGCCTGTGAGTACCGCGTTCTGAAAAGTCGCCGCCATGAGCACCCCGTGAAATGTTGGTTTGCAGCTTAGCCACAATGCTCAATAATCCCGAAATGTTTTATGGATTCGTCTCGAATTCCGGGATTTATGACCAACTCATCCCCCAGCCTGCGCCTGTTTGAACTGCTGGAAATCATGTGCGCCCATGGCCGCCCGTTCAGCCTGGCGGACGCCATCGAGGCCACAGGCTGGCCCAAACCCAGCGTGCACCGAATGCTGGGCCAGCTCGAAAACGGTGGCCTGCTGGCGCGCGAGCCCGATGGGCGCCGCTACACCCCCGCACCCCGCCTGCTGCGCCTGGCCGAAAGCACGCTCAGCGCGGGCACCCAGCATGGCGTGCGCCATGCGGTGCTGCGCCAGCTGGTGGCCGATATTGGCGAGAGCTGCAACCTCACGGCGCTCAGCGGCGCCGAGGTGATCTACCTGGACCGCGTGGAGTCGGCCTTTCCGCTGCGCATGGAGCTGCGGCCCGGCACGCGCGTGCCCATCCACTGCTCGGCCAGCGGCAAGCTGTTTCTGGCCCACCTGTCAGCCGCGCGCCGGGCGGCGATCCTGAACGGACTGCCGCTGACCCGCCACACGGCCACCACTTTGACCGACCGCACCGCCCTGGAGGCCGAGCTGGAGCAGATCCTGCGGCAGGGTTACGCCACAGATGCCGAAGAGTTTGTGGACGGTCTCGTTTGTGTGGCTGTGCCTGTGCTGGGTAGCGGGCGGCGGCAGGTACGCTGCGCCGTGGCACTGCAAGCACCGGCGGCACGCATGCCGCTGGCGCAGGCGCTACAGCAGGTGACCCGCCTGGGCGAAGCCGCCCAGGCGCTGGGCCGTACCTGGACATGACATCTCTTTAACGGACACCATGAACCTGAACTACCTGGATTTTGACTACAGCGAAGACGCGGACGGCGTAGGTACGTTTGACGCCATGGCGAGCGTGCAGCCCGCGCAGATTCCCGCATTGCAGACCGAGATCAGCGCCGTGCTCGTCTGGGCGCACCAGCATTGGCCCGATGCCTGCGGCCCGTCGGAAGATGGGGGCATATGGCACTACGACCTGCAAGGCGTGCAGGAGATCAGCACACCGCTGGTGCTGACGTTTGATGACAATGCCGGGCAACTGCGTGCGGCGCCAGGCAACCCCGCCCCACCCCGGACCACGATCACATTGACAATCAGCGGAAATGCTGACTTTTGCGGTGCGTTGCGCGACGCCTTCGCGATCGAATAGCCTCCATAGCCCCAATTACCAGCAAAAGCCCCACGTTGCGAACAGGTTAGCGCGTCGGCAAGCGGCAATCTCTCGGGCATCGCTACAGTTGCGACTCCTCAGTTCAACTCAAGACCGGAGAGTTTCATGCTGTCACGCCGCCACTTCCTGGGTGCAAGCCTGGCCACCACCGTTTACGCAGCGGGCTCGTTTGTCCCCGTGTGGGCCCAGAACGCGCCCAACTTCGGAACCCCCACCTTGCCCAGCCCCGGCTTTCGCCGCATGAAGGTGGGCGATGTGGAGGTGATTGCGCTGAACGATGGCATCACGCGCCGCCCGCTGGGAGAGGAATTTGTGAAGAACGCGCCGCTGACCGAGGTGCGTGCGCTGCTGGCATCGCAAGGACTGCCCACCGACTACATCGACGTGCCCTACACACCCTTTCTGGTGGTGGCAGGCGCGCGCAAGATCCTCATCGACACCGGCTTGGGCGAGTTTGGTGGCGCCACCACCGGCAAGCTGCTCGACAGCCTGCGCGCGGCGGGCATGCAGGCAGCCGACATCGACACCGTGCTGATCAGCCACTACCACGGCGACCACATCAACGGCATCCGCAACAAGGCCGGTGAGTTGGTTTTCCCCAAGGCCAAGGTGATGGTGCCCGCCGCCGAACACGCGTTCTGGATGGACGACGCCCGCATGGCCGCTGCGCCCGCTGGCATGAAGGGTGCATTCGATAACGTGCGCCGCACCTTTGCCACCATGCCCGCAGACACGCTGGTGCAGTTTGCGGCCGATGCGGAAGTGGCGCCGGGCATCAAGTCTGTGGCGGCCTATGGCCACACGCCGGGCCATACGCTGTTCGAGCTGACCTCGTCGGGCCAGAAGTTCTTCTACGTGGCAGACCTGACCAACGTGCCTGCACTGTTCGCACGCAATCCCGACTGGGCTGTGACCTTTGACATGGACGCCGAGGCTGCGCGCAAGGTGCGGCGCGATGTGTTCCAGCGCATCACCGCCAGCAATGCCATGCTGGGCGGCTTCCACTTCCCGTTCCCTGCGTTTGGCCGCATGGCGGTTTCTGGCAATGGCTATGCCTTCCAGCCTGCCGCCTGAGCCCCGCATTGCCCGCCGTGCGGTGCTGGGTGCCGGGCTGGCCTTGGCCAGCCTGCGCGGCTGGGCGGCGCAAGACGCGGATGCCGAAGCCTTGTTGCGCAAGGGCGGGGTGGTGGCCGCCTTCCGCCACGCGCTGGCCCCCGGCACGTTCGACCCCCCAGGATTCCGCCTGGGTGACTGCAGCACCCAGCGCAATCTGAGCGAAGAAGGCCGCGCACAGGCACGCAGCTTGGGCGCGTGGTTTCAGCAACGGCAACTCCAACCTGGCAAGGTTTTATCAAGCCCCTGGTGCCGCTGCGTGGACAGTGCCACCCTCGCCTTTGGTACGCCGCAGGTCTGGGCGGCACTCGGGTCGCCCCGGGGTAGCCCGGAGACCACCGGCGCGGCCCACCTGCGTGAACTGCGTACAGCGCTGGCCACAGCGTCGTCCCAGCCCGGTCGTTTCGAAGTGTGGTTCACCCACATGTTTGTGCTGTCCGACCTGGCAAATACCAACACCAGCTCGGGCGAAGGACTGATTCTCCGGGCAGATCGCAGTGGCAACGTCGAGGTCGTGGCGCGTCTTTCCATACCCGCCTGACGGGGTGACCTGGCGGCTTCCCGCGAATGGGTAGCGGGCGGGCATGGCGGCGGGTCGTTCGCCTACATCGGGCGCGGGGGAAAGGACTATCCTCAAGCCACGCTGCTGTGCCGGATGCCCCGGAACGCGGTGCACGAAGGACATGCCCATGGCAAACACCCAAAGCCCTCCCCCGCAGTCAAATACCCGCAACGCTGCCACCTGGCCTGCCCCCTACCCCGCCCAGCAAGTCGGCACAGTCCCTGCAGACCAGCCAAGCCATGACCGCGTACGCATGGAGCTGCAGATTGATCTGAGCTACGAGGTGGACCAGCATGGTGCCGATTTTGTCTTCAACATCCACGCGGCGCAGACACCCAACCAGTCGGTAAGCGCAGAGCGCCTGGTCATCAACCAGCCCATTGCCCACCACATTCATACCGACCCAGCCACTGGAAACCGCTATCTGCGGCTGCATGGTGAGCCCGGCACGCTGGAGCTGTCGTATTCAGCCACGGTCGATATCAACCACTACCGCATCGACCCCTCCCAATTGGCAGAAGTACCGGTGCGGCGCCTGCCGCAAGAGGTAATGGGCTACATCTACCCCAGCCGGTATTGCCAGTCCGACCGGCTGCTGCGCCTGGCGACGAACGAGTTTGGTGCGCTGTGGCAAGGGCACAGCCGCGTGCAGGCGATCTGCGACTGGGTGCAGCGGCACGTGGCGTTCACCTCCAACACTTCCAACTCCAACACCTCTGCGGTGGACACGCTGGTGGAGCAGGTGGGCGTGTGCCGTGACTTCGCCCACCTCATGATTGCCTTGTGCCGCGCCATCAACATCCCGGCCCGCTTCACCACCGGAACCGACTACGGCGCTGACCCGGCCCTGGGCCCCCCCGACTTTCATGCCTATGTCGAGGTGTACCTGGGCGACCGCTGGTACATCTTTGACCCGTCTGGCACGGCGATCCCCATGGGCCTGCTGCGGTTTGGTGTGGGGAGGGATGCGGCCGATGTGGCCTTTGCCACCATCTTCGGTGGCGTGTGGGCCAAGCCCCCCGTGATCCGTACGATGGCCATTCAGGATGCCGCGCGGGGTTTTGAGTTGCCCCGCCATTGCACACAAGCGCTGTCCACCGACCACGGCGCAGGTGTGGCGGCGGGTGTGGCCGCAGGTTTTGTGGCGGCCTGAGCACCCACAAAACACCTGCCAAACACCTTTGAAAGCCCGGCAACCCGGCTGTGGCCTAAAATCTCTCCTTTTTCCACCAACTCAGAGACCTACCATGGGCAACAAGATCGTCACCGAAGCAGACCGCAAGCGCACCCCCCGCCCTACGCCCGTGCCCGGCTACACCCTGGCCACTCCCGGCCGTGGCCAGCGCGTGAGCCTGGAACGCGGTGTGGCAACCCGCAGCAAGAAGAACCCTGGCAAGCGCTCCAAGAAGGGCGGCTGATCGCCAGATCGCCACGGGCCGACTGCGGTTGGTTCCTTGCAAGAAAGCCCTCGCCAGAGGGCTTTTTGCTTTCTGGGGCTTTCACACCACCCGGCCGGTGGCGCCTTGCTCCGGCAACCTGTGCCAATATTCACCCATGATCACCGTCCACCACCTCGAAACCTCGCGCTCGCAGCGCGTTCTCTGGCTGCTCGAAGAACTGGGTGTTCCCTACGAGCTGAAAATCTACCAGCGCGACAAGGCCACCAAGCTGGCCCCGCCCGAACTCAAGAAGATCCACCCGCTGGGCAAATCACCGGTGATCACCGACGGCAAAGAGGTCATCGCCGAGTCGGGCGCGATCATCGAATACCTGGTGGAAACCTACGGAGCCCAGGCGGGCGGCGACCTGGCCCACCTGCAACCGGCGCCGCGCACGCCAGAGTACCGCCAGTGCCGCTTCTGGATGCACTACGCCGAAGGCTCGCTCATGAACTGGCTGGTGATGAAGCTGGTGTTCATGACCATCCCCACCCAGCCCATGCCGTTCTTCGTCAAGCCCATCGCCAAGGCACTGTGCGGCACGGTGCAGGAGAAATTGATCGACCCCAATGTGAACACCGCACTCGACTTCATGGAGCAGCACCTGGGCACGCACCGCTGGTTTGCGGGCGAGCACCTCACCATGGCCGATTTTCAGATGAGCTTTGCGGTGGAGGCCGCCCTCTCACGCGCCAGCAAGGCCGGTGCGTGCACCAACCTTCTGGCCTACAAGCAGCGCATGGAGGCCCGCCCCGCGTACCAGCGCGGCATTGCCAAGGGTGGCCCGGTGGTGATGTCCGCCTGAACATCGTCGGGATCACAGAGATGCCTGACCGCGTCGCTACCTACTCGGTGCTTTTTGTGTGCATGGGCAACATCTGCCGCAGCCCCACGGCCCACGGCGTGTTCCGGCACAAGGTGGTTCACAGTGGTTTGGCCAGCCAGGTGCGTGTGGACTCGGCAGGCACCCACAACTACCACCCCGGCAAGGCACCGGACGAGCGGACGCAACGCCACGCAGCGCAACGGGGCTACGACCTGTCGGATCTGCGCGCTCGGCAGATGCTGGCCAACGACTTTGAACGCCACGATCTGGTTCTGGCGATGGACTGGGACAACCTGGCCCTTGCGCAAGACCTTTGCCCACCCGAACACGCCCGCAAGTTGCGCCGTATGACAGAGTTCTGCCAACGGTTCGACAGCCCCGTGGTGCCCGATCCGTACTACGGCGGGGCCGCTGGTTTTGAGGAGGTGCTGGACCTGGTGGAAGACGCCTGTGATGGCCTGCTGCACCATGTGCGGCAGCAGTTGCAGCGGCGGTCCAGGCCGCTTTAGCACTACGCGGCGCGCACCCCACACACCAGCGTACCGGGGTCGTTGTGCGCCAGCTCCCGGTCATTCTTGGCCTGGGCCACTTCCATGTCGCGCGGCAGGGTGACACCGTTTTTGACGGCCAAAATTTCGGCCATCACGCTCACCGCAATCTCGGGTGGTGTCTTGCTGCCGATGTAGATGCCGATCGGCCCGCGCAGGCGCGCCAGGCTCTCCTCGGTCTGGTCGAAGTGTTCGATCATGCGGGCACGGCGCGCCTCGTTGTTGCGGCGCGAGCCGATGCCACCCACATAGAACGCATCCGTGTTCAGCGCCTCCAGCAGCGCCAAGTCATCGAGCTTGGGGTCGTGCGTGAGGGCCACCACACAACTGCGCCGGTCGGGCTTGAAGGCCAGCACCACATCGTCGGGCATGTCACTCACTACCGTGGCAGCGGGCACGTTCCAGCTGCCCCGGTATTCCTCGCGCGGGTCGCACACCGTTACCGCAAACCCGTTGAACAGCGCCATGGTGGCCAGGTATTCCGCCAGCTGGCCTGCGCCGATCAGCAGCATGCGGTATTCGGGGCCAAAGGTGTTGGTAAGCCGCTCAGCATCCACCACCAGCTCGGTGGGCGCTGCCGCAGGCGTCAACGTGACCGCGCCGTCGACCAAGCGCACGCTGCGCTGCATCAGGCGCCCAGCCTCCAGCGCGGTGATCAGTGTTGCCAGGCTGTCCGGGGCAGGGTCGTACTCCAGCAGCAGCTCCAGCGTTCCGCCACAGGGCAAGCCGAAGCGGTGCGCCTCGTCGGCGGTGACGCCGTATTTCACAAACGTCGGCGGGCCGCTGGGAATACGGTGATCCTTGTCTACGACCGCATTCGCCGTGGGCGCGCCCTGCGCGTAGGCCCGCGTATGACGGTCAATCAGATCGTCCTCAATGCACCCGCCCGACACAGACCCCACCACCGAACCGTCTTCGCACAACGCCATGATGGAGCCCACCGGCCGGGGTGAAGAGCCCCACGTGCGCACCACCGTCGCCAGCAACGCCCGCCGCCCGGCGGCCCGCCAGCCCTGCAGCGTGCGCAACACCATCACATCCAGGTTTTCCATCGTTCCGTCACCAATTCATTTCTACCGCTTATTCAGATATTCCCATCTACGCCCGCTGCGTCTGAAACCGCGCGGCGCCCAGGCCAGCGCCACCGTGGATCCGGCTTTGCCGGTCCACCGGAGGCGTCCCCCTCAGGGGGAAGACGCGAAGCGGCTCAGGAGGAGTCAATTGATTGCCCAGGCTATCAGCACCAGCGCCGCCGCGCCCACCACCCACACCCAAACCGGAATGCCGCTGGGGGGAATATCCTCCCCCGCCGACGCCGCCAGTGCCCCAGGCTCGGTGGGCGCTTCGGAGGATGCCGCACCATCGTCTGCCGGCGCGCGCGGATGGCGGCTTTGCATTTCGTTGTCAAAGCGCTTGAAAAAATCCTCTGCCATGCTCTTGGCCGCGCCGTCGATGAGCCGCTGTCCCAGCTGAGCGATCTTGCCGCCCACCGTGGCATGCACGGTGTAGTGCAGCTCGCAGCTTTCCTGCCCAGCGGCATCCGCGGGCAAAGGCACCAGTTTGACCTGCGCATTGCCCTTGCCAAAACCCGCCACACCACCCGATCCGTCGAAGGCTATGGTGTAGCTCTCCGGCGGCACGATGTCCGACAGCGTGATCTTGCCCGCAAACTTGGCCGACACGGGGCCGATCTTGAGCGCCATGGCGACCGCATATTGGTTGTCACCGGTCGCCTCGACCTTGTCGCAGCCGGGGATGCACAGCTTGAGCACCTCAGGATCGTTGAGCGCTTCCCAGGCCTGCTGCTGGCTCACGGCGAGGGTGCGGCTGGCTTGCATTTCCATGGTGGGTTCCTTGTGTTGTCTGGTGTTGTCTGGTTATCTCTGAAATCGGTCACTGCCGCAGCACGGCCGCCAGGCTGGCCGCCAGATCCTGCAAGCGGCTCAGGTTGTGCACGGCCACCATGCCGTGGGCCTGGCGGTGCAGTTCGGAGGCGCCGCGTGCCGTGGGTGCATAGCCTTCAAAACGCAGCAAGGGGTTGAGCCACAGCAGGCGTCCGCAATGGCGGCGCAGCCAGCCCAGTTCCTGCGCCAGCACCTCGGGCGTGCCGGTGTCCAGCCCGTCGCTGATCAGCAGCACGAGGGTGCGCCGCCCCACCAGCCGCCGGGCATGCTGCAAACGCAGCTGGGCCAGGCTGTCGCCCATGCGGGTGCCCCCCGCAAAATCATTGATGGAATGGCTGGCCACCTGCAGCATCGCGTCGGTGTCGGCCAGGCGAAAGGCGGGCGTGAGGTCGGTCAGCCCGGTGCCAAACGCAAACACGTCGCGGCGCACGGCATCGCCGGTGTGGCGCGGTGCCGTGGCGGCATGCAAAAACGCCAGCAGCAGCCGCGCGTAGCGCTCCATGGAGCCCGACACATCCACCAGCACCAGCAGCGGCAGCGGTTGCTGGCGCCGCTGCAGCAGCGGGATGCGCAGCACCTCGCCCCCGTTGCGGGCCGCGTGGTGCATGGCGCCGGGCCAGTGCGGGCGGCTGCCGCGCCCACCGGGGCGGGTGCGGCGGGCGGCGTAGCGCGGCAGGGGCAAGGGCACCTCACGCGCCAGGCGCTCCACCAGCAGGTATTCGCTGGCCGAGAGCTGGTTGAAGTCGGCCTGCCGCAGGCGCTGCAGGTCACTGGCCGTCATGGCGGCGTCGAAATCGATCTTCTCGTCCTCGCGCGGCGGGGGGGCGTTGCGGGCCGCACGCACGGGGGCGAGCGCCTCGCTCACGCGCGGGCGGCGTTTGGCGGGCTCGGCCTTGGACTCAGCGCTGGGCAGCATCTGCGCCAGCAGCTTCTGCGCCACGTTGGGATTGCGAAAGTACGCGTCGAACAACTCGCGGAAGATCAAACGGTCCTGCTCACGGCTGACCAGCACGGCCTCCAGTGCGGCGCTGAAATCCTCGCGCCGCAGGCCCACCAGCATCACCGCCTGCTGGGCCAGCGCCATGCGGGCGGCGTCCACGCGCACACCAGCGCGGCGGAGGGTGCGGCCAAAACCGCTGAGGTTGTCGGCGAGCTTGCCCGTGCGGGCATCGCCCAGCTGGGAAATCGTTTTGACCTCTGCCACGGTTGAGCCCTCAGGCATCGGCCTCAGCGGGTTGCAGCAACTGCGCCGCCATGTCGCGCGTGAGCGCAGCCACGTCCTCGCGCTGCTTGAACAAGATGCCCGCGGTGTCGGACACCACTTCGGGGTCCACCACGATGGTGTCGAGCGCGACCAGCGCCTTGGCCCACTCCACGCTCTCGGCTATGCCCGGCGCGCGCTGAAAAGCGTTGGCAAACGGCTGGCTGCGCAGGCGGCCCACAAAATCCGCCACCTGGGTGGCCAAAGCCGCGCTGGCGTCCGGCACCTGCGCACGCACGATGGCCAGTTCGCGCTCGCGCTCGGGGTAGTCCAGCCAGTGGTACAAGCAGCGGCGTTTGACGGCGTCGTGCAGATCCCGCGTGCGGTTGCTGGTGAGGATGGTGACGGGCGTGGCCGTGGCGCGCACGGTGCCGATCTCGGGAATGCTCACCTGGTACTCGCCCAGGTACTCGAGCAAAAACGCCTCAAAGGGCTCGTCGGCACGGTCCACTTCGTCGATCAGCAGCACGGCGCCGGGTTCTGGCGCCTGCAGCGCCTGCAGCAAAGGGCGTCGGATGAGGTAGCGGTCCTGGTAGACCTCGCGCTCCACCTGCGCCATGTCGGCGCTGCCTTTGCCTTCCGCTGCGCGCATGTGCAAGAGCTGGGCCGCGTAGTTCCATTCATACAGCGCCTCGCGCTGCTCCAGGCCGTCGTAGCACTGCAGGCGGATCAGGCTGCGTTCCAGCACCTTGGCAAGCGCCTGGGCCAGCGCCGTCTTTCCCACGCCGGGCTCGCCCTCCAGCAGCAGCGGGCGCTGCAGCTTGAGCGCCAGGAACACGGCCGTGGCCAGCCGCCGGTCGGCAAAATAGCCCACGCCCTGCAAGGCCGACACCAGGGCGTCGATGGAGGACAGCGCAGGCGCGGTCATGGGCACGGGCACGGGCACGGGAGGGGAAGCGTTCATTACTATAGTTTCTATAGCTAATAGCGCTTGATAGAAAAGCGCCAGAGGCCAATTTCCTTCAAACACCCGCCCCTGGATGCAGTATGCCGGGCGCGGGTGCTATCCCCCATCAGCCCAGGATTTGCGCTACTGCTCTTTGGGTCTGCACGCTGATAAGGTTGGCGCGATAGGCCGCACTGGCGTGGATGTCAGCGTTGAGATCGCTTGCATCGATCTTCACCGCCGCCGCCGATGCTGGCGTAAAGCTCTGGTTCAGCGCTGCCTCCAGCCCCGCATGCCGGAACACGCTGCTGGCCGCGCCCGTGATGGCCACGCGCACACCGCCGTCGGTCTGCGCCACAAACACACCCACCAGCGAGAAGCGCGATGCAGCCTGCTTGAACTTGAGGTACGCAGCGCGCTTGGGGATGGGGAAGCGGATGGCGGTGATGATCTCGCCCTCTTCCAGCGCCGTGGTGTACATGCCCACAAAAAAGTCGTCGGCCGCAATCTCGCGCTGGTTGGTGATCACGGTGGCGCCCAGGCCCAGCACGGCGCTCGGGTAACAGGCCGCTGGGTCGTTGTTGGCCACCGAACCACCCAGCGTGCCGCGTGCGCGCACCTGCCGGTCGCCGATGTGCGCGGCCAAGTCGGCCAGCGCGGGGATGGCGGCCTTGACATCGGCGCTGTTGGCCACGTCCATGTGGCGCGTCATGGCGCCGATGACCAGCGCGTTGCCCTCGCGGCGGATGCCCGCCAGCTCGGGGATGTTGTTGAGGTCAACGATCTTCTCGGGGTTGGCCAGGCGCAGCCGCATCGACGGCAGCAGGCTTTGGCCACCGGCCAGCAGCTTGCCGCCCTGGGCGATGAGCTGTGCAGCGGCGGCGGTGGAGGAGGGATTTTCAAAGGTGAATGCGTACATGCTGGTTCTCCTCAGGCTTTGGCACTCTGAATCGCTTCCCACACACGGTGTGGCGATGCGGGCATGTCGAACTCTTTAACCCCCAGCGGGCGCAGTGCATCCAGCACCGCATTGATCACCGCCGGTGGCGAGCCAATCGCCCCCGCCTCGCCGCAGCCTTTGGTACCCAGCGGGTTGTGCGTGCAGGGGGTACACACATGGCCCAGCTTGAACTCGGGGAAGTCATCAGCGCGCGGCATGGCGTAGTCCATGAAGCTGCCGGTCAGCAGCTGACCCGTCTCGCGGTCGTACACGCAGTTTTCCATCAGCGCCTGGCCGATGCCCTGCACCAGGCCTCCGTGCACCTGGCCCTCCACGATCATGGGGTTGATGATGGTGCCGAAGTCGTCCACGGCCGTGAACTTGTCTACGCGGGTGCTGCCTGTGGCCGGGTCCACCTCCACTTCGCAGATGTAGGTGCCTGCAGGGAAGGTGAAGTTGGTCGGGTCGTAGAACGCGGTTTCGTTGAGGCCCGGTTCGAGCTTGTCGAGCGGGTAGTTGTGCGGCACATAGGCCGTAAGTGCCACCTGCCCGAACGGGATCTTCTTGTCCGTGCCGCGCACGGTGAACTCCCCGCCGCTGAAGTCGATGTCGGCGTCGCTGGCCTCCATCAAGTGCGCGGCGATTTTCTTGGCCTTGGCCTCGATCTTGTCCAGCGCCTTCATGATGGCCGCGCCGCCCACGCTGATGGAGCGAGAGCCATACGTGCCCATGCCAAACGGCACGCGCCCCGTGTCGCCGTGCACGATGTCCACGTTTTCCACCGGGATGCCCAGGCGCGCGGCCACCACCTGCGCAAAGGTGGTCTCGTGCCCCTGGCCGTGGCTGTGCGAGCCGGTGAACACCGTCACGCTGCCCGTGGGGTGCACGCGCACTTCGCCGCATTCAAACAGACCTGCGCGCGCGCCCAGGGCGCCCGCGATGTTGGACGGCGCAATCCCACACGCTTCGATGTAGCTGCTGTAGCCGATGCCACGCTTCAAGCCCTTGGCCTCGCTGGCCGCCTTGCGCGCCGCAAAGCCCGCCACGTCGGCCAGTTCCTGCGCTTGCGTCATACAGGCGTGGTAATCGCCCACGTCGTACTGCAGTGCCACGGGCGTCTGGTAGGGCCAGCTGGTGATGAAGTTACGTTTGCGGATTTCGTCCTGGCCCAGGCCCATCTCCCAGCCACAGCGCGACACCAGCCGTTCCAGCAGGTAGGTGGCCTCGGGCCGGCCCGCGCCCCGGTAGGCATCGACCGGTGCGGTGTTGGTGAACCAGGCATCCACCTCCACATAGATCTGCGGCGTTGTGTACTGGCCTGCCAGCAAGGTGGCATACAGGATGGTGGGCACGGCGCTGGCAAAGGTGCTGAGGTAGGCGCCCATGTTGGCGTCGGTGTGCACGCGCATGGCCAGGAATTTGCCGTCTTTGTCCATCGCCATTTCGGCATGGCTCACATGGTCGCGGCCATGCGCGTCCGACACAAAAGACTCACTGCGATCGGCCACCCACTTGATGTTGCGGTTGAGCTTCTTGGCCGCCCAGGTCAGGCACACGTCCTCGGCATACAAGAAGATCTTGGAGCCAAAGCCGCCCCCCACATCGGGCGCAATCACGCGCACCTTGTGCTCGGGCAGGCCCATCACAAAGGCGGTCATCAGCAGCCGCTCGACGTGCGGATTCTGGTTGCTGACGTACAGCGTGTATTCGTCGTTGGCGCGGCTGTACGAGCCAATGGCGGCGCGGGGCTCCATCGCGTTGGGGATGAGGCGGTTGTTGACCAGATCCAGCTTCGTCACGTGCGCGGCGTTGGCAAATGCGGCGTCCACCGCGCCCTTGTCACCAATGGCCCATTTGTAGCAATGGTTGTCCGGCGCGGCGTCATGCAGCCCTGCGCCCGCCACGGTGCCTGCTGCGGCATCGGCCACACTGACCACAGCGGGCAACACGTCGTAATCCACCTCCACCAGCTCGGCCGCATCACGCGCCTGCTGCTGCGTCAGCGCCACGACGATGGCCACATGGTCGCCCACATAGCGCACCTTGCCCTGCGCCAGGATGGGGTGCGGCGGCTCCTTCATGGGCCGACCGTCGGTGCTGGTGATGAGCCAGCCACAAGGCAGGCCGTTGATGTTGTCGGCCGCCACGTCGGCACCGGTGAACACGCCCAGCACGCCGGGCGCGGCCTTGGCCGCTTCCACATTGATGCTGTTGATCTTGGCGTGTGCGTGCGGCGAGCGCACAAACACCGCATGGCTTTGCGCCGCCAGCACCACGTCGTCGGTGTACTGGCCCGCGCCGGTCAGGAAGCGGTAGTCTTCCTTGCGCTTGAGCGATTCGCCGATGTGCGGCAGCTTGGAAAAGTCGGATGCACCCATGGTTCTTCTCCTTTGTGTTTACGCTGAAGCCATGGCCTTTTGGCCAACCTGCACTGCGCGCACGATGTTCTGGTAGCCCGTGCAGCGGCAGATGTTCCCTTCGAGCAGCTCGCGGATCTCGCCTTCGCTGGCGTTGGGGTGGTTCTTGCACAGGTCCACCGCACTCATCACCATGCCCGGGGTGCAGAAGCCGCACTGAAGGCCATGGCACTCCTTGAACGCGGCCTGCATGGGGTGCATGGTGCCGTCGGGGGTGGCCATGCCTTCGATGGTGGTCACCTCGGCCCCCTGGGCCTGCACCGCCAGCATGGCGCAGGATTTGACGGCCCTGCCGTTCACATGCACCGTACACGCCCCGCACTGGCTGGTGTCACAACCCACATGGGTGCCAGTGAGCAGCAGGTGCTCTCGCAGCGCATGGACAAGCAGGGTATTGGGGGGGACGTCAACACTGGCAGCGCGCCCGTTGACCGTGAACTGGACTTGCATCTGGCTGTCTCCTGAATAGGTTTTGGCTGGACTGACCTCGCGCATCTTCTGCCGCGCCCCACCACCCATCCCTAGGGACAACCCTAGATTTCCGGCAGCCCCGGCCGGATATTCTCAAAATGAAACATGTTGCAGCGCACACCAGCGCATCATGCGCAGCTCAAGGATTCGGTTCACCATGCTGTCCTCCGCGCCCACCTCCCCCGCCCACCGCCACGCACTGATTGCACAGGCGCGCCAAAGCTTGCTGGCGGATGGCGCAGCGCCCCTGCGGGCCGAGGTGGAGCCATGGATTGCACGGTCGTGGCAACGCTGCCTGGCCCAGGGGCTCAACCCCACCCACCGTGTGGCATTTGACGCCGTCAGCGCCACGGCGTTGCGCCGTAGCCAGGAGCAAAACCACCACCTGCTGCGCGCGGCACGGCCCGTGCTGCAACAGCTCACCCGCGCGATTGCGGGCATGCACTACTTCGCCATGCTGACGGACGCACGCGGCATCGTGGTGGACGTGCAAGGCCATTGCGACCCGGGCGACCCGCGCGCCAGCGCCATTGGCCGCGTGGGCATCGACCTGTCGGAAGCGGCAGTGGGCACCACAGCCATCGGCGCTGCGCTGGCCGAACTACAGCCGGTGTGGCTGCACCGGGGCGAACACTTCTTTGATGACAACGCCAGCTACAGCTGTGCAGGCGCACCGCTGTTCGACCCGCAGGGCCAGTGTGTGGGCATGCTGGACCTGACCGGCGTGGATGTGCCCGAGCGGCCCGAGCTGCGCCACCTGGTGGCCCGATCGGCCCGCGCCATGGAAGACGCCTTGCTGCTGCAATTGCCCCATGCCCTGCTGCTGCGCGTGAACTGGCCCGGCGGCCCGCTGGGCAGCGAGGGCGACGGCCTGCTGGCACTGGACGGCGATGGATTTGTGGTGGGCTGCAATAGCATGGCCCGCCAACTGGTGCCCCAGCCACTGCGCACCCCGGGTGCGCCCACCCACGCCAGCGACCTGCTGGCCATGCCGTGGGCCATGTTGTTCGATGCTGCGCGGCGGCACCCGGCGCAGCCGATCGATTTGCCCCTGTGGTCGGGCCTGCGCCTGCAGGCGCTAGCGCAACGGCCAGAAAACGCCCGTGGCGCCAGCCAGCCTGTTGCCACCCTGTCCCAGGCGCTGGCGGGCGCCTCGCCCACGGCCGCACCGCTGCGCGAGGCTGAAACCGCCCTGATTCGCCAAGCCGTGCAAGACGCCCGTGGCAATGTGGCAGAAGCGGCCCGGGTGCTCGGCATCAGCCGCGCCACGGTGTACCGCAAACTGGGCCATCCCAAGGGGCTGTGATCGGCGGCTGCGGCACCTGCCAACAAGGCGCAGCAGATATTTGCATCAAATTGGCCGCTAGCGCTTATTCAGCAAACGCCAATAGCTATAAAATATATAGCGCGATTCCCGCAATGGGCCCAGTCTCAGACCTCGGCCAAGGCCAGGACCACGGCGTTGTCTTCCACCACCAGCACGACCGTGCTGCCCGCGCGCAGGCCACTGCCTGGCGCCGAAAAACCCACCATCTGCAAGCCACCCGACAGCTCGGCAGACACCTCATCGCCCGACTCGCCCCGCACCACGCGCGTGGCTTTTGCAGGCAGGCGGTGGATGCCGGGTGCATCGGCCACCGCAGACCCAGACGCTGATGCCAAACGACCACCCCGCTCCACGCGCACGGCCGTGGCCTTGCACAGCGCCTGTACGGCAAGCCCCGGCTGCAGGCCCAGCAGCTCCGCACTCTCGCGGGTGATGCGCGCGGCCAGTGCTGCAGGCACGCCCATTGCGGCACCGTCGCCATCGCTCGCATTGCCCAACCGCAGGTGCACCGCCACGATCTGCCCCTGCACCACCAGCCGCTCCACCACACACGGCAACTGGTTGCGCATGCTGGTGCGCACCGCCAGCCGCGCCAGCGCAGGGCCCGCATGGGGCGTGGCCTGCCAGCGCGACAGCACAGCGCCTCGCGCCTGCGCCATCGCATTTGCCGCCGCCAGCAGCTGGTGCCCCGCCTCGGTCAGCTGCGCACCGCCGCCCCCTACCCCACCCACCGCGCGTGCCACCAGCGGCGTGCCCGCCAGATTGGTCAGCGTGTCCACCGCCTGCCACGCGGCCTTGTAGCTCACGCCCACGGCACGCGCGGCCTGCGAGATGGAGCCGCAGGTGCCAATCTGGCGCAGGATGTCGATGCGTTTGTCGGCCAGGGCATGGCCCAGCGCATCCGTGAGAGAAAGAGAAACAGGCATGCGCGGATGATGCCTGAGCGCTCCCTTCACGCCGCCTTGCGGCGCAGCCCCGTGACAGGCTTTGCCAGCTTCTGCTGGCGTTCCAGCGCGCCAGTCGCTGCGGCCTTCAGCAGCCGCTGAAAGGAGGGGCATTGCGCATGGCTCTCCGCCGGGCAGGCTGCCGCATGCCGCAGGCCGTTGCTCATGGCCTTGAGGCGTTTGACCATGGCATCGAGTTCATCGGCCTTGGCCGACAGCAGTTGCCGGTCAATGCTGGGCTCGCCGCTGGGCAAAAACATGGCACGGATGTCGTCCAGCGAGAACCCGGCCGATTGCCCCAATGCAATCAGCGCCAGCTGGTCCAACACGCCCGGCGCAAAACGGCGGCGCTCACCAGGTTTTCCCACCGAGTGGATCAACCCTTTTTCCTCGTAATACCGCAGCGTGGAGGCCCGCAGCCCGGAGCGTTTGGCAACTTCGGCAATGTCCATCAAAAACCCCTTGACTTCAAGTTGACTTGAACTTCTATATTCCATTCAAAACCTGCTTCCGTCAACTTTTCGAGGTGCTTTGATGACACTCCCACTGCAAGAATTTCCCATTGCCATGTTGATCGGCATCGGCGCCACCGCCGTCATGGACGCATGGCTCTTGCTGCTCAAGCATCTGGGCGTCCCCACCCTCAACTTCGCCTTCATCGGCCGCTGGGTGGGCCATCTGTTTCGGGGCCAGTTTGCCCATGCCGCCATCGCCAAGGCGGTGCCCATCCGGGGGGAATTGGCCTGGGGCTGGCTCACGCACTACGCCGTGGGCATGGCATTTGCCACCGGGCTGGTCGGCCTCCAGGGCGCCGACTGGGTACGCAGCCCCACCCTGCTGCCCGCGTTGGCCGTGGGCGTCTGCACCGTGGCGGCGCCGCTGCTGGTGATGCAGCCCGCCATGGGCTCGGGCTTTGCGGCATCGCGCACGCCCACGCCGCTCAAGAACTGCCTGCGCAGCTTGGCCAACCACACCGTCTTTGGCTTCGGCCTGTACCTGTCTGCGCTCGCCATCGCACTGATTTCTCGATGACGGTTCTGCGCGTTTTTCCCCTCGAAATCACTTGTTTGGAACCCATGCCATGAAAACCATCGCCATCGTTTATCACAGCGCCCACGGGCACACCGCACACATCGCCCGCCACGTTCTGGAGGGCGCCCAGGGCGTTTCCGGCATCCATGCCGAGTTACGCCAAGCCGAAGACCTGGCCCACGCACCCGACAGCCTGTTGCACTACGACGGCTTCATCCTGGGCTCGCCCACCTACCTGGGCGGAGTCTCCGGGCCGTTCAAGACCTTCATGGACGCCACCGGCCGTCTGTGGAAAACGCAGCAGCTCAAGAACAAGCTCGCGGCGGGCTTCACCGTGTCGTCGCTGCCTGCGGGCGACAAGCAGTCCACACTGCTGTCGATGTGGGTGTTTGCCATGCAGCACGGCATGGTGTGGGTGGGCAACCCCATCCTGCCCGAGCAGCACACCGGGGTTCCGTATGACGAAGCAGCCAACCGTCTCGGCTCCTGGTCGGGCCTGATGGCGCAGGCAGGCCATGGGGCGGCAGCGGATGCGTTTGTGCCAGGCGATACCAAGACCGCCCGCATGTTTGGGCGGCATTTCGCCGAGACCTTGCAGCGCCTGGGCGGTGTGGCGGCACACCAACCCGCCCAGGCGGTGGCTGCATGATCCCCGCCCGCTACGGCCCCGTGCTGTTCAGCTTCATCCTGTCGGGCGTGATGTCGCTGCTGGTGTCCGGCATCTCCACCTTTCGAGCCGCGCAGGTGGACCAGGGGTTTCTAGGCCTCTGGGCGGGCGCGTGGCTCACGGGGTGGCTGTTCGCCTTCCCGGCGGTCATGCTGGCGGCGCCGCTGGCTCGCAAGCTGGTGGCGCGGGTCGTCGCGCGTGATGGATAGACAGAGGCAGGCAGGGAAAACGCACGACCTTGCCTATACTCTCGCTATTCCATAAACGAATAGCGCTTTTGCGCCAGCCACCATGCCCTACCTCGCCGCATCCATGATCCGCACCCTCGCCTGTGCTGGTGTTGCATGGGCCATGCTAGGGGTGGCACATGCCGACACCGTCTCGGTCGCGGTGGCCGCCAATTTCACGGCACCCATGCAGAAGATCGCCGCAGCTTTTGAGGCCGACACGGGCCACAAGGCCGAGCTCTCGTTCGGTGCCACCGGCAAGTTTTACGCACAGATCACCCACGGGGCGCCGTTTCAGGTGCTGCTGTCGGCCGACGACACCACGCCTGCCCGGCTGGAGCGCGAGGGCAAGGCCGTAGCCCACTCGCGCTTTACCTATGCCATCGGCACGCTGGTGCTGTGGAGCGCACAACCCGGCACCGTGGACGCCAAGGGCGATGTGCTCAAGTCGGGTGATTTCAAGCACCTGGCCATTGCCAACCCCAAGCTGGCGCCCTATGGCGCGGCAGCCCTGCAGGTGATGGAAAAGCTGGGCGTGGCGACGGCCCTGCAGCCGCGCCTGGTGCAAGGCGAGAACATCGCCCAGACCTTCCAGTTTGTCTCCACCGGCAATGCGCAGCTGGGCTTTGTGGCACTGTCGCAGGTGATGGCCGATGGCAAGATCCGCAGTGGCTCGGCCTGGCAGGTGCCGGCCAGCCTGCACGAACCCATCCGGCAAGATGCCGTGCTGCTGATGCCAGGCAAGGACAGCGCGGCGGCCAGCGCACTGCTGACCTACCTGCGCGGCAGCAAGGCGCGCGCAATCATTCAATCGTACGGCTATAGTTTCTGACCTCCTGTAGCCCCATCGACGGATCGCCCATCTTCATGCCATTTTCCAGCGCTGATCTGGCTGCCATCGGCCTCACGCTGCGGCTGGCGGGCACCACCATGGTGTTGCTGCTGGTGCTGTGCACGCCCCTGGCCTGGTGGCTGGCGCACACGCCGTCGCGCTGGCGCGGCCCGGTGTCGGCCGTGGTGGCGCTGCCGCTGGTGCTGCCGCCCACGGTGATCGGCTTTTACCTGCTGGTCACGCTCGGCCCCAACGGGCCCCTGGGGCAGTTCACGCAGTGGTTGGGGCTCGGCACCCTGCCCTTTACCTTCTGGGGGTTGGTGGTGGGCTCGCTCATCTATTCGCTGCCTTTTGCGGTGCAGCCTCTGCAGCACGCTTTTGAAGCCATCGGCCGGCGCCCGCTGGAGGCTGCGGCCACGTTGGGCGCAGGGCCGCTGGACCGTTTCTTCACCGTAGCGCTGCCGCTGGCGCGCCCCGGGTTCATCACCGCCGCGATCCTGAGCTTTGCGCACACGGTGGGCGAGTTTGGTGTGGTGCTCATGCTGGGCGGCAACATCCCGGGTGTCACGCGCGTGGTGTCTGTGCAGATTTACGACCACGTCGAGGCGCTGGAATACACCCAGGCGCACTGGCTGGCGGGCGGCATGGTGCTGTTTTCGTTTGTGGTGCTGCTGGGGCTGAACCTCACCCGCCGCAAAACTTTGTCGATGGTGCAGTGATGGCCACCACTGCTTCTTCGGCACAGATCACCGCGCAACTGACGCTGACTCGCCCCGGGTTTGCGCTGGATGTGGACCTGCAATTGCCCGGCCGGGGTGTGACCGCCCTCTTCGGCCCCTCGGGCTGCGGCAAGACCACCTGCCTGCGCGCGATTGCCGGTCTGGAGCGCGCGCAACCTGGGAGGGTCGTGGTCCACGGCGAGGTGTGGCAGGACGATGCACAGACAATCTGGCGCGCCACACACGAGCGGGGCCTGGGCTATGTGTTCCAGGAGGCCAGCCTGTTCGACCACCTGAGCGTGCGTGGAAACATCGACTACGGCCTGAAGCGCACGCCCCCCGCACGCCGCAAGGTGGCGCTGGAGCAGGCGGTGGACTTGCTGGGCATCGACCACCTGATGGACCGCAAGCCCCAGGCCTTGTCGGGTGGCGAACGCCAGCGCGTGGCCATCGCCCGTGCGCTGGCCACCAGCCCCCGCCTGCTGCTGATGGACGAACCCCTGGCTGCACTGGACGCCCAGCGCAAGGCCGAGGTCCTGCCCTATCTGGAGAGGCTGCAACACACCCTCGACATCCCCATGCTGTATGTGAGCCACGCCATCGACGAGGTGGCAAGTTTGGCCGGGCACATGGTGCTGTTGCGTGAGGGCCGTGTACTGGCACAGGGCCGCACCAACGAACTGATCGTGCGGCTGGACCTGCCCCTGGCCCATGGCGACACCGCCGCCACGGTGATCGAAGGCACGGTGCAACAGCACGACCCGCACGACCACATCACCACCGTGGCATTCAGCGGTGGGCACCTGCTGCTGGTTAGCCCCAAGGCACACGCCACGAGCGAGCCCATCCGGCTGCGCGTGCAGGCGCGTGATGTAAGCCTGGCACTCACCGCCCCCAGCGACACCAGCATCCTCAATGTGCTTCCAGCCACGGTGGTGGCGCTGGGCGAAGACAGCCCCGGGCAAATGATGGTGGCCCTGGATGCAGGCACCACACGCCTGCTGGCGCGGGTCACGCAACGCTCGGCCCAGACGTTAGCGCTGGCGCCCGGCCAACCCGTATTTGTGCAGGTGAAGGGCATTGCCATCGTGAACTGATGGGCTGCGCAATCCGGGCCTCTCCACCGAAGGCCCCACAGGCGAACCCAGTGGCCGCCAGGGCCTCCCATCGGTCGTATGATGACCGCCAAAAAACAAGGGTGGGAACAAGGGGTGGAAATGGTTTCAATCTGGCACGACGCCACCGTGGCGTTTGCAGTGGGGTTTCCGCCGCTGCTCCAAAGCCTGCTGTTCTGGATCTTCGCGTCGCTGGTGGTTCATGTGTGCCAGCGCCTGGTCGAGCACACGGCGTTTTCGGTCGATCCATCGAGCCGCCGCATCAGCGCCTCGCAAGCTGCCCTGTGCATTGGCTGCATTGTCTGGGCACTGGATGTGGTGGGTCTGTTCATGTATGCCGAGCTGGCGCACCACGTGCTGGAGTTGGTGCCCGCCCTCAGTGGCCTGCTGATCATGGCGGTGAGTGCGCGACTCACCATTCCGACACTCAGCACCAGCGCCAGCAAGACGCGCATTGTGGTGGCCGGTGTGTGGCTGGCGGCTGGCATGCTGACGGGGCACTTTGCGATCACCTGGGGCCACGTGCAGAGTTTTTCGCAGGTCAATGTGCTGGCGATCATGGCGTCCATGGCCACGGCCGTGGCCCTTGCGGCGTGCACCGCAATCCGGCACCGCTCGGCCAAGCTCAGCATGCTCACGCCCCGCTACCGCGCACAAACCTGGGAAGACAAGGTCCTGTGCGGCGCCGCCATCCTGGTGCTGCACTGGATGCTGGTCAACACCTTTGCACTGCACCTGGGCGACCCCAGCGGTGAGTCCGACGGCATTGCGCTGCTGGTCACCGTGCTGGCCTTTGCCATTGCCGTAGCGTTGGAACAGATGAGCAACATGCGCTCGGACGCTGGCCGCCAGCAGCTCTTGCGACGCGGGCTGTCGATGATGCGGTCATCGGCCACGGCGCAAAACGCCCAGCGCGACATGCAGCTGTCACTCATTGCAGACCATTTGCACCGGCTTCTGCACCCGGAAAACCTGGCGTTGCACTTTCAGCCCATCGTCGATTTTCAGCAGCGTGGCGTGCAGTTCGAAGCCCTGCTGCGCATGACCGACAAGACCCTGGGCGCCATCAACCCTGAAACCTTCCTGCTGGTGTGCGAGTTGCAGGGCAAGACGCCCGAAGTGGACCGCATGATCCTGCGCAACGCACTCGACAGTGCCAAGGCCTGGCAAGCTCAGGGCCTGAACGACACGACCATCAGCGTGAACGTGGCCCCCATCACGCTGCTGGACGACCGCTTTGCCCCGTGGCTGCGTGAGGAACTGGCCCTGCGCGGCCTGCCGCCGCGCACCCTCAAACTCGAAATGACCGAACACGCCATCATTGCGCTGGGCACGGAGATGGTGGCCGCCATCCACACACTCAGCGCCATGGGTGTTGTCGTGTGGATGGACGACTTTGGCGCTGGCTACTCGTCGCTGGGCATGCTGGCCGATCTGCCGATTGCAGGCATCAAATGCGACCGCCTTTTCGTGCGCAAGCTGCCGCAGGACAGCCGGCGGCAGATGCTGCTGCGGCATATCAGCGCGCTGGCCGGTGAGTTCGGCCTGTCTGTGGTGGTGGAAGGCGTGGAGACCGTGGAGGAGCTGCAGACGCTGGCCGCCATTGGGCTGCACTGCATCCAGGGCTACGTGTTCAGCAAACCCATTCCAGCAGCCCACGTACCCGACTGGCACCACACCCACATGCAGCCCCAGCGCGCAGCGCTGCAGGCCTTGCTGCGCCCGGCAGGTTCCACACCGTTTTCAGCACTCCCGCCCGCCATCGCGCCAGCCCCCGGACACTGAACCCATGGCAACACTCAAAACACTGGTCTTGGGCGGGTACGGCAACTTTGGCGCACGCATCTGCCGCGCACTGGCAGGCGACGCGGCCACGCGCCACCACATCGCCCTGCTGGTGGCAGGCCGCGATGCATCCCGCGCCCAGGCCTTGGCGAACACATTGGGCCACGGCGCTCAGGGCGTGGTCCTCGACCACCAGGCCCCGGGTCTGGCTGCCACCTTGCGCGAATGGGGCGTGGATCTGGTCATCCACACTGCGGGGCCTTTTCAGGCACAGGGTTACAGCGTGGCCCAGGCCGCTGCTGAGGCGGGCGCGCACTACATCGACCTGGCCGATGGCCGCCGTTTTGTGTGCGACTTTCCAGCTGCCATGCAGGCCGCGTTTACCGCCGCCGGACGCACCGCCATCGCTGGCGCCAGCACCGTGCCCGCGCTGTCCTCGGCCGTCATCGACCACCTGTGCGCGGACTGGCAGTGCATTGACAGCATCGATATCTGCATCGCCCCCGCGCAACGCGCGCCACGCGGACAGGCCACGCTGGCGGCCGTGCTGAGCTACTGCGGCCTGGCCATCGATGTGTGGCAAGACGGCCGCTGGCAGCCGAAACGGGGCTGGGCGCAGCCCACGCCGGTCCAGTTCCAGCGGCTGCAACCGCGCCTGGGGGCGGTCTGCGACATCCCGGATCTGGAAATTTTCCCGGCCCATTACAAAGCCCGCGACCGCGTCACCTTCCGCGCAGCGCTGGAGGTGGGCCTGGCACAGAGAGCCTTCGCCACCCTTGCAGCGCTGCGCCATTGGGGCGTGCTGCCCCATCCCGAAAAGCTGGCCTGGCTGATGCACCACGCGGGCGGCGCGCTGGACTTTCTGGGCACGCCACTGGGCGGCATGGTGGTACGCGTGGCGGGCACCGGTGCGCAAGGCCAGCCCCGCCGCCGCGCCTGGCACATTGCAGCCGACCACGACCATGGCCCCGAGATCCCCTGCATGGCCGCCATCCTGCTGGCGCGCCAACTGGCTGTTGGACAACCCTTGCCCACCGGCGCACACACCAGCACCAGCCTGCTGCCGCTGTCGGCCTTTGCACCCGAGTTTGCGAAGTGGGGCATGGTGACGGACATCGTGGAGGAGCCATGACCCCTGCCACCTATGCCTTGCTGCGCTGGAGCCTGGTGTTTGTGTGGCTGGCCACGGCCATCGTCAGCGTGGTGGAGTTGAACGGACAAAGCCGGGCACTGCTGGTCAGCCTGCCCCCAGCCTGGAGTACCCCAGGACTGGCTCACTTTCTGATCCTTGCGGGTGCCACCTCCGACGCCGTCATCGGCCTGTGGATGGCCTGGCGCCCCCGCAGGGCCGTCTACTTGGCGGCGCTGCTGCTCATGGGGGTCATGACGCTGTTGGCCACTTTCGTTGATCCGTCCTGGTGGCTGCACCCGCTGGGCCCGCTGACTAAAAACCTGCCCATCGCCGCCATCCTGCTTGTGCTGCTGCAAGACGCGACGACGACACCACCCAAGCCATGAGCCTGTACCTCACCCTCAAATGGCTGCACATCATCTCCAGCGTGCTGCTGGTGGGCACCGGGCTGGGCTCGGCGTTCTACATGTTCTTCACCAACCGCAGCGGCAATGTGCAGGCGCAGGCGGTGGTCACACGCCTGGTGGTGCGGGCGGACTGGTGGTTCACCACGCCCACCGTTTTCGTCCAGCCAGCGACCGGCCTCGCCATGGCCGCCGTGGCGGGGTTGCCGCTGACAACGCCCTGGCTGGCCGTGTCGTTGGGCCTGTATGCGGTGGCCGGTGCCTGCTGGCTGCCCGTGGTGTGGCTGCAGCTGCGCATGCGCGACATGGCGGTAGAGGCGGCACAGGCGCCCCAGGGCGACGGGGTGCTGCCACCTCTGTACTGGCGCTACGCCCGCTGGTGGGAGGCACTGGGCTACCCGGCCTTTGTGGCCATGGCCGTGGTGTTCTACCTGATGGTGAACAAACCCACCCTGAACTTCTGAACCTATCATCGCCCCATGCTGATCGAGACCCTGGACACTGCCCGCGACCTGGGGCGCCTGAAGGAAATCCTGGGCGTGATGGTGCGCCACGGGTTTGGCGACACCGTGCGCCGCCTGGGCCTGGCAGACCGGCTGGAGCGCGCGGGCCAGGCACTGAACTGGACCCACGCAGCAGACCTGGCCCGCGTGGAGCCGCCCGTGCAGGTGCGGCTGGCACTCGAAGAGCTGGGCCCCGCGTTCGTCAAGTTTGGCCAGATCCTCGCGGGCCGGGCCGACCTGTTTGGCCCGGAGTGGATTGCAGAATTCGAGAAACTGCACAGCCAGGTGCCCGCTGTGCCCATCGATGCGCTGCGCCCGCAATTGCGCGAAGACCTGGGCGCCGAACCCGAAGCCGTTTTTGCCTGGTTTGACACCACGCCGCTGGCCGCCGCATCGATTGCGCAAGTGCACCGCGCTCGGCTGCAGGACGGCAGCGAAGTCATCGTCAAGATCCGCCGCCCCGGCATTGCGGACACCATCCAGGCCGACCTGCGCCTGCTGCAACGCCTGGCCGCGCTGGCCGAGGCCGAGCTGCCCGCACTCAAGCCCTACCGGCCCCAGCAACTGGTGCGCGAGTTCGCGCGCTCACTGCGACGCGAGCTGGACCTGGCGGGAGAATGCCGCCAGGCCGAGCGCATTGCCACCAACATGGCCGCACTGCCCCACATCGTGATCCCGCGCGTGCACTGGGCCTACACCCGCGAGCGCATCAACGTGCAGGACTTCATCGACGGCACACCCGGCGGCGCACTCGCGGCGCTGACGCCCGAGGCAGGCTTTGACCGCACCGTGCTGGCGCAACGCGGCGCGCAGGCGGTGCTGCAGATGATCGTCAAGGACGGCGTTTTCCACGCCGATCCGCACCCCGGTAACGTGTTCTACCTGCCCGGCAACCGCATTGCCTTCATCGACTTCGGCATGGTGGGCCGCCTGTCGCAGCGCCGGCGCGACGAGCTACTGCAACTGCTGCTGGGCCTGGTCGAACACCAGCCCCAGGCCGTGGCCGACGTGCTGCTGGACTGGACGGGCGACGCGCAGGGCTTGAACCTGGGCCAGCTCGAAACCGAGATCGAGGCCTTTGTGGACCAGTACCACGGCGTGCCGCTGGCGCAGCTGAGCCTGGGACAGATGCTGGCGGATGTGACCGCCATCCTGCGCGAGCACCACCTGGGCCTGCCGTCCGACCTGGCGCTGCTCATCAAGGCCTTCATCTCGCTCGAAGGCATGGGCCGCAACCTGGATCCGGACTTCCATATGGCCAGCGAAGCGCTGCCGCTGCTCAAGCAGGTGGTGCGCGAGCGCTACGAGCCCAAGGTGCTCGCCGGGCGCGCGTGGAGCACCCTGCGGCGTGCACTGGCTACGGTGGAGCAGTTGCCGGACGACATCGGGCGGCTGCTGCGCAATGCGCGGCGCGGGCACCTGCAGGTGGGCATCGAGCTGGCCCACCTCAAGCGCGTGGGCGACCAGATCGACCGGTCGGCCAACCGGCTGGCGATGGCGCTGGTAATTGCAGCGCTCATCATTGGCTCGTCCATCGTGATGACCGTGAAGGGTGGGCCTACGCTGTTTGGCCTGCCAGCGTTTGGCTTCCTGGGGTTCTTTGGTGCCGTGGTGTGTGGCCTGTGGCTGGTGCGCGCCATCTGGCGCAGCAGCCACCACCGCGACGATGACTGAGCATGCAGCTGTCGGGTTAAGCCCTTTGGGCCAACCCGATCTACGGCGCTGAGGCGGCAGCCCTTCTCCCCGCCGCCAGGAAACTGGCGCGACCAAAGCCGATGCCGAGGAACCGGCCTTGCCGGGCCACCGCTGGCGTCCCCCTTTGGGGGAAGGCGCGAAGCGACTCAGGGGGATTTACCTGCCCGCGTTCGGGAAAAACAGCTGTTCGCCGCCTATCTTGTAGCCCGCAATGGCCGCCTGGCCTGCGGGCGACACCACCCAGTCCACAAACTTCTGCGCATCCTGCGCCTTCACATGGGGATGCTTGGCGGGGTTCACGACCATCACGCCGTACTGGTTGAAAAGCTTGGTGTCACCTTCGACCAACACGGCCAGGTCGGCGCGGTTCTTGAAGTTGAGCCAGGTGCCACGGTCGGCCAGCACATAGGCGCCGCTCGATGCCGCAATGTTGAGCGCAGGGCCCATGCCGCAGCCACACTCCTTGTAGCCGCTGCCTTTTGAGGTATTTGCGGCGTCGGCGCCCGCGAGCTTCCAGTAGCGCAGCTCGGCCGCGTGCGTGCCGCTCTTGTCGCCGCGCGAGATGAAGTTGCCATTGGCGGCAGACAGCTTCTGCAGCGCCTGCACGATGTCTTTGCCCTGGGTGCCCACCGGGTCGTTCTTGGGGCCGATCAGAATGAAGTCGTTGTACATCACGGGGTAGCGCTTCACGCCCCAGCCGTCGGCCACAAACTTTTCTTCGGCCACCTGGTCGTGCACAAACAGCACGTCGGCGTCGCCCCGGCGCGCCATATCGAGCGCCTGGCCGGTGCCCAGCGCCACCACTTTCACGTCCAGGCCACTGGCCTTCTTGAATTCAGACATCAGGTAGCCGAACAGCCCGGACTGCTCCGTGGAGGTGGTGGACGCCATGGTGATGCTCTGCGCAAACACGGGGCCGGATACTACAAATATGATAGCTGCTAGCGCTTTATGGATAAGCGCTAGGCCATAAAAAGGCTTGAAGTTTTTCATCGCCGGGCCGCCCCACGATGAAAAAGCCCCCTGGGGAGGCAGCGACCCCACGAAGTGGGGAGCGTGGGGGTCAATTCTTGTCATACCAGTTCTCCTTTGACAAACAGACGGGCGGCCTCCGGCAAGGGGCCGTTGAAAAAGTCGTGCACGGGCAGGTCGGCCACCAGGCGGCCGTGCTCCAGGTAGATCACGCGGCTGGCCAGACGCTTGACCTGGCCCAGGTTGTGGCTGCTGAAGACCATGGTCACGGGGTGGGCCGGGCCTGCTGCGCTGTGGCTGGCGGCAAAGTCAGCCATCAGGGCCTCAACCTCGCGCTTGGCATGGGGATCGAGGCTGGCGGTGGGTTCGTCCAGCAGCAGCACATCGGGCCGCAGCGCCCAGGCGCGGGCCAGCGCCACACGCTGCTGCTGCCCGCCCGACAGGGTGCGGGCGTTCTGCGCGGCGATGCCCTGCAGGCCCACGCGCTGCAGTGCGGTGAGGGCCTGCAGCCGCGCATCGCGCCAGCGCTTGCCGCGCAGCCACAGCGCCAGCGCCACGTTGTTCTGCGCGCTGGTGCGCAGCATGTGCGGGCGCTGGAACAGCATGGCCTGCTGCAAGGTGGCATCGCACTGAAAGCCTCCGCCCGCCGCATCCGCCAAGCCGTGCAGCACGCGCAGCAGCGTGCTTTTGCCACTGCCATTGGCGCCCACCAGTGCCACGCGCTCGCCGGGCGTGATGCAGAGCGAGACCTGGTCCAGCGCCTGCACGCGGCCGTAGCGCACGGACACCTGGCGCAGATCCGCCCACGAAGGGGCCAACGGCGCGTTCACGCGGCCACCCCCACCGGCGTGCTAGACGCAGAGCCATCCACCCGTTCGCGCCAGCGGCGCACCAGCGCGATCAGCACGTTGAGCGCCAGCACCACGGCCAGCAGGATGATGCCCAGCGCCAGCGCCAGGGGCAGGTCGCCCTTGCTGGTCTCCAGCGCAATGGCGGTGGTCATCACGCGCGTGAAGCCGTCGATGTTGCCGCCCACGATCATCACCGCACCCACCTCGGAGATCGCACGGCCAAACGAGGCCAGCAGCACCGTGAGCAGCGCATAGCGCTCGTCCCAGGCCAACAGCAGGGCGCGCAGCAGCGGGCCCGCGCCCATCGACCGCAACTGCTCGCCATGCGCGCGCTCGGCGTCTTCCACCGCCTGCCGCGTCAGCGCAGTGACCACCGGCAGCACCAAAATGGCCTGCGCCAGCACCATGGCCTTGAAGCTGAACAGCCAGCCCAGCGCACCCAGCGGCCCGCTGCGCGAGAGCACCAGGTACACCACGAGCCCCACCACCACCGACGGTACCGCCAGCAAGGTGTTGAGTACCGCCAGCACGGCACCGCGCCCGGCAAAGCGGGCGACGCCGAGCCAGGCGCCCAGCACCAGGCCCACGCCACAGGCGATCAGGCATGCGGTGGCGCTGACGGACAAGGAGCGGCCCACGATGGTCCACAGGACGGGGTCGGAGGAGAGGGTGAGTTGCAGCGCTGTGCTCGCGCTTTCGGTGAGGGTGGACATGGGGCCTTGTGATCGGGTTCAGCTATCGTAGGCACCTCACCAATATCCAGCGATATGAACGTCCGTGCATAGGGTCCAACTTCACTACACGCTCAGCCGCGATGCAGGCAATGCGCTGATCCGCAACCCACTGCCCGAACTGCTGCAGGCCGTGGCCGAGCAGGGCTCCATCTCGGGCGCGGCGCGCGCGCTGGACCTGTCCTACCGCCATGTCTGGGGCGCCCTCAAGCGCTGGGAGGAGCAATTGGGCGGCGAGCTGATCATCTGGGGCAAGGGGCAGTCGGCGCAGCTCAGCGAGTTCGGCACCAAGCTGCTGTGGGCCGAGCGCCAGGCCCAGGCGCGGCTGGCCCCGCAGATCGCCGCGCTGCATGCCGACCTGGAGCGCGCGTTTGCCGTGGCCTTTGACCCCAACGCCCACGTACTCACCCTGTACGCCAGCCATGACGATGCGCTGGTGGCGCTGCGCACCCACGCCGCCGCGCAGGCCGATGCGGGCGCGCTACACCTCGATATCCGCTTCACCGGCAGTGTGGATGCGATCCGTGCGCTGAATGAGGGGCGTTGCACGCTGGCGGGTTTTCACACGGTGGAGCACCCCGCAGCCGATTCATTGACTGCGCGCACCTACAAGCCCCTGCTGCAGCCCGGGTTGCACAAGATCATCGGCTTTGCCCAGCGCACCCAGGGCCTCATCGTGGTACCGGGCAACCCGCTTGGGCTGGGCAGTCTGGCCGACGTGGCCCGCACCAGCGCCCGATTTCTCAACCGGCCACTGGGCACTGGCACCCGCGTGCTGCTCGACGACCTGCTGGTCCAGGCTGGCGTGGAGGCCCAGGCCATTCGAGGCTATGCGCTCAACGAACCGTCTCACACCGCCATTGCCCAGGCTGTGGCTGCGGGTGCGGCCGATGTGGGCATGGGTATTGAAGTGGCAGCCCGGGCGCGTGGGCTGGATTTTGTGCCGCTGGTGCACGAGCGCTACCACCTGGCCTGCCTGAAAGCCAGCCTGGACCAACCCGCCACGCTGGCCCTGCGCAACTTGCTGCAAACCCCCGCATGGCTGGCCCAGATGGCCACCTTGCCGGGCTACAGCCCCTGGCAGTGCGGCGAGGTGCAGGCCATGAACACGGTGCTGCCGTGGTGGCAGTTCACCCGCAAAAAGCGCACTTCCGAGCCTAGGAAGAAACCCTAATTGCTACTTTTTTTATAGCTACAGAATGAATACCGGCTGCGGGATAACACCGTCACGCTGCCGTCAGCCTGGGCCTACAGTGCTCCGTAGAATCGCGCCGTTGTAAAAGTTTGTCGAATCGTTGCGCTTACCGGCGCGTGGGTCGGCATATCACACGCAAAGCCTTTTTATTGGAGACACCATGCAGGCTCTACTGAAGTTATCAAGGGGGATCGACTGGCTTAACACCCAGGTCGGTAAATATGTGGTCTGGCTCATCCTGGCCTCCACAGTCATCAGCGGTGTGAACGCCGTGGTCCGCAAAGCGTTCAACATCAGCTCCAACGGTTTTCTGGAAATCCAGTGGTACCTGTTTGCTGCGTCGTTCCTGCTGGCCGCCGGATACACGCTGCTCCAGGGCGAACACGTGAAGGTGGACGTGATCTCCAGCCGCTTTTCCAAGCGCACCCAGATCTGGATCGACGTGTTCGGCTACATCGTCTTCCTCACGCCCATGTGCCTGGCGGTGCTCTGGTATGGCATTCCCTTCTTCACCCGCGCCCTCGCGTCGGGCGAAATGTCGAACAACGCTGGCGGGCTGATCCGTTGGCCTGTGTACCTGATGATGCCGCTGGGCTTCACCCTGCTGTGGTTGCAAGGCATCTCCGAACTCATCAAGCGCCTGGGGTTCCTGCAGGGCCTCATCGAAGACCCCACGGTCAAGAAGATTGAAAAAACGGCTGAAGAAGAACTGGCCGAATCCATCCGCAACCTGGCCGAAGCCGCCAAGGGCAACGGCAAGAACAAGAGCGAGGCCGCCTGAGCGGAGCACACACCATGGAATTTCTCGCCCATAACCTCGCCCCCATCATGTTCGCGGGGCTCATCTGCTTTTTGCTGGTGGGCTTCCCGGTCGCCTTCAGCCTGGGCGCCTGCGGACTGTTCTTCGCCTTCATCGGCATTGAATTGAACGTGCTGCCCGAAGCCCTGCTGCAAGCCGTGCCGCTGCGCATCTTCGGCATCATGCAGAACGACACCTTGCTGGCCATTCCGTTCTTCACGCTCATGGGGCTCATATTGGAGCGAAGCGGGATGGCGGAGGACCTGCTCGACACCATCGGACAGCTGTTCGGCCCCATCCGTGGCGGCCTGGCACTGGCCGTGATCTTCGTGGGTGCGCTGCTGGCAGCCACCACGGGCGTGGTGGCTGCATCGGTAATCTCGATGGGCCTGATCTCGCTGCCCATCATGCTGCGCTATGGCTACGACCGGCGACTCGCGGCGGGGGTGATCGCAGCCTCCGGCACGCTGGCGCAGATCATTCCCCCCTCTCTGGTGCTCATCATCATTGCCGACCAGATGGGCCGCAGCGTGGGCGACATGTACAAGGGCGCCTTCGTGCCCGGCCTGATGCTCACCGGCTTCTATGCGCTCTACGTGATTCTGCTGGCCATCTTCAAGCCCCAGTGGGTGCCGGCCATCCCGCCCGAAGCGCGCACGCTGCGCGACGACAACGGCAAGAGCGGTGTGACCTCGCTGCTGGTGCTGACCGGCATCTGCGTGGCGGCATCCATCTATGTGGCCAAGAACATGCCTGCCCTGCACACCTGGTGGTCCGGTGAAGCCGTGGACCGCGTGGCGCTGGACGAAACCATCGTGGTGTCCATGTGTTTTGGCGTGGCACTGGCCTTCGTGGCTGCCAGCATCAACAAGATCACCCGGATGGGCCTGCTCTCGCGGGCAGCAGAACGCGTGACCTTCGTGCTGATCCCTCCGCTGCTGCTGATCTTCCTGGTGCTGGGCACCATCTTCCTGGGCGTTGCAACCCCCACCGAAGGCGGCGCCATGGGCGCACTGGGCGCCGGCATCATGGCCGTCCTCCGCGGCCGCCTCACGATGTCGCTGCTGCGCCAGGCTGTCACCACCACCACCAAGCTGTCGTGTTTTGTGGTGTTCATCCTGATCGGTGCCACGATATTCGGCCTGACCTTCCAGGGCGTGGACGGCCCGCTGTGGGTGGAGCACCTGATGACCGGCTTGCCAGGGGGCCAGCTGGGCTTCCTGATCGTCGTGAACGTCATGGTGTTCTTCCTGGCGTTCTTCCTGGACTTCTTTGAACTGTCCTTCATCGTCGTGCCCCTGCTGGCCCCCGTGGCCGACAAGCTGGGGATTGACCTGATCTGGTTTGGCGTGCTGCTGGCCGTGAACATGCAGACCTCGTTCATGCACCCGCCGTTCGGCTTTGCGCTGTTCTACCTGCGCAGCGTGGCTCCGGCCAAGGAGTACATGGACAAGGTCACCAAGAAGATGATTGCCCCGGTCACCACACCGCAGATCTACTGGGGTGCCATCCCGTTCCTGTGCATCCAGCTGCTGATGGTGGGCCTGATCATTGTCTTCCCGGGCATCGTCTCCAGCGGCTTGGACAAGGCCGAGGTCTATGACCTCGACAAGGTCCGCATGGAAATGGAAGCGACCATGCCCGACGCTAGCGCCGGAGCGGCCGACCCGACTGCCGGCATGGCCGGCGCTGCGGACCCCGCGCCTGCTCCTGCAGCAGACGACCCCCTGAAGGCACTGCAAGACTCCATGTCCACCGACAAGAAGTGAGCACACTGCTTGCAAGACGACCGTGATTCAGTCTGACCCGGGCCCCGCGCCCTGGTCCTCAGACCTCCGCAGATGGGAAACCTCTGCGGAGGTTTTTTTATGGAGCTGACGCGGAGGGGGTCCGGTGCGCCATGGATCATGGAGGTAGCGGTGGAGCATCGACTCTGGCATAGCGCGCAAGCAGACGAGCCCCTGGATCCCCTGCCACCCTCATTCTTGGCGGCGAGCTGCCCCAAGGAAGCCTCTTCACGAATCGAGAGGCTTCAGCAGGAAACAGACACCGGCCGCGCGCTCCAAGGCATCGAGAGTCAAGCAGTCTGGTCGGGCTGGGCTTGGGGGCTTGGGACCTCGCCCACGTTCCTGCGGTTGAGGGGGCCGCATGGCCACAACAAGGTGCCGCCTCGCAGAATACCGGGACGAAAAAAAAACCCGCCCAAAAGTGGACGGGTTTTGCAGACCTTGGAATGGCAGCTTGCGCCGCCACTCCAGAGCCACTCGGGATCAGAGCTTCTGCGAAGACATGAACGAGTCGTAGCGGGCTTCGGCAAAACGGAACCAGAGCACCTGATCGCGCTGGAATGCGCGCATGTCGGCGTAGATCTTCTTCCACTCGGGGCTCTTAGCGTCGTTGGCAGCGAAGACTTCCATGGAGGCCTTGAACGAAGCGTCCATCACGGCTTGCGAGAACGGCAGCACCTTGGTCTTGGCAGCCACCAGTTGCTTGAGGGCCGTGGGGTTCAGCGCATCGTACTTGGCCAGCATGTCGATGTGGGCCACGTTGGTTGCGGCTTCGATGATGGCCTTGTTCTCGGCAGACAGGCCGTCGAAGGCCTTCTGGTTGACGAAGAAGTCCACTTCCGGGCCACCTTCCCACCAGCCGGGGTAGTAGTAGAACGGAGCCACCTTGTTGAAGCCCAGCTTCTGGTCGTCGTACGGACCCACCCATTCAGCAGCGTCCAGCGTGCCCTTTTCGAGGGCCTGGTAGATTTCGCCGCCAGGGATGCTCTGGGGCACAGCGCCCAGCTTTTGCATCACTTCACCGACCAGACCACCGCCCAAGCGCATCTTCATGCCCTTGAAATCATCCGGCGACTTGATCTCCTTGCGGAACCAGCCACCCATCTGGGTGCCGGTGTTGCCGCCAGCGAAGCTGATGGCGTTGTAGTTCGCGTAGAACTCGTTCATCAGCTTGCGGCCATTGCCATGCAGCATCCAGGCATTCATCTGGCGGGCATTGAAGCCGAAGGGCACCGCCGAACCCAGCGCGAAGGCGGGGTTCTTGCCGTAGAAGTAGTAAGGCACGGTGTGGCACATCTCCACGGTGCCCTGCTGCACGCCGTCCATCACGCCAAAGGGGGGCATCAGCTCGCCACCAGCGTGCACGGAGATTTCAAACTTGCCACCCGACATGGCCTTGACGGCCTTGGAGAACACATCAGCGCCGCCATAGATGGTGTCCAGCGACTTGGGGAAGCTGGAAGCCAGACGCCAACGAATGGCAGCCTGGGCGTGGACAGCAGGCGCAACGCCTGCAGCCAGCACGCCAGCGATGCCAGCCTGCTTGATGATTGAACGACGATCCATGAGGTTCTCTCCGATATAGTGATTGCGAAACTTGGGCGCACGCGTTGTGCACGGCGCCGTCAAGGACTTGTTTGAGCCGGGTTCATTGTAGAAACATGCCCCCTCAGACTTTTGCGGGTTTTCCCGCGAAAATCCTGGCCCTTGCACATGGCTTCAGGCTTCTGCAAGCATCTTGGGGACAGCCGCACACACCCCGCTGCAAAACGGGACTGCGGCAGACCACCCTGGCAGATCAGGCAGCCCGCACAGACTGCAGCGCGGGCAAAAACCGCCGCTCGATCGCAAGGCGGATTCCCTCGGCATCGAGCCCTTGCAACGCAAGCAGCTTGGCCGGGTCGCCATGCTCGATGAACACGTCCGGCAGGCCCAGCTGCAGCACGGGCCGCACGATGCCCATGCTGTGGAGCGCCTCGGTCACGGCGCTGCCCGCACCGCCCATGATCGCGCCCTCTTCCAGCGTGACCAGTGCATCGTGGCGCTCGGCCACCTCGCGCAACAAGGCCTCGTCGATGGGTTTGGCCCAGCGCATGTTGACCACCGTGGCGTCCAGAGCCTCGGCCGCTTCCAGCGCGGGGTACAGCAACGTGCCAAACGACAGGATCGCGATGCGCGGCGCCTTGGCATCGGTGCCCTGGCGCTCGCGACGGATCTCGCCTTTGCCAAAAGGCAGGCCATCCAACGCCGCCAGTGGTGCCACACCAGCACCGCTGCCACGCGGGTAACGCACGGCCACGGGGTGGTCCTGCTCGAAGGCGCTGCTGAGCAGTTGGCGGCATTCGCGCTCGTCAGCGGGGCAGGCCATGCTCATGTTGGGAATACAGCGCACAAACGGGATGTCGTACGCGCCTGCATGCGTGGCACCGTCGGCGCCTACCAGGCCCGCGCGGTCCAGCGCAAACACCACGGGCAGGTTTTGCAGGGCCACGTCGTGGATCAGCTGGTCATAACCGCGCTGCAAGAAGGTGGAGTAAATCGCCACCACCGGCTTGACACCTTCGCAGGCCATGCCGGCGGCAAAGGTTACGGCATGCTGCTCGGCAATGCCCACGTCGTAGTAACGGTCCGGGAAACGTTTTTCAAACTCCACCATGCCCGAGCCCTCGCGCATGGCGGGCGTGATGCCCACCAGGCGAGAGTCGTGTGCGGCCATGTCGCACAGCCACTGGCCAAACACCTGCGTGAACGTCTGCTTGGGCGGCGTGGCGGGCTTGGTGAGGCCCACGGAGGGGTCGAACTTGCCGGGGCCATGGTAGGCCACGGGGTCGGCCTCGGCCAGCTTGTAGCCCTGGCCTTTTTTGGTGACCACGTGCAGGAACTGCGGGCCTTTGAGGCCCTTGATGTTCTCCAGCGTGGGGATCAGCGAATCGAGGTCATGCCCATCAATGGGGCCGATGTAGTTGAAGCCGAACTTCTCGAACAGCGTGGCAGGCACCACCATGCCCTTGGCCTGCTGCTCAAAGCGCTTGGCCAGCTCCAGCAAGGGCGGCACGGGCCGCAGCACGGTCTTGCCCACGTTCTTGGCAGCCGCGTAAAACTGCCCGCTCATGAGCTGAGCGAGGTAGCGATTGAGCGCGCCCACAGGCGGGCTGATGCTCATGTCGTTGTCGTTCAGCACCACAAGCAGGTTGGCATCGGCCACACCGCCGTTGTTCAGTGCCTCAAACGCCATGCCCGCACTCATGGCGCCATCGCCGATGATCGCCACGGCGTGGCGGTTTTCGCCCTTGCGCTTGGCGGCCAGCGCCATGCCCAGCGCGGCCGAGATGCTGGTGCTCGAATGCGCCGTGCCAAAGGTGTCGTAAATGCTCTCGGCCCGCTGCGGAAAGCCCGAGATACCGCCCAACTGGCGCAGCGTGTGCATGCGGTCGCGGCGGCCGGTCAGGATCTTGTGCGGATAGGTCTGGTGGCCCACGTCCCACACCAGGCGGTCTTCAGGGGTGTTGAAGACATGGTGCAGCGCGATCGTCAGTTCCACCGTGCCCAGGTTGGAGCTGAGGTGTCCGCCCGTGCGCGCAACACTTTCGATCACGAACCCGCGCAACTCGGTCGCCAGGGCCTTGAGATCTGCGCGCGAAAGCTGGCGCAGGTCGGCCGGGTCATTGATGGTCTGCAGCAGGGGAAAGGACATCGTGGACATTTACTATTCTTTTCATAGCTGCCAGCGCTTTAAAGGAAAGCGCTGGAGGCCAATTTGGCATTGATTTCACTGCAACGGGCATGAACAGGGTGCAGCACGGATCATCGGGCCAGGCTCAGTGCGAGCGGCGCACCACCATGTCCGCCAGGGCCGCCAGCGCGCGGCTATCGGGCAGGCCACTGCGGGCCAGGGCCGCATGGGCCTCGGCCAGCAGTTCCTGGGCATAGGCCTGCGCCCGCGCTAGCCCCAGCAAAGACACATAGGTAGGCTTGTCGGCCGCAGCATCCTTGCCGGCCGTCTTGCCCAGCGTGGCGGAATCGGCCACCACGTCCAGGATGTCATCCACCACCTGGAACGCTAGGCCCATGGCGGCCCCGTAGTCGGACAGCGCCTGGTAGGCCGCGCCCACGGCGTGGCCGCACGCCGCCCCCATGAGCACACTGCCCTGCAGCAGCGCGCCGGTCTTGAGCCGGTGCATCTGGCGCAACTGGTCTTCGGTCAACGCCACACCCACGCTGGCCAGGTCGATGGCCTGCCCGCCCGCCATGCCGGCCGAGCCGGCGGCCCGCGCCAGCAGCCTGCACAGCGTGGCCTGCGTGGCGGCGGGGATGAGGGTGTTGTCGGGCGTGAGCAGCTCAAATGCAAAGGCCTGCAAGGCATCGCCCGCCAACAGCGCCTGGGCCTCGCCAAACTGCACGTGCACGGTGGGCTTGCCACGGCGCAGCACGTCGTTGTCCATGCAGGGCATGTCGTCGTGCACCAGCGAGTAGGCGTGAATGAGTTCCACCGCGCACGCGGCCCGCAGGGCCGCCTCGTCCAGGCCAGCGCGCAGCGCGGCATCGTCAACCACCGCAGAGGCCGGTGCGCCACTGCAGACCGCCTCATAGGCCGCCAGCACCAGCAGGGGCCGCAGCCGCTTGCCACCATCGAGCACGGCATAGCGCATGGCGTCGCCCAGCCCGGCAGGTGCGCCATCGCCCACCCATTGCGACAGGGCCTGCTCCACCCGGGCCAGGTGGTTCTGGCTCCAGAGGTTCATGTCCAGCGGCTGGCTCTCGAAATTCATTGGCACCGCGCTCATTCCTGGTTCCATGGTTGCAGTTGCCCTTCATCCAGCACCTTGATCTGGTCCTGCACGGCTTCGAGCCGCTGGCGGCAAAACGCCAGCAACGTGGCGCCGCGCTGGTAGCCGGCCAGCATCTGGTCCAGCGGCAACTGGCCCGACTCGATGCGGGCCACGAGTTGCTCCAGCTCTTCCAGGGCCGCCTCGTAGCTGGCAGGTTCGGCGGGAGGAGCGGGGGTTGCGGGGGCCTTGGGCATGGAGGGGGCGGCAGAGCGCGGGTGAAAAACCGATGATTTTAGGCGCACCGGTACGCCCTTCGTGTCAGACGCGGTCCGATGCGTGACGCCGCTCTATTTTCAGAAAGCGATGTTTTCTATTCACGTAGCGGGGGTGCGGGAATAACCCCACCGCCTATAATCCCATTCCAGTCGAGCCGGCTAGCCACCCTAGCCGGTTTCCTTTTTTCCAGATGCGCATTCCCCGGCGCACCTCCCGCACTTTCTCCCTGTGGGGAGTCTTTAGGTCAGGTCACCCATGTCTGATTTAAGTCTTCAACTGCAGCAGGCCGCAAGCCAACTACCAGTTTCAAGCTACTTTGACGATGCGCTGTTCCAGCGCGAGCTGGACACCATCTTCCAGCGCGGGCCCCGCTATGTGGGGCACCAATTGGCGGTGCCCAACACGGGCGACTACTACGCACTGCCCCAGGAGGGCGAGGGCCGCGCCTTGGTGCGCAACGCCCAAGGCGGCATTGAGCTGGTCTCCAACGTATGCCGCCACCGCCAGGCCGTCATGCTCAAGGGCAAAGGCTCGCTGAACACCCAGCAAAAGGGCAGCGCGGGCGGCAATATCGTGTGCCCATTGCACCGCTGGACGTACAACCCCCAGGGCGAACTGCTGGGCGCACCCCACTTTGCGCATGACCCGTGCCTGAACCTCAACAACTACAAGCTGCGCGAGTGGAACGGCCTGCTGTTTGAAGACAACGGCTACGACGTGGCCGCCGACCTGGCCCAGATGGGCCCGCGTGCCGACCTGGACTTTGACGGCTACGTGCTCGACCATGTGGAGCTGCACGAGTGCAACTACAACTGGAAGACCTTCATCGAGGTCTATCTGGAGGACTACCACGTCGGCCCCTTCCACCCAGGCCTGGGCAGCTTTGTGACGTGTGACGACCTGCGCTGGGAGTTCGGCAAGAACTACTCGGTACAAACCGTGGGTGTGGCCAACCGCCTGGGCAAGGCCGGCAGCCCGGTGTACGAGCGCTGGCACAAGGCGCTGCTGGACTACCGCGAAGGCAAGCCGCCGAAGTACGGCGCCATCTGGCTCACGCTGTACCCGCACATCATGATCGAGTGGTACCCGCATGTGCTCACCGTGTCCACGCTACACCCCATCAGCCCCACCAAGACGCTGAACATGGTGGAGTTTTACTACCCCGAGGAGATCGCTGCCTTCGAGCGCGAATTCGTCGAGGCGCAAAAGGCCGCCTACATGGAGACCTGCATCGAGGACGACGAAATCGGCGAGCGCATGGACGCAGGCCGCAAGGCCCTGCTGGCGCGCGGCGACAACGAAGTCGGCCCCTACCAGAGCCCCATGGAAGATGGCATGCAGCACTTCCACGAGTGGTACCGCCAGGTCATGGGAAGCCCCCCCTGAGCCACTTCGCGTCTTCCCCCACGGGGGACGCCCCCCGGCGTACGCAAGCGAAGTGCCGCATCCGCGGCTTGGCGGCCCTCGCGCGGGGGCACTGGCCTGAGCACCGCCAGTTTTGAGAGGCCCCAACCTGAGTCTGTGCCGTCGATCCGTGAAGTCTCGAACAGCGAGGTAAACGCTATCCATTCGCGACGACTACCCTGACCGCTCTCATTACAATAGCTGCCACCGCTTGATCCGCAAGCGCTGGCAGCTATTTTTATTTCAAGCCGTGCAATCCTATGCCCCACGTGCGGCGCGCGGCCTTTCACAGGATCACGTCACGATGCAAGCCCTCTGGATGGTGTTGGCCGCGTTCTTGTTTGCCAGCATGGGCGTGTGCGTCAAGATCGCATCGGACTTCTTCAACTCGGCCGAACTGGTGTGCTACCGGGGCCTGATCGGCATGGCCATCCTGTGGCTGCTGGCACGCTCTCAAAAAGTGACGCTGGCCACGCAATACCCCGGCATGCACGCCTGGCGCAGCCTGGTGGGGGTGGCGTCGCTGGGCGCCTGGTTCTACGCCATTGCCCACCTGCCGCTGGCCACGGCCATGACGCTCAACTACATGAGCAGCGTGTGGATCGCCGCCTTCCTGGTCGGCGGCACGCTGCTGGCCTGGCGCCCTTCTGCGGCATCTCCACGGCCCGCCCTGCAAGGGCCGCTGATTCTCACCGTGCTCACCGGATTCGTGGGCGTGGTGCTGATGCTGCGCCCCAGCCTGGACCAGAACCAGGCCTTTGCCGGACTGATCGGGCTGATGTCCGGCCTGACCGCCGCATTTGCCTACATGCAGGTGGTGGCGCTGTCGCGCCTGGGCGAGCCCGAATCGCGCACCGTTTTCTACTTTGCCGTGGGCTCTGCAGTGGCGGGCGGAGGGGCCATGCTGTTTACCGGCGTGTCGGACTGGCCGGGCTGGCAGGCGCTGTGGCTGCTGCCCATCGGTGTGCTGGCTGCGGGTGGCCAGCTGTGCATGACCAAGGCTTACGCCAGCGCCAAGACCCAGCGCGGCACGCTGGTGGTGGCCAACCTGCAGTATTCGGGCATCGTGTTTGCCGCCGTCTACAGCGTGCTGCTGTTTGGCGACAAGATCCCGCCCATCGGCTGGTTCGGCATGGCCCTCATCGTGGGCAGCGGCATCGTGGCCACCATCCTGCGCGCGCGGGCTGCGCCCGGGGCACCTGCCGAAGAACACTGACGGATACAAAAACAGATACGACACGCCCCACCGGGATGGCCACAATGGAGCCCCTTTCGACGCACTCCGTCACTTTGCCCATTTTCTGCCGATGACCACCTACACCACGCTCATCTCTGCCCCCGACCTGCAATCCCTGATCGCCAGCGGTGCTCCGCTGATGGTGTTTGACTGCAGCTTCGAACTGATGCAACCCACGGCCGGTGCCCAGCAGTACGCGCAGGCGCACATCCCCGGCGCGGTGTACGCCAACCTCGACAACGACCTCAGCGCCAAACACGGTGCCCCCGGCGCTCACGGCACGCTGACCGCCCAGGAAGCCGACCAGCCGGCATCCGGTGGACGCCACCCCCTGCCCAGCCGCGAGCGTTTTGCCATGTGGCTATCCAGCGTGGGTTTTGCCAATGGCATGCAGGCCGTGGTGTACGACCGCCAGGGCGCCAACTACTGTGGCCGCCTGTGGTGGATGCTCAAGTGGGCGGGGCATGAAGCCGTGGCCGTGCTCGACCGTGGGCTGCAAGCCTGGCAGGCCGCCGGTGGGGCGGTGAACAGCGGCGAAGAGCCCGCGCACTTCCAGACCAACTTCCAGCTGGGTGCCCCCTTGCGCCAGCTGGCCACGGCCAGCGAGGTGCTTGCGCGCCTGCAGCAGCCCGGCCAGACCGTGATCGACGCCCGTGCAGGTGCCCGCTACCGGGGAGAGGTGGAGCCGCTGGACCCCGTGGCCGGCCACATTCCGGGCGCGCTGAACCGCCCCTTTGCCGAAAACATCGGCGCGGATGGCCGCTTCAAGCCTGCTGACGTGCTGCGCGCTGAATTTGAAGCGCTGCTGGGCGGCCGTGACCCCGCCACCGTGGTGCACCAGTGCGGCAGCGGCGTGAGCGCCGTGCCCAATCTGCTGGGCATGGAGATAGCCGGCCTCGGCCAGACGGCATTGTTTGCCGGCAGCTGGAGCGAGTGGTGTTCAGACCCCACGCGCCCGGTCGAAAAAGGCTGATCCAGCGTCCAGCACGGCAGCGCAGGTTGTAAAAGTGCAAAAAAGATGGTTTTGAGGGTGCTATCAAAACCATGAACAGAAGTGGGCAGCCTGGGCCCACTGCCACAGCAGCGGCCATCGCCTGAAATGCCAGCCTGCACCTGATGTGCGTGTAGGGCAAATTCCTACACGGCCCACCGCAGAACCAGACACGCGGCACAGCCAAACCCCGACTTAATTTCTGATTGGGGCGGTTTCACAATCCATTTCAACGGATCACGCAAAACCTGCAATCAGCAGGCAACGCAAGACCCGGTACTGGAAAAAGGAAGCTGCCATGACCAACGAACAAATCCTCGCTGAAATCCGCGAAGCCAACCTCACCTACCTGATGTTGGCCCAAACCCTGATCCGTCAGGACAAGGCCGAAGCCGTGTTCCGCTTGGGCATGAACGAAGAGTCTGCCGACATTCTGGCATCGCTGTCGCCAGCGCAAGTGATGAAACTGGCCTCCCGCAACACGCTTCTTTGCAGCTTCCGCGTGGACGACAACCTGGTGTGGAGCTTGCTCACCAACCACTCAGCCAAGAAGGTGGGCAACGAAGCCACCAACACGCTGCACGCCAACATCCTGATGGCCAGCCGCGTGTCGGAAGTGCTCTGAAGCACTTGCCCGCAGCCCTCTTCCCCCAGTCTCCACCGAAAGCCCGCCATGTCCACCAACGCACCCGCTGCCAAAGCCCCCGCCAAGAGCGTGCTGAACGAATCCAAGCAGATCGAACGCGCGGCCATGCTGATCCAGATGGGCGCCCGCATGCAGGTGCTTGAATCGGAAACCACGCTGTCGTATGAACGGCTGATCCGGCTGTACAAAGAGATCGCGGGCAAATCACCCTCGAAAGGCCAGCTGCCCTTCTCCACCGACTGGTTCCTGACCTGGCAAGAGAACATCCACAGCTCGCTGTTCCTGAACATCTACGAATACCTGTCCAAGGGCGTGGACCTGGATTCGGTGGAGCTGCTGACCAAAGCCTACCGCCTGTACAACGAGCAGGTCGCCACGGCCGAGATCGAACCCCTGCTCTCCTTCACGCGCGCCTGGCGCCTGGTGAAATTTGTGGACGCCGGCATGCTGACGCGCACCAAGTGCAGCCAGTGCAGCGGCCAATTCGTGACCGAGCTGTATGAGAACCGCCACTTCACCTGCGGCCTGTGCAATCCACCCGCCCGCGCCGGCAAGAGCAAGACGGCTGGCGCACTGATGCTGCATTAAGTACATCCCCCTGAGCGGCTTTGCCGCTTCCCCCTTCTCTCGAACCGCTACGCGATTCGGGAAGGGGGACGATGCCCTCGCTGCGGGGCGGCCCTTGCTTGGCATCCCTGGCAGGGGGAAGGCAGCGCCAGTTCGTAAGGCCCGCCCGGTCGGGTCGAGCATTCAAGAATCGAAGTCACATTGGCACTTTGCGCTTACAAAACAAGCGCGAGCAGCTATCAAATTAATCAAATCCGGCTGAGGCCTGCGAGCGCCCTGCTACCTCCCAGCCAACAGCGCGCGCACGTTTTCATCCATTGGCACGGCATAGTTGTGCGCCGCCACCACGGTGTTGCCCACCGGGTTCACCAGCTTGAGGCTGATGTACACCACCGACGTGGAGACCGCATACGTGCCCACTACCACGGCCTGCGCGTTCTGCGACTGGCTCACCTCGCGCACCTCGCGCGACAGCAGCAGCTCACCCTGGTCGCGCTGCAGTAGCAGGTTCTCGCGCAGTTTCACCTCGGTCACCTTCAGACCCCGGTGCACCATGCGGCCCGCGATCTGCTCCGAGAAGATGCGGCCCAGCCGCGACGATTCAGTGAGCCGGTCCACATTGACCAGCGTGGCCACCAGCACGGGCTGGTTGGCATCCAGCGGTGCGGTCTGCAGCAGCGCATCGGTGGCGCGTTCATTCAGCTCGATGAGGTTGGAGCGCGATATTCCGCCCGCCCGGTCACCGTAGTAGTAGCTGTGCATGGGGTTGGTGGTCTCGCAGCCCTGCAGGCCCGCCAGCGCAAGGGCGGCAGCCGCCCACCAGCTGGCGGCGCGTGCGCCCCGGGGAACTTGTTGCGGCGTCCACAAGCCCTTCATGGCGCCACCACCCGCCAGGTCTTGACGGGCGTCATCGGTGCAGGCGCGGGCGGCCGCTCGGGCTGATACAGCACTGCATCGGCCCCCTCGATGTAATACAGATCGGCCGTTCCGGCCAGGTACCGGTCGCGCGACTTGAGCGTGGATGTGATCAGCACCTCGGTGCGCGTGGGTCCGCCTGCGGCGGCGCCCTGGGTGTAGAGCTGGGCCATGTCCAGCGCCACCCCTGCCCCCACGCCCAGGGCCGTGGCCACACCCGGCAACAGGGTGCGGTCGGAATAGTGCACCGCCCAGTCGCGCCACACGCCCACGCCAGTGCCGATGATGGTGCCGGCCATGGGCACGGGCAAGCCGCGCGGTGAGCCAGACCCGTGCTGCACCAGTTGCGTCTGCACCTCCAGCTCCACCGCCGTGGGCACCGTGGACACCGCCACGCCCCGGTTCAGCAGGTGCACCTTGAGCAACTTGAGAAAGCTCTGGTTGAAACTGGAGTTGTCTGCCACCGTGACGTACAGCGGGTATTCGCCCTCGGGCCAGGATGCGATTTTTTCGGCCACGCGCCCGGCCACATCGCCCGCCAGCACATCCCAGTGGTGCACGGCGCGGGCTTTCTTCTGGCCGGTGGCGGGGTAGTTGTCGGCACGCGGCACGTCCAGCGTGCCGCAGCCGACCAGCAGCGCTGCGCACAGCAAGGCTGCTGCGGCGGCCGGAATGCGGTGAAGGAAGGATGGCATGTGGGCCATGGTACTGGCGACCGCCTGCGGTAATCGGCGCAACAAGGCCGTTTTTCCCGGCCAAAGCGGCCGTTTCAGCCCTTGGAGCTGCTGGCGCAAGCCTTCACAATCAACCCATTCATACCAACCCTCCGTGAAGACCATGCTCACCACAACCCGCACCCACCGCCTCGCGTCATTGATGGCCCTCACTGCGGCTCTGGCGGGCTGCGGCGGCGCCACGGACAAGGACAACAACACGACAGCCCCACCGCCACCCGCGAGCGCGCCCGTCACGCTGCATTTCGTGCAGCCCACCGAGAACGTGCTCGAACCCGGCGCATCCGAGCCGCTGGCGGCCGACGTTACCGTCAACGGCGGCGCAGCCCCCAACGGCACGGTGGTCACCTTTACCGTCAACCCCTCCGCAGCCGCCACCTTCTCCCCCGTGGCGCCCACCACCGTGGCCAGCGTGGCCAGCACCACGCTCACCGTGAGCAGCCTGCCGCCCAGCGCCACCTTCCAGGTCAGCGCCACGGCCACCAGCAGCGCCAACACGGCGGGCGACAGCCTCACGTACTACGTGCGCCCCACCCACAAAAACCTGCAGGTGCTGGTGCCCGCGTATTTCAGCGCCAGCGGCACCTCATCGCCCTGGGCCACCCTCACCAGCGGCGCAGCCAGCTACCCGGACGTGCAGATCACCGCCGTGGCCAGTGCCAGCGACGGCGTGCTGACCGCGGACTCCGAGGTTGACGACGACCTGCTCACGGCCATCAAAGACTTCAAGGCTGTGGCGGGCACTACCAACAAAGTCGTCGCCTACGTGGCCACCTCGGGCAGCGGCGGGTCGCGCTCGGTGGCCGACGTGAAGGCCACCATCGACAACTACATCCGCCTCTACCCCGACCAGCTCGACGGCTTCTTCCTGGACGGCATGGCCACCGACAGCGCACGGCTGGCGTACTTTCAGGACGTCTACAACTACGCCAAGGCCCGGGCCTCGGGCATGAGCAAAGGCGCCACGCCGCCCAACGCACCCACCGTGATCGGCAACCCAGGCACCTACCCCGTAGCGGCCTATGCGGGTGTGGCCGACACGCTGGTCACCTACGCAGGCAATGCCGCCGCCTACCAGGCCACAGACCCCCAGCCCGCCAGCACCTGGGTCTACGCCAAGGACAATACCGCCCAGGCCATGCTGGTCCACACCGCCAGCACCTGCACGGACATGCAGGCCGCCGTGAAGCACGCCCACCGGCCCCGCCTGAACACCGGCATGGTCTATGCCACCAACCTGGCCATCGGCGCCTCGTGGTCGTCACTGCCCACCTACTGGCAGCAACTGCTGGGCACGGTGGATGCACTCAACAAGAAGCGCCCGCTGCCGCTGTGCTGATGCCACCGGGCAGGGCGCCGAACCCTGCCACAAAGGCACCGCTGGCGGGTCGCCGGGCAAACCACCCGCCAGAGCGTGCGAACCGCCACATCCCTCCGCCGACACGCTGCATGTCAGCCCGACCTACAACCCTGCAGGCCCGAGTCCCATCACAATCCGCGCATGATGACCGAGCCCACCCCTGCATCCCCACCCGCCCCCGCTGCCGAGCCCCCACAGCCAGACAGCCCCGCAGCTGACGCAGCCCCGACCTTGCCCCCCCACGCGCCTGCGGCGGACGGCCCCGCACCAGTGGCCCAAATGGCCCAAATGGCCCAAATGGCCCAAATGGCCCAAGCGGACGAAGCGGCCCCACCCGCCCAATCCCGCCCAACCCCCGACAGCCCCCCACCGCCTGCGCAACCACCAAGCGGCGCGCCCGCAACCACCGCATCCCTCCCCGGCCCGCTCATGCTCCACATGCCCGTGGACGTGCGCAACCTCTCGCTCGCGCTGCTGGCGCTGTTTGCCAGCGTGGCCCTGCTGCACTGGGCCAGCGCCGTGTTCATCCCCATCATGCTCAGCCTGCTGCTCACCACGGCACTGCGGCCCGTGGTGGAGGTCTTGCGGCGCTGCTACGTGCCCCGCTGGCTGGGGGCGGGTGTGCTGCTGATCGCCATCGTGGTGGGCCTGGCCAGCGCAGCCTGGTCGCTGAGCGACGGCGCCGCGCAACTGGTGGACTCGCTGCCCGTGGCCGCCAAGAAGGTGCGCGACAGCCTCAAGGCGCGCACCGGCGCCAGCAGCCCGCTCGACACCATGCAAAAGGCCGCCACGCAGATCGAACAGGCCGCCAACGAAAACAGCGCCACCGCCAGCCCCCCCCGGCGCGGCGTGCAGCGCGTGGTGGTAGAGCGCCCGCCCTTCAACATCCGCGACTACCTGTGGAGCGGCACCATGGGGCTCATGTCCGCGCTGGGGCAGCTCACGGTGGTGGTGTTCCTTACCTACTTTGCGCTGGCATCGGGCAACCTGTTTCGCAACAAGCTGCTGCGCATCGCGGGCACCAGCCTGGAGCGGCGCAAGGTCACCATCCACGTGCTGGAAGACATCACCAACCAGATCCAGCGCTACCTGATGGTGCAGGTGTTCACCAGCGTGCTGGTGGGCGTGGCCACAGGCCTTGCCTACTGGGCCCTGGGCCTGGAGAACGCCGCCGTGTGGGGTGTGGCGGCCGGGGTGCTCAACCTCGCCCCCTACATCGGCTCCGCCCTGGTCACCGGCGCATCGGCCCTGGTGGCCTTCCTGCAGTTCGGCACCCTGGACATGGCCCTGGCCATCGGCGGTGCATCGCTGGTCATCCACACCCTGGTGGGCAACCTGCTGACCCCCTGGCTCACCAGCCGCACCAGCAGCATGAGCCCCGTGGCCGTGTTCGTCAGCGTGCTCGCCTGGGGCTGGCTGTGGGGCCTGTGGGGCCTGCTGCTGGGCATCCCGGTGATGATGGCCGTGAAGGCCGTGTGCGACCGGGTCGAAGACCTGAAGGCCGTGGGCGAATTGCTGGGGGATTGATATAGGGCATCTGCCGCAAACCGGCAGATGCCCCCCGCCACGCTGCGGGGCGATGTCATCTCAGCCCCCACCTCACCCATTCCACCAATATCGCTCGCCATCACGGCGCACCGGCGTGGCCCAGGAGGTCAAGGCGGCCTCAAAGATTGTTTCCAATACTGGAACAGTTAGTTCGCGACCAGGTAGTTTTTCCGTGAACACCATCGGCGTACAGTTCATCCCATCGATGAGCCGAACCCGCAAGGCGACTCACCGAACCCGGTTCAGGAATGGTTTTTGACCCGGCTTTTTTGAGACGCTTTTTAACCTTCAAGGATTTTCATCATGAACAAGACCGCCCGTTTCCTCTCCGTCGCTGCTGTTGCCGCTTTCGCTTCTTTTGGCGCCCATGCTGACGAAGCCGACAGCTCGCAATTCGCCCTGAAGTTCGAAACGAACCGCACCCGCGCTGAAGTGGCCGCTGAAGCCGCAACCGTCGCCCAGACCCGCAGCCAGGAACCTGCTGGTTCGCGTGTGGTGACCTACACCTCCACCGCTGACCGCGCTGCCGTGCGTGCCCAGGCTGCGGAAGCCCTGCGCACCGGCCAGATCCCCCACGGCGAATTCAGCGCCATGTAATTGGCAGACCAACTGCTTGAGTTTGGTTAAAGCAGTTGCGGGACTTCCCATGGTGGTGGCACTTTGCATTTGCGGGTGGCGCTGCCATGGGAGGTGTTTTAGACAAACACTCCTGCGCTGGCCAAGCAAACTGGGCTCCCCTTGGGAGCCCTTTTTGTTGGTGTTGGAATGCCTCGGAAACTCTTCAACCTGACCCGTCGGTTTCTGGTGCTTTCCAGGCAATCTTCGCTGTCGTAGCGGTAGCTGGTCAGGCCGTCGCCCAGCAGGTGTGGGTGGTTGTGGCTGGCCGGGGGAATGCCGGGGAGGCTGATGGCGTGGGAGGTTGCACCGGCAAAGACGAGGGTCAGAGCCAGCAGGGGATGGAGCCTGCTTGCCTTGGCATTTTTTAGACCAAATTGGCCGCTAGCTTTTGATAGACGAGCGCTAGCAGCTATCAATTTAGGAGTTTCCGATAGCTGCTGGGTGCTGGCGCACTACTGCGTGCGCTGGCTGCTGCACCAACTGGCAGCAAGGCCGCAGATACCGCATGCACAGCAAAGCTCCTCCGCCCATGTGCAGCTATTGCGCCAAACGCTCCCACAGTCTGAAGCGTTTCCCCACAGCAGCCGATACGGCGCAAACGCTGGTTTGAGCAACTGCTGGCAGCTTGTGCACGATTGCGGGCGACACGCACTACGGGCAAAAGGAACAAAACGCATGGTCAAGCGCAGAAACTCGCCCTATGCCATGACCGATCGGCGCCCCGGGATGTACCTATGTGTCGCATCCCGGACGATTGCATAGACTCCAAACGCTATCCACTCTTCATGGCGCGAGCGGTTCTAAAGGAGTTGATAGAGTCCTTGCAATCCACCCGGGGAGTGAAGCCATGTTGATAGCCCTGCA
>NZ_JAHUWW010000023.1:0-255 GCF_019218805.1 Acidovorax sp. sif0632 | reverse complement strand
ACCTGGGGGCCAGTGAGGTGGATGCGCAGGGGCTGGGCCTGCGGCCAGGGCTCGGAGGACAGGGGCTGCAAATCTCGGGCGAAACGCTATCGAACTGGAGCGACGAAATCGACGGCGGCATCGCCCTGAACGGCAGCATGGCCCCCGAAACGCAAGCCATCACCGAAGCAGTGGTGGGCAAGGGCCAAGGTCCGCTGGCGGCATTGGCAACGGCCGGACTGGACAAGCAGCAGCAGATAGCGGCCTACGGTCAGT
>NZ_JAHUWW010000022.1:0-291 GCF_019218805.1 Acidovorax sp. sif0632 | reverse complement strand
ACGCTGACACGGCCTTGGCCAGCACCTCCCTCTTCGCCCCCACCGACCACACCCCCAGCACCACACTGGCCCTGATGGTGCAGGCACAGACCAAGCCTCTGCAGGTCACCCCGGAGAACGCAGCAGGCCTGGGCATCGACTTTGCACACACCAAGCCCCTGACCGTCACCCCGGAGAACGCAGCAGGTCTCGGTATCGACCTGGTGCAGACCAAACCCCTGCAGATCACTCCCGAGAACCCAGCCATTGGCACTGCCAGCGCCCAGGCAGCAGCCCCCCACGCCAGCCCCA
>NZ_JAHUWW010000021.1:0-442 GCF_019218805.1 Acidovorax sp. sif0632 | reverse complement strand
ACAGGCACGTGCCACGGTCAATTGACCGTGGCACGTGCCCATTCAGCGACATCCCATGGTGAAGCGTCGGCGTCGGTGGACGGGCCCTTTGTCACCCTCAGGGGTGCCCTGAGAGGATGAGGGCCTCGGACTCGGCCGGAGAGGAGCAGTGGGATGAACGACGACGTCCCCCTCACCACGCCCGGCGAGGCCTCCACCTCGGCCCTGCTCGCGCGGGCCCAGCAGGTGGCCGACCAGCTCGTCAGCGAGGCGCGCCTCGAGGCCGAGCGGCTCACCGCCGACCTCGCCGGCCTCCGCGAGGAGGCCCGCCTGCTGAAGGTCGAGGCCGAGCGCGACCGCGCCGAGGCCGGCCGCGCGCGCCACCAGGCCGAGCAGGTGCTGGCCGGCGCCTCCGACGAGGCCTCGACGATCGTCCTCGACGCCAACGAGCAGGCCGCCCTGC
>NZ_JAHUWW010000020.1:0-481 GCF_019218805.1 Acidovorax sp. sif0632 | reverse complement strand
GCGAAGGGAAAGGAGCAAGGGAGGTGAGGTGTGAAGGGGAGGTGGCAGCCAGCCTGGGACTGAGGGTGCTGCAGAGGCGCGTGAGCAAGGGGAAGAGGAAGGAAGGAGAGAGGGAAAGAAAAAGGGGAGGAAAGAAGAGAGAGGGGAGAAGGAAAAGAGAAGGAAAGAGGGAGAGAAAAGGGAGAAAAAGGAAAGGAAGGAGGGGAGGGAAGGGGAAAAGGAAAGGAGAGGTAGGGATGGAGGGGAGGAGGAGAGGGAGAGAGAGAAGGAGGGGAAAAGGAGAAGGAGGAGGGGAATGATATAAGAAAATGGATGGAAAAGTGAATAGAAAGTGGAGAGAGAAAAGGTATAGGAAAAGAGTTGGAGGGAGGAGGTGAACATGGCGTAAAGGTAAAAAGCGGGGGAGGGAGATGGTGCTGGTTAGGAATATGAGAGAAGAAAAAGGGCGAAGTGCGACACCTCATGCAGCATGGCGTCGCTG